>NZ_JBVHVO010000024.1:0-93775 GCF_055564815.1 Kitasatospora sp. NPDC028961 | reverse complement strand
AAGCCCCCGTTGTGTAGCGGCCTAGCACGCTGCCCTCTCACGGCAGTAGCGCCGGTTCGAATCCGGTCGGGGGTACTGATCCCGCAAGGGATCGCCTGGAAAGCCCCCGTTGTGTAGCGGCCTAGCACGCTGCCCTCTCACGGCAGTAGCGCCGGTTCGAATCCGGTCGGGGGTACTGATCCCGCAAGGGATCGCCAGGATGCCCCCGTTGTGTAGCGGCCTAGCACGCTGCCCTCTCACGGCAGTAGCGCCGGTTCGAATCCGGTCGGGGGTACCAGAGCATTAAGCCGGTGGGCTTGCCCATCGGCTGAATTGCTTTGTTGGGGTATGGTGTAATTGGCAGCACGAGTGATTCTGGTTCACTTAGTCTAGGTTCGAGTCCTGGTACCCCAGCCAGAAATTAGCAAGGCCCTGGTCCGCCGGGGCCTTTTGTGTTTTCCGCCCGCATTTCCGGGTGATTCGGAAAAGGGCCCGCGCACCTCGGTGCGCGGGCCCTTTTCGACATCGGCGGTTAGGGGTGGTCAGCCGCGGCGCAGGGCCTCGGTGAGCCGGTTGGCGGCCTCGATGATGGCCTGGGCGTGCAGCCGGCCCGGGTGGCGGGTCAGGCGCTCGATCGGACCGGAGACGGAGACGGCGGCCACGACCCGGTTGGAGGGGCCGCGCACGGGGGCCGAGACGGACGCCACGCCCGGCTCGCGCTCGCCGATCGACTGGGCCCAGCCGCGGCGCCGGACGCCGCTCAGCGCGGTCGCGGTGAACCGGGCGCCCTGGAGGCCCCGGTGGAGCCGCTCGGGCTCCTCCCAGGCGAGCAGGACCTGGGCGGCCGAGCCGGCCTTCATCGGCAGGGTGCTGCCGACCGGGACGGTGTCCCGCAGGCCGGAGAGCCGCTCGGCGGCGGCGACGCAGATCCGCATCTCGCCCTGCCGGCGGTAGAGCTGTGCGCTCTCGCCGGTGACGTCGCGCAGATGGGTCAGGACCGGGCCCGCGGTGGCGAGCAGCCGGTCCTCGCCCGCCGCGGCGGAGAGTTCGGAGAGACGGGGGCCGAGGATGAACCGGCCCTGCATGTCCCTGGTGACCAGTCGGTGATGTTCGAGTGCGACGGCGAGCCGGTGGGCCGTGGGCCGCGCCAGACCGGTGGCGGCGACCAGCCCCGCCAACGTGGCGGGGCCCGACTCCAGTGCGCTCAGCACCAGAGCGGCCTTGTCGAGAACGCCGACGCCGCTAGAGTTGTCCATGCCCTAAGACTGCAGTCTCATTCCGCGAGACGCAAGTTCAATCCGGCGAGAAAAGCGCCACTCTGGATGCAGCAGCCCGGGAGACATCCAGAATGCGGCCTCAACAGAGTGTCCGCATGGTGGACACCGATCCGGCGTGCAGGTCACGCGGCGCGCCTCACAGGGCGGCGCAGGCAGTGACCCCGATGAACACGAGAAGGCCGGCAACGCGGCCGGCTGGAGGGAATCCGATGGGACGGACACTCGCAGAGAAGGTCTGGGACGACCACGTCGTCCGGCGCGCGGAGGGCGAGCCCGATCTGCTCTTCATCGACCTGCACCTGCTCCACGAGGTCACCAGCCCGCAGGCCTTCGACGGCCTCCGGCTGGCCGGGCGCACGGTCCGCCGGACCGATCTCACGATCGCGACCGAGGACCACAACACCCCGACCCTGGACATCGACAAGCCGATCGCCGACCCGGTCTCGCGGATCCAGCTGGAGACCCTGCGCCGCAACGCCGCCGAGTTCGGCGTCCGGATCCACTCGCTGGGCGACGTCGAGCAGGGCGTCGTGCACGTGGTCGGCCCGCAGCTCGGGCTGACCCAGCCGGGCACCACCGTGGTCTGCGGCGACTCCCACACCTCCACCCACGGCGCCTTCGGCGCCCTGGCGTTCGGCATCGGCACCAGCCAGGTCGAGCACGTCCTGGCCACCCAGACGCTCCCGCTGGCGCCGTTCAGGACGATGGCGATCACCGTCGAGGGCGAGCTGCCCGAGGGCGTCACGGCCAAGGACCTGATCCTGGCGATCATCACCCGGATCGGCACCGGCGGCGGCCAGGGCTACGTCCTGGAGTACCGCGGCTCGGCCATCCGCAGCCTCTCCATGGAGGCCCGGATGACCATCTGCAACATGTCCATCGAGGCGGGTGCCCGGGCCGGGATGATCGCCCCCGACCAGACCACCTTCGACTACCTGGAGGGCCGTCCGCACGCGCCGAAGGGCGAGGAATGGGACGCCGCGGTCGAGTACTGGAAGACCCTGGGCACCGACGAGGACGCGGTCTTCGACCACGAGATCTTCATCGACGCGACCCAGCTGACCCCGTTCGTCACCTGGGGCACCAACCCGGGCCAGGGCGCGCCGCTCGGCGCCCAGGTGCCGGACCCGGCCTCCTTCGCCGACCCGCAGGAGCGGATCGCCGCCGAGAACGCCCTGAAGTACATGGGCCTGGAGGCCGGCACCCCGCTGCGCGAGGTCGCGGTGGACGCCGTCTTCGTCGGCTCCTGCACCAACGGCCGGATCGAGGACCTGCGGGCCGCCGCGGCCATCCTGGACGGCCGGACCATCGCCGAGGGCGTGCGGATGCTGGTCGTCCCCGGCTCGGTGCGGGTCGCCCTGCAGGCCGTCGAGGAGGGCCTGGACAAGGTGTTCACCGCCGCCGGCGCCGAGTGGCGCCACGCGGGCTGCTCGATGTGCCTGGGCATGAACCCCGACCAGCTGGCCCCCGGCGAGCGCTGCGCGTCCACCTCGAACCGCAACTTCGAGGGCCGCCAGGGCAAGGGCGGCCGCACCCACCTGGTGTCGCCGCAGGTCGCCGCCGCGACCGCGGTGCTCGGCCGACTGGCCGCACCCGCCGATCTCCCGTCCGACGTCGCTGTGGAGGCCTGAGCAGCATGGAGAAGTTCACCACCCACACCGGTCGCGCCGTGCCGCTGCGCCGCAGCAACGTCGACACCGACCAGATCATCCCGGCCCATTGGCTCAAGAAGGTCACTCGTTCCGGTTTCGAGGACGGCCTGTTCGAGGCCTGGCGCAAGGACGAGTCGTTCGTCCTGAACCGGCCCGAGTACCAGGGCGCGACCGTCCTGCTGGCCGGCCCCGAATTCGGCACCGGCTCCTCCCGGGAGCACGCCGTCTGGGCATTGCAGAACTACGGGTTCCACGCGGTCGTCTCGTCCCGCTTCGCCGACATCTTCCGCGGCAACTCGCTGAAGAACGGCCTGCTCACGGTCGTGCTGCCGCAGGAGACGGTGGAGCGGCTCTGGGCGCTGGTGGAGGCCGATCCGACAGCCGGGATCACCGTCGACCTGGAGGCCCGCGAGGTGCGCGCCGAGGGCATCACGGCCCCGTTCGAGCTGGACGACAATGTCCGTTGGCGGCTGCTGAACGGGCTGGACGACATCAGCATCACCCTGCAGAACGAGCCCGACATCGCGGCCTTCGAACAGACCCGGCCCGCCTTCAAGCCGCGTACTCTGCCGGTCGCCTGAGCGGCGCGGGAGAACAAGCATTCTGACGTTCCACCGGATGGTCCGCCTCCCCTCGGGGGGGCGGACCATCCGCCGTTCCGGGCCCGGAGTTACCCCTCGGCGCCGGCCCCCGATTGCCGATTTGGCATTGCCGCAGAGGCCCCGCGCAAGCACAACTGCGGGTAGATGGCACAATCAGTACATGCACCGGCACCATGAACCTCCGTACGCGGGCGGCGAACCCGCGTCACCGGAGTCCACGGGCCGGGGATCCGAACGCCGAATTGACGATCGGCCGGACGCCGCCACCTCACCTGCTGAGGGGCCGGACGACCCGGAAGTCGCAGCGCTCTACGCGCTTGTGGCCGAGCGGTTGAAGCAAGCTCACGCCCGCGTGCATGCGCTGAACGTGTCTGCCGATGCAAAGACCGCTCTCACCCGTCAACTCCTGATCGTCACCGAGGCCGCCAAGCGCGATCTTCCGGAGGCGGCAAGGCGGTTGAGTCGCTTTGTGCATGACCTCGACGAGGGGCGCCCGCCCGTCGCCTGAGGTCGCCGACGCGCAAATCCATTGCGACACTAGGGTGATTCGCGCGTTTGGTAATTGAAAGTCCGCAGATACATACCTAACGTGCGAAATGAACGGATGGAATCATCCGGCGCCCGTTTCCGAAGGGGAAGACGTGAACAAGGCTCAGCTTGTCGAAGCGGTGGCCGAGCAGCTGGGCGGTCGCAAGGCTGCCGCAGAGGCCGTCGACGCAGTGCTCGACACCATGGTCCGCGCCGTCGTGGCCGGTGACCGGGTGTCGGTCACCGGTTTTGGCACCTTTGAGAAGGTGGAGCGCTCCGCGCGCTTCGCCCGCAACCCGCAGACCGGCGAGAAGGTCAAGGTCAAGAAGACCTCGGTGCCCCGCTTCCGTCCCGGCCAGGGCTTCAAGGACCTGGTCAGCGGCAGCAAGAAGCTGCCGAAGGAAGGCCCCTCGGTGAAGAAGGCCCCCAAGGGCTCCCTCACCCCGGGCAAGAGCGGTGTCGCCGCGACCCCGGCCGCCAAGCGCGCCGCCACCAAGCGCTCCGCCTCGGCCGCCGCCGCGGCCCCGGCCGCCACCAAGAAGGCCGCTGCCAAGAAGACGGCGACCACGGCCGCCGCCAGGAAGACCACGGCCACCCCCGCCAAGAAGGCGACCGCCACCAAGAAGACGGCGACTCCGGCCGCCGCCAAGAAGACCACGGCCGCCGCGACCAAGAAGACCGCTGCCGCCACCAAGAAGACGGCGACTCCGGCCGCCGCCAAGAAGACCACGGCCACCGCCAAGAAGGCGACCGCCACGGCCAAGAAGACGGCTCCCGCGAAGAAGACCGCCACCCGCAAGACCACCGCGCGCAAGACCAGCGCGAAGTAGTCCTCGGACGGCTCTCCAGGGCCGTGGCGCACCCCCTCCCGGAATTCCGGGTGGTCGGGCCGCCACGGCTCTTCGGTTTTCCGGGGCCTGTCTCGGCCCCGGCGCGCGGCTGTGGAGCGGCGCGGGCCCGGTCAGGCCTCGGCGGGGTCCGGGAAGGTCTGCAGCGTCAGGAAGACCACCCGGCGGGCGTCGCCCGCGCCCTCGGTGCGGATCCGCACCCGCTGGCCGGGGCGCAGCAGCCGCAGGCCGCCGGCGTCGAAGGCGGCGGCGTCGAACGGCACCGGGGTCCCGTCGTCGAGCAGCACGGAGCCGGCCCGGGTGGCGGGGTCGAAGGTGAACGCGGTGGCCTGCATGGAAGCAGCATAGCGAGCAGCACCGACAGGCCCCCGGGGCAGCTCGCGGAGACGGCCCGGCGCGGATGGGGAGTTGCTCCCGCGCCCGTCCGGAGCGGGGGTCAGAATTGCTCGCGCGCCCGTCCGGAGCGGTTCGCGGCGGGGAGCCCGAGCGCCTGCGCGAGCCGGGCCGACAGCGCGCCGGTGTGCGGGCCGACGCCGAGTGCGAGCGCCGCGCCGAGGTCGGCGCCGGTGTCCACGTCCCGGCGCACCGACTCCACGTCGTCCAGCCGCAGTTCGCGGGCGCCGCCGGCCGCGTGCCGGGCCCGGGAGCCGTCGCCGAAGGCGGGTGCGAGCGGACCGCCGGGGGAACGGGCCAGCAGCGTGGTGCCCAACCCGGGGGCATCGGCCAGGAAGGACCGCCCGGCCGGCCGGGCCGCGGCCAGCACCCGGGCCAGTTCGGCCGGGCGCAGGGCCGGCAGGTCGGCGGAGAGCGCGGCCAGCGGGGCGTGCGGGGCGAGCGCCAGCGCGGCCGCCGCGCCGTGCGCCAGCGCGTCGTTGAGGCCGCCGCCCGGTTCGTCGCCGACGACGACCGCGCCCAGCGCCGCCAGCCGCTCGCCGGCGGCGCCGTCCCGGGTGACCACCAGGACGCGGGACACGCCCGGGGTGGCCAGCGCGGCGGTCACGGTGTCCAGGGCGAAGGAGAGCGCCAGGTCCGCGCGGTGCGGCCCGGCGAAGGGTGCCAACCGGGTCTTCGCCAGGGCGAGCCGCTTGAGCGGCAGCACCAGCGACCAGCCTGCGGTGGGTGCGGGGGGCGCGACGGGCCCGCTGGGGCGTACGGTGTCCTGGGTCATCGGCGTCATTGTGACGCCGGTCCCGGAACCCTCGCCAGGCCGTCCGAACTGTGCGGACGTGCGTTTGGTCACGCCCGCCCGACGTGCTGGCGGGGTTGCTCGACAGCCGCTCCGCGGTCGGGCGAGACTGTTCCGCGCCCCGACCCCGTCCGACGGGGGTCGCGGGAGGCGAGAGACTGCGGCACCCCGCGTGCCGCACCGGATGAGGAGGACCTGGGGTGGCCCGCCGCTCGTATGCCGGCTTCGGCAACGCCGATTACGGCATCTGGTACCGCTTCGCGGCCGTGCTGGTGAAGCCGGTGACGACCGCGCTGGTCAAGCCAGACTGGCGGGGCTGGGAGCACCTGCCGAAGGAGGGCGGCTTCATCGCCGCCGTCAACCACAACTCGATCATCGACCCGGTGGTCTACGCGCACTGGCAGTACAACAGCGGGCGGCCGCCGCGGATCCTCGGCAAGTCCTCGCTGTTCTCGGTCCCGTTCATCGGCTTCATGCTGCGCAAGACCGGCCAGATCCCGGTGTTCCGCGAGTCGACCGACGCCGCGCACGCGTTCCGGGCGGCCATCGACGCGGTGAACGGCGGCCAGTGCGTCCAGTTCTACCCGGAGGGCACGCTCACCCGGGACCCGGACCTGTGGCCGATGACCGGCAAGAGCGGGGTGGCCCGGGTCGCGCTGATGACCGGTGCGCCGGTGATCCCGGTGGCGCACTGGGGTGCGCACGAGATCATCCCGCCGTACGGCCGGGGCGGCTCCGGGAAGGGCCGGTTCAACCTGTTCCCGCGGCACCGGGTGACGGTGGCGGCCGGGCCGGCCGTGGACCTGAGCAGGTACCAGGGCCAGGAGCTGACCGCCCAGGTGCTCCGGGACGCGACCGAGGACATCATGCGGGCGATCACCGCCGTGCTGGCCGACATCCGCGGCGAGGAGCCGCCGGCCGAGCGCTACGACATGCGCACGGCGGCCCGGCACCGGGCGGAGGCGGCCGCCGCCGAGCGGCAGCGGGCCGCCGGCACGCGCAAGAACAGCACCGAGGAGGCCGGCAAGTGACCCGATGTGCCGTGTTCGGAACGGGTTCCTGGGGGACCGCGTTCGCGATGGTGCTGGCCGACGCGGGCTGCGAGGTCACCCTCTGGGGGCGCCGGCCGGAGCTGGTGGACGCGATCCACACCACCCACGTCAACCCCGACTACCTGCCCGGCGTCCCGCTGCCCGAGTCGGTCCGGGCCACCGTGGACCCGGCGTGGGCCCTGGCCGGCGCCGACTTCGCGGTGCTCGCGGTGCCCTCCCAGACGCTGCGCGAGAACCTCGCCGCCTGGGCCCCGCTGATCGAGCCGCAGACCGTGCTGGTGAGCCTGATGAAGGGCATCGAACTCGGCACCGCCAAGCGGATGAGCGAGGTCATCGCCGAGGTCGCGAAGGTCGGGGCGGAGCGGGTGGCCGTCGTCAGCGGCCCCAACCTGGCCCGGGAGATCGCCAACCGGCAGCCCGCCGCGAGCGTGGTGGCCTGCACCGACGAGGCGGTCGCCAAGCGGCTCCAGGCGGCCTGCCACACGCCGTACTTCCGCCCCTACACCAACACCGACGTGATCGGCTGCGAGCTGGGCGGCGCGGTGAAGAACGTGATCGGCCTGGCGGTCGGCATGGCGGACGGCATGGGCCTCGGCGACAACACCAAGGCCACGCTGATCACCCGGGGCCTGGCCGAGACGACCCGGCTGGGGCTGGCGCTCGGCGCCGACGCGTACACCTTCGCCGGGCTCGCCGGGATGGGCGACCTGGTGGCGACCTGCTCCTCGCCGCTCTCCCGCAACCACACCTTCGGCACCAACCTCGGCCGCGGGATGTCGCTGGCCGAGACCATCGCGGCCACCCGGCAGACCGCGGAGGGCGTCAAGTCCTGCGAGTCCGTGCTCGACCTGGCCCGGCGCAGCGGCGTCGACATGCCGATCGTCGAGGCCGTGGTGGACGTGGTGCACAACGGGCGCCCCACCCAGGAGGCGCTGCGGGCGCTGATGTCGCGCTCGGCCAAGGCCGAGCGGCACTGACCGCGCGACGCCGGGCGACCGGGGCGGTTGACGTCCCGGAAACGGCTCGCACGGTAGTCTCACACCCGATATGAGCATCGAACAAACCCCCCCGAACCCGTCCGCGAAGCCGCGCGTAGCGCTCGTCTTCGGTGGCCGCAGCTCCGAGCACGCCATCTCGGTGTCCACCGCGGGCAGCGTGCTCAGGGCGATCGACCGCGAGAAGTACGACGTGCTGCCGATCGGCATCACCCACGAGGGCCGCTGGGCGCTGGTCAGCGACGATCCGGCCCGGATGGCCATCACCGACGGCCGGCTGCCGGACGTCGCCCAGGTCGCCGAGGCCGTCGACGGCCAGGTCGTGCTGCCGGTCAGCCCGGACAGCCGTGAGGTGGTCTGGAGCGAGCCGGGGGCGGTGCCGAAGGCGCTCGGCGAGGTCGACGTGGTCTTCCCGCTGCTGCACGGCCCCTGGGGCGAGGACGGCACCCTCCAGGGCCTGCTGGAGCTGTCCGGAGTGCCGTACGTCGGCAACGGCGTGCTCTCCAGCGCGGTGGGCATGGACAAGGAGTTCACCAAGCGGGTGCTGGCCTCGCACGGGCTGGGCGTCGGCTCGTACACCATCGTCCGGCCGCGGGAGTGGGAGAGCGAGGCCGGCCGCGCCGCCGTCCGCGAGCGGGTCGGGGAACTCGGTCTGCCGGTGTTCGTGAAGCCCTGCCGGGCCGGCTCCAGCATCGGCATCACCAAGGTCAAGGACCTCGCCGGGCTGGACGCCGCGATCGAGGAGGCCCGCCGGCACGACCCCAAGCTGATCATCGAGGCCGGGGTGTCCGGGCGCGAGATCGAGTGCGGGGTGCTGGAGTTCGAGGACGGCCCGCGGGCCAGCGTCCCGGCCGAGGTCCTGGTCGGCGGCGACTACGAGTTCTACGACTTCGAGGCCAAGTACATCGACTCCTCCGAGGTGCGCATCCCGGCCGAACTCGGTGCGGCCGAGCTCGCCGAGATCCGTCGTCAGGCGGTCGCCGCGTTCGAGGCGCTCGGCTGCGAGGGCCTGGCCCGGGTGGACTTCTTCCTGCTGGACGACGGCAGCTGGATGATCAACGAGGTCAACACCATGCCCGGCTTCACCCCGATCTCGGCCTACCCGAAGATGTGGGAGGCCAGCGGGCTGTCGTACCCGGAGCTGATCGACCGGCTGCTGCAGGCGGCGCTGCGCCGCCCGACCGGGCTGCGCTAGCCGCCCGGGCACCCGCCGCACAGCCGCGCAAGGGCGGTCCGGGAGCTCCCGGACCGCCCTTCCCGTGCTCTCCGGCCGCTACGGGATGTTGGCCTTCACCACGCCGTTCAGGGCGGAGACCGGGTCGAGCGGATTACTGAAGGCCCCGCCGGGGACGGTCACCTCGACGTACGCCCGGCGCATCGTGGTGATGAACCGGTATCCGCCGTCGTCGAGCTTCTGCGCCCACCAGGTGACGTCGTCGATGGTGGGGGAGAGGTCCTTGGCGTGCTCGCCGTTCAGCGCCTCCGGCCGGTCCACCCCGCAGCGCAGCACGGTACGCGGCGAGCTGGCCCAGGCGGCCACGTACGGGGAGCCGGGCGACGGGTCCTTGCGGGCGTGGCCGAGCACCTCCTGGGGCAGCGCCGCGGCCAGGTCCCGGCAGTAGCCGGCGGCCCTCCCGGTCGGCTTCGGCACCTCGATCGCCGCGGGCGCGCCCCAGCTGCCGAGCAGCACCACGACGGTGCAGCTCAGCGCCAGCGGCAGGGCCAGCCACCGGACGGGGGCCGGCAGCGCCGTCAGGAAGCGGGGGACGCGGAGTTCTCGGGCCACCCGCCGATGGTAGCCGGGGCCTACAGGTGGACCACCGGACAGGTGAGGGTGCGGGTGATGCCCTCCACCTGCTGGACCTTGGCCACGACCAGGCGGCCGAGGTCGTCCACCGTCTCGGCCTCGGCCCGCACGATCACGTCGTACGGTCCGGTGACGTCCTCGGCCTGGAGGACACCGGGGATCTCGGAGATGGACCGGGCCACGGCGGTGGCCTTGCCGACCTCGGTCTGGATCAGGATGTATGCCTGTACCACGGGGGGACCTCCCGGCGGCTGGGAACGGGGATCGGCGCCGTGATCGCCCGCTCGGGCGTTCGGGGGTGGGGAACGGACTCACCGGCATTCCGATCACCACGCTACCGCGCAGCGGGCCGGGGAGGGGAGACTTCTGCACCCCCGGAGGGCGTACGCTGCGCGCGGGGGAGCGGGGGGCAGCAATTCCGATTCGGATGGAAACGCGAGAGGACGGCAGATGCAGGGGACCGTGGGCGAGCTCGGCGAGTTCGGACTCATCAGGGAGCTGACGGCCCGGGTACCGCTCACCGACGCGGTCGACCTCGGTCCGGGCGACGACGCCGCGGTGGTGAAGACGCCGGACGGCCGGGTGGTCGCCACCATGGACGTGCTGATCGAGAACCGGCACTTCCGCCGGGACTGGTCGACCGCCTACGACGTGGGCCGCAAGGCCGCCGCCCAGAACCTCGCCGACGTGGCCGCGATGGGCGCGGTGCCGACGGCGATCCTGCTCGGCCTGGTCACCCCCGCCGATCTGCCGACCACCTGGGCCACCGAGCTGATGGACGGGCTGCGCGACGAGTGCCAGGTGGCCGGTGCCACGGTGGTCGGCGGCGACGTGGTGCGCGGCGACGTCATCACCCTCGCCATCACGGCGCTCGGGGACCTCCAGGGGCGCGCACCGGTGACGCGCGCCGGGGCTCAGGTGGGCGACGTGGTCGCCGTCACCGGCTGGCTCGGCTGGTCCGCCGCCGGGCTGACCGTGCTGCAGCGCGGGTTCCGCTCGCCGCGCGCCTTCGTCGAGGCGCACCGCCGGCCCGAGCCGCCGTACCACGCGGGCCCGGCCGGCGCCGAGTTGGGCGCCACCGCGATGGTCGACGTGAGCGACGGGCTGGTGGCCGACCTCGGCCACGTCGCCCGGGCCAGCGCGGTGGACATCGACCTGCGGGCCGCCGACTTCGACGTCCCGGCGCAGATGGCCGACATCGGGCAGGCCGTCGGGGTGGACCCGCTGGTCTGGGTGCTCTCCGGCGGCGAGGACCACGCGATCGTGGCGACCTTCCCGCGCGGGGTCCAACTGCCCGCCCGCTGGCGGGTGGTGGGCGAGGTGACCGGCCGGGCCCGGCCGTCCCGCGGTGGCCGGGTGACGGTGGACGGCGAGCCCTGGGACCGGGTCGGCGGCTGGGACCACTTCGCGGAGTGAGCGGAGCGAGCGCGGCGTCGGTCGGCGGGTGGCCGCCGGCGGCCGCGGGCCGGCGCGGGTGCGCGCATCGGCCCGGACGCGCGGGGCGCCCCGGCGAGCGGCGCGCGGGCCCGCGCCGGGGGACGGCGTAGGCTTGCGCTGAACCGGATCCACCTGCTGCTCCTCGGGCGCGGGTGGTCTGAACCACTGCGGAGCGGGAGAGCACAGCCACCATGCG
This sequence comes from Kitasatospora sp. NPDC028961, assembly GCF_055564815.1. Classification (NCBI taxonomy): domain Bacteria; kingdom Bacillati; phylum Actinomycetota; class Actinomycetes; order Kitasatosporales; family Streptomycetaceae; genus Kitasatospora; species Kitasatospora sp. NPDC028961. The sequence goes on along the minus strand of NZ_JBVHVO010000024.1, from coordinate 82,216 downwards.
CATCGGTGTCCTGACCAGCGGCGGAGACTGCCCCGGGCTCAACGCGGTGATCCGCTCCGTGGTGCACCGGGGAACCGATGTGCACGGTGACGAGATCGTCGGCATCGAGGACGGCTTCCTCGGCCTGATCGAGGGCCGCACCCGGCCGATCTCGCACGACGACGTCACCGGCCTGCTGACCCTCGGCGGCACCATTCTGGGCTCGGCCCGCGTACAGCGCGACCGGATCGCCTGGGCGGTGGAGAACGCCGAGACCCTCGCCCGGGACATCGGCATCGACGCGCTGATCGCGATCGGCGGCGAGGGCACGCTGACCGCCGCCAAGATGTTCAGCGACGCCGGACTGCCGGTGGTCGGCGTGCCGAAGACCATCGACAACGACATCGACGCGACCGACGTCACCTTCGGGTTCGACACCGCGGTCCATGTCGCGACCGACGCGATCGACCGGCTGAAGACCACCGCCGAATCCCACCAGCGGGTGATGGTGGTGGAGTTGATGGGCCGGCACACCGGCTGGATCACCCTCACCGCCGGAATGGCCGGCGGCGCCCACGGCATCCTGATCCCGGAGAAGCCCTTCGACATCGAGGCGGTCGCCCGGATGGTCGAGGACCGCTTCTCCCGGGGCAAGAAGTTCGCCATCATCGCGGTGGCCGAGGGCTCGGCCCCGATGCCCGGCACGATGCGCTTCGACCACGGCGTCGTCGACCAGTTCGGCCACCGGACCTTCGGCGGGATCGGCAACCGGCTCGCCAACGAGCTGGAGAACCTGCTCGGCAAGGAGGCCCGGCCGGTCATCCTCGGCCACACCCAGCGCGGCGGCACCCCCACCGCCCGGGACCGGGTGCTCGCCACCCGGTTCGGCTGGCACGCGGTGGAGGCCGTCCACAAGGGCGCCTTCGGGCACTTCACCGCGCTGCGCGGCAACGACATCGAGCTGGTGCCGGTCGCCGAGGCGGTCACCCACCTCAAGACCGTGCCGCAGGACCGCTGGGCGGAATCCGAAGCCGTGCTCTGAGGCGGCGCGGGTAGGTTGGGGCCCATGTCCCTCCCGTCTTCCGCCCCCGCTCCCGGCGGCCGCCCCCAGGGCGGCCCCTCCTCCGCACCCCCGCGGGTGCTCACCGTCGCCGGATCCGACTCCGGCGGCGGCGCCGGCATCCAGGCCGACCTCAAGGCGATGCTGGCCCTCGGCGTCCACGGCATGAGCGTGATCACCGCCGTCACCGCGCAGAACTCGCTCGGTGTCCAGGGCTACTGGGAGCTGCCGGCCGAGGCCGTCCGGGCCCAGTTCCGCAGTGTGGTGGACGACATCGGCGTCCAGGCCGTGAAGACCGGGATGCTCGCCTCGATCGAGCTGGTCGAGACCGTCTCCGAGCTGCTGACCGGGGTGGACGCCCCGGTGGTGGTCGACCCGGTCGGCGTCTCCAAGCACGGCGACGCGCTGTTGGCCGCCGAGGCCGTCGCCACCGTCCGGGAGCGGCTGCTGCCGGTCGCCACCCTGGCCACGCCCAACCTGCACGAGGTGACGCAGCTCACCGGGCGCACCGTCGAGGACGAGGCGCAGATGCTCGACGCGGCCAAGGCGCTGCTCGACCTCGGACCGCGCTGGGTCCTGGTGAAGGGCGGGCACCTGGAGGGCGAGGCCGCCGACCTGCTGTACGGCGGGCCGGGGGAGGAGCACTGGTACCGGGCGCCCCGCTACGACAACCGGCACACCCACGGCACCGGCTGCACGCTGGCCAGCGCCATCGCCGCCGGGCTGGCCAAGGGCGAACCGCTGCCCGGGGCGGTGGCCTCGGCGAAGGCCTACATCACCGGCGCGATCGCCGGCGGCTTCGCGCTCGGGTCCGGCATCGGCCCGGTGGACCACGCCTGGCGCTGGCGCTGAGCGCACCGGGGCCGCAAAACGACCACGGGCGGGCCCGAGGGCCCGCCCGTGGCGGCTCCGGGCAGGCCCGGAGAGAGGGGTCGGCACTGGAGAGCCGGGATCCAGAAACAGGAAGCCGGCCCATCCGAGGATGGACCGGCTTACTGGAGGACCGGCTTACCGGTCTGCGCGTCAGCGCGAGACCTTACCGGCCTTGATGCACGAGGTGCAGACGTTGAGCCGCTTCGGCGTCCGCCCAATCACAGCGCGCACCGTCTGAATGTTGGGGTTCCAACGACGGGGGGTACGGCGGTGAGAGTGGGAGATGCTGTTGCCGAAGCCCGGCCCCTTGCCGCAGACGTCGCAGTTGGCAGCCACAGGAGTCACTCCAAGACTTCAGATCATTTACGTTCGAAACCCCGCCAACCCACCGGAGCACTCACGTGAACCAGATCAGATCAATGGGGTGAGCCTGGACTGTTCCAGGCAACCGGAAGAGCATACAACGCTTGCTTCCGTTCAACGAAACTACCACGTCTGCGCAGGTGATCGCCGCGCTCGGCGCTTCCGGCGGCGGCCCCCGGCCCCCGATAACCTGCCGGTACCAACCCTCGCCGTTCAACCTCAGGCCATCACGGCGTCCCATCCGGAGGAGACCTGGTGCTGACCACGCTCGACGCCCCGGCCGTGCGCAGCTGGTGCCAGCTGGCCCTGCGCGCGCTCGGCCAGGCCCGCGAGGAGATCGACGCACTCAACGTCTACCCCGTCCCGGACGGCGACACCGGCACCAACCTCTACCTGACCGTGGAGTCCGCCGCCGCCGCGGTGGAGAGCCGGTTCACCGACCCGGCGGGCGGCCCGGCCCCCGGGCTCGCCGAGACCGCCCGGGCGATGGCCCGGGGCGCGCTGGTCGGCGCCCGCGGCAACTCCGGCGTGATCCTCGCCCAGTGGCTGCGCGGCACGGCCGAGCAGCTGGCCCAGGGCGGTGGCGCCGACCAGCTGCGGGCCGCCCTCCAGCGGGCCGCGGACGCCGCCTACCAGGCGGTCGCCGAGCCCGTCGAGGGCACCCTGCTGACCGTCGCCCGGGTGGCCGCCCGGGAGGCGACCCGGGCCGGCGACGGGCTCGGCCAGGTCGCCGACACCGCCTACCGGGCCGCCCGGGACGCGCTGCGGCGCACTCCCGAGCAGCTCTCCGTGCTGGCCGAGGCCGGGGTGGTGGACGCCGGCGGACGCGGCCTGGTCGCCGTCCTCGGGGCGCTCGCCGACGCGGTGGCCGGCCACCAGCCGATGGGCCCGGTCGCGCTGCGCGGTGACGTCCGGCCGGTCGAGAGCTGCCAGGGGCACGTCCGGCCGCCCGGCCCGGGTCACCCCGCCTTCGAGGTGATCTACCTGCTGGACGCCCCCGACGAGGCGCTGCCCGCGCTGCGCGAGCGGCTCGCCGGACTGGGCGACTCCCTGGTGATCGGTGGCGGGGACGGCCTCTGGAACGTGCACGTCCACGTGGACGACGCGGGGGCCGCGGTGGAGGCCGGGCTGGGGGCCGGGCGGCCGCACCAGATCCGGATCACGCACTTCGCCGAGGCCGCCGCCCGGGCCGGGACCGCCGACGACCGCGGCGAGCACGAGGAGCGCACCCGGGTGGTGCTCTCGGTGGTCTCCGGCGCGGGACTGGCCGACCTCTGCGAGCAGGCCGGCGCCGTCGTGCTGCACGCCGACCCGGACCGCCCGCCGGCCAGCGCCGAACTCGCCGCCGCCGTCCGCCGGGCGGGCGCCCGGGAGGTCGTCCTGCTGCTCAACGACCCCGAGCTGCGGGCCGCCGCCGGGGCCGCCGCCGACCAGCTGCGCGAGGAGGGGGTGCGGATCGCCGTCCTGCCCACCCGGTCACCGGTCCAGGGGCTGGCCGCCCTCGCCGTGCACGAGGCCGGCCGCCGGTTCGACGAGGACGTGGTCGCCATGACCTCGGCGGCCGGCGCCACCCGGTACGCCGAGCTCGCCGTCGCCGAGGGCGAGTCCTGGACGATGGCCGGGGTCTGCCAGGCCGGGGACGTGCTCGGGCTGATCGACGGGGACGTGGTGGTGATCGGCACCGCCCCGGCCGAGGTCGGCGCCGGCGTGCTCGACCGGATGCTCGGCGCGGGCGGCGAACTCGTCACCCTGATCCTCGGCGACGGCGCGGACGAGGAGCTGGCCGACCGGCTGGTGGCGCACGCCCGGCACCGGCGGCCGGAGGTCGACGCGGTGGTCTTCCACGGCGGGCAGGAGTCCGCGCCGCTGCTCATCGGCGTGGAGTAGCGGTCCGGGCGGCGGGCGCCGCGGTCCGGGCGGGGCGCCGGGCAGCGGGTGGCGCCCGGAATGTCGGTCCGGTGGTGTAAACAAGGGCCTGATGGGCGCTCTCGATGAACCACTGACCAAGCTCGTCGGCGACCGTACCGCCAAGGTGCTCGCCGACAGCCTCAAGCTGCGCACGGTCGGGGACCTGCTGCACCACTATCCGCGCCGCTACGTCGAGCGCGGCCAGCTCACCAGCCTGGACGAGCTGGAGATCGACGAGCACGTCACCGTGCTGGCCCGGATCGAGAAGGTCACCCTGATCCCGTTCCGCGGCCGAAAGGGGGACCGCCTGGAGGTGGTCGTCACCGACGGCCGCAGCCGGCTCTCGCTGGTCTTCTTCAACCAGGGCTGGCGGCAGAAGGAGCTCCGCACCGGCGCCCAGGGCCTGTTCGCCGGCAAGGTCGGCGTCTTCAACCGCACCCGCCAGCTGGTCTCGCCGGACTACCAACTGCTCGACGAGGACACCGGGTCGGACGCGGCGCAGCAGTTCGCCGGCCGGTTGATCCCGGTCTACGGAGCCAGCGCCCAGATGCCCAGCTGGAAGCTGTCCATCTGCGTCGAGACCGCCCTCACCAAGCACCTCTCCGACGTCGGCGAGCCGCTGCCCGCGGAGCTGCGCGAGCGGCACGAACTGATCCCGCTGCCCGAGGCGCTGGAGCTGATCCACCGCCCGCGCGGCCAGGCCGACCGCGAGCGCGCCCAGAGCCGGCTCCGCTGGGACGAGGCCTTCGTCCTCCAGGTCGCGCTCGCGCAGCGCCGGGCCGCCGACTCCGCCCTGCCGGCCAAGCCCCGCGAGCCCCGGGCCGGCGGCCTCCTGGACGCCTTCGACGCCCGGCTCCCGTTCACCCTCACCGACGGCCAGTTGAAGGTCTCCGCCGAGATCGCCGCGGACCTGGCCACCGAACACCCGATGCACCGGCTGCTCCAGGGCGAGGTCGGCTCCGGCAAGACGCTCGTCGCGCTGCGCGCCATGCTCGCGGTGGTCGACGCGGGCGGCCAGGCCGCCCTGCTCGCGCCCACCGAGGTGCTGGCGCAGCAGCACCACCGGTCGATCGTGGAGATGATGGGGGACCTGGCCGAGGGCGGCCTGCTGGGCGGCTCGGACCTCGGCACCCGGGTGGTGCTGCTGACCGGCTCGATGGGCGTCCCGGCCCGCCGCCAGGCGATGCTCGACATGGCCTGCGGGGACGCGGGCATCGCGATCGGCACCCACGCGCTGATCGAGGACAAGGTGCAGTTCCAGGACCTCGGCCTGGTCGTGGTGGACGAGCAGCACCGCTTCGGCGTCGAGCAGCGGGACGCGCTGCGCGCCAAGGGCGAGCAGCCGCCGCACCTGCTGGTGATGACGGCCACGCCGATCCCGCGCACCGTCGCGATGACCGTCTTCGGGGACTTGGAGACGTCGGTGCTGGACCAGTTGCCGGCCGGCCGCTCGCCGATCTCCACCCATGTCGTCCCGGCCCTGGAGAAGCCCAACTTCCTGGCGCGGGCCTGGGAGCGGGTCCGCGAGGAGGTGGCCAAGGGCCACCAGGCGTACGTGGTCTGCCCCCGGATCGGGGACGAGGAGCCCGCCCCCGACGCCAAGAGGAAGCGCCGGCCGGTCCCGGCCGAGGACTTGGAGGAGCTCACCGGTGCGGAGCCCGACGCGGGCGCCGGGAGCGACGACCGGCGCCCCCCGCTGTCGGTCGTCGAGACCGCCGAGAAGCTGCTGAAGGGCCCGCTGGCCGGGCTGCGGGTGGAGATCCTGCACGGCCGGCTGGCGCCCGACGCCAAGGACGAGGTGATGCGCCGGTTCGCGGCCGGCGCGGTGGATGTCCTGGTGGCGACCACGGTGATCGAGGTCGGGGTCAACGTCCCCAACTCCACCGCGATGGTGATCATGGACGCCGACCGCTTCGGCGTCTCCCAGCTGCACCAGTTGCGCGGCCGGGTCGGGCGCGGCAGCGCCGCCGGCCTCTGCCTGCTGGTCAGCGACATGCCGGCGGGCAGCCCGGCCCGGGCCCGGCTGGACGCGGTGGCCGCCACCCTGGACGGCTTCGAGCTGTCCCGGATCGACCTCGAACAGCGGCGCGAGGGCGATGTGCTGGGCCAGGCGCAGTCCGGGGTGAAGTCCTCGCTGAAGGTGCTCTCCGTACTGGAGGACGAGGAGGTCATCGTGACCGCCCGGGCCGAGGCCACCCGGCTGGTCGCCGAGGACCCGGAGCTGGCCGCCCACCCGGACCTGCGCACCGCGCTGGAGAGCCTGCTGGACGCCGACCGCGCGGAGTACCTGGAGAAGGGCTGAGCCCCCCGGGAGCCCGGCCGGCGGGCCGGTGCCCGGGCCGCCCGTGAGGGCTGATCGTCAGGGCTGACCGCCAGGGCCGATTGTCAGACCCCCGCGAGAGAATGTAGTTGTTCAGGACGCACCCTCAAGGTGCGTACCTGGCACGACACTTGGGGGTCCTGCCATGGCATTCCGTCATCTCAACGAGCTCCCGCTCGGCGACAAGGTCTTCCGGATCGAACTCGCCAGCGACGACGACCGCGAGGTCACCCTCACCCTGACCGGCTGGCGCGAGGGGGCAGCCGCCGCGCCGCTCGCCTCGGGCAAGCTCCGTCTGCCGGTCGAGGACGTCGCCTCGCTGCGGATCGCGCTCAACCGCGCGCTCCGGGCCCTGGCGATCGTCGCCGACGTCTCCGAGCCCATCCCCGACCGTGACGTGCTGCGCGAGCTCTACCCCGGACACGGCGCCCCCTGGGTGCCGCAGCACGAGGAGGAGCTGGTCCGGCGGTTCCACGACAGCGAGACCGTCGCCCGGATCGCCGCCCGCTTCGGCCGCACCCCCGACTCCGTCCGCACCAAGCTGCGCGAGCTCGGGCACGACCCGCGCCGCCCCGAGTTCTGCCCGCCCGACGGCTGCCTCTCGTGGTCCCGCTACGCCTCGCCGGCGCTGCTCGGCGCGGCGATCCCGCCCCAGTCGACGGCGGCCGACGCGAGCTGATCCCGCGGCCCTCGCCGCAGCCCTCCGCCGGGGCTGCGGCGAGGGGTTCGGGGCGGCCCTTCGGGTGGGGGCCGTATAGCGTGGTCGGGCAGCGACGAAAGGACCTCCCACCACCATGACCCGCGTCATCGCCGGGGCGGCCGGCGGCCGCCGGCTGGCCGTACCGCCCGGCCGGAGCACCCGCCCGACCTCCGACAAGGCCCGCGAGGCGATGTTCTCCACGCTGGAGGCCCTGCGCGGCACCCTGCACGGGGCCCGGATGCTCGACCTGTTCGGCGGATCGGGCGCGGTCGGCCTGGAGGCGCTGTCCCGCGGCGCCGAGCACGTCCTGCTGGTCGAGGCCGACGGCCAGGCGGCCCGGGTGATCCGGGAGAACGTCCGGACGATCGACCTGCCGGGCGCGGTGGTGGTGGCCTCCCGGGCCGAGAAGGTGATCGCGGGACCGCCCCCGGAGACCCCGTACGACCTGGCCTTCCTCGATCCGCCGTACGTCGTCACCGACGACGAGGTGCGCGAGATGCTGATCACACTCCTGGCCGGGGGCTGGCTCGCGGCCGACGCACTCGTCACCGTGGAGCGCAGCACCCGAGGCGGCGAGTTCGGATGGCCCGAAGGCTTCGAGGTACTGCGCTCGCGCCGCTACGGCGAGGGCACGCTCTGGTACGGTCGCGCCGCCGCCGAGGGCCGCCCACACTCGTAGCGGGCCGAGGCCCGCAGGACCCGTCACCCCACGAGGGAGCATCCACGCCATGCGCCGCGCCGTCTGCCCCGGATCGTTCGACCCGATCACCAACGGTCATCTCGACATCATCGAGCGGGCCTCGAAGCTGTACGACGTGGTGCACGTCGCGGTGGCGGTGAACCGGAACAAGCAGGGCATGTTCACCATCGAGGAGCGGATCGCGCTGATCGAGGAGACCACCGCCAAGTACGGGAACATCGTGGTCGAGTCGCACCTCGGCCTGTTGGTGGACTTCTGCCGGGAGCGCGGCATCCCCGCGATCGTCAAGGGCCTGCGGGCCGTCAGCGACTTCGACTACGAGCTGCAGATGGCCCAGATGAACCACGGGCTGAGCGGGGTCGAGACGCTCTTCCTGCCGACCTCGCCGACGTACAGCTTCCTGTCGTCGACGCTGGTCAAGGAGGTCGCCTCGTACGGCGGCGACGTCTCGCACCTGCTGCCGGAGACGGTGCACCGCCGGCTGGTGGAGCGGATCGCGCAGCGGAAGGCCCAGTAGCCGCGGGGCCGGAGCCGGACCGGTCCGTTTCTGCCGATTCGTCACCAGTTGTCCGGGGGCCGGTCCGGCAGCCCGGTCCGGGCGTTGTGACCTCGCCCCGCCGTGGCCGTAAAGTCTGTGTTCCTGCCCTGCGGTGAGGTCCACCGCGCCGGGCCTGCCTCCGCCGGACCGTCGGCGGCACACGGAAAGACGAAGCCCCGTGGACGTGCAGAACAAGGTCGACGAGATCGTCGCGGCCGTCGAGAACGCCCGCTCGATGCCCATGTCGGCCTCCTGCGTGGTGAACCGAGCCGAACTGGTCGGCCTGCTCCAGGACCTCAGGGCGGCCCTGCCCGCCGAGCTGGCCCAGGCCCAGTCGGTGATGGCCGACCACGAGCAGGTGGTCGCCGGCGCCGAGGCGGAGGCCGAGCGGATCATCCAGGGCGCGCACGCCGAGCGCGGCTCGCTGATCTCCGACACCGAAGTGGTCCGCCGGGCCCAGGCCGAGGCGGACCGCATCCTCGCGGAGGCGCGTGCCGAGGTCGAGACCAAGCGCGCCGAGGCCGACGACTACGTGGACAGCAAGCTCGCCAACTTCGAGGTCGTGCTGACCAAGACGCTCGGCGCGGTCGGCCGCGGCCGGACGAAGCTGCGCGGCGACTCCAGCGTCTTCGAGACCCCGTACGAGGGCGAGACCGACGGCGAGGAGTTCCGGCCGCAGCCGCGGATCACCCCGAGCCCCGAGGTCGACGAGTACGTCGATGTGAAGCTCGCCACCCTGGAGAACGTCCTCAGCGCGACGCTGGAGGCGGTCGGCAAGGGCCGCGACAAGCTGCTCGGCAAGGCACCGATCGACGAGCTGGGTGCCTACCTGGCCGCCGCCGACGAGGCCCAGCAGGCCAAGAACCGCGCCGAGGCGGTGGCGGCGGGCTTCGCCACCGACGCCGACGGCGAGGAGGTGCCGTGGTACCGCGAGGAGGTGCCGCAGCAGCAGACCTGGCCGGAGCAGACCCCGGCCGCGGCCGGCTGGCAGGCGCCCGGCGTCGACCAGTACGCCGCCGCGCAACAGCCGGGCGGCCAGTACGCCGAGGTGTACGGCGGCGGCTACGACCCGGCGGGCCAGGGCGATCCGTACGGCGGCCAGTACGGGTACGGGCAGCAGCAGCAACAACACCAGCAGCAGCACCAGCAGCAGGGGTACCCGGCCGCGCAGGAGCAGGGCGACTACGGCTATCCGCAGCAGCAGCAGGGCTACGCGGCGCAGCAGTACGACGCCTACGGCTACCCGCAGCAGCCCGCCAACCCGCCGGCCGTCCCGCAGCAGCCGGGCCTGGACGAGACCAGCTTCTTCGACACCAGCATGATCGACATGACCAGGCTCCGGGAGCTCGGCGGCCGCTGAGCCCGCTCGCCCTCCGTGGGCGAAGTTGGGCCTGGCGGGAGACTCCGGTAGTCTGACCACTCCGGCCTTTCCGTGTCGGGCCGTCGGTCTGCCCGCGCATCGTCCGGTGAGCAGCACCGCGCATCAGTTTTCTCAGGAAGTCAGGACACCTTGAACCGCCTCGACCACCGCGACCCACTCGTGTTCGACACGCACGAGCTCGGCCGTCGCCCGGGCTCGCTGCGCAAGGTGTCCCGCACCCTGGAGGCCCCCGAGGGCCTCGGGATCATCGACGTGATCGGCGTCCCGGAGAAGAGCGAACTGCGGCTGGAGCTCCGCCTGGAGTCGGTGGTCGAGGGCGTGCTGGTGACCGGCACCGCCGAGGCCGTGATCGAGGGCGAGTGCGTGCGGTGCCTGGAGCCGGTCGAGGACGACCTCGACGTGGACTTCCAGGAGCTGTACTACTACCCGGAGTCCGACGAGCGTCACCGTGCCCGCACCGCCGGGACGGACGACCTCGACGAGGACTCGGAAGATGAGACTTACCGGCTGGAGGGCGACTTCTTCGACCTCCAGCCGGTGCTGCGTGACGCGGTGGTGCTCGCACTGCCGCTGCAGCCGGTGTGCCAGGAAGACTGCCTGGGCCTGTGCTCCGAGTGCGGAGCGCGCCTGAGCGACGACCCGGCGCACCACCACGACGCCGCCGACCCCAGGTGGGCGGCTCTGCAGGGACTCTCCGCCGCCCCCGGCGACGAGGGTGACGGAATCAAGAACAGCGACACCCGTGAGGGTGCCGCCGAGAACCAGGAGAAGTAGCCGTGGCTGTTCCGAAGCGGAAGATGTCGCGCAGCAACACGCGCCACCGCCGTTCCAACTGGAAGGCCGTCGTTCCGGCCCTCGTGGCGTGCGACAGCTGCCACGAGCCGAAGCTCGGCCACATCGCGTGCCCGAGCTGCGGCACGTACAACCGTCGCCAGGTCCTCTCGGTCTGATCGGCGGGGTGTACGGATCGATGTCGGACAGTAACTCTTCCCGCAAGGCGACCATCGCCCCGAAGGCTTCTTCGGGCGGCGGAAAGGCCGGCGGGCCGGCTTCGACCGAATACGACGTCCTGGAAGGGCGCCTCGGGTACACGCTCGAGCGCGCCCTTCTGGTGCGTGCCCTGACCCACCGCTCGTTCGCGTACGAGAACGGCGGGCTGCCCACCAACGAGCGCCTGGAGTTCCTCGGCGACTCGGTGCTGGGCCTGGTGGTGACCGACACCCTCTACCGCGTCCACCCGGACGTCCCGGAGGGCACGCTCGCCAAGCTGCGCGCCGCGGTGGTCAACTCCCGCGCGCTCGCCGACGTCGGCCGTGGCCTGGAGCTCGGGACGTTCATCCGGCTCGGCAAGGGCGAGGAGGGCACCGGCGGCCGCGACAAGTCGTCGATCCTCGCCGACACCGTCGAGGCCGTGATCGGCGCCGTCTACCTGGACCAGGGCCTGGACGCGGCCACCGAGTTCGTCCACCGCCTCTTCGACCCGCTGATCGAGGAGTCCTCCCAGCTGGGCGCGGGCCTGGACTGGAAGACCAGCCTCCAGGAGCTCACCGCCTCGGTGGGCATCGGGGTGCCGGAGTACGTGGTCGAGGAGTCCGGTCCGGACCACGAGAAGACTTTCACCGCCGCGGCCCGGGTGGCCGGCGAGGACTTCGGCAGCGGCGTCGGCCGCTCGAAGAAGGAAGCCGAGCAGAAGGCCGCGGAGAGCGCCTGGCGGGCGATCAAGGAGAAGTACGCCGACCGCCTGCCCGCCGGCGCCTGAGCACGCAGTACTCTTCCTCCTGCATGTTTCAGTCGCAGGAGGCTTGTTTCCCGTGCCCGAACTCCCCGAGGTAGAGGTCGTCCGCCGAGGTCTGGCGAACTGGGTCGCCGGGCGGACCGTCGCCGCCGTCGACGTGCTGCACCCGCGGGCGGTGCGCCGCCAGCCGGCCGGTGCGGCCGACTTCACCGCGCGGCTGACCGGGGCCACGCTCGGCGCCGCGCAGCGTCGCGGCAAGTACCTCTGGGTGCCGCTGTCCACCGCGGCCGACGGCTCGCCGGTCGGCGGGTTCTCGCTGATCGGTCACCTGGGGATGAGCGGCCAACTGCTCGTCCAGGACCCGTCGGTGCCCGACGAGAAGCACCTGCGGGTGCGGCTGCGGTTCACCGACGGCGGCCGGGAGCTGCGCTTCGTCGACCAGCGGACCTTCGGCGGGCTGGCCGTCGAGGAGGTCGAGGAGGGTGACCCGGAGGGCACCCCGCTCTCCATCGCGCACATCGCCCGGGACCCGCTCGACCCCCGCTTCGACGACGCCGCCTTCGTGGCCGCGCTGCGGGCCAGGCGCACCACGGTCAAGCGGGCGCTGCTGGACCAGACGCTGATCAGCGGGGTCGGCAACATCTACGCGGACGAGGCGCTCTGGCGCTCCCGGCTGCACTACGACCGCCCGACCACGGCGCTGACCCGTCCGCAGGCCGCCGTCCTGCTGGCCCACGCGCGGGACGTGATGACGGCCGCCCTCGCGGTCGGTGGCACCAGCTTCGACAGCCTCTACGTCAACGTGAACGGCGAGAGCGGGTACTTCTCCCGGGACCTCGACGCCTACGGCCGCGAGGACGAGCCGTGCCGCCGTTGCGGCACCCCGATCCGCCGGGCCGCCTGGATGAACCGCTCCAGTTACTTCTGCCCCCGCTGCCAGCGCGTCCCGCGCGCCCGCAGCGGGGCCTGAGCCCGGGTGGCCCCGCTCCGGGGCCACCCGGCGCTACCGCTTGGTGAGTTCGGGCTGCGGCTGGTCGGACCCGGCCGGGCCGTGGGTGTCCTGGCCGAAGTAGGCGACGCCGACCGCCGACACCACGGCGAGCAGGAAGCCGACCGCGCCGAGCCAGGCCAGGCCCTCCTTGGAGGAGTCACCGAGCCAGAGGACGCCGACGGCGCCGGGCAGCACCGTCTCACCGACCACCAGGGCGGCGGTCGCGCCGTTCACCGAGCCGATCTGCAGGGCCACGGTGTGCACGTACATCCCGCCGATGCCGCCGACCAGGATCGCGTACAGGGCGGGGTCGGAGAGCAGCGCGCCGAGGTCGAACGGCTCGACGCCGTTGAGGATCCGCACGCCGACGCCGAGCGCTCCGAAGCCGAGGCCGGAGAGCAGACCGGCGACGATCGCGCCGTTGGCGCCCATCCGCCGCACCAGCAGGGCGCCACCGACCAGCAGCACGGTGGTGATCAGCAGCAGCCACCAGTGGAAGGACATCTCCACGTGGTGGCCGCCCTCCGGCCCGGCGGAGACGGCCAGCAGCACCAGCGCCGAGCAGAGCACGCCGATCGACGCCCACTCCAGCTGCTTGAGCCGGATGCCGAGCAGCTTGATGCTCAGCACCGCGGTGATCACCAGATTGGCGCTGATGATGGTCTGGGAGAGGAACAGCGGCAGCAGTCGCGCGGCCAGGGCGCCGAGTCCGAAGCCGATGAAGTCGAGGACGGTGCCCAGGATGAACTCCCAGGTGACGGCGGCCTTCGCGGTGGAGGCGAGGCTGGGCCCGCCGTGTGCGGTGACCCCGGCCGAGCCGCTGCCCGCGGCGGCGGCCTCCTCCCGGGCGGAGCGACGTGATCCGACGGCCTGCAGGACCGAACCGGTGCCGTAGCAGGCGGAGGCCGCCACGGCGGTGACGAGGCCGATGAACACCCAGATGCTCCGATCGGGAGAAGAGGTCAGGAGTAGGTAAGGGGGCCGAGGCCCGGCCACCACTATGCCTGGTCGGGGGAGAGGGTCCGATCGGCCGTCGAGCGCTCCTCGACCACCCGTGGACCCGCCGGGACGGACGACCGGGCCGACGGCCGGGTTCCCGCCGCGGCCCGTCTCCGGGGCGGCCGGGGGAAACATCATCCGCGAGGAGGGGAGCGACCCCGGCGGACGGTGGGGGTGCGCGGGGCCGCCCGTACGCGAAGGGGATGCCCTGTCGACGTGGCGGGAGGGGTAGCGTCGATGGCATGAGAACCCTCGCTCGACGACGCTCCCGGAGTGCCGGGCTGTCGGCCCTGGTGGCGCTGCTGCTCGGGCTGCTGCTCGTGCTGGCCCCGGCGGCCGCCGCGGCCGGCGGGCTGGACGACGCCACCGCCGCGCTCAAGCAGGGCCGGGTCTACGTCGACCCGGCGATGACCGGCCGGTTCAGCCAGGGGCAGGCCGACGCCCTGACCGAGAAGATCCGCAAGGCCGACAAGCCGATCTTCATCGCGGTGGTCCCGGCGGCGGACCCGTACGGCGCGAGCACGGTCTTCTCCGACCTGCGGACCAAGGTCGGCATCACCGGTGTCTACGGCATCTGGCGCGGTGACCGGTTCCTGGCCCAGTCCGACAAGGCCGCGCTGCCCACCGCGAGCGCCCAGCGCATCGCGGGCGCGTCCGCGCGCTCGCACCCGGGCGACGTCGACGCGACCCTGAACGACTTCGTCGACACCGCCGCGCCCCAGGTGAAGGGGCACGGGGTGAACAGCGGCTCCGGCGGCTTCTCGGTGGCGGCGGTCGTCGTGCCGCTGGCCCTGCTGGCGCTGGCCGGCGCCGGGGTGTTCCTGCTCTTCCGCCGCTCGAAGAAGCGCAAGGAGGAGCGGCGCCGGGCCGAACTGGCGCAGCTGCGCCGGGTGGTGGACGAGGACATCACCGCGTTCGGCGAGGAGCTGGACCGGCTCGACTTCAGCCCGGGCGCCCCGGACGCCGACGACGTCCAGCGGGCCGACTACACGCACGCCCTGGACTCCTACGAGCGGGCCAAGCGCAGCATGGACGAGGCGAAGGGGCCGGAGGACGTCAAGCCGGTCACCGAGGCACTGGAGGACGGCCGGTTCGCGCTGGCCACACTGGACGCCCGGCGCGAGAAGCGGCCGCTGCCCGAGCGCCGGCCGCCGTGCTTCTTCGACCCGCGGCACGGCCCGTCCGTGCGGGACGCCGACTGGGCACCGGCCGGCGGCGCGGCGCGCACCGTCCCGGTCTGCCGGGCGGACGCCGACCGGCTGGCCACCGGGCAGGACCCGGAGGTCCGGACCGTGCCGACCGAGCACGGCCCGCAGCCGTACTGGAACGCCGGCCCGGCGTACGGCCCGTGGGCGGGCGGCTACTTCGGCGGCTTCGGCGGCGGCGGGCTGCTGCCCGGCCTGCTGGTCGGCACCATGCTCGGCTCGATGATGAGCTCCCCGGCCTACGGGGCCGGCTACGACGGCGGCTCCGGCTACGACGGCGGCGACTTCTCCGGCGCCGACTTCGATTCCGGTGACTTCGACGGCGGCTTCGACGGCGGCGGCGGGGGCGACTTCGGCGGCGGTGGCGGCTTCGACGGTGGCGGCGGGGGTGACTTCGGCGGGGGCTTCTGACCCCGGCGGCGTGACGACCGGGCCCGCGGCCCCGCCGGTGGACGGCGGGAACCGCGGGCCCTGCCGGTGGTGCGCCCGAGGAGGTTTGAGAACGCAACCCTGTGTGGCAGGCTGGTGGTGTGACCTCCCACACGCCTTCGGCCCCGCCCGCCCTCCCCGGCCGGCCCTGCTCGATCGCCGCCGCGCTCCACGTGGTCGGCGAGAAGTGGGCCCTGCTCGCCGTCCGCGAGCTGTTCTACGGCAACCACCGCTTCGACCGGATCGCCCGCAACACCGGCGCTCCGCGCGACCGGCTCACCGCCCGGCTGCGCGCGCTGGAGGAGGCGGGCGTGGTCGAGCGCCGCGCCTACAGCGAGCGGCCGCCGCGCTACGAGTACCACCTGACCGAGGCCGGCCGCGACCTCGCCCCGCTCACCCACGCCCTGCTCGGCTGGGGCGACCGCTGGCTGCTCCCCGAGCCGCCGGTGAGCTTCGAGCACAGCCCCGAGGGGCACGAGCCGCACCCCTACGACCCGGCCTGGGTCTGCCGCACCTGCGGCGAGGAGGGCCGGCGCGGGGACCTCCGGGCGGAGATCCACAGCCCGGACTGGACGATGGCCGGCCCCACGGCGCCGTAGCGCGGCCCGCGATCCGGCCCGATAGGGTCGGGGCCATGCACGGTCGCGACGCCCACAGTGATGAACCGGTCCGGGTGACCGCCTGGGTGCGGGGCAAGGTCCAGCAGGTCGGCTTCCGGTGGTGGACCAGGGCGCGGGCGCTGGAGATCGGGCTGACCGGCTACGCCAGCAACCTCGGCGACGGCCGGGTGCAGGTGGTGGCCGAGGGACTCGCGGCCGACT
The DNA here is from genome assembly GCF_055564815.1 of Kitasatospora sp. NPDC028961. Taxonomy (NCBI): domain Bacteria; kingdom Bacillati; phylum Actinomycetota; class Actinomycetes; order Kitasatosporales; family Streptomycetaceae; genus Kitasatospora; species Kitasatospora sp. NPDC028961. The sequence goes on along the minus strand of NZ_JBVHVO010000024.1, from coordinate 66,214 downwards.
GCGAGCACCTGCTGGCGCTGCTGCGCGGCCCGGACACGCCCGGCCGCGTCAGCGGGGTGACGGAGATCTGGACGGCCGTCGGAACCGGCTACCCGGGTTTCGAGATCCGCTGACCGGGGCCCCGCGCGCCGTGGCGGACGGGCCGGGGCCCGCCCCCGTGAAATGATCGGCGGCCTTCGGTGTCATACGGTTGCCATCTGGGCAGACTCGTGGTTGACTCCGCATCGAACGATGATCCACGAGCGACTGGTGGACCGGCCCGAGATCCCCCCTGGTGTGACCACACCGCCAGGCAGGTGACAGGGGCGCGGTAGCGTGCGGTGATCGTGTTGACCCTTTCCGTCTTTGGTGAGACGCTGGAAGCCCGCGCACACGACCGCGTTTACCCGGTAGGCGCACGCCCTCGTGAGCCCAGCTCACGGTGGTTGTGCCGTAGTGCCCACCAGCACTGCCGGTGGCGCGACGCGCGTGCGTCCCCCTTCCCCCTAGACCTGTACCGTTCCGGTTCGGTCACTCAGCGTGGAGGACCATTCATCATGGCAAAGGCGCTTCTCGGGTACGTCGGCGGCCCCGACCCGCGAATGCTCACCGAGGTGCGACGGCTTCAGCAGCGTGTCCAGGATCTTGAGTCCGAGCTCCTTCGGATGCAGGCCGAGAACGACGCGCTCACCGCTGTCGCTGACGAGCACTCGCTGCTCAACAGCATCGATCTGGATCAGCGGGAGCCGGCTCTCACCTGAGTCCCGCCCGGTCCTCGCAGATCGACGCAGCAGTGCACTGAGCCGCCCCGATAAGGGACGCAGCTTGCAAGGGGCGCCCTGAGTGGCGTCCCTTCGTCGTGTCCGGGCGCCGTCGGTGCCGGTCCGTCCGGATACAGTCGCCGCTGGGGCCCTGGCGAGCGACGAGGAGACCGGCGCGTGCACCTGAAGAGTCTGACCCTGCGCGGGTTCAAGTCCTTCGCCTCCGCCACCACCCTGCGGTTCGAGCCCGGGATCACCTGCGTGGTCGGTCCCAACGGCTCCGGCAAGTCCAACGTCGTCGACGCGCTCTCCTGGGTGATGGGGGAGCAGGGCGCCAAGTCGCTGCGCGGCGGCAAGATGGAGGACGTCATCTTCGCCGGGACGAGCGGGCGCGCCCCGCTCGGCCGCGCCGAGGTCAGCCTCACCATCGACAACTCCGACGGCGCGCTGCCGATCGAGTACGCCGAGGTGACCATCACCCGGACGATGTTCCGCAACGGCGGCAGCGAGTACGCGCTCAACGGCGACACCTGCCGGCTGCTGGACATCCAGGAGCTGCTCTCCGACTCCGGCATCGGCCGCGAGATGCACGTCATCGTCGGGCAGGGACAGCTCGACTCCGTGCTGCACGCCGACCCGATGGGCCGCCGCGCCTTCATCGAGGAGGCGGCCGGCGTCCTCAAGCACCGCAAGCGCAAGGAGAAGGCGCTGCGGAAGCTGGACGCGATGCAGGTCAACCTCAACCGGGTGCAGGACCTGGTCGCCGAACTGCGGCGCCAGCTCGGACCGCTGGGCCGGCAGGCGAAGATCGCCCGGCGCGCGGCCGGCATCCAGGCCGAACTGCGCGACGCCCGGCTCCGGCTGCTCGCCGACGACCTGCTCGCGCTGCGCACCGCCGTCGAGGCCGAGGTCGCCGACGAACTGGCGCTGAAGCTGCGCCGCTCCACCGTCGAACAGGAGCTGGCCCGGGCGATCCAGCGGGAGGCCGTCCTGGAGGCGCAGGTCCAGCAGCTCGGTCCGGGCCTGGAGGCGGCCCGGCAGACCTGGTACCGGCTCTCCGCCCTGGCCGAGCGGACCCGCGGCACCGTCGGGCTGGCCGAGGCCGGGGCCCGGCACGCGGCCGCCGGGGGAGCGGACGAGGAGCGGCGCGGCCGGGACCCGGAAGAGCTGGAGCGCGAGGCCGAGCACGTCCGGGAGGAGGAGGCCGCCCTGGCCGAGGCCCTGGAGGAGGCCCGGTACGCGCTCGCCGAGGCGGTCGAGTCCCGGGGTGAGCTGGAGCGGGAACTCGCCGCGGAGGAGCGGCGGTTGAAGGACGCCGCCCGGGCCATCGCGGACCGCCGCGAAGGGCTGGCCCGGCTGCAGGGGCAGGCCGCGGCCGCCCGGTCCAAAGCCGCCGCCGCCGAGGCCGAGATCGGCCGGCTCACCGAGGCCAGGGACGAGGCACTGGTGCGCGCCGAGGCCGCCCGGACCGCCTACGAGGAGCTGCGGGAGCAGGTCGACGCCTCGGCGGGGGACGACGAACGGGCCGAGGCCGCCCACGAGGCGGCCCGTGCGCGGCTCGCCGCCGTCGAACGCGAGCTGGCCGGTGCCCGCGAGGCCGTCGGCGCCGCCGAACGCGAGCGGGCCGGGCTGACCGCGCGGCACGACGCCCTGGCGCTCGGGCTGCGCCGCAAGGACGGTACCGGCGCGCTGCTGGCGGCAGCCGACCGGCTGACCGGGCTGCTCGGCCCGGCGGCCACGCTGCTGCGGATCGCGCCCGGGCACGAGAGCGCCGTCGCGGCCGCCCTCGGCGCCGCCGCGGACGCGGTGGCGGTCGACTCGCCCGGCACGGCGGCCGACGCCCTGCGCCTGCTGCGCGCGGCGGACGCCGGCCGGGCCGCGCTGCTCATCGCCGGTGCGCCCGAGCCGGCTGCGCCGACGCCGCCGTTGCCGCCCACCGCCCGCTGGGCCGCCGAACTGGTCGACGGCCCGGCCCCGTTGCTGCCGGCCGCGCGGGCCCTGCTGGCCGGCGTCGCCGTGGTCGGCTCGCTCGACGAGGCGGTGCGGCTGGTGACGGAGCACCCGGCGCTGACCGCGGTCACCGCCGAGGGGGACCGGCTCGGCGCGGGCTTCGCGTACGGCGGCGCGGGCGGTGCGCCGAGCCTGCTGGAGACCCAGGCGGCGGTCGACGAGACCGCCCGGGCGATCGGCGAACTGGACCTCCGCTGCGCCGAGTCGGCCGAAAGGCTGGCCGAACTCACCGATCTTCGGGGGGAGTCGGCCGCCGGGCTGGAGCAACTGGCCACCACCCGGCGGAAGGCGGAGCGCGAGCGGGCCGAGGTGGCCGGCGCACTCGGCCGGCTCGGCGGGCAGTCCCGGGCCGCCGCCGGCGAGGCCGAACGGCTCGCGGCCGCGGCCGGTCGCGCCGAGCAGGGGCTGGCCGACCTGCTCGACACCGCCGAGGAGCTGGCCGGACGGCTCGCGGCCGCCGAGGAGTCGGCCGACGCGGGGGAGGACGAACCCGACGCCGCGGAACAGCAGCGGTTGGCCACGGCCGCCACCGGCGCCCGGCAGGCCGAGCTGGAGGCCCGGCTCGCCGTGCGGACGCACGAGGAGCGGGTGCGCGCCCTCGCCGGCCGGGCCGACCAGCTGGACCGGGCCGCGCGGACCGAGCGCGAGGCGCGCGCCCGCGCCGCCGAGCGCCGGGAGCGCGCCGAGCACGACGCCCGGGTGGCGAACGCCGTCGCGGCCGGCGCCCGACAGCTGCTGGCCTGCCTGGAGGTGTCGCTGGCCCGCGCCGACGCCGGACGGGCCGCCGTCGAGCAGGCGCGCGCCGAGCGGGAGGCGCAGCTGCGGGAGCACCGCGAGCACGGCCGCGAACTCAAGGCCGAGCTGGACAAGCTGGTCGACGCCGGGCACCGGGACGAGGTGCTGCGCGCCGAGAAGCGGCTGCGGATCGAGCAGCTGGAGTCCCGGGCGCTGGAGGAGTTCGGCATCGAGGGCGGTGAGCTGCTCGCCTCGTACGGGCCGGACCGGCTCGTCCCGGCGCCCGCACCCGGCGACGGCGGGGAGCCCGGCGAGCCGCGGCCGTACGACCGGGCCGAGCAGGAGAAGCGGCTGCGGGCCGCCGAGAAGGCCTACCAGCAGCTCGGCAAGGTCAACCCGCTGGCGCTGGAGGAGTTCACGGCGCTGGAGGAGCGGCACACCTTCCTCGGGGAGCAGCTGGACGACCTCAAGCGGAGCCGGCGCGACCTGCTGGACATCGTCAAGGACGTGGACGAGCGGGTCGAGCAGCTGTTCAGTTCGGCGTACCACGACACCGCCGCCCAGTTCGAGGGCGTCTTCTCGCGGCTCTTCCCCGGCGGGGAGGGGCGGCTGGTGCTGACCGATCCGGACAACATGCTGACCACCGGGGTCGAGGTGGAGGCCAGGCCGCCGGGCAAGAAGGTCAAGCGGCTCTCGCTGCTCTCCGGCGGCGAGCGCTCGCTGACCGCGGTGGCGCTGCTGGTGTCGATCTTCAAGGCCCGGCCCAGCCCGTTCTACGTGATGGACGAGGTGGAGGCGGCGCTGGACGAGACCAACCTGCGCCGGCTGGTAGGGATCATGGAGGAGCTGAGGGAGAGCTCCCAGCTGATCGTGATCACCCACCAGAAGCTGACCATGGAGTCCGCCGACGCCCTCTACGGCGTGACCATGAAGGGCGACGGCATCTCCCAGGTGATCAGCCAGCGGCTGCGGGAGGGGGCGCCCCCGGCCCGTCGACGCAGGCCGCTCGCGCAGCCGGCCGGGCAGCGGGAGGCGGCCGCCGCCGCCCGTCCGACCAGGTGATCCACCGGCCGACGCCGGGGCAGCTGCCCGTGGGCGACCCGATCACGGATACTGGACGGGTTGTGACTCCTCCCCCTCGCGCGCGAGGGGGCTTCTGATTCAGCCGCTTGACGACCTCATGACGGCCAAGCCCCGACCGGTGCCGGACGGCACCGCGTCGGCGTAAGGGAGGCGGCGACGCCCCGTGCGTCGGTGACCGAAGGATCACTCTGTCGTGGGATCCCGAGAAGGAGATTGATGTGGAATACGTGATCCTTGCCGTTGTCATCGCCGTGCTGGCCGTCGGCGCGGTCGCCGGCCTGGTCGTCTCCGGCAGACGACGCCGGGAGCTCCCCCCGAAGGCGCGGCCGCCGGTCATCACGCCGCCCGGGACCCCGCGGGAGCCCCAGGTCGGCGAGGAGGCCGCGCCGCCGACCGAGGAGCCGCGGCGCACCGTCGAGGAGGTCGAGCTCCCCGAGGCCGAGGCGGCCCCGGAGGCTCCCGAGGCGGTCGAGGCCGAGCAGGCGCCGGCCCTCGAAGTCCCCGAGCCCACCGCCGGCCGGCTGGTCCGGCTGCGCTCCCGGCTCTCCCGCTCGCAGAACTCGCTCGGCAAGGGCCTCCTGTCGCTGCTCTCCCGCGAGCACCTCGACGAGGACACCTGGGAGGAGATCGAGGACACCCTGCTGACCGCCGACGTCGGCGTCGCCCCCACCCAGGAGCTGGTCGAGCGGCTGCGCACCCGGGTGAAGGTGCTCGGCACCCGCACCCCGGACGAGCTGCGCGCCCTGCTGCGCGAGGAGCTGGTCGAGCTGGTCGGCAAGGACGCCGACCGGACGGTGCACTCCACCAAGCACGAGGCCGGCCCGGCCGTCGTGCTGGTGGTCGGCGTCAACGGCGTCGGCAAGACCACCACCACCGGCAAGCTGGCCCGGGTGCTGGTCGCCGACGGCCGCTCGGTGGTGCTCGGCGCGGCCGACACCTTCCGGGCCGCCGCCGCCGACCAGCTGCAGACCTGGGGCGAGCGGGTCGGCGCGCGGACCGTCCGCGGCCCGGAGGGCGGGGACCCGGCCTCGGTCGCGTTCGACGCGGTCAAGGAGGGCATCGCCGAGGGCGCCGACACCGTGCTGGTGGACACCGCCGGCCGGCTGCACACCAAGACCGGCCTGATGGACGAGCTGGGCAAGGTCAAGCGGGTCGTGGAGAAGCACGGCCCGGTGGACGAGGTGCTGCTGGTGCTGGACGCCACCACCGGCCAGAACGGTCTGATCCAGGCCCGGGTCTTCGCCGAGGTGGTCGACATCACCGGCATCGTGCTCACCAAGCTGGACGGCACCGCCAAGGGCGGCATCGTGGTCGCGGTGCAGCGGGAGCTGGGTGTCCCGGTCAAGCTGATCGGGCTCGGCGAGGGCGCCGACGACCTGGCGCCGTTCGAGGCGGGTGCGTTCGTGGACGCGCTGATCGGGGACTGAACCCCGGCCGCTGTCCGAGGAAGGGTCCGCTCCGGTCGGGGCGGGCCCTTCGGCGTGTCCCGGCGTCTTCCGGGGCGGCGCTGGTGGGGGAGCGGGCGGCGGCCCCTCGGGGCCGGCGGGCGGGGTGGTTACGAGGCGAGCCAGGCGGGCTCGGCGCTGCGCTCGCGCCCGCGGTGGCAGGCGTAGGCGAGGGTGCCGAGCAGCAGCCGGGCCTCGGGCGGGCAGCCGGCGTTGTCACGGGTGGGCCGGCGCAGCCAGCGGACCGGGCCCAGACCGCCGAGCACGGTCGGCGGCGCGGCGACGTAGCTGCCCTCGCCGTGGCAGGTGAGGTCGAGCGCGGCGTCGTCCCAGCCCATCCGGTACAGCAGGTCGGGCAGCCGCCGGGCGGTGCCGGCGGCGACCAGGAACTGCAGCCGGCCGGTGGGCGAGGCCAGCACCGGGCCGACCTGGGTGCCCATCCGCTCCAGCCGGACCAGCGCCTGGAGGCCGGCCTGCTCGGGGACGTCCAGGACGTCGAAGGCGCGGCCGGTGGGGAACAGGACGGAGACGTTCGTACGGGTGCGGTCCGCCGGTGCGCCGCCGGGGGCCGGATGCAGACCGGGCGCGGCACAGCGGGCGGCACCGCAGTGGCAGCGGGCCGCGGCGGCCGAGCCGGCCTGGTTGCCGACGGTGACCGCCCAGCCCCAGCGGCCGGTGTACTCCGCGGCCGCCCGGGACGCGGTCACCCGGGTGCGGCGGCGTGCGCTCAGCGGGGCCAACCGCAGGTGCCCCAGTCGAAGTTCGCCGAACAGGTTGTCCATGCCTCCCCCAACAGGTTCTCGTTGCCGATGGTTACGGGATGGTGACTTTGTGTTGATTGTCCGTTGCGTCGTGCGTGGTGCGGGAGCGGCGCGCAGCGCATGGCGTGCGCCTGTTGCGGTCCTGCGCCTCGGGCGCCGCCTTGTGGGGGACGGTGCCCGTGCCGGATCGTCGTGTCCACGAGGCGGCCGTCTGCCGGGGTGGGCGGCAAACTCGCCTGGGGCTGCCGTGGGTTGCAGGTGAGGGGCCGTGATGCCGGTGGGGACTTGGCAGCCCGCATATGCCGGACCGCCGGGACTATCCAGTGAAGCGTGTGCGGTCTTGGATCGGTTCACTCCTGGGGGTGGCGAAAGGTGGCGTTTCGCCAGGGCCGCTCCCCGGGACCGTGTGCGGGGCGTTACGTTCAGCACGCAGACATCGTCGGGGAGTCCGCTTCCGGCCCTGTGGGGGCGGGAGTTGGGGAATCTGACGGCTCGTCCGCGAGGATGGCACACCAGTGCGACGAGTGGTCCGACCAGCGGTCTCGACAGCACCTCGGGTACGGAAGAGAAGCAGCACGTCTGGCAAGAGCCCGCAACCGTCGGGCGGTCACGATCGGGGCCCCGCAGGGGCCGGGCGGGATGGGGACGTTCCCATGGCAGAGAAGCAACCCAATGAGAAGCTGACCACGTGGTTCGCCCGCAGCGGCTGGTCCAAGGGCGAACTGGCCCGCCAGGTCAACCGCCGGGCCCGCCAGATCGGCGCCCACCACGTGTCCACCGACACCTCGCGGGTGCGGCGCTGGCTCGACGGGGAGCAGCCCCGCGAGCCCATCCCGAAGATCATGTCGGAGCTCTTCTCCGAACGATTCGGCTCCGTGGTCTCCATCGAGGACCTCGGGCTGCGGGCCGCCATCCCGGTCTCCACCGTCGGCGGCGGCGTCGACCTGCCGTGGAGCGCCCCGCAGACCGTCCAGCTGATCAGCGACTACTCGCGCAGCGACCTGATGCTGAACCGGCGGGGCTTCCTGGGCACCTCGCTCGCCATGACGGCCGGCGCCGCGCTGATCGAGCCGATGCAGCGCTGGCTCGCCCCCGGCCCGAACGGCGCGCCCACCCCGATCCTGACCGCCGCCAACGGCGGCGAGCCGTTCACCGGCCGGCTCTCCGAGCCCGAGCTGGAACTGCTGGAGCAGACCACCGTCATGTTCCGGCAGTGGGACGCGCAGAACGGCGGCGGGCTGCGCCGCAAGGCCGTCGTCGGCCAGCTGCACGAGGTCACCGACCTGCTCCAGGAGACCTACCCCGAGCAGACCACCCGGCGGCTGTTCCGGCTCACCGCCGAGCTGGCCCACCTGGCCGGCTGGATGTCCTACGACGTCGGCATGCACCCCAGCGCGCAGAAGTACTACGTGCTGGCCCTGCACGCCGCCAAGGAGGCCGGCGACCGCCCGTTCGGCGCGCTGATCCTCACCGACATGAGCCGCCAGATGATCCACCTCAACCGCGGCGAGGACGCCCTGGAGCTGATCCACCTGGCCCAGTACGGCAGCCGGGACACCGCCACCCCGCGCCAGCAGGCCCTGCTGTACGCGATGGAGGCGCGCGCCTACGCCACCATCGGCGAGGTGAACCGCTGCGCCCGGGCGGTCCGGCTGGCCGAGGACACCTTCACCGACATCCGCGAGGGCGACGGCGACCCGGACTGGCTGAAGTTCTTCTCGCCGGCCGAGCTGAACGCCGAGAACGCGCACTCCTTCCGCGACCTCGCCTACCACTCGGACCGGGCCGAGCTGTACGCCTCGATGTCCGCCCCGGTCATGGAGCGGGCGGTCGACCTCTTCCGCCAGGACGGCGACCACGTCCGCTCCTACGCCTTCAACCTGATCGGCATGGCCAGCGTGCACCTGCTGCAGCGTGAGCCCGAGCAGGCCGTGGTGATGGCCGAGCAGGCGGTGGAGATCGCCACCAAGGTGCGCTCCGAGCGGCTCAACTCCAGGGTCCGCAAGACCACCGAGGCCGCTGCCGCCCGGTACGGCGGGGTGGACGCGATCAGCCGGCTCAAGGAGCGGGTGGTCCAGGACATCCCGGAGTACGTCTCGGTGGTCTGACCCGCACCGGCGCCCGCCCCCCCAGCCTTCCCGCCCCCCGGCCCCCTGAGCCTCCTCAGCCCCCACCGACCGTGACGGCCGCCGCCGCCACGGTCGGTGGTGTGTCCGGCACCGCGCGTGCCGCGGGGCGGCACGGTAACCCACCGGGCCCGGCGGCACGGCCGTGGTTCACGTAGGCGTAACCCGCGCGTCGCCGTCGTCACGGTCGCGAAACACCGGGTCGCATCGGTCGAAACCCGACTTCGGCACGCTCCTCCCATCGCCGACACCCCGGGTGGCACGGGACAGGTATCCCGGGTGTGGAGCGGCTTCCATTCATGAGGAGACGCCGATGCCGGACGGCTTCAGCGCGGGCGATACCGCCTTCGTGCTCATTTGCGCGGCCCTGGTCATGGTGATGACCCCCGGGCTGGCCTTCTTCTACGGGGGCATGGTCAGGGCCAAGAGCACACTCAACATGCTGGCGATGAGCTTCCTCTCGCTGGGCATCGTCAGCGTGCTCTGGGTCCTCTACGGGTACTCGCTCAGCTTCGGCCCCGACGCCGGCGCCGGGCTGATCGGCAACCTGGACTTCCTCGGAATGCACGGGGTCGGGCTGAACGACCTGACCGGGACCATCCCGGTCACCGCGTTCTCCGCCTTCCAGCTGATGTTCGCGATCATCACCCCGGCCCTGATCAGCGGGGCCGTCGCGGACCGCGCCAAGTTCACCGCCTGGGGCCTGTTCATCGCCCTCTGGGTGACCGTCGTCTACTTCCCGGTCGCGCACTGGGTCTTCTTCTTCGACGGCGGCAACGGCGGCTGGCTCGGTGACCGCAACGGCGTGATCGACTTCGCCGGCGGCACCGCCGTGCACATCAACGCGGGCGTCGCGGGCCTGGCGCTCTGCCTGGTGCTGGGCAAGCGGGTCGGCTTCCGGAAGGACCCGATGCGCCCGCACAGCCTGCCGCTGGTCATGCTCGGCTCCGGGCTGCTCTGGTTCGGCTGGTTCGGCTTCAACGCGGGCTCGGCGCTGGCCGCCAACGGCGTCGCCGCGATGGCCTTCGTCAACACCCAGGTGGCCACGGCGGCCGCGCTGCTCGGCTGGCTGATCTACGAGAAGCTGCGGCACGGCGCGTTCACCACGCTGGGCGCCGCCTCCGGCGCGGTGGCCGGTCTGGTCGCCATCACCCCCGCGTGCGGTTCGGTCAGCCCGCTCGGCGCGGTCGCGATCGGCCTGATCGCCGGCGCCGTCTGCGCCGCGGCGATCAGCCTCAAGTACCGCTTCGGCTTCGACGACTCGCTCGACGTGGTCGGCGTGCACGCGGTCGGCGGTGCCATCGGCTCGCTGCTGGTCGGCCTCTTCGCCACCGGCACCGTCGGCCAGACCGCCAAGGGCCTGTTCTACGGCGGTGGCCTGGAGCAGCTCGGCAAGCAGGCGATGGGCGTGGCCGTGGTCGCTGCCTACTCCTTCGTCGTCTCCTGGCTGCTGGCCAAGGCGATCGACAGCACGGTCGGGTTCCGGGTCGCCGAGGAGGTCGAGGTGGCCGGCATCGACCAGGCCGAGCACGCCGAGTCCGCCTACGACTTCAGCGCGCTGGGGGCCGGCCCGGCCAGGACGGCCGCCGCGGTGGTCGCCGAGTCCACGTCCGGGCCCGCCGCCAGGGCCGCCGGGAAGAACACCGAGAAGACCGGGGTCGACGCCTGATGAAGCTCATCACCGCAGTCATCAAGCCGCACCGCCTGGACGACGTGAAGGCCGCCCTGCAGGCCTTCGGGGTGCACGGGCTGACCGTCACCGAGGCGAGCGGTTACGGCCGCCAGCGAGGTCACACCGAGGTCTACCGGGGGGCGGAGTACACCGTGGACCTGGTACCCAAGGTCAGAATCGAGGTCCTGGTCGAGGACGACGACGCCGACCAGCTGATCGACGTCCTGGTGAAGGCCGCCCGGACCGGCAAGATCGGCGACGGCAAGGTCTGGAGCGTCCCGGTCGAGACCGCCGTGCGGGTCCGGACCGGTGAGCGCGGCCCCGACGCCCTCTGACCAGGACCCCTTCCTCCAGGACAGGGCCTAGCATTCAGCACGATCCCGCCGGCGGGCCCGTGACCACCCCGTGGTCGCGGGTCCGCTGACGGCGTATCAGCGCTCCTCGCGCGAATCGGCGTTCCCCGCGCGACCCGGGCGCCGCCCGCTCGACCAGCGCGCGCTCAGACCGGACGACGACGGACGGGACCCCCGATGACCACGCAGCCAGACCCGCCCTCCCGGCCCGCCGCCGGGCCCGCGACTCCCGCGACTCCCCCCGTGCGCCCGTCCGGGGACGACGGCCCGCCCGACCACGGCGCCGCCCGGGCCCGACTGCTGGACACGCCCGGCCTCGTCGGAACCGCCCGCCGCACCGCGCTGGCCGCGCTCACCGACGAGTGGCTGGCCGGACTGCTGGCGGCGGCCGGTGCCCCGGCCGGCGTCGCCCTGGTCGCGGTCGGCGGCTACGGGCGCGGCGAACTCTCCCCGCGCAGCGACCTCGACGTCCTGCTGCTGCACGACGGTCCGCTCGACCCGGAACTGCCCGAACGCATCTGGTACCCGGTCTGGGACGCCGGCGCCTCGCTCGACCACTCCGTCCGCACCCTCGCCGAGGCTCGGACCGTCGCCGCCGACGACCTCAAGGCCCAGCTCGGCCTGCTCGACGCCCGGCACATCGCCGGCGACCGGGAGCTCACCGCCGGGCTGCGCTCCGCCGTGCTCGCCGACTGGCGCGCCGGCGCCCCGAACCGCCTGCCCGAGCTGCGCGAACTCGGCCGCGAGCGGGCCGAGCGCCACGGCGAGCTCTCCTTCCTGCTGGAGCCGGACCTCAAGGAGGCCCGCGGCGGCCTGCGCGACGTGGTCGCGCTCAACGCGATCGCCGCCACCTGGCTGGCCGACGCCCCGCGCGACGGCCTGGACGCCGCCGCCCTGCGGCTGGCGGACGTGCGGGACGCGCTGCACCTGGTCACCGGCCGGGCCACGGAGCGGCTCAGCCTCCAGGACCAGGACCAGGTCGCCGAACGGCTCGGCGTACTGGACGCCGACACCCTGCTGCGCCAGGTGTACGAGGCCGCGCGGACCATCGCCTACGCGAGTGACGTCACCTGGCGGGCGGTGGACCGGGTGCTGGCCGCCAGGACCACCCGGGGCCGGCGCTCCTCCCGGCTCTCCTTCCCGTTCACCGGCACCGGTCGGGGCGGCGGCGCGGTGGCCCGCGGCGCGGTCCAGCGCCGACCGCTCGCCGAGGGCGTCGTCGAGCAGGACGGCGAGGCGGTGCTCGCCCAGGGGGCCCGCCCGGCCGCCGACCCGGTGCTGCCGCTGCGCGCGGCGGCCGCGGCGGCGCAGAACGGGCTCACCATCTCCTACGCGACGGTCCGCCGGCTGGCCGCCGAGTGCCGCCCGCTGCCGGTGCCCTGGCCGGACGAGGCGCGCGAGCAACTGGTCACCCTGCTCGGCGCCGGGGAGGCCTGCCTGCCGGTCTGGGAGGCGCTGGAGGCGGAGGGGCTGATCACCCGGCTGCTGCCGGACTGGGAGCGCGTGCGCTGCCGCCCGCAGCGCAACGCGGTGCACCGCTGGACGGTCGACCGGCACCTGGTGGAGACGGCCGTGCGGGCCGCCGCGATGACCCGCCGGGTGGCCCGGCCGGACCTCCTGCTGGTCGCGGCGCTGCTGCACGACATCGGCAAGGGCTGGCCCGGCGACCACAGCGAGGCGGGCGAGGTGATCGTCCGCGACGTGGCCGCCCGGATGGGCTTCGACCACGAGTCCGTGGAGACCCTCGCCGTGCTGGTCCGCCACCACCTGACGCTGGTGGAGACCGCGACCCGGCGGGATCCGGACGACCCCGCCACCGTGGAGGCGATCACCAAGGTGGTCGTCACCCTGCCGCAGCTGGAGCTGCTGCACGCGCTGACCGAGGCCGACGCGACCGCCACCGGCCCGGCCGCCTGGAGCCGCTGGCGGGCCTCGCTGGTGGAGGGCCTGGCGGCCCGGGCCGCCGACCGGCTGGCCGGCGCGTACCCGTCGCCAGACCCGGGCCGGTGGGGCTCCCACGCGGGGGAGGCGGCGCCGACCGCCGAACAGGAGCGGCTCGCCGTCGAGGCGGCCCGGACGGGCGGTCCGGCGCTCTCGCTGCTGGCCCAGGCCGACGGGGACGACCAGCCGGGCACCGAGCCGATGGGCGTGCGGCTGACCCTCGCCGTGCCCGACCGGCCGGGTCTGCTCGGCACGGTCGCCGGGGTGCTGGCCCTGCACCGGCTGACCGTCCGCTCGGCGGGCCTGCGCGAGCTGGACCCGATCGGCGCCGGCCCGGTGCTGCTGCTGTCCTGGACGGTGGCCGCCGAGTTCGGCGAGCTGCCCGAGGCGGCCCGGCTCCGGGCCGACCTGCGCCGGGCGCTGGACGGCTCGCTGGACGTCTCGCGGCGGCTCGCCGAGCGCGACGCGGCCGCCCCGCGCCGGCGCGGCATCCCCACCCCGCCACCGGTGGTCGCCGTCGCGCCCGAGGTGGCCTCGGCGACGGCGACGGTGCTGGAGGTGCGCGCCCATGACGCCCCCGGCCTGCTGCACCGGATCGGCCGGGCCCTGGACGGCGCCGGCGTCCGGGTCCGGACGGCGCACGTCAGCACGCTCGGGGCGGAGGCCGTGGACTCCTTCTACCTGACCGACCAGGCGGGCCGGCCGCTCTCCGGCCGGCGGGCCGGGGAGGTGGCGCAGGCCGTCCGGGCGGCGCTGGGCTGACCGGGCCCCGACGCCCGCCGGGGCCCCGTCGCCGCCCTCGCGGGGCGGCCGCGGGGCCTGCGGGCGGCCGTCGGAGCCGCCCGCTCCGGGCGCCCCCGGGCCGGTTCGTCCGGGGGTGGAGACCGTTGCCAGGGCGGACGGATACCCTTGGGGGCGACGACCGTACTGATCCCGATGCCGCAGAGGACCCGCGACGACGTGTTCGACACCCTTTCCGATCGCCTCGCAGCGACGTTCAAGAACCTCCGGGGCAAGGGCCGCCTCAGCGAGGCGGACATCGACGCCACCACCCGCGAGATCCGCATCGCGCTGCTGGAGGCGGACGTCGCGCTGCCGGTCGTGCGGGCCTTCATCAAGCAGGTCAAGGAGCGGGCCCTCGGCGCCGAGGTCTCCGGCGCGCTGAACCCCGCCCAGCAGATCATCAAGATCGTCAACGAGGAGCTCATCGCGATCCTCGGCGGCGAGACCCGCCGGGTGAGGTTCGCCAAGAGCGGCCCCACGGTGATCATGCTCGCCGGCCTCCAGGGCGCCGGTAAGACCACCCTCGCCGGCAAGCTCGGCCACTGGCTGAAGCAGCAGAAGCACACCCCGCTGCTGGTCGCCTGCGACCTCCAGCGCCCCAACGCCGTCAACCAGCTCCAGGTGGTCGCGGAGCGCGCGGGCGTGGCCTTCTACGGCCCGCAGCCGGGCAACGGCGTCGGCGACCCGGTGCAGGTCGCCCGCGACTCGATCGAGTACGCCAAGCAGAAGCAGTACGACGTCGTCGTCGTCGACACCGCCGGCCGTCTGGGCATCGACGCCGAGCTGATGCAGCAGGCCGCCGACATCCGGGCCGCGGTGAACCCGGACGAGGTCCTGTTCGTCGTCGACGCGATGATCGGCCAGGACGCGGTCACCACCGCGCAGGCCTTCCTCGACGGTGTCGACTTCACCGGTGTGGTGCTGTCCAAGCTCGACGGCGACGCCCGCGGTGGCGCCGCCCTGTCGGTCGCGCACGTCACCGGCCGGCAGATCATGTTCGCCTCCAACGGCGAGAAGGTCGACGACTTCGACGCCTTCCACCCGGACCGGATGGCCTCGCGCATCCTCGGCATGGGCGACATGCTCTCGCTGATCGAGAAGGCCGAGCAGACCTTCTCGCAGGCCGAGGCCGAGAAGATCGCCTCCAAGCTGCAGGGCGGCGGCAAGGACTTCACGCTCGACGACTTCCTGGACCAGCTGGAGCAGGTCCGGAAGATGGGCTCGATCTCCAAGCTGCTGGGCATGCTGCCCGGCATGGGCCAGATCCGCGACCAGATCAACAACATCGACGACAAGGACGTCGACCGCGTCGGCGCCATCATCAAGTCGATGACCCCGGCCGAGCGGACCGACCCCAAGCTCATCAACGGCTCGCGCCGGCTGCGCATCGCCAAGGGTTCGGGCGTCCAGGTCGGCGAGGTCAACAACCTGGTCGAGCGGTTCTTCGAGGCCCGCAAGATGATGTCGGCGATGGCCTCCGGCAAGGGCATCCCCGGTATGCCGGGGATCCCGGGAATGGGCGGCGGCTCGAAGAAGTCCGCCAAGAAGGCCCCGGCCGCCAAGGGCAAGCGCAAGAGCGGCAACCCGCTGAAGCGCGCGCAGGAGGAGGCCGCGGCCGCCGAGCGCCGCGCGCTCGGCCCGGGCGCCGGCCAGCCGCCGGCCCAGGGCGGCGCCTTCGGCCTCGGCGCGGGCAAGGGCCCGTCCGACTTCGAGCTGCCCAAGGAGTTCAAGGACCTGCTGTAGGTCCTGTAGGTCCTGCCGCGGTTCCCGCGGCACCGGCCCGCCCCCGGCACCGTCCGGGGCCGCCGTCGGCGTTCGAACGGCCCGCCACCCGGGGTATCCGGGTGGCGGGCCGTTCACATGTCCGATGATGGTGGGGTGAGAGTGACGATCAGGGCCCCACGGGCCGACGACGAGGTTCCGTACGCCGAGGCCGTCCGCCGGTCCGCCGAGCACATCGGGCGGTGGAACCCGGTCGAGCCGAACGGGCTCCCCGATCTCCTGGAGCGCCAGGGCGCCGGTCTGCGCACCTTCCTGATCGTCGATCAGGCCACCGGTGGGCTGGTCGGCAAGGTGAACGTCGCCAACATCGTGATGGGCCGGTTCTGCAACGGCGCGCTCGGCTACGACTCGTACGTGCCGTTCGCCGGGACCGGCCGGATGAGCGAGGGCATGCGGCTGGTGCTGGACCGCTGCTTCGCCCCGCAGACGGCCGGTGGTCTCGGCCTGCACCGCCTGGAGATCAACGTGCAGCCGGACAACGCGCGTTCGATCGGGCTGGCCAAGCGGCTCGGCTTCCGGCACGAGGGGTACACGCCCCGGATGCTGTTCCTGAGCGGCGCCTGGCGGGACCACGAGCGGTTCGCGCTGACCGCCGAGGAGTGGCCCGGCGCGGGGGAGTAGCGCGGCGCGGGGCGGGAGAGCGGCGCGGGGGGAGCGGCGCGGCGCCGAGGCGGGGTGAGCGGCGCGGCGTGGCGGGTGTCCGGGGCGCCCCGGGTGCCCGTGGTGCGGCCGTACGGGCGCGGCGTTGCGGCTGTCTCACCCGGATGAATGTCCGTATTGTCCGACAGGTGACCGATCCCGTACCGCCGCGCCGGACCCCCGACCAGCCCTGGCGCTCCGAGGGTGCCCCACCCCCGCAGCCGCCCCGTCGCAAGATGCCCGGCGGCTGGATCGGCCTCGTGCTCACCGCCCTCGTGGTGTTCCTGATCACCGACCTGCTGCTGTCCTTCTTCGGCAACGCCGGCGCGACGACGATCTCCTACACGGAGTTCAACAACCAGCTCAACAACGGCAACGTCACCAAGATCTACTCCAAGGGCGACTCCATCGAGGGCACCCTCAAGAGCGCGGCGCCCAAGCCGGACGGCGCCAAGGGCGACTACACCGAGTTCGACACCCAGCGCCCGTCCTTCGCGGGCGACAGCCTCTGGACCACCCTCCAGCAGCAGGGCGTCGAGGTCACCGCCAAGCCGGTGGTCCAGCAGCGCAGCTTCCTCGCCAACCTGCTGATCTCGCTCGCCCCGATGCTCCTGCTGATCCTGATCTGGGTGCTGCTGGCCCGCCGGATGGCCGGCGGCATGGGCGGCGGCCCGCTCGGCCGCAAGGCCCCGCCCAAGCCGGTCACCGCCGAGCAGGGCAAGCGCACCACCTTCGCCGACGTGGCCGGCATCGACGAGGTCGAGGCCGAACTCGCCGAGGTGGTCGACTTCCTGAAGAACCCGCAGCACTACCGGCGGCTCGGCGCCAAGATGCCGCGCGGGGTGCTGCTCGCCGGTCCGCCCGGCACCGGCAAGACCCTGCTCGCCCGGGCCGTCGCCGGCGAGGCCGACGTGCCGTTCTTCTCCGCCTCGGCCTCGGAGTTCATCGAGATGATCGTCGGCGTCGGCGCCGGCCGGGTCCGGGAGCTGTTCGCGGAGGCCCGCAAGGTCGCCCCCGCGATCGTCTTCATCGACGAGATCGACACCATCGGCCGCCAGCGCGGCGGCAGCGGCGGCATGGGCGGCCACGACGAGCGCGAGCAGACGCTCAACCAGATCCTCACCGAGATGGACGGCTTCACCGGCTCCGAGGGCGTCATCGTCATCGCCGCCACCAACCGGGCGGACGTCCTCGACCCGGCCCTGCTGCGCCCCGGCCGCTTCGACCGGCGGATCACCGTCAGCCCGCCGGACCGCGACGGCCGCGCGGCCATCCTGCGGATCCACACCCGGACCGTCCCGCTGGCCGGGGACACCGATCTCCACCAGCTGGCCAAGGTCACCCCCGGCATGACCGGCGCCGAGCTGGCGAACCTGGTCAACGAGGCCGCCCTGCTGGCCGTCAAGCGCAAGCAGGACGCGGTGGGGGAGCGGGACCTCTCGGACGCGCTGGAGAAGGTCCAGCTGGGCGCCGTCCGGCCGCTGGTCATGCCGCAGGCCGAGCGGGAGCGCACGGCGTACCACGAGAGCGGCCACGCCCTGCTCGGCATGCTCCAGCCCGGCGCCGACCCGGTCCGCAAGATCACCATCGTGCCGCGCGGCCGCGCCCTCGGCGTCACCCTGTCCACCCCCGAGACCGACCGCTACTCGTACACCGAGCCCTACCTGCGCGGCCGGATCATCGGCGCGCTCGGTGGGATGGCCGCCGAGCAGGTGGTCTACGGGGTGATCACCACCGGTGCGGAGAGCGACCTGGAGCAGGTCACCAACATCGCCCGGGGGATGGCCGGCCGCTGGGGGATGAGCGAGCGGGTCGGCCGGCTCACGGCCGTCCCCTCCGACCCGCAGGGCGCGTACGGGCTCTCCGCGGCGCCGACCACGCTGGACGCGGTCGACGAGGAGGCCCGGCGGATCGTCGCCGAGTGCTACGAGGAGGCGGTGCGGCTGCTGACCGAGCAGCGGGCCAGGCTGGACGCGCTGGCGGCCGCGCTGCTGGAGGCCGAGACGCTGGACGAGGAGGCGGCGTACCGGGCCGCCGGGGTGCCCCGGAAGGCGCTCGACCAGGCGTGAGCCGGCCGAACGGGGGCGTCCGCGATGGCTGCGGGCGCCCCCGTTCCGGCTCCGGTGGTGGGGCGGTGCGGCGGCTGGGCTGTCCGGTGGTGCGGCTCGGCTGTTCGCTGTTCGGCGGCTCGGTGGTGCTGTGGTGCGGTTCTGTCGCGCTGTGGGCCACGCGGTCGCTCGCCGGTCGCTCCGGGGCCGGTCGCTCCGGGGCCGGTCACTCCGGGGCCGGTCGCTCCCGGGCCGGTCGGGCTACCGCGGCTGGTCGGCGATCAGGTACCGGAACACGTTCTCCATCCGGACCGAGCCGTCCGGCCGCAGGTACGGCTGCAGCGCCTCCTCCAGCTCCTTCGCCACCAGCGACAGCCCGGAGAACTCCGCCGCCGCGTCGTAGAGACCGGTGGAGAGCAGTCCGCGCACCGCGCTGTCCAGGTCCGGATAGGCGAACGGGCAGCTCACCCGGCCGCTGCCGGCCGGGCGCAGGCGGGCCGGCCCGAGCAGGTCCTCCAGGGCGCCGGGCGTGCTCAGCCCGAACGGGTCGCGTGCGGTGGTGCGCCCGGCCATCCGCCGGGCCACGTCCAGGACGGCCGCGCTCTCGCAGCGCTCCGGCGGGCCCCAGGCGGCCAGCACCACGTGCCCGCCGCGCAGCGTCAGCCGGGCCGCGTCGGTCACCACGCGCTGCGGATCGGCGGCCCCCGGCAGCTGCTCGAAAACCGTGACCAGCGAATAGGCCGAGCGGGGGACCTCCGCCGGTGGCCGGGCACCCGCGCCCACCTTCAGCCGACGGTCCCGCGCCAGCTCGCGCAGCTCGTCGTGCGGCTCCAGACCGGCGACCTGGGCACCCCGCCCGGCGGCCAGCAGCAGCGCCAGGCCGGAGCGGCAGCCCAGGCCGAGCACGCTGCTCGCCGGGCCGACCTCCAGCCGGGCGTAGACCGCCTCGTAGAGCGGTACCAGCATGCGTTCCTGGATCTCCGCCCAGTCGCGCGCCCGCGCGGGCCACGCCCCCGCGGCCCGCCGGTCGTGCGGATGTGCGCCTGTGGGTCGTACGGTCGTGCCGGTCGTTCGAGCTGAAGCCATCGCGGCCTCCCATCCGGTCCTTCGGTGTCCTGCTACGGCTCCCCCAAAGTCCCGCCCCACTCCAGCGAACAGCGGCTCGGGCGCGGCGTCCAGAGGGGTGCAGGGTGGTGCGCGCGTGTCGCGGTCGTGCGCCCCCTGGCGGAACCGGGGCGCCCTTCGGCCGCCGGGCGGCCCGGGCACCGTCCCGGCCCGGGCGGGAAGGGGACGGCTTGCGCGCGAACCGGTTCCGTGGAACGGATTCGAAGTCAGGCCCCTTGTCCCCGTACCATTCGCCCCATGGCAAAGGCACCCGTTCTCACCCCCCAGGCGGACGACTTCCCGCGCTGGTACCAGGACCTCATCAACAAGGCTGAGCTGGCCGACAACGGTCCGGTGCGCGGCACCATGGTCATCCGACCGTACGGCTACGGCCTGTGGGAGCGGATGCAGCAGGAGATGGACGCCCGCATCAAGAAGGCAGGCGCGCAGAACGCCTACTTCCCGATGTTCATCCCGCAGTCCTACCTGACCAAGGAAGCGGAGCACGTCGAAGGCTTCGCCCCCGAGCTCGCCGTGGTCACCCACGGCGGCGGCAAGCAGCTGGACGAGCCGGTCGTCGTCCGGCCGACCTCCGAGACCATCATCAACGAGTACTTCTCGAAGTGGGTGCAGAGCCACCGCGACCTGCCCCTGCTGATCAACCAGTGGGCCAACGTCGTCCGCTGGGAGCTGCGTCCGCGGGTCTTCCTCCGGACCACCGAGTTCCTCTGGCAGGAGGGCCACACCGCCCACGCCACGTACGAGGACGCCCGTGAGTACGCCTCGATGATCCACACCCAGGTCTACGGCGACTTCATGACCAACGTGCTCGGCATCGATGTCGTGCTCGGCCGCAAGACCGCCAAGGAGCGCTTCGCCGGCGCGATCAACACCCTCACCCTCGAAGGCATGATGGGCGACGGCAAGGCGCTGCAGATGGGCACCAGCCACGAGCTGGGCCAGAACTTCGCCAAGGCGTTCAACACCACCTACCAGCTCCAGGGCGCCGAGCGCGAGTACGTCTGGCAGACCTCCTGGGGCGTCTCGACCCGTATGGTCGGCGGCCTGATCATGTCCCACGGCGACGACAACGGCCTGCGGGTGCCCCCGCGCCTGGCCGCCGTCCAGGCCGTCGTCCTCGCCATCAAGGGCGACGACGCGGTCATCGCCAAGGTGCGCGAGATCGGCGCCCGGCTGGAGGCCGTCGGCATCCGCGTGGTCGTCGACGACCGCACCGACACCCCGTTCGGCCGCCGCGCCGTGGACTGGGAGCTCAAGGGCGTGCCGCTGCGCATCGAGGTCGGCCCGCGCGACCTGGAGAACGGCACCGCGATGCTGGCCCGCCGCATCCCCGGCGGCAAGGAGCCGGTCTCGATCGACGCGCTGGCCGAGCTGCTCCCGGGTGTCCTGGAGGAGGACCAGGCGCTGCTGCTGCGCCAGTCCCGCGAGCGCCGCGAGTCCCGCACGGTCGACGTGACCAACCTGGACGAGGCCGTCGAGGCCGCCGCCACCGGCTGGGGCCGGATCTCCTGGGCCGAGCTGGGCCCGGAGGGCGAGGCCAAGCTGGCCGAGCAGGGCGTCTCGGTGCGCTGCATCGTGGCCGCCGACGGCTCGGTGCCGCAGACGGACGACCAGGACGGCAACATCGCGATCGTGGCCCGCGCCTACTGATCGGCCGCTGACCGGCGACTGCCCGGCCGCTGACCGGCCACGTCCACCGACCGGCCCGCGCCGCCCACTGAACGGCGCGCGGATCCGCCGGCGCACCGACAGCGGTGCGCCGGCGGGTCTGCGTCTGTGGGGGCGTTCGGGTCGGTTGGGCCGTTCGGGCTGCTGGGGCCGCTGGGACCGCTGGGGCCGTTCGGGCTCGGGCTGCTGGGACCGCTGGGACCGCTCGGACGTGGGCGGACCGGCGGATCTCGGGCCGGTTGACCCGCGGCCCGCCGGACGGGCCTGGTGCGGTCTCGGGACGCCCCGGGCGAGGCGATGGCTGACGTTGGTCGTCGATGTTGGAAACCGACAGGTACTGGCGATTTCTGGCAGCGGACGGCAATGATCCGGCAGCTGCCCGACAACCGTGAGACATCCGTCGGACATCCGGTCGACAACCGCCGTCGGGAATTCCGGCGGTAACCGTCCGCCGCCCGTCTCACCAGTCGACATCCCTACTGGCCGGTCAACTGCCGGTATTAACGGAATAGCGGTACGGTGTACGGCCCGTGGCCCTGTCAACTCGACAGGACCACGGGCCGTACGTCCTGGGTGCGACAGCCCGCCCCCCGGACGGAAATGACGAGGTCCGCCGAGCTACGACGGGCCCAAACCGGCAGGGGGTTGGTCTTGCGTCAGATCCGGAACGCGCATTTCGCGCGCGCTCGTACATTCCTGAGAGTTTCCTGGGAATTCCAGGAGATCGGGAACACGCGGAACATCGGCTCGCACTCCGTCGTTGGTCTAGCGTGAGCACGACACAGCCCCTCGTTCTCGCGGCCGAACTGGCCGCCGCCTGGAGTGACATCCAGGCCTTCCATCAGGACCTCCCCGACCTCGCCTCGCCCGAGGCGTTGATCGGCGAGTCCTCCTCGGCCTGTGGCACGCGGCTCGGTTTCGAGCGGCTCCTCCACGAGGCTGCCCACGGTCTGGCCGCGGCCCGGGACATCCGGGACACCTCGCGGGCCGGCCGCTACCACAACCGGCGCTTCCTGCTCCTGGCTTCCGAGCTGGGCCTGGCGCACCCGGTCGAGCCGCATGCGAGCAGCGGCTTCTCCCAGGTGACCATGCTCAAGGAGACGCAGGAGCGGTACGCCGAGACCATCGAGCGGCTGGACCGGGCTCTCGGCGCCCACCAGGAGGCGGTGGCCGGGGACGGCGTCTCGCGCGCCTTCCGCGGTCCGGCGGCCCGGCACGGCTCCTCCGGGGGCGGCGTCCGGGTCAAGGCGGTCTGCGGGTGCGGGCGCAACGTCCGCGTCGTGCCGTCGGTCCTCGCGCAGGCGTCCATCGTCTGCGGTGCCTGCCAGCAGCCGTTCAAGATCGCGTAGCGTGGGGAGCCGGCCGGCGACTGTGCGGGCAGTGCGTCCGG
Organism: Kitasatospora sp. NPDC028961; assembly: GCF_055564815.1. NCBI lineage: Bacteria > Bacillati > Actinomycetota > Actinomycetes > Kitasatosporales > Streptomycetaceae > Kitasatospora > Kitasatospora sp. NPDC028961. The sequence continues at coordinate 43,913 of NZ_JBVHVO010000024.1, read as the reverse complement.
CCGGAGCGATCGACGGCCTCGGCCGGCAGGGCTGATCGGGACGACCGATCGGCGGCCCTGACCGGCGGCTGTGATGTGTTGGGCTGACCGGGAGCGGGGGCTCCCGGTCGACCTGTTTCGGCGGTCGGCCGCGGGTGGACCGCGCCGGCCGGTGGTGTGGCGGTCCGAGTGGTGGGCCGGTGAGGGGCGGTGGTGGGCCGTGGCCGGGTGTCGGCCGGGCGGCTCCGGGGAGTGGCTGTGCCGGTCGGTTGCCGGTCGGTTGCCGGGCGAGTGCCGGTCGGATGCCGGGCCAGTGCCGGACGAGCGCTTCTGGGCGTGACCGAGCGTTGACCGGGCGGCTTCGGGCCGTGGTCGGTGGCGGTCGGGCCGAGCGGGCGGCGGCGAGGCGGTTCGCGCCGGTATGGCAGAATGGACAGCTGAGTACTCGGCAGCCGAGCAGGACCCCTCTCTCCTACGGCTGGCGTGTCCCTTGAACGGCCAGCCTCGCAACCCCACGCGACGGTGCGGCCGCTCACCCACGTCAACACCAGGAGAATCCACTCCCGTGGCAGTCAAGATCAAGCTCAAGCGTCTCGGCAAGATTCGCTCCCCGCACTACCGCATCGTCGTCGCCGACTCGCGCACCAAGCGTGACGGCCGCGCGATCGAGGAGATCGGCATCTACCAGCCGACCTACAACCCCTCGAAGATCGAGGTCGACGGCGAGCGCGCCCAGTACTGGCTGTCCGTCGGCGCCCAGCCGACCGAGCCGGTTCTCGCCATCCTCAAGCTGACCGGCGACTGGCAGAAGTTCAAGGGCCTGCCGGCCCCGGCTCCGCTGCTGGTTGCCGAGCCCAAGGTCGAGGACTTCTCGCACCTGTTCGCGAAGGCCGTCGCCGGCTTCGAGGACGCCACCACCGGTGTTGCCATCACCCCGAAGGCCAAGAAGTCGGACAAGGCGGAGGCTGACGCCGACGCCGCCGTCGAGGCCTGATCGTGATCGAGGACGCCCTCGACCACTTGGTGAAGGGCATCGTCGAGCACCCCGACGAGGTGCAGGTGCGTTCGCGCAACCTGCGTCGGGGGAACACCATCGAGGTGCGTGTGCACCCCGATGACCTCGGCAAGGTGATCGGCCGGGGCGGCCGCACGGCGCGTGCACTGCGCACCGTTGTCGGCGCCCTCGGCGGTCGCAACGTCCGTGTCGACCTGGTCGACGTGGACAGCATTCGCTGACGCTGCTGCTCGTTCAGCCGTCAGGCTTGAGGCCGGTCGGGACGCATGTCGTCCCGGCCGGCCTTTCTCTGTTCCCGACCGCCTTCTCGCCGTGCCCCCGCCTCCGCGGCCCTGTGCTCCAGCACCGGGACCCGTCGCGGCGACCACACCGTTGGTACCCCGTACCAGCACCCACACCCAGTGCCCAGCGTCAGCACCCAGCACCCAGCACCCAGGAGAACGATCACCGTGCAGCTCGTCGTCGGCAAGATCGGCCGCGCCCACGGCATCAAGGGGGATGTCAGTGTCGAGGTCCGCACCGATGAGCCGGAACTCCGGCTCGGTCCGGGTGCCGTCCTCCTCACCGACCCCGCGTCGGCCGGACCGCTGACCGTCGAGTCCGGCAAGGTGCACAGCGGCCGGCTGCTGCTGCGCTTCGCCGGCGTCAAGGACCGCAACGACGCAGAAGCCCTGCGCGGCACCGTCCTGATCGCCGAGGTCGACCCGGAGGAGAGCCCCGAGGACCCGGAGGAGTACTACGACCACCAGCTGATCGGTCTGGACGTCGTCCTGCTCGACGGCACCCCGGTCGGCGAGCTCACCGAGGTCGTCCACCTCCCGTACCAGGACCTGCTCACGGTGGAGAAGCCCGACGGGACGGAGGTGCTGGTGCCCTTCGTCACCCGCATCGTGCCGACCATCGACCTGGAGAACCAGCGCGTCGTCATCGACCCGCCGGGCGGCCTGATCGACCCGGAGCAGGCCGAGGTCGTGCGGGGCGAGTCGGACGACGCGGATGCGTCGGACGGGTCGGCGGGGTCAGACAGGTCGGACAAGTCGGACGGGTCGGACGAGTCGGTGGATCCGGAGGAGTCGGAGTGACCGCCGAGGAGCTGTCGCCGCAGGAGCCGCCCGCGGTGCGGGGCGTCCAGGACGGGATGCGGATCGACGTCGTCACGATCTTCCCCGAGTACCTGGAGCCGCTGAACATCTCCCTGGTCGGCAAGGCCCGCGCCCGCGGTCAGCTGGATGTGCACGTCCACGACCTGCGCGGCTGGACGCACGACATCCACCGCACGGTGGACGACAGCCCGTACGGCGGCGGACCGGGCATGGTGATGAAGCCCGAGCCGTGGGGTGAGGCGCTGGACGGCGTGCTGAGCGCGGGCCCCGACGGGGAGGTGCCCACGCTGGTGGTGCCCACCCCGAGCGGGCGCCCCTTCACCCAGGAGCTGGCCCAGGAGCTCGCCGGACGCCCGTGGCTCACCTTCACTCCGGCCCGGTACGAGGGCATCGACCGGCGGGTGATCGAGGAGGCGGCCACCCGGATGCCGGTGGTCGAGGTGTCGATCGGCGACTACGTCCTGGCCGGCGGCGAGGTCGCCGTGCTGGTGATGGTCGAGGCGATCGCCCGGCTGCTGCCCGGGGTGCTCGGCAACGCCGAGTCCCACCGGGACGACTCCTTCGCGCCCGGCGCCATGGCCGACCTGCTGGAGGGCCCGGTCTACACCAAGCCCGCCGAGTGGCGCGGCCGGACCGTGCCGGACGTCCTGCTCAGCGGCAACCACGGCCGGATCGCCCGCTGGCGGCGCGAGCAGGCCTTCGCCCGGACCCTGGCGAACCGCCCCGATCTGGTCGAGCGCTGGCAGTACGCCGGCTTCGACAAGAAGGACCGTGAGGCGCTGAGCATCCTCGGCCTGGCCTGGGACGAGCACCTCGGTCGATTTCGGTCTGTGGTCGATGGTGTGGAAGAATAGGTCGCTGCTGTCTGTCGCTGGTCTCCTCACGTAGGAGTCACGTGGTCCGGTGCCCTCGCCACGGGGGGAACATCGCCAACCGATGCGGCCCGCAGCGAACCCCATTGTGACGAACTTCCGTGGGCGGCCCGTGGCGCCTGCGATGGAGAGCAACATGAGCAACAAGCTCGCTGCTGTCGACGCGGCCTCGCTGCGTAGCGACATTCCGGCCTTCCGCGCCGGTGACACCCTGAAGGTCCACGTCCGGGTCATCGAGGGCAACCGCTCTCGTGTCCAGGTCTTCCAGGGCGTCGTCATCCGCCGCCACGGCGCCGGTGTCGGCGAGACCTTCACCGTTCGCAAGGTCAGCTTCAACGTCGGCGTGGAGCGCACCTTCCCGGTGCACACCCCGGTCGTCGAGAAGATCGAGGTCGTGACCCGCGGTGCGGTTCGCCGCGCCAAGCTGTACTACCTGCGTGACCTCCGCGGCAAGGCCGCGAAGATCAAGGAGAAGCGCGACCGCTGATCCACCGTCCCCCGGTACTCCCCGGGGGATCGGAGCGCTCTAGGGGGCGCGGCTGCCGCACGGTAAGCTCACCCCCCGATGAGCACGCACGAACCATCCGCGGACCGCGACGGCTGTCCCGCACCCACCGGTGCGGACTCGCCGTCGCGGTCCGCGGCCGTTTCCACGACCGCGCCCGCCGCGGCGCCGGTGCCCGCCACGGCGCCGATGGTGGAGCCGGTGGTCGAGCCGGGCACCCGGCGCGTCCCCGAGGCCCAGGCGCCCCGGGAGGCGGTCCCGGAATCCGCAAGGACCTCGGCCGACGGCTCGGTGGAGGACTCGGCGGACGCTTCCGCCGACGTTTCGGTGGACGAGCCCGGGGTGGCGCCCCGTTCGCGCTCGCGTGACCTCCTTCTGCTGGTGGGTATCTGCCTGCTGTCCCTGCTCCTGGTGAACGCCTTCGTGGCGCGGCCGTTCGCGGTGCCGTCCGGGTCGATGGAGAACAGCCTGCGCCCGGGCGACCGCCTGATCGCGAACCAACTGGCCTACTCCTTCGGAGGGCATCCGCAGCGCGGTGATGTCGTGGTCTTCGACGGGAGGGGCTCCTTCCTGCGTGGGTCGGCCGAGCCGACCGGGTTCGGGAACGCACTGCGCTCGCTCGTCCGGGACCTCGGACTGGCGCCGGCCGACGACTCGGTCTACGTCAAGCGCGTCATCGGCGTCGGCGGGGACCGGGTGACCAGTACCGGGCCGGGCGCGCGGATCACCGTCAACGGCGTGCCGGTCGACGAGTCCTCCTACCTCGCACCGGGGGACGAGCCGTCGAAGGTGGCCTTCGATGTGGTGGTGCCGGCCGGCAAGCTGTGGGTCATGGGGGACCACCGCGATGCCTCCCGTGACTCGCGGGACCACCTGGGTGAGCCCGGTGGCGGGTTCGTGCCCGAGGGCAAGGTGATCGGACGGGCGGAGTGGGTGGTCTACCCGGTCGGCCACTGGACCGGCCTGGACCGGTCGGCGGCGTTCGCCGCGGTAGGGGGGACCGGTGGCCATGGGGACCAGAGGTAGGGGCCGCCTGGCGGACCGACCGTCCGACGCGGTACCGGACGATCCGGCGGGAGCACGCGGACCGGGGGCGACCGGCCCGGAGGCAGCGACGCCCATCCGCGGGCGGGCCGACCGTCGGCGTACCGCCCGCCGGGCCGCGCGCCGCCGCAAGCGCTCGCTCCTGCACGAGATCCCGCTGATCGTCCTGGTGGCACTGCTGGTGGCACTGGTGATGAAGACCTTCATGGTGCAGGTGTTCGTCATCCCCTCCGGTTCGATGGAGCAGACCATCCAGATCGGCGACCGGGTGCTGGTGGACAAGCTCACCCCCTGGTTCGGTGCCGAGCCGGGGCGCGGCGACGTCGTGGTGTTCAAGGACCCGGGTGGTTGGCTGGAGGCCGACCACAAGCCGTCCACGGACGGGCCGGTGCTTCGCGGGGCGAAGCAGGTCCTCACTTTCGTCGGGCTGCTGCCGTCCGACAGCGAGCAGGATCTGATCAAGCGGGTGATCGGTGTCGGCGGGGACACCGTGGAGTGCTGCGACGAGCAGGGCCGCCTCAGCGTCAACGGCACGGCGGTGGACGAGCCGTACCTGTCGCCGGGCAACCCGCCGTCCCGCCAGCCGTTCAAGGTGAAGGTGCCGCAGGGGCGGCTCTGGGTGATGGGCGATCATCGGGACGTGTCGGCCGACTCCCGTTTTCACATGGGTAATCCGGGGCAGGGCACCATCCCACTGAGTGGTGTGGTCGGTCAGGCGTTCGTGGTGGCCTGGCCGGTCGGCCGGGTCCATCAACTTGATGCGCCGGGTTCACTCTCCTCGCTGGCCCGGTCCGCGGACGTCCGTGGAACTGGGCCGGAAGCGATGGATGTTGGGCCGCTTCCGAAGGAACCTCCGCTCGTTATGGGTGTGTTGGGCATCCTTCTGCTCATCGGCCGAAGGCCTGGGCGGCCTCGGGAGTAGGCCCGGCTGACCGGTGGAGGGCCGGCCGGCGTGCGTGGGAGCGCGAGCCGGATGCCTGGGAGTGATAGAGAAGTGCTGGTGCGGCCGGTACGCGACAACGGCCGCGTCCGGAGGCTGTGCCGGTGTCAGGTGTCCCCCAAGAGGGCGGCCCTGGGGCCGGGGCACGGTCGATGGTGGAGGTAGTGCCCGCTGTGCGGCACTGTGAGCGCGGACGCGCAGGCGTCCGCACAGCTGGGAGGAGACGTTGTGGGGGATTTGGTGATCGGCGCCCGCTCAGGCGCCGGAGAGCCCGAGGGCTCCGGTCATCGGGCGGAACGGTCGACGGAGTCCGCAGTGTCTTCGAGTTCCGCGGAGGACGCGGCGGTTCAGTCCGCGGACGAGCAGGGCAGTGGTGCGGGCGACGGTTCCGACGCCCGGGACGACGTGAGCTCTGACGGCGGGTCGGAGGAGAAGGCCGGCGGCAAGGAGCACAAGCAGCGCTCGTTCTGGAAGGAACTGCCGATTCTGATCGGCATCGCGCTGGTCCTGGCGCTGGTGATCAAGACTTTCTTCGTCCAGGCGTTCTCCATTCCGTCGGAGTCGATGCAGAACACGCTTCAGGTCGGTGACCGCGTCCTGGTGGACAAGCTGACCCCGTGGTTCGGAGCCGAGCCCGAGCGGGGCGAGGTCGTGGTGTTCCACGACCCGGGCGGCTGGCTGGCGGACGAGCCCACCAAGCAGAGCGACAACTCCTTCGTGCGGGGGGTGCAGGACGTGCTCAGCTTCGTCGGCCTGATGCCCTCCGAGAACGAGAAGGACCTGATCAAGCGGGTCATCGCGGTCGGTGGGGACACCGTCGAGTGCGAGGGCGAAGGGCCGGTCAAGGTCAACGGGATCGCTCTCAACGAGCCGTATGTGTTCCCCGGTAACACCCCCTGCGGGACGAAGCCCTTCGGCCCGGTGAAGGTGCCGGACGGCCGGATCTGGGTGATGGGCGACCACCGCGCGGACTCGCTGGACTCCCGCTTCCACATGGACCAGCCGGGTGGCGGCACCGTTCCGGTGGACGAGGTCATCGGACGGGCCTTCGTGGTGGCCTGGCCGATCAACCACTGGTCGACGCTGCCGGTGCCGGACACCTTCGACCAGAAGGGTCTGGCGGCGGCCGTGCCGTTCGTTCCGCCCGTGGCCGGGGCGGTCGGCGCGGTCGGCCTGCTTCCGCTGGTGCGCCGGCTGAAGGGCCGGTCGGAGCGCGCGAAGCAGTCCTGACCACCACCGGGTCGCCCCCGGGTCTTGCGCGGGCCGTGGTACCGACGAGTAATCTGCTCGGACGTGCCACGGCCCGCCGGGTTTTCCGCCTGTGGCCCCGGCGTGCCATGAGCGGTCCCGGGTCAGGCAGGGGTGGATGGTTTCGATGAGCAGTGTCGCGACACCGACGGCGGACCGCCCGCCCGCGACCGGACGGTCCCGGCCCAAGCCGGCCGCGGTGCTGCAGGGCGTGCTGATCGGGCTCGGTCTGGTCCTGCTGGTCGGCGGATTCGTGGTCATGGCGCTGGACTACCGGCCGTACGGCATTCCGACCGGCTCGATGACCCCGACGCTCAAGGTCGGGGACACCGTCGTCGCCCGGCAGATCGACGGCAAGGACGTCGGCCGGGGTGACGTCGTGGTCTTCCGCGACCAGGCGTGGGGCGGTGAACTCATGGTCAAGCGCGTGGTCGCGGTCGGCGGGGACACCGTGGCGACCATCGGGGACGACCAACGGCTGACCGTCAACGGCAAGCCGGTGGAAGAGCCGTACCTGGAGGCGCAGGGCCCGCAGGGGAGCGCGTTCAGCGTGGACGTGCCTCCTGGCCGGCTGTTCCTGCTGGGAGACAACCGGCAGGGGTCGCTCGACTCCCGCCTCCACCTGGAGGTCGACGGCGGCACGATCCCCGCCACCGAGGTGGAGGCCCGGGTGGAGGCCACCGTTCTGCCCTTCGGCCGGACGGGTCTGTTCGCCCGCACCACCGCCTTCGACGCGCTCGGTGGGCCGAAGGCCGGCGAGCCGGGACCGTTGGAGCCGGCCTTCTACGCCACCGTTGTAGGCGCGGCGCTGATCGTCGTGACCTGTGGAGTGAGCGGGGCGGCCGGTGTGGCCCGCCGGCTGGGACGCCGCCGCGACGCTTGAGGGGTGCCACAGCCGCCGCTCCGGCGGGCGCCGCCGCCCCGGTCGGCGGCGCAGCCTCAGTTCGAGCCGGCGCCGACGGCGGCGCGACCGCCGGTGACCGTGGCCCGATCGCTCTGCCGAACATCGCCCCGGCAGGTCCCGCCGGGTGGCAGGATCGAGGGGATCGGCCCGACGAACGAGGGGAGGGGGGAGGGCGGCGATGACGGCCAAGCACCGCAAGGCTTCACGGATCCTGCTGTTGGACGGGCAGGACCGCCTGCTTCTCTTCCGGGGCTCGGATCCGGTGGTGCCGGACGTCACCTGGTGGTTCACCCCCGGAGGAGGCCTGGAACCGGGGGAGAGCATTCGCGAGGCCGCGGTGCGCGAGCTCGCCGAGGAGACGGGGCTGCGGGGCGTGGACCTGGGGCCTGTGGTTGCGTACGACACGGTTTCGTACTCCTTTCGGGAGCAGCGCTACGAACAGGAGCAGTGGTTCCACCTGGCCCGGACCGTGGAGACGGTGCTCGATCATTCGAGGATGGGCAGGGACGAGCACGCCGAACTGCTCGCGGCACGCTGGTGGACGGTCGAGGAGCTGGGGGAGACCGCCGAAACGATCTATCCGATCGGGCTGGCGGACTTCGTGGGGCGACTGCTGGCCGAGGGGCCGCCAGTCACGCCGGTAAGGCTCTGAGGGTGAGTGCGGTGGTCCACAATGGGTGGACGTGACAAGTTGAGGGGACGCCTGGATGAGTGCCGAAGATCTCGAGAAGTACGAGACCGAGATGGAGCTCAAGCTCTACCGGGAGTACCGGGACGTCGTCGGCCTGTTCAAGTACGTGATTGAAACCGAGCGACGCTTCTACCTCACCAACGACTACGAGCTGCAGGTGCACTCGGTCCAGGGCGAGGTCTTCTTCGAGGTGTCGATGGCGGATGCGTGGGTCTGGGACATGTACCGGCCGGCCCGGTTCGTCCGTAAGGTCCGGGTGCTGACCTTCAAGGACGTGAACATCGAGGAGCTCGCGAAGAGCGATCTGGAGCTGCCCTCGGACGAGCCCGGGTTCGGGAACTGACGTTGGACCGCTCGGTCCCGCGGTGTCCAGGGGAATTTCGACTTTCCCGGGATTCTCACCCCTGCGAGTGACAGAAGTTATCCACAGGCCCGGGTTATCCACAGGAAATAGCAACCCTCTGGCCGTGCCCCGGGTCGCACGGAAACCTCCGCGTCGGAGGTGGTCACCGTGCAGGACACCAAGCGCACCACGCGTAAGCAGAGTGAGACGCCCAAGGCCCGACCGAGTGGGCAGGCCCGGCGCAGGGCGGCGAGGGCACCGGAGGAGCACCAGGCGGAGCTGTCCGGGCTCGGAAACGGGCCGGCTCCGCCGCGCACGGAGCAGGCCGACCCGGAGCAGGCCGGTCCTGAGCGAGCCGTTCCCGAGCAGGCCGGTCCTGAGCGGGGCGGTCCGGGGAAGGCCCTGTCGGGGCGCGGCACGAACAACGGGCTGGGCCGCTATGGGGAGCGGGTCGCCGCTCGGCGGCTCGCCGAGAGCGGCCTCAGGATCCTGGACCGCAACTGGCGCTGCGTCGAGGGCGAGCTGGACATCGTCGCCCTCGACGGCGACACCCTGGCCGTCTGTGAGGTGAAGACCCGCTCCGAGCGGGGATTCCAGCAGCCGAGCGAGGCCATCGACCGAGCCAAGGCCGCCCGCCTCCAGCGATTGGCGGAGCGCTGGGTGGCGGAGCGCTGGCCCGGCCACTTCGCCAGGCTGGCCGGCCCCGGGTACAGCCCCGCGCCGGCGGACCCGCAGTGGCCGCCCGTGCCGCCCGGCGGCGTCCGGATCGACCTCGTGGCCGTCATCAACCGGGCCCGGGGCGCCGCCTCGGTGGACCACCTGAGGGGGGTGGTCTGAGATGGCCTTCGCCCGTACCTGTTCCGTCGCGCTGGTCGGCGTCGACGGTGTGATCGTCGAGGTCCAGGCCGATCTGGAGCCCGGAGTCGCCGCCTTCACCCTGGTCGGTCTGCCCGACAAAGCCCTCTCCGAGGCCCGCGACCGGGTGCGCGCGGCCCTGGTGAACAGCGGCGAGGTCTGGCCGCAGCGAAAGCTCACCGTCGGACTCAGCCCCGCCTCGGTACCGAAGAGTGGCAGCGGCTTCGACCTCGCGGTGGCCTGCGCCGTCCTCGCCGCCGCCGAGCGGTTGGATCCGTCCTCCATCGCCGAACTGCTGATCATCGGCGAGCTGGGGCTCGACGGGCGGGTGCGCCCGGTACGCGGCATCCTGCCGTCCGTGCTCGCCGCCGCCGACGCCGGCTACCAGCGGGTCGTGGTGGCCGAACAGACTGCCGCCGAGGCCTCCCTGGTCCCGGGCGTGACCGTCATCGGCGTGCGCAGCCTGCGGCAGCTCGTCGCCGTCCTGACCGGCGCACCCGAGCCGGAGGAGCCGCCCGACCGGATCAGCGGCCGCCCGGATCCCCTGATGGCCGGGTTGATGCTCCCCACCGCAGGGGTGCGCGGACTGCCCGACGACCGGGCCGCCCGGCTGGACCTGGCGGACGTCGCCGGCCAGTACGAGGCCCGACGCGCGCTGGAGATCGCCGCCGCCGGTGGTCACCACCTGTACTTGAAGGGTCCCCCGGGCGCGGGCAAGACCATGTTGGCGGAGCGGCTCCCGGCGCTGCTGCCGCCACTCACCCAGAAGGAGGCCCTGGAGGTCACCGCCGTGCACTCGGTGGCCGGACTGCTCCCGGCCGGTCGGCCACTGATCGACTGCGCGCCGTACTGCGCACCGCACCACTCCACCACCATGCCGGCCATCGTCGGCGGCGGCAGCGGCCTGCCCCGACCGGGTGCGGTCTCGCTGGCCCACCGGGGTGTGCTGTTCCTGGACGAGGCGCCGGAGTTCCCGGTCAGGGTGCTCGACGCGCTGCGCCAGCCGCTCGAATCGGGGGAGGTGGTGATCGCCCGATCGGCCGGATCGCTCAGGCTGCCGGCCAGGTTCCTGCTCTGCCTGGCCGCGAATCCCTGCCCCTGCGGGCGGTACTCGCGGCGGGGCGAAGGGTGCGAATGCACTCCGGCGATGGTCAGCCGGTACCAGGGGCGGCTGTCCGGACCGCTGCTCGACCGGGTGGACCTCCAGGTCCAGGTCGCTCCGGTGACCAGGGTCGAGCTGATGGAGCGGGACACCACGGCGGAGAGCACCGCGACCGTGGCGGCCCGGGTGCTTGCCGCGCGGGAGCGCGCGGCGGCACGGCTGGCGCACACACCGTGGCGGACCAATGCCGAAGTGCCCGGCCATGAGCTGCGGACCCGATGGCAGCTCGGCCCCAACGCGCTGAACGATGCCGCGCGACAGCTGGAGCGCGGTCTGCTGACCGCCCGCGGCCTGGACCGGGTGCTCAGGGTCGCCTGGACGGTCGCCGATCTCGCCGGGCGGGAGCGGCCGGACCAGCGGGACGTACGGACGGCCCTGGTGCTCCGCACCGGTGTGGAGCAGGGGCTGCCGTTGACCGAGCGCTCCTTCGGCCGGCTCGGCGGCGAGCCGCTGCCGCCGGCCGGGCCGAAGGGCGACCGGCTGCTCCGTGCCGGTCCACCTGCCGCGACACCCGATCAGCGGCCGAGCGACAAGGAGACCTGAGCATGAACCAGACGATGAACCACCCTCAGCACCCCTCCGAAGCGGGGCGGGACGCCGAGCCCGAGCGTCTCGCCAGGGCAGCGCTGAGCAGGCTCAGCGAACCGGGCGACGCCGTCCTGGGCCGGTGGCTCACCCAGCTCGACGCCGCCGACGTCGTCCGGGCGATCCGGGACGGCACCGTCCCCGACCATCCGGGCCTGGACGCGGAGCGGCTCGCCGCCTACCGGGCCAGGCTGGTCGACGTCGACCCCGTCGCGGACCTGGAGCGAGTGCGTACGGCCGGTGGACGCTTCATCATTCCGGGCGACACGGAATGGCCGAGCCAACTCGACGACCTGGGAGCCGGCAGACCGCTCGGGCTCTGGGTGTCCGGGACGGGTTCCCTGCGACTGCTCGCCCTCCGCTCGGTCGCGGTCGTCGGCGCGCGGGCCTGCACGGCCTACGGAGCGCACGTCGCGGGGGAGCTGTCGGCGCAACTGGCCGAACGCGGGTGGGTGGTGGCCTCCGGCGCGGCGTACGGGATCGACGCGGCCGCCCACCGGGGCGCGCTGGCCGTCGGGGGGATGAGTATCGGAGTCCTCGCCTGCGGGGTCGATGTGGCCTACCCGAGGGGCAACGCCCAGTTGATCCGACGGATCGCCTCCCAGGGACTGCTGCTGAGCGAGCTTCCACCGGGGGAGCACCCGAACCGGTTCCGGTTCGTGCTGCGCAATCGCGTGATCGCGGCCCTCACCCGAGGAACGGTGGTGGTCGAGGCGGCGTTGCGCAGCGGGGCGCTGAGTACGGCCAGACGCGCCCGGGACCTCAACCGGCACACGATGGGTGTCGCCGGTCCGGTGACGTCGGAGCTCTCGGCCGGAGTGCACGCCCTGATTCGCGGCGGCGCCACGCTGGTCACCGACGCGGCGGAGGTGGCCGAGCTGATCGGCGCGATCGGTGACGACCTCGCGCCCCAGCGCGGCGGGCCGGTGCTGCCGAGGGACCTCCTGGAGCCGGTCGTGGCGAGGGTCCTGGAGGCGGTGCCGGCGACGGCGGAGGGTGCGCCGGTGGAACGCCTGGCCCGGCAGTCGGGTCTCCCGCCGGACGAAGTGCTGCACCGGCTCTACGAGTTGGGGTCACTCGGCTTCGTGGAACGGCACGGTGCCCACTGGCGACTGGTGCGTGGCCGGTGACCGATCGGGCGGATCAGGACGAATCGGGAGGCGGCCGGGTGCGCCGCCGTCGGCGGGAGGTGGGGCGGTGAATCGCCGGTCGAGGCGTTCACCCCCGCCGCCGGGCACCGGCGACACGAACGCCACCGGATCGGGGGACGACCGAGTGGCGGTAGCACATTGCAGTGAGTCGGTCACGCTACGCTCGCCATGCCTTCCCTATCAGCACATGACTCGGCAGAACGGCGCAGACCAACGCATGCCCACACACATTCCCGGACACAGAGTGACCGGTGGCGCCCGGTCCTCGGGAGGGCCGCGGACCGAGCGGCGCCCCGTGACCGAGTTCCCGCCCAAGGCGACGGGTGCGATGGGGGCCCTTGCCCGGCAGGGTGGCCGACCGGCGCACACCGGCGCGTACGCCGGTCGGCCGGACGAGCCCGGTCCGCCGGACGCTTCCGAAGCGGCCGGTACGTCCGAAGTGGCTACCGCCCCCGACGTGGCCGCCGTCCCCGGCCCGGCCCAGGGCCAGGACGCCGCGCCCGTACTCGCGGAGACGTCCACACCCGCGGAGGTGCCCGCTCCCGTCGGGACGCCGGCACCACGGCGGGAGTCGGGCGTCGGCTCCGACCGCACGGCGCTGGAAGCGCTCTGGCGCTCCTACAAGGAGACGGGCGACCAGCGATTGCGGGAGCAGCTGATCCTGCACTACTCACCGCTCGTCAAATACGTGGCGGGCCGGGTCGGGGTCGGTCTGCCCTCCAACGTCGAGCAGGCGGACTTCGTCTCCTCGGGTGTCTTCGGGCTGATCGACGCGATCGAGAAGTTCGACATCGATCGGGCCATCAAGTTCGAGACCTACGCGATCAGCCGGATCCGCGGCGCGATCATCGACGAGCTCCGGGCCCTGGACTGGATCCCGCGTTCGGTGCGGCAGAAGGCGAAGGCGGTCGAACGGACGTACGCGACCCTGGAGGCCCGGCTGCGCCGCACACCGCACGAGCCCGAGGTCGCGGCCGAGATGGGCATCGCGATCGAGGACCTGCACGCCATCTTCAGCCAGCTCTCCCTCGCCAACGTGGTGGCGCTGGACGAACTGCTCCACCCGGTGGGCGAGGGCGGGGACCGGCCGAGCCTGGGCGACACCCTGGAGGACCGCGGCGCGGACAACCCCGTGGAGGTGGCCGAGGACCGGGAGCTGCGCAGACTGCTGGCACAGGCGATCAACACCCTGCCCGAGCGTGAGAAGACCGTCGTGACGCTCTACTACTACGAGGGCCTCACCCTCGCGGAGATCGGCCAGGTGCTGGGGGTGACGGAGAGCCGGGTCAGCCAGATCCACACCAAGTCGGTGCTGCAGTTGCGAGCCAAGCTGTCGGACATCCGGTAGCGGCCCCTCCGCCATCCGGTAGCGGCCCCTCCGGCGCCCGATCGTTCAGCAGCTCCGACCCGTTGCGGGCCGCCTGCGGGGTGCTTCCGGCCTGCTGCCGGATCCCCTCCACGCACCCCGTCATGCGCGGCGCCGTATCGGCGGGGTGTAGGGCTCCGTACAGTGGGACAGTGCCGAAGATCCGAGCGGCCACTTTGGCCGAGCACCGACAGCTGCAGCGGGCAGCCCTCCTCGATGCTGCCCGCAGCCTGCTCACCGAGGGGGGAATGGATGCCCTGACCTTCCCCGCGCTCGCGGCGCGCACCGGTCTGGCGCGCTCCTCGGTCTACGAGTACTTCCGTTCCCGCGCCGCCGTGGTCGAGCTGCTCTGCGAGGTCGACTTCCCGCTCTGGGCGGCCGAGATCGAGGCCGGGATGGAGAGCTGCGACACCGCGGCGGCCCGGATCGAGGCCTACGTCCGAGGTCAGCTCGCGCTGGCCGGGGACCCTCGGCACCGGGCGGTGGCGGCGATCTCGGCGCTGGAGCTGGACGAAGCGGCGCGCGAGCGGATCCGGGCGGCCCACGGCAAGCTCGTCGGCCTGGTGGTCCAGGCCCTCCAGGACCTCGGTCACGAGCAGCCGCGGCTGGCTGCCGGGCTGCTCCAGGGAATCGTGGAGGCCGCCGTTCGGCAGGCCGAGCAGCGTCCCACCGGTGGACCGGCCCCGAGCCAGGAAGTGATCGCGGACGCCGCGGTCGCGCTCGCCCTGCACGGCCTGGGCGGGAGCTGATCGAGCCGGTCTCAGCGCTCCCGTCCGAGCACCGCTCTCAGCGCTCCCGTCCGAGCGGGAGCAGTCGGGCCGCACCGGCTCCGAAGAGGGCCAGGGGATCGAGGTACCGGTCGCCGCGCAGCAGCCCCCAGTGCAGGCAGTCGTGGCCGGCGCAGTGAACAGCACCGGGGGTGAGCTGCCCGATCACTTCGCCGGCCGTGACGGTAGTGCCGGTGGCGAGGCTCCCGGTGACCGGCAGATAGGTGGTCCGCAGCGGCGGAGATCCTGAGGCCGGGTGGGTGACGGTGACCACCGGCCGGCCCGCCACCAGGCCGGAGAAGGAGACCACCCCGGGGGCGGCCGCCCGGATGTCCGCACCACCCGTGGCGGCGAGATCGACGCCCCGGTGTCCGGCGGCCCATGGTGTGGCCGGTGCCTCGAAGCGCCTGACCAGCCCACCCGGACCGCCCACCGGCCACGCCCGTCCGTCCCCGGAATCGGCACCGCCCCCAGAACTGCCACTGGCGCTGGCACTGGCACTGGCACCGGCACCGGCATCCACGGAGTCGCGCGAGCCGTGCCCCGCCGTCTCGGCGGCATGGCCCACCGGCCCCGGCAGAACGGTCAGCAGCAGGGCCGTCACCGTCACAAGCGCGAGCAGCAGCAGCCGGCGGTTGGGTCCGGGCCCCGGCCCGAGTGGCGGAGGCGACGACAAGCCCCCGACCCCGCCGAGGGCGCCGGACGACGCGGTGGTGGACGACGTGATCCCGGACGGCGCGGCGGCGGAGACGGGCGGAACGAACGGAGCGGTGGCTTCCAGGGCGGTTGTCATGCCGCCGAGGTTCTCCGGGGTGCGCGAGCCCGACCAGCCCCACCCCGATTCCTGTGGACAACCGGCCCCTGTGGACAGCCACCATCCCTCCCACGGGTGACGCGCCCCGAGTGCACCCCCGGCGCGAGCTCCTCCGAGCACGCCCCCGCACCCACCCCTGCACGCACGCCCCCGCACCCACCCCTGCACGCACGCCCCCGCACCCACCCCTGCACGTACCCCCTCGCCCCCACCCCCCCGGCCTCCCTACCCCAGCCCGGGCCAGGCCGCCCCACCGCCCCCGCGGTCCTGCCCCCGTCCACCGCCCCACCGGCCGTCCCGGCACGGTCCCGTCCACCCTCCCTCCCGCTTCCCCGCCCGCCTCCCCACCGACCTCCGGTCCCTGTGGAGTCGCCCGCGGCTCGGCGCTTCCCGTACACTTCACACGCGACCCGGTCCGCCGGGTCGACTTCGCACGCCCCGCCACCGGTGGACGGATGCGGCTCAGCCGCCGCCCCCGCCAGGTGCGAGTGCCGCTCGGTCCGCCGAGCCCGAAGGGTCTCCGGACCACTCGGGCCGAAGCGGCTCGGCACGTTCGGGGCGTCAGGCGTGGCTGTCACCTGACTGTCACGGACAAAACCGAGCCTGACCCGGCCGTACGCAGACGCCGAGCGGGGAGCGCCACCGCGCGACCCACCACGTCGACTGCGCGGAGCCGGGCGCAACACCTTAGGAGTACGGCTATGGCCGTCGTCACGATGCGGGAGCTGCTGGAGAGCGGCGTCCACTTCGGTCACCAGACCCGCCGCTGGAACCCGAAGATGAAGCGCTTCATCATCACGGAGCGCAACGGCATCTACATCATCGACCTCCTGCAGTCGCTGAACTACATCGACCGCGCCTTCGAGTTCATCAAGGAGACCGTTGCCCACGGCGGCAGCGTCCTCTTCGTCGGCACGAAGAAGCAGGCCCAGGAGGCCATCGCCGAGCAGGCCACCCGCGTGGGCATGCCCTACGTGAACCAGCGCTGGCTCGGCGGCATGCTGACCAACTTCCAGACCGTCTACAAGCGCCTTCAGCGGATGAAGGAGCTCGGCGAGATCGACTTCACGGACGTGGCCGGCTCCGGCCTCACCAAGAAGGAGCTCCTGGTTCTGGAGCGCGAGCACACCAAGCTCGAGAAGACCCTCGGCGGTATCCGCGACATGCAGCGCGTTCCCAGCGCCGTCTGGATCGTGGACACCAAGAAGGAGCACATCGCTGTCGGCGAGGCCCGGAAGCTCAACATCCCGGTCGTCGCGATCCTCGACACCAACTGTGACCCCGACGAGGTCGACTACAAGATCCCGGGCAACGACGACGCGATCCGCTCCGTCACCCTGCTGACCCGTGTGATCGCCGACGCCGTCGCCGAGGGCCTCAAGTCCCGCGCGGGTGTCGCCAAGGGCGACGCGAAGGCCGAGCCGGGCGCCGACCAGCCGCTGGCCGACTGGGAGAAGGACCTCATCGAGGGCGAGAAGAAGGCTGAGGAGGCTCCGGCCGCCGACGCCGACGCCGCCACCGAGGCCCCCGCCGCCGAGGCTGCTGCCGAGGTCGAGGCCCCCGCCGCCGAGGCCCCCGTCGCCGAGGCCGCGGCCGCCGACGAGGCTCCGGCCGAGCAGGCCTGACGTACCAAGGGTGAGGGGCACTCGCCGGTACGACACCGGTAAGTGCCCCTCTCTCCCGTGCCGGGACCGGACCAGTGGTCCCGGCACAACCCCACGCAGACACGCGAGACGCGAGAAGAGATTCACACCATGGCGAACTTCACCGCCGCGGACGTCAAGAAGCTCCGTGAGCTCACCGGCGCCGGCATGATGGACTGCAAGAAGGCTCTGGACGAGGCCGAGGGCAACGTCGACAAGGCCGTCGAGCTGCTGCGCATCAAGGGCCAGAAGGGCGTCGCCAAGCGCGAGGGCCGTGACGCCTCCAACGGCGCCGTCGCCGCGCTGATCGCCGAGGACAAGAAGTCCGGCGTTCTGGTCGAGATCAACTGCGAGACCGACTTCGTCGCCAAGGGTGACAACTTCGTGCAGGTCGCCGACGCGATCGCCGCCCACGTCGCCGCGTCCGCTCCGGCCGACCTGGACGCCGCGCTGGCTTCCGAGATCGAGCCCGGCAAGACCGTCCAGCAGTTCGTGGACGAGGCCAACGCCACCCTGGGCGAGAAGATCGTCTTCCGTCGCTTCGCCCAGTTCGCGGGTGACGGCTTCGTCGCGGTCTACCTCCACAAGACCAGCCCCGACCTCCCGCCGGCCGTCGGCGTCCTGGTCGAGCTGGACAAGGAGAACGCCGAGGTCGCCAAGGACGTCGCGCAGCACATCGCCGCCTTCGCGCCGAAGTACCTCTCCCGCGAGGACATCCCGGCCGAGGACATCGAGAACGAGCGTCGCGTCGCCGAGGCCACCGCGCGCGAGGAGGGCAAGCCCGAGGCTGCCCTGCCGAAGATCGTCGAGGGTCGCGTCACCGGCTTCGTGAAGGAGTTCTCCGTCCTGGAGCAGGCCTTCGCGAAGGACAACAAGAAGACCGTCGCCAAGGTCCTCGAGGAGAACGGCGTCGCCCTCAAGCGCTTCGCCCGCTTCCGCGTCGGCGCCTGAGCCACGTTCCACCGGACTCCCGGCACGTTTAGGCTGGGAACCGCCCCCGCCCGCTGACCAGGGCGGGAGGGACGCGCCGAACGGGCTCACCCAGCGTCATCCGTCTATGGGCGGGCCGCGTCGGCACCATGAACGACGAGGAGGCCATTGCCGTGCAGGACACCGTACCGGTTCCCGCGGCAGTGGCCTCCTCGCGTGTACGCGCAGGTCGGGGATCCGCACACCCGCGCCTGTGAACCAGTAGGTGTAGAAGGAGAAGTCCATGCAGGAGACGCAGGAGACCGCGCAGGACCCCCAGGCCGGCTCGCCCCGCCGGGTGCTGCTGAAGCTGTCCGGTGAGGCTTTCGCCGGTGGCGGCGGGCTCGGCGTCGACCCGGACGTCGTGCACGCGATCGCCCGTGAGATCGCCACGGTCGTCCGCGCCGGTACCGAGGTCGCGGTGGTCATCGGTGGTGGCAACTTCTTCCGCGGCGCCGAACTCCAGGTGCGCGGCATGGACCGGGCCCGCTCCGACTACATGGGCATGCTCGGCACCGTGATGAACTGCCTGGCGCTGCAGGACTTCCTGGTCAAGGAGGGCATCGAGACCCGGGTCCAGACCGCGATCACCATGGGCCAGGTCGCCGAGCCGTACCTGCCGCTGCGCGCCGTCCGGCACCTGGAGAAGGGCCGCGTGGTGATCTTCGGCGCCGGTATGGGCATGCCCTACTTCTCCACCGACACCACGGCCGTCCAGCGTGCGCTGGAGATCCACGCGGACGTGCTGCTGATGGGCAAGAACGGCGTGGACGGCGTCTACGACTCCGACCCCCGGACCAACCCGGACGCCGTCAAATTCGACGCGCTGGAGTACTCCGAGGTCATCGCGCGCGACCTCAAGGTCGCCGACCTCACCGCGATCACGCTGTGCAAGGACAACAACCTCCCGATGCTCGTCTTCGAGCTGCTGGCGGAGGGCAATATCGCGCGTGCGGTGAAGAGTGAGAAGATCGGCACACTCATCAGCCAGGATTCTGTCCGGGCCTGAGCAGCAATCAGCCGTACGGGACGGCGTCGCTACGCCGGCACCGCGATCGGCGGCCGCCACACCGCGACCGGCATCGACACCGACACCGGTCGGGACAACAGCAGATGAACCGGACAGGGAGTACACAGTGATCGAAGAGACCCTCCTCGAGGCCGAGGAGAAGATGGAGAAGGCCGTCGAGGTCGCCAAGAACGACTTCGCCGCCATCCGGACCGGCCGTGCGCACCCGGCGATGTTCGCCAAGATCGTGGCCGAGTACTACGGCGCCGTGACGCCGATCAACCAGCTGGCCTCGTTCTCCGTGCCGGAGCCGCGGATGGCCATCGTCTCGCCGTTCGACAAGACCGCGCTGAAGGCCATCGAGCAGGCGATCCGCGACTCCGACCTCGGCGTCAACCCGTCCAACGACGGGTCCATCATCCGGGTGGTGCTCCCCGAGCTCACCGAGGAGCGTCGCCGCGACTACATCAAGGTCGCCCGCGGCAAGGGCGAGGACGCGAAGGTCTCGATCCGTTCCGTGCGCCGCAAGGCCAAGGACAGCATCGACAAGCTGGTCAAGGACGGCGAGATCGGCGAGGACGACGGCCGTCGCGCCGAGAAGGAGCTCGACGACACCACGGCCAAGTACGTGGCCGCCGTCGACGAGCTGCTGAAGCACAAGGAAGCCGAGCTGCTCGAAGTCTGATGAACGACGCCCCTGACGCCCCTGGCTACTGGGGCCCATCCGATCAGCAGCACCAGCAGTACCAGCCGCACCCCCCGTACCGGCCGGCGCACGCGCCGCAGCCGGCCGCACCGGGCGCTGCGGGTGACCCCGGCCACCGAACGGGTCACTCGCAGCAGCCTCCGGTGTACTGGGGCGGTGACGCGGAGGAGACTCAGGTCATGCCCCCCGTACCGGCCGACCCAGGGCCCGACCCCGCCGAGGGGCCGACCCGGGAGGCCGGTCGGCTGAGCGGACCGCTGTTCCGGGACGAGCAGCCCCGGACGGCGGTGCCGGGCGCGGCGGAGACGGTCGTGCTGCGCGCGATCACCGACGAGACCGCCCCGGCTCCCGGCCGCGGCGGCCCGCCGTACCCGGGCGTCCCGGCGTACTCCGCGCCGCCGCAGAGCCACCCGGCGGCCGGGCAGCCCCACCCTGTGCCGTTGTCCCACCCAGGGCAGGAGACACCCGTGGCCCAGCCCGCTCCGCAGCCGCAGCCCCGCAAGCAGCGCGGCGGTCGCAACCTCCAGGCCGCGATAGGCGTGGGCGTCGGCCTCGGCGCGGTGATCATCGCCTCGCTGTTCGTGGTGAAGGCGCTGTTCCTGTTCGTGGTGATCGCGGCCGTGTCGGTCGGGATCTGGGAGCTGACCAGCCGGCTGGCCGAGCGCAAGCAGATCAAGGCGCCGCTGGTCCCGCTGGTCGCGGGCGGCATCGCGATGATCGCCACCGGGTACTGGGCCGGCGTCCAGTGGGCGGCGGCCTCGCTGGCGCTGACCGGCCTGGCGGTGATGGTCTGGCGGATGGCCGAACCGCCGGAGAACTACCTGCGGGACATAACGGCGGGCATCTTCACCGCGTTCTACGTGCCGTTCCTGGCCACCTTCGTGGCGATGATGCTGGCGGCGGACGACGGCCCGCAGCGGATCGTGCTGTTCCTGATCGTCACCGTCTGCAGCGACACCGGCGCCTACGCGGTGGGCTACAAGTTCGGCAAGAACAAGCTCGCCCCGACGATCAGCCCGGGCAAGACCCGTGAGGGCCTGGCCGGCGGCATCGGCCTGTCGATGCTGGCGGGCGCGCTGCTGATGGAGCTGATCATCGACGGCGGCAGCTGGTGGCAGGGCCTGATCCTGGGCGGCTGCGCGGCGGTCGTGGCGACCCTGGGGGACCTGGGCGAGTCGATGATCAAGCGTGACCTCGGCATCAAGGACATGGGCACGCTGCTGCCCGGCCACGGCGGCATCATGGACCGGCTGGACTCGCTCCTGCCGACCGCCCCGGTGGTGTGGCTGCTGCTGGCGGCCTTCGTCGGCAGCTGAGCCGGCCGGGCGGGTCCGAACGGTGGGAGCCGTCGAGGGGCTCCGGACGCCTGGCGTCCGGAGCCCCTCGGCCGTCTGGCGAGGTCCGAACGTCTGCGACACTGGATGAACCATGCCTAAGCCCGGAGAACTCACCTTTGTCGCGCCGCGTGGCGCCAAGCCCCCGCGACACCTCGCCGACCTGAGCCCCGTCGAGCGCAAGGAGGCCGTCGCCGAGCTGGGCGAGCAGCCGTTCCGCGCCAAGCAGCTCTCGAACCACTACTTCGGCCGGATGTCGAACGACCCGGCGAGCTGGACGGACATCCCCGCCGCCAGTCGGGAGAAGCTCACCGAGAGCCTGCTGCCCGAGCTGATGTCGGTGGTCCGGCACGTGTCGTGCGACGACGACAACACCCGCAAGACGCTCTGGAAGCTGTTCGACGGCACGCTCGTCGAGTCGGTGCTGATGCGCTACCCGGACCGGGTCACCATGTGCATCAGCTCGCAGGCGGGCTGCGGCATGAACTGCCCGTTCTGCGCGACCGGCCAGGCCGGGCTGACGCGCAACCTCTCCACCGCCGAGATCGTCGAGCAGATCGCGGCCGGGATGCGCGCGCTCAAGGAGGGCGAGATCCCGGGCGGTGAGGCCCGCCTCTCCAACGTGGTCTTCATGGGCATGGGCGAGCCGCTGGCGAACTACAACCGCGTGCTGGCCTCGATCCGCCGGCTCACCGACCCGGCGCCGGACGGTTTCGGCCTCTCCCAGCGCGGCATCACCGTCTCCACCGTGGGCCTGGTGCCGGCGATGAACCGCCTCGCGGACGAGGGCCTCTCCTGCCGCCTCGCGCTGTCGCTGCACGCCCCGGACGACGAGCTGCGTGACGAGCTGGTGCCGGTCAACACCCGGTGGAAGGTCGCCGAGGTGCTGGACGCGGCGTGGAACTACGCGGAGAAGTCCGGTCGCCGGATCTCCATCGAGTACGCGCTGATCAAGGACATCAACGACCAGGCGTGGCGGGCGGACCTGCTCGGCCGGCTGATCAAGAACCACCGGGTGCACGTCAACCTGATCCCGCTGAACCCGACGCCGGGTTCCAAGTGGACGGCCTCCCGGCCCGAGGACGAGCGCGAGTTCGTCCGCCGGCTGCAGGCGCACGGCGTGCCCACCACCGTCCGTGACACCCGCGGCCAGGAGATCGACGGCGCCTGCGGCCAGCTCGCCGCGGCGGGCTGAGACACCGGACCGGCCCCGCCGGCCCGGTGCGGGCGCCGGTTCAGCGCAGACCGGCGGCCGCCAGCGCGGCGGTCAGCCCGCCGGTGACCAGCAGCACGGTGCCGACCGCGAGGGTCCGCAGGGCCACCGCGCCGAACAGCAACCGGGGCGGAGTGCCGATCCGCAGCAAGGCGTCGGCGACGTCCCGGCGGGCGGTGCGGAGCTCGGCCAGCCGGGACACCACGGCGGCCACCGCGCAGCCCAGCACCAGACAGGCCTCGACGGCGGGCAGGGTGTCGGCGCTGCCGGGCACCCCGATCCAGTAGCGGATGGTGGTGAGCACCACCGCGACCGCCAGGGTGAGCACGGCCAGCGGCGGGCCGAGCCGGCGGGCCTGCGCGGTCAGCCCCCGTCCGGCGAGCAGCCGCAGCGGGGTCGGCCGGCCGACGGCGAGCAGCGTTCCGGTCCACGACAGCAGCGGGCCGGTGAGCAGGGCGAGCCCGACGGCGCTCGCCGCCCAGCCGCCCAGCGCGGCGGTGCTGGTGGAGCCGAGCCCGGCCGGCAGGTGGATCGGGCGGCCGTCGGCGGCGGCGCCGGGACGCAGCGCGATGAGTTCCAGGGCGAGGCCGATCACGGCCAGTCCGACCGGCAGGGCGATCCGCAGGGGGCCGAAGCCGGTCGGTACGGGCTGCCGCCTGCCGGGCAGGGTCTCGGCGATCGGCACCGCGGCGGCCGCCGCGATCCCCGCGGTGAGCGGGACCAGGGCGATCAGCGTGACGGGCGCGGCGGCCGGCAGCGGAAGGCCCATGCCGACCTCGGGGGCGAGCGAGGGCCCGGCGATGTCGTTGCGCAGGACCAGGAAGAGCAGCAGGGTCAGCGCGGAGCCGAGGGTGCAGGCGAGCGCGATCTCGCCGGCGATCAGGGTCCGGATCCGGGCGGAGCCGGCGCCGGCCGCGGTGAGGCCGGTGATCCGTTCGGGGCGCCGGGCCGGTACCGCGCGGGCGGCCACGGCGGCGAACCAGGCGACCGCGGCGAGCGGGGGCAGGCACCAGAGCAGCCGGGCGACGGCGTCGGCGCCGCCCGCCGGGTCGCTCATCGCCCGGCCGAGGGCGCGCAGCAGGAACGCGGCGACGACCGCGCCGGCCAGCGCGGTGAGCAGCCAGCGGCCGAGGTCGGGCACCCGGTAGCCCCGGGCCAGACGGAGATAGAACACGTCGACTCTTTCAGCGGCGGGGCGGCGTCATCGGCGCGTGGCCGACACGGCGGACGCTCCGGTGGCTCCCGGCGCGGCGGCGGTTCCGGCGGTTCCGGCCGGTCCGGGGGTGCCGCGCGGGACGGGGGCGGCGGGGGCGGCCAGCCGTCCGTCGACGAGCGCGACGGCGCGGTCCGCGTACCGGACGAGCTCGGGGTCGTGGGTGGCCAGGACGAGGGTGAGCTGGTGCGAGCGGGCCGCGCTGGTCAGTATCCGCAGGATCTGGTCGGCGGCCTCGCGGTGCAGCGGCGCGGTCGGGTCGTCGGCGAAGACGACCGGGGGCAGCGGGGCGAGCGCGCGGGCGACGGCGATCCGCTGGCGCTGGCTCTGGATCAGGCGGTCGGGCCGCAGCCGGGCGATGTCGCCGATGTCGAGCCGCTCCAGCCACTCGGTGGCGGCGGTGTACGCGGCCTTGTTGCCGGCGCCGGCCAGCAGCAGGGGCAGGGCGACGTTCTCCCGGGCGGTCAGTTCGGGCACCAGGTGCGGTTCGGAGCCGACGAAGCCGAAGCGGTCGCGGCGCAGCCGTTCGCGGCCGGCCCGGCCGAGGGTGTGGACGGGGGCGCTGTTGAACCAGACCTCCCCCTCGTCGACCGGGATGAGGGCGGAGAGACAGCCGAGCAGGGTGCTCTTGCCGGAGCCGCGCGGGCCGGTGACCGCCAGCACCTCGCCGTCCCGGACGCCGAGCGAGATGCCGCGCAGGGCGGGGGTGCCGTGATGGGACTTGACGATCCCCCGGGCCCACAGCACGTCGTTGTCAGGCGGGGCCGCTGACATGAGGTTCCATCCTGGGTGGCCGCAGGGATATGACAGTCGTCAGATTAGAACGACCGGGGCCCGGTGCGGTGGCGGCGCACTGGCCCATCAGGGGCAAATCACCCGGAAACAGGCGTGTTTGGTCCGAGAGATCGTCCGGGAAACGCCGCAGGGCGGTCCCGCGGGGAGCGGGACCGCCCTGCGGCGGAGGGTGGGGAAGGAAGATCAGGTCGTCAGATCTTGGCCCACGCGTCGGTGAGGCTGGTCCGCAGGATCTGCTCGATCTCGTCGAAGGTCGACTGGTCGGAGATCAGCGGCGGGGCCAGCTGGACGACCGGGTCGCCACGGTCGTCGGCGCGGCAGTACAGGCCGTTGTCGAAGAGCGCCTTCGACAGGAAGCCGTAGAGCACGCGCTCCACCTCGTCGTCGTTGAACGACTCCTTGGTGACCTTGTCCTTCACGAGCTCGATGCCGTAGAAGTACCCGTTGCCGCGGACGTCGCCCACGATCGGCAGGTCGCGCAGCTTGTTCAGGGTGCCGAGGAAGTTCGCCTCGTTGTCCAGCACGTGCTGGTTCAGGCCCTCGCGCTCGAAGATGTCGAGGTTGGCGAGCGCCACCGCGGAGGAGACCGGGTGGCCACCGAAGGTGTAGCCGTGCAGGAAGGTGTTGTCACCCTTGTAGAACGGCTCGGCCAGGCGGTCCGAGATGATCGTGGCGCCGATCGGGGAGTAGCCCGAGGTCATGCCCTTGGCGCAGGTGATCATGTCGGGCTGGTAGCCGAACTTGTCGGCGCCGAACATGGTGCCCAGGCGGCCGAAGGCGCAGATGACCTCGTCCGAGACCAGCAGCACGTCGTGGCGGTCGCAGATCTCGCGCAGGCGCTGGAAGTACCCGGGCGGCGGCGGGAAGCAGCCACCGGCGTTCTGCACCGGCTCGACGAAGACGGCGGCGACGGTCTCGGCGCCCTCGTTGAGGATCGCCACCTCGATCTCGTCGGCGCACCAGCGGCCGTAGGCCTCGGGGTCGACGGTGCCGTCCGGGCCTTCGAGGAAGGCCGGGGCACGGTAGATGTTGGTGTTCGGGGCCTTGTGGGTGCCCGGCACCAGCGGCTCGAACGGGGCCTTCAGGCCCGGCAGGCCGGTGATCGACAGGGCGCCCTGCGGGGTGCCGTGGTAGGCGACCGCACGCGAGATGACCTTGTACTTGGTGGGCTTGCCGGTCAGCTTGAAGTACTGCTTGGCCAGCTTCCACGCGGTCTCGACGGCCTCGCCGCCACCGGTGGAGAAGAACACCTTGTTCAGGTCGCCCGGGGCGTAGTTGGCCAGGCGCTCGGCCAGCTCGACGGCCTTCGGGTGGGCGTAGCTCCACACCGGGAAGAAGGCGAGCTCCTTGGCCTGCTTGGCAGCGGCCTCGGCGAGCTCGACGCGGCCGTGGCCGGCCTGCACCACGAACAGGCCGGAGAGGCCGTCGATGTACTTCCGGCCCTTGTCGTCCCAGATGTAGGTGCCCTCGCCCCTGGCGATCGTCGGCACGGGGGAGTTCTCGTACGACGACATGCGGGTGAAGTGCATCCACAGGTGGTCGTAGGCGGTCTTGGAAAGGTCCTTCTGCGCCGGGTCGGCTGTCATCGGGTGCCCCAGGTGTAGGTCTGTTTCCGGAGCTTCAGGTAAACGAAGCTCTCGGTGCTCCGCACGCCGGGAAGCGCGCGGATGCGCTTGTTGATCATTTCGAGCAGGTGCTCGTCGTCCTCGCAGACCAGCTCGGCCAGGAGATCGAACGAGCCTGCGGTGCAGACGACGTAGTCGACCTCGTCGAGGGCGGCCAACGCGTCGGCGACGGGCTCGATGTCGCCCTCGACCCGGATCCCGACCATCGCCTGGCGGGTGAAGCCGACGGTGAGCGGGTCCGTGACGGCGACGATCTGCATCACGCCTTGGTCGAGCAGCTTCTGGACGCGTTGCCGTACGGCTGCCTCGGACAGGCCGACGGCCTTGCCGATGGCGGCGTACGGGCGGCGCCCGTCCTCCTGGAGCTGCTCGATGATCGCCTTGGAGGCGGCGTCGAGGGGAACGCTGGCGTTCCGGTCGCGGTTGGCCACGCCGCCACTGTGCCTGATCGGCCCTCTGTTCGCAAGCGCGGCAGCTGCTGATTTCGTCGTGATCTTGGAAATCATGTACGGATTTCATTGCCGTGTCGAAGTTGTCCTGTCGATACCGGCTGTCGTACGGCTACCCTGGTCCGGTACGCGCGCGGCTTCGCAGCGCAGCGCGCGTTCCCCCGAACAGTGGACCGCGCCGCGCCCGGCGCGGCCACTCGGCGCCCTTCGCCCGGCGGATCCGCCGACGTACCATGGCGCCGGAATCTGCAATGCCGCAGGCCCAGACCGAGGAGAGACCCGTGAGCGACCTTCGCACGCTGCGCAACTACATCAACGGTGAGTTCGTCGATGCGGCGGACGGCCGCACGCTCGACATCGTGGACCCCACCACCGGCGAGGTCTACGCGACGTCCCCGCTGTCCGGCGCCGCCGATGTCGACGCCGCGATGGCCTCCGCCGACGCCGCTTTCCCGGTCTGGCGCGACGCCACCCCGAGCACCCGCCAGAAGCTGCTCCTCAAGATCGCCGACGCGGTCGAGTCCCGTGCCGACGAGATCGTGGACGCCGAGGTCCGCAACACCGGCAAGCCCCGCGCGCTGACCCTCTCCGAGGAGATCGGCCCGATGGTGGACCAGATCCGCTTCTTCGCCGGCGCCGCCCGCCTGCTGGAGGGCAAGGCCGCGGGCGAGTACATGGACGGGATGACCTCGATCGTCCGCCGCGAGCCGGTCGGCGTCTGCGCCCAGGTCGCGCCGTGGAACTACCCGATGATGATGGCCGTCTGGAAGTTCGCCCCGGCCATCGCCGCGGGCAACACCGTGGTGCTGAAGCCGTCGGACACCACCCCGGCCTCCACCGTGCTGCTGGCCGAGATCATCGGCGGCATCCTCAAGGACATGGAGCTGCCGGCCGGCGTCTTCAACGTGATCTGCGGCGACCGCGAGACCGGCCAGGCCATGGTCGAGCACCCCACCCCGGCGATGGCCTCCATCACCGGCTCGGTGCGCGCCGGCATCTCGGTCGCCGAGTCGGCGGCCAAGGACGTCAAGCGCGTCCACCTCGAGCTGGGCGGCAAGGCCCCGGTCGTGGTCTTCGAGGACGCGGACATCGCCGAGGCCGTCGAGGGCATCTCGGTCGCCGGCTTCTTCAACGCCGGCCAGGACTGTACGGCCGCCACCCGCGTGCTGGTGCACGAGTCGATCCACGACGCCTTCGTCGAGGCGCTGGCCAAGGCCGCGGCCGAGACCAAGACCGGTGGCGTGGACGACGAGGACGTGCTGTACGGCCCGCTGAACAACGCCAACCAGCTGAAGCAGGTCACCGGCTTCATCGACCGCCTGCCGACGCACGCCAAGGTCGAGGCCGGCGGCCACCGGGTCGGCGACAAGGGCTACTTCTACGCCCCGACCGTCGTCTCCGGGCTGAACCAGGACGACGAGATCATCCAGAACGAGGTCTTCGGCCCGGTCATCACCGTGCAGAAGTTCTCCGACGAGGACCAGGCGGTCGGCTACGCCAACGGCGTCGAGTACGCGCTGGCCTCCTCGGTCTGGACCAAGGACCACGCCCGCGCCATGCGGATGTCTCGCCGCCTGGACTTCGGCTGCGTCTGGATCAACACCCACATCCCGCTGGTCGCGGAGATGCCGCACGGCGGCTTCAAGAAGTCGGGCTACGGCAAGGACCTCTCCTCCTACGGGTTCGAGGACTACACCCGGGTGAAGCACGTCATGACTGCGATCTAGCAGGTCGTGACCGTGGGGCGGGGTATGACTGCGATCTAGCAGGTCGTGACCGTCGGGCGGGGTATGACTGCGATCTAGTCGGTTCACTGCGATCCAGTCGCGGTTCAGGGTCTGGCGATGGGCCCGGGTCGGGAACGATCCGGGCCCTTCGCCTTGCCATCCTGTCGGCCGTTCGGGTGACCGCCTGACAGGATGAACCTGCACTTCGGCACCGCGACTCCCTAGCCTTGCCGCATGAGCATCCCCACCGCTGACTCAGCCGCCGGCCAGGCCGTCAAGGCCGCCGACCGCGCGCACGTCTTCCACTCGTGGTCCGCCCAGGCGCTGATCGACCCCCTCGCGGTGGCCGGCGCCGAGGGCTCGTACTTCTGGGACTACGACGGCAACCGCTACCTCGACTTCTCCTCGCAGCTGGTGAACACCAACATCGGGCACCAGCACCCGAAGGTGGTCGCCGCGATCCAGGAGCAGGCCGCGAAGCTCTGCACCATCGCCCCCGGCTTCGCCGTCGAGTCGCGCAGCGAGGCCGCCCGGCTGATCGCCGAGCGGACCCCCGGGGACCTCGACAAGATCTTCTTTACCAACGGCGGCGCCGAGGCCAACGAGAACGCCATCCGGCTGGCCCGGCTGCACACCGGGCGGCAGAAGGTCATGGCGACCTACCGCTCGTACCACGGTGCCACCGCCAACGCGATCGCCCTCACCGGCGACCCGCGCCGCTGGGCCAACGAGACCGGCGTCTCCGGTGTCGTGCACTTCTGGGGCCCGTACACCTACCGCTCCAACTTCCACGCCGAGAACGAGGCGCAGGAGTGCGAGCGCGCGCTGGAGCACCTGGAGCAGGTGATCGCGTTCGAGGGCCCGGGCACGGTCGCGGCGATCATCCTGGAGACCGTGGTCGGCACCGCCGGCATCCTGATCCCGCCGCCGGGCTACCTGGCCGGGGTGCGCGAGATCTGCGACCGCTACGGCATCGTCCTCATCCTGGACGAGGTGATGGCCGGCTTCGGCCGCACCGGCGCCTGGTTCGCCGCCGACCACTGGGGCGTCACCCCGGACCTGCTGACCTTCGCCAAGGGCGTCAACTCCGGGTACGTCCCGCTCGGCGGGGTGGCGATCAGCGCGGAGATCGCCGCGACCTTCGCCGAGCGGCCGTTCCCCGGCGGGCTCACCTACTCGGGTCACCCGCTGGCCTGCGCCTCGGCCGTCGCCACCATCAACACGATGGCGGAGGAGGGCATCGTCGAGAACGCCGCGCGGATCGGCGAGGACGTGATCGGCCCCGGTCTGCGCGAGCTGGCCGAGCGGCACCCCTCGATCGGCGAGGTCCGCGGCCTCGGCGTGTTCTGGGCGCTGGACCTGGTCAAGGACCGCGCCACCCGCGAGCCGCTGGTGCCGTACAACGCGGCCGGCCCCGCCAACGCGCCGATGGCCGAGCTGGCCGCCGCCTGCAAGAAGCGCGGGCTCTGGCCGTTCGTCAACATGAACCGCTTCCACGTCGTCCCGCCGTGCACCGTCACGGAGGAGGAGGCCAAGGCCGGTCTCGCGGTGCTCGACGAGGTGCTGTCGCTGACCGACGAGCACACCGTCTGACCGGCGGACCGTCCGACCAGCAGGCAGTCCGACCAGTAGGTAGTCCGACCAGCACACAGTCCGGCGTGCACGTGGCCCGACGACGTACCAGACCCGACAGGACGGCCCCGGGTGCCCGCGTGCGCCCGGGGCCGTCCCACGCCCCGGAGGCCCACCTTGTCCCGCACCACCCTCACCCGCCGCGGCGTGCTCGGCACCGCCGGGCTGATCGGCGCCGGCGCCCTGACCGGCTGCGGCATCCCGTCCGCCTACGTGGCCGAGGACCACCGCTCCGCGCCCGACCGCTCGGGGAGCGAGAAGCGGCTGGCGTTCTCCAACTGGACGCAGTACATCGACGTCGACGACGACGGCAACCGGCCGACCCTGGACGCCTTCACCGAGCGGACCGGGATCAAGGTCACCTACACCGAGGACATCAACGACAACGACGAGTTCTTCGGGAAGATCGGCCCGGTCCTCACCCAGGGCAGCGACCCCGGCCGGGACCTCATGGTGGTCAGCGACTGGATGGCCGGGCGGTACGTCTCGCTCGGCTGGGTGCAGGCCATGGACCGCGCCAACCTGCCCAACGTCACCGCCCAGCTGGATCCCCAGCTGGCGAACCCGGCCTTCGACCCCGGGCGCCGGCGCAGCGTGCCGTGGCAGTCCGGGATCACCGGCATCGCCTACAACCGCAAGGAGCTGGGCCGCGACATCAGGTCCACCGCGGACCTCTGGGCCCCCGACCTCAAGGGCCGGGTCACCCTGTTCGCCGGGCTGGACGAGGCGCTCGGCCTACTGATGCTCGGGTACGGCGCCGACATCGGGGCCTTCACCGAGGACGACGCGCACCGGGCGATGGACCTGGTCCAGAAGATGGTCGACGGCCGGCACATCCGCCGCTTCACGGGCAACGACTACACCAGCGACCTGGCCTCGGGGGCCGCGCTGGCCTGCCAGGCCTACTCCGGTGACGCCGTCCAGCTCACCGCCGAGAACCCGGACATCGCCTTCGTGGTGCCCGAGGAGGGCGGCGAGCTCTGGGCGGAGAGCCTGCTGATACCCAACCGGGCCGACCACAAGACCAACGCCGAGTTGCTCATCGACCACTACTACCGACCCGAGGTGGCCGCCGAGCTGGCCGCCGCCGTGCAGTACATCTGCCCGGTGCCGGCCGCCCGCGAGGTGCTGGCGGACAGCGGGGACAAGGAGAAGGCCGAGCTGGCGGAGCACCCGCTGCTGTTCCCGACCGACGAGATGCGGGCCCGGCTGCACACCATGCGCGACGTCACCTCGGCCGAGCGCCCCGGCCTGCACAAGGTCTGGGGTCGCATCACCGGGGTCTAGCCGCACGGGGCCGCCGAGGGGGCCGCGGCTCAGCGGCGCACCGCGTCCAGCCCGAGCAGCGCGACGTGCAGCGAGAGGCAGGACTCCACCTGGTCGAGGTCCACGCCGAGGATCCGTTCGACCTTGTGCAGCCGGTCGTAGAAGGACGGCCGGGACAGGTGCGCGGCGTCGGCCGCCGCCGACTTGTTCCGGCCCTGCTCCAGGTAGATCCGCAGCATCTGCACCAACTGGGCGTTGTGCTCGGCGTCGTAGGCGAGCAGCGGGCCCAGCTCGCGCTCGACGTAGGTCTGCAGCCGGGCGTCGTCGCGCAGCAGGTGCAGCAGGCCGCGGAGCCGGACGTCGGGCAGCCGGTAGTACGCGGCCGCCCGGCCGCCGGGGGCGTCGTGCAGTGCGGCGTCGGCGACCTGAGTGGCCTCCAGCAGGGTGCGCCGGGCGTCGCGCACCGAGCCGACCGAGGAGCCGGCGGCGACCACCGGCGCCGGCGCGGGGGCGGCCTCCCGGTCGGCCTCCGCCGTCAGCCGGCGCAGCGCCGCGGCGAAGGCGTCCAGCGCGGCGTGCTCGTCCTGCTGGGCGGCGAGGGCGATCAGCACGCCGACGCCCTCGTCGTCCAGCGCGCCGACGAGTGCGGAGAGCCGGCAGCTCCGGATCGCGGTGGCCGCCAGCTCGGTGAAGTCGCGCAGCCTGGCCTGGGCCTCCAGGGCGGCCGGGATCGGTCCGCGCCGCTGCCGCAGGACCACCCCGACCAGCCGGCGGCCCTCCAGCGGCACGCCGAGGGCCTGGGCGCGCAGCGCCACCTCGGAGACGGTCAGGGCATGGGTGAGGATGCCGGAGAGCAGCGTGCGGTGGGTCTGCCGCTCCAGGCTCTCGCGGTCGCGCACCACCAGCCGGTTGAGGGCGAGCGCGGAGGCGCCGCGCTCCAGCAGCATGGTGTGCGGGTGCGCGGTGCCCTCGGGCAGCGGCCCCGGGTCGGCGACCAGGACGAGCCGGCCCCAGTCCTGGCCGCGGGCGCCGACCGTGGTGACCAGCCAGCCGCTGCGCGGGTCGTGGCCGGTGCGGCCGGGCGGGCGGACCCCGCGCGAGCGGCGTTCCCAGTCCTCCAGCAGCTCGGTCTCGGGCCGGCCTGCGGTGTCGTGCGCCAGCACCTGGTGGGCGAGGTTCTCCAGCACCACCGGCCCGCCCGCCATCCGGGCCACCTGGCGGACCACCTCGGCCGGTTCGGCGCCCTCCACCACCAGCTCGTTGAAGACCTGGTGGACCGCCTCCGAGGTGCGCAGCTGCTCCAGCTGGGCGTTCACCACCAGCGCGTGCACGGCCTCGGTGACGGCGACGAAGCGCAGCTCGCGGCGGAGCGCGATCAGCGGGAGACCGCGCTGCTCGGCGGCGTGCACCAGGGCGCGGGGCAGCGAGTCGAAGTAGCGCCGGCCGAACTCGATGACCAGGCCGGCCACGCCGACCTCGTCCAGCTCGCGCACGTACCGGGCCAGTCCCTCGCGGTCCTCGGGCAGCGCGATGCCGGTGGTCAGCACCAGCTCGCCGCCCTGGAGCACCCCGGCGACGTCGGGCAGTTCGCTGACGTGGACCCAGCGGACCGGGCGCTCCAGGTGGTCGGTGCCGGCGACGACCTGGGGGAGGCCGCGCCGCATCACCTCCAGGTCGAGCACACGGGCGACGGTGGGGAGCATCGCGGGCCTCCAGGGTTCAGAGTGTCAGGTGAATCATCGCGCGCGGCGACGAACTGTCGCCCTGCCGGAACCCTTGCACCCTGTAAGGCCCTGCGCGGCTAGCTTTCCGGGGTGACCCTTGTCACGCCCCGGCGGCAAAGGGCATGGTCAGCGGGTCGGCTGTGGCGAAAGACGACACAACCGCGGGAATCCGTCGCGTGACCGGAAAGCAACACCGGAATCCCTTGCCGGGGTCACGCCCGGCTGTCAGGATCGCGCATCCCGGTGACCGACCGGGCCGGTTTCCCCCCGCACCGAGGACGCGGCGACTCGACCAGTCGTACGACGCCGGTGCGGTCCCCTGCCCGCCGGCCCCTGCACCATGGCGGATCAGGCGGTCTTTCGCCTTGCGGGCAGTCGAACCACCGGCACTTGGAGGAACAGATGGACCTGACCGACTTCGGCGCGGGCGCGCAGTACATCGCCGGCCGGCAGAGCCGGGGGAGCGGCGAGCCCTTCCAGGTCGTCAACCCGGCGGACGGCAGCGTGGTCGAGCAGATCTCCCTCGCCTCCACCGAGCAGGTCGACGCCGCCGTGGCCGCCGCCCGGGCCGCGCTGCCCGAGTGGGCCGGCGCCACCCCGGGCGCCCGCTCGGAGGCGCTGACCAGGCTCGCCGCCGTGCTCACCGAGGCCGGCGCCGACCTCGCCCGGGTGGAGTCCGCGCAGACCGGCAAGCCGGTCAAGCTCTCCACCGAGTTCGACGTCCCCGGCACGATCGACAACGCCGCCTTCTTCGCGGGCGCCGCCCGCAACCTGGAGGGCAAGGCGGCCGGCGAGTACTCGGGGGACCACACCTCGTACGTGCGGCGCGAGCCGATCGGCGTGGTCGGCTCGATCTCGCCGTGGAACTACCCGCTCCAGATGGCCGCCTGGAAGATCCTCCCGGCCATCGCGGCGGGCAACACCATCGTCCTCAAGCCGGCCGAGCTGACCCCGCTGACCTCGGTGATGTTCGCCCGGGCCTGCACCGCGGCCGGCATCCCGGACGGCGTGGTCAACGTGGTCACCGGCGCCGGGCGCACCGCCGGCGAGCGCCTGGTCGCGCACCCGGACGTCGCGATGGTCTCCTTCACCGGCTCCACCCCGGTCGGCCGACGGGTCGCCGAACTCGCCACCGCGACCGTCAAGCGCACCCACCTGGAGCTGGGCGGCAAGGCCCCGTTCGTGGTCTTCGACGACGCCGACCTGGACGCCGCCGTGCACGGAGCGGTCGCCGCCTCGCTGATCAACAGCGGTCAGGACTGCACCGCCGCCACCCGCGCGTACGTGCAGCGCCCGCTCTACGACGCCTTCGTGGCGGACGTCGCCGACCTCTACCGCACGATCCGGCTCGGCGACCCGCTGGACCCGCGGACCGACCTCGGCCCGCTGGTCTCCCACACCCACCGCGACCGGGTGGCCGGCTTCGTCGAGCGGGCCCGCGGGTACGGCGCCACCGTCGTCACCGGCGGACACGCTCCCGAGAAGGGCCACGACGGCACCGACCTCACCCGCGGCGCCTACTACCTGCCGACTCTCGTCACCG
This sequence comes from Kitasatospora sp. NPDC028961, assembly GCF_055564815.1. NCBI lineage: Bacteria > Bacillati > Actinomycetota > Actinomycetes > Kitasatosporales > Streptomycetaceae > Kitasatospora > Kitasatospora sp. NPDC028961. The sequence continues at coordinate 9,721 of NZ_JBVHVO010000024.1, read as the reverse complement.
ACGCGGCGCAGGACAGCGAGATCGTCCAGGGCGAGATCTTCGGCCCGGTCCTGGTCGTGCTGCCCTTCGACGGCGACGACGAGGGCCTGCGGCTGGCCAACGACACCCCGTACGGCCTGGCCGCCTCGGCCTGGACGAGCAACGTGCACCGTTCGCTGCGCGCCACCCGGGAGATCGCGGCGGGCTGCGTCTGGGTCAACGACCACATCCCGATCATCAGCGAGATGCCGCACGGCGGCTACAAGTCCTCCGGTTACGGCAAGGACATGTCGCAGTACTCGCTGGACGAGTACACGCAGGTCAAGCACGTCATGTTCGACACCACGGCGGTGGCCCGCAAGGACTGGCACCGCACCGTCTTCGGAGACAGATAACCCCTCCCAGGGGCGTTCCCCCACCGCCCCGACCCGACCTCTCCCCCCAGGAGGCCCGTTCCATGGTGTTCAACGAGCTCACCGACGGTCTGCCCGAACCGGTCCGCAGGGCCTGGGAACGCAGTCTGACCAGTGGCCGGGCCGCCGTCGGCAGGCGGGCCCTGCTGCGCGCCGCCGCCCTCACCGCCGGTGCGGGCACGCTGGCCGCCTGCGGCATCCCGGCGGCGGGCACCGCCGGCACCGGGGACTCCACCGCGAACGCCGCCCCCGACCTGTCGGAGGGCGAGCGGGAGGTGAGCTTCTCCAACTGGCCGCTCTACATCGACACCGACGAGAACGACCAGGAGAAGCACGGCTCGCTGGAGGCCTTCACCGCGGCCACCGGGATCAGGGTCAAGTACGCCGAGGACATCAACGACAACGTCGAGTTCTTCGGCAAGGTCAAGCCACAGCTCGCGGCCGGCCAGGACACCGGCCGCGACCTGATGGTGCTCACCGACTGGATGGCCGCCCGGCTGATCCGGCTCGGCTGGGCGCAGAAGCTCACCCCGGCCAACGTCACCACCGCGATCACCAACGTGGACGCCCGCTTCCGCGCCCCCGACTGGGACCCGGGCCGGCTCTACTCCTACCCGTGGGCCGGCATCCAGGTCGTGATCGCGTACAACCGGAAGGCGACCAGGGGCAAGGAGGTCACCAGCGTCGCCCAACTGCTGGAGGACCAGGACCTCAAGGGCCGGGTCACCTTCCTCTCCGAGATGCGCGACAGCGTCGGGATGACCCTGCTGGACATGGGCAAGGACCCGGCGAAGTTCACCGCCGACGACTACGACGCGGCGATCGCCCGGCTGCAGAAGGCGGTGGACAGCAAGCAGATCCGCCGCTTCACCGGCAACGACTACGGCCAGGAGCTCTCCTCCGGGGACATCGCGGCCTGCGTCGCCTGGGGCGGCGACCTGATCCAACTCCGCGCCGACAACCCGGACATCGAGTTCGTCGTCCCGGAGCAGGGCTTCGTCTACGGGACCGACAACATGCTCGTCCCGGCCAAGGCCCGGCACAAGGCCAACGCCGAGAAGCTGATCGACTTCTACTATCAGCCCAAGATCGCGGCGCAGCTGGCCGCGGGCATCGGCTACGTCTCCGCCGTCACCGGGATGGAGAAGGAGCTCGCGGCCATCGCCCCGGACACCGCGGCCAACCCGCTGGTCGTCCCCACCCCCGAGATGGCGGCGAAGGCGCACGTGTTCCGCAGCCTGACCGAGGCCGAGGAGAGCTCCTTCGAGGAGAAGTTCTCCAAGCTCATCGGCGCCTGACCCCCTGACGGCAGAGAACCAGAGAGACACCACCCATGACAGAGCAGCTGCGCTCCGCGGCCACCGGTGGCGACGTCCGCCTCACCGGCATCGGCAAGACCTACGGCGCCTTCACCGCCGTCCACCCGCTCGACCTGACCGTCCCGCAGGGCTCCTTCTTCGCCCTGCTCGGCGCCTCCGGCTGCGGCAAGACCACCACCCTGCGCATGATCGCCGGGCTGGAGGAGCCCACCAGCGGCACCGTCCTGATCGGCGGCCAGGACGTCACCGCCCTGCCCCCGTACAAGCGCCCGGTGAACACCGTCTTCCAGAGCTACGCGCTCTTCCCGCACCTCGACATCTTCGAGAACGTCGCCTTCGGCCTGCGCCGGCGCGGCAAGAAGGACGTCAAGAAGCAGGTCGACGACATGCTGGAGCTGGTGGAGCTCGGCCAGTACGCCCGCCGCAAGCCGCACCAGCTCTCCGGCGGCCAGCAGCAGCGCGTCGCCGTCGCCCGCGCCCTGATCAACCACCCCCAGGTGCTCCTCCTCGACGAACCGCTCGGCGCCCTCGACCTCAAGCTCCGCCGCCAGATGCAGCTGGAGCTCAAGCGGATCCAGACCGAGGTCGGCATCACCTTCGTCCACGTCACCCACGACCAGGAGGAGGCCATGACGATGGCCGACACCATCGCGGTGATGAACGGCGGCCGGGTCGAGCAGCTCGGCGCCCCCGCCGAGCTCTACGAGAACCCCGCCACCACCTTCGTGGCCAACTTCCTCGGCCAGTCCAACCTGCTGCCCGCCGACGTGACCGGGCAGCAGGGCGGCGACCTCCTGCTCAGCGCCGCCGGCGCCCGGCTCTCCGTGCCGAAGGCCCGGTGCGCCGCCGACGCGACGAAGGTCCACCTCGGCGTCCGGCCGGAGAAGATCACCATCGAGCACTCCTCCGCCGAGGTCGCCGACGGCCGCAACCGGCTGGGCGGCACCGTGGTCGACTCCAGCTTCATCGGCGTCTCCACCCAGTACCTGGTGCGCACCGACGGCGGCCAGGAGGTGACCGTCTTCGAGCAGAACATGGAGCGCGACACCCGGATCGTCCCCGGTGCGCCGGTCGTCCTGCACTGGAACCCGGCGCACTCCTTCGCCCTGGACGCCGCCCAGGCGATCGACGCGGGCACCGGGGAGGAGGCGGCATGACCACCACCACCGCCGTGGCGCCGCCGCAGGCCGTACCCCCCGACGGCGGCCCGCTGCCCGGACCGGCCGCGCGGCCCAGGCGAAAGCTCACCCCGTACTGGCTGCTGCTGCCGGGCATAGCCTGGCTGGTCGTGTTCTTCGCGGTGCCGATGGTCTACCAGGCCTCCACCTCGCTGCAGACCGGCTCGCTGGAGAGCGGCTTCAAGGTCACCTGGCACGTCGCCACCTACTGGGACGCCCTGGTCGAGTACCGCTGGCACTTCGTCCGCTCGTTCGGCTACGCGGCCACCGCCACGCTGTTCTGCCTGGCCATCGGCTACCCGCTCGCCTACACGATCGCCTTCAAGGCGAGCAAGCGCTGGCGCAACGTCATCCTGATCCTGGTGATCGCGCCGTTCTTCACCAGCTTCCTGATCCGCACGCTGGCCTGGAAGACGATCCTCTCGGACGGCGGCCCGGTGGTCGGCGCGCTCAACGCGCTGCACGTCCTGGACCTGACCAGCGCCGTCGGCCTCACCTCCGGCGACCGGGTGCTGGCCACGCCGCTCGCGGTGGTGTGCGGCCTGACCTACAACTTCCTCCCGTTCATGATCCTGCCGCTGTACACCTCGCTGGAGCGGATCGACCCGCGCCTGCACGAGGCGGCCGGGGACCTGTACGCCCGCCCGTTCACGACCTTCCGCAAGGTGACCTTCCCGATCTCGCTGCCCGGTGTGGTCGCGGGCACGCTGCTCACCTTCATCCCGGCCTCCGGCGACTACATCAACGCCCAGCTGCTGGGCTCGCCGAGCGAGCAGATGGTCGGCAACGGCATCCAGAAGCAGTTCCTCAACGTGCTCGACTACCCCACCGCGGCAGCGCTGAGCTTCATCCTGATGGCCCTGATCCTGGGGATGGTGACGGTCTACATGCGCAAGGCCGGGACGGAGGAACTGGTCTGATGTCCCGAGTGATCAAGTGGATCCGGGCCCACCTGGTGGTGCTGGCCGGCCTGCTGGCCCTGGCCTACCTGGTGCTGCCCAACCTGGTGGTCCTGGCCTTCTCGTTCAACAAGCCGGTCGGCAAGTTCAACTACGAGTGGTCCGAGTTCTCCACCGACGCCTGGACCGATCCCTGCGGTGTGGCCGACATGTGCCAGTCGCTGTCGCTGAGCCTGGAGGTCGCGGTGCTCGCGACCGTCGGCGCCACCGTGCTCGGCACCATGGTCGCCTTCGCGCTGGCCCGTTACCGCTTCCGCGGCCGCTCCGCCACCACCGCGATGATCTTCCTGCCGATGGCCATGCCCGAGGTGGTGATGGCCGCCTCGCTCGGCACGCTCTTCCTCAACATGCGGATCCCGTTCGGCTTCACCACGATCCTCATCGCGCACATCATGTTCTGCCTGAGCTTCGTGGTGACGGCGGTCAAGGCGCGGGTGATGAGCATGGACCCGAGGCTCGAACAGGCAGCCCAGGACCTCTACGCGACCCCGACCCAGACCTTCCTGCGGGTCACCCTGCCGCTGGTCGCCCCCGGCATCGCCGCCGGTGCGCTGCTCAGCTTCGCGCTCTCCTTCGACGACTTCATCATCACCCAGTTCAACTCGGGCCCGACCACGGTCACCTTCCCGATGTTCGTCTGGGGCGCCTCGCAGCGCGGCATCCCGGTGCAGGTGAACGTCATCGGCACCGCGATGTTCATCGCCGCGGTGGTGCTGACCGTCGCCGGCCAGTGGCTCGGGAACCGCCGGAAGGCCACCGCCTGACCGGCACCGCCGGCGCCCCCGACGTAGCGTCGGGAGCGGCCGACAACCATCATCGATGTGCAGAAAGTGGCTGATAATGCATGGACTCCGCCCGCGCGCTCAGTGACGCCAGGCCCACCCCCTTCTGGCTGGAGGACCCGGGCCGGCCGGCTGCGCTGCCCGCCCTCGTCGGCGACACCACCTGCGACCTGCTGGTCGTCGGCGGCGGATACTCCGGCCTCTGGACCGCCCTCGTCGCCAAGGAGCGCGACCCTTCCCTGGACGTCGTCCTGGTCGAGGGCAACGAGGTGGGGTGGGCCGCGTCCGGGCGCAACGGCGGATTCTGCGCGGCCAGCCTGACCCACGGTTTCGGCAACGGGCTGCAGCGCTGGCCCGCCGAACTCGCCCAGCTCGAACGCCTCGGCGCGGCCAACCTGGACGGCATCGAGGCGACCATCGCGCGCTACGGGATCGACGCCGAGTGGGAGCGCACCGGCGAGATCGACGTCGCCACCCAGCCCCACCAGCTCGCCGAGCTGCAGGAGGTCGCCGAGGCGGTCGCCGAGTACGGACTCGACATCACCGTGCTCGACCGCGACGAGCTGCGGGCCGAGGTCGACTCGCCGACCTTCCTCGGCGGGCTCTGGGACAAGGAGGGCGTGGCGATGGTCCACCCCGCCAAACTCGCCTGGGGCCTCAAGGACGCCTGCCTCTCCCAGGGCGTGCGGATCTTCGAGCACACCCGGGCGACGGACCTCAGGGAACACGGCGGCGGCATGGCCGTCCGCACCCCGTACGGACGGGTCTTCGCCCGCCGGGTCGCGCTCGGCACCAACGTCTTCCCGTCGCTGGTCAAGCGGGTCCGCCCGTTCGTCGTCCCGGTGTACGACTACGCGCTGATGACCGAGCCGCTCAGCGCCGAGCAGCTCGCCGCGATCGGCTGGAAGGGGCGGCAGGGGCTCGGCGACAGCGCCAACAAGTTCCACTACTTCCGGCTCTCCGCCGACAACCGCATCCTCTGGGGCGGCTACGACGCCGTCTACCACTACGGCGGACACGTCCGGCACGAGTACGACCAGCGGCCGGAGACCTTCCGCACGCTGGCGCACAACTTCTTCCGCTGCTTCCCGCAGCTGGAGGGGCTGCGCTTCACCCACGCCTGGGGCGGCGCGATCGACACCTGCAGCCGGTTCTCGGCGTTCTTCGACACCGCCCACCGCGGCCGGGTCGCCTACGCCGCCGGGTACACCGGGCTGGGGGTGGGCGCCACCCGGTTCGGCGCCGAGGTGATGCTCGACCTGCTGGCCGGGGAGCGCACCGAGCGCACCTCGCTGGAGATGGTCCGCTCCAAGCCGCTGCCGTTCCCGCCCGAGCCGGTGCGCTGGGCCGGCATCGAGCTCACCACCCGCTCGCTGGAGCGCGCCGACCGGACCGGTGGGCACCGCAACCTCTGGCTGCGCACCCTCGACCGGATGGGGCTGGGCTTCGACAGCTGAGCGGCCGTCCCGACGGCCTTCCGCTCCGATCACCGGCTGATCCGGTGATCGGCGCGGAGAATCCGCCGATCCGAGCCGAGCCGATCCGAGCCGATCCGAGCCGATCCGAGCTGATCCGAGCCGAGCCGATTCGAGCCGATCCATCCGTTCGGCGAGGTGATCGCGCTATCCGTGTAAGAGAGACCCGCCGTCCGCCTCTCGTTGGTGACGGCGGGTCTCGGTTTCCCGCCGCGCCACGATCAGCAGCGCGCTGAGAAACGGGGACAGGACATGGAGAGCACCGGACTGCACTGGCTCGCCCAGGCGGCACCGGACCCGGACGCCTTCCGGGAACAGTGGGAACGCAGCGGGCTGGGCCTGATGCTGCTGCCGGCCGGCCGGCGCTGGGACGTACTGTCGGTACCCGGCCGGCTCGGCCGTCCCGTCATCGACATCCTCGACTCCCGCTCCTGCGGGCCGGTCCTCGGCGACTCCGCAGGCGAGAGCGTCGGCTTCCTCGTCCCCGTCGGCACGGCCGCGCGCTGGGTCGGGACGGGCGTCCGGTGCGCCGGCGAAGGCACCTGGATCGTCGTACCGCACCCCGAACGGCAGAGCCGCGGCGTGCGCTGGCTCGTCCCGCCCGACGGCTCCGGACGGCTCAACGACCCGGTCGTGCTGGAACTCGCCCTGCACGAGGCCGCCGCCCGGCTCAGCGACTGGTGACGCCGCCGCGGCGCCGGAGCCGGGGCGGCCGACCGGACGCGGCCCGACGCACGGCCCGGGCGGCCGCGCCAGACTGGAAGGATGACCACCGCCCCGGACGCCGTCGACCCCTTCCTCCGCCCCGGTCGGGCGCAGTTGCGGCTCGCCGAGCCGGCCCGGCCCGTCTGCGACCGGCTCGGGCTCGCGCTCGCCGGCGGGCACGCGCTGCGCGCCCACGGGGTGCCGGCCTGCGCCCAGGACGGGCTGACCCTGGTGGCCGACGGCGGCACCGATCTGCCACAGGCCGCCGCCGAGCTGGCCGCCGCCTACCGGGCGGCGGGCGGCGGGGTGGCCGAGCGCCCGGGCACCCCGCGCCTGGAACAGCTGTCCGTCCGGCTGACGCTCGGCGGGCGGTCGCACACGGTGGAGCTGCGCAAGGAGCCACTGGGCCACCGCCCGGTCCGCCTCGACCTCGGCGCACCGGCGGCCGGCGAGCCCCCGCTGACGATGACCGTCGTCGCCCTGGAGGACGCGGCCGGACTCGCCACCGCGCTGCTCGCCGACCGGGGCCTGCCCCGGGACCTGCTCGACGTGCACGCCCTGACCGCCTGGTACCGGGAGGGGGAGTTGCTCGCACTGGCCACCGCGCTGGACGCGGACTTCCAGCCCGCCGTCCTCGCCGACCGGCTGGAGACGCTGGCCGACGCCGCCGACGGCCGGTTCCGGGCCCGGGGAGCGGCGGCCGGCGCGGTGGCCGGGTTGAAGCGGTGGGCGCTGGCGTGGTCGCAGGACCTCCGCCTCGACCTGCTGGAGACCCAGGAGACCGCGGACGGATTGCACGATCCGTACCTGGAGGACGTCGAGGCCCTGGAGGACCGGGAGGTCGAGGACGACGTCGAGGCCCTGGGGGACCGGGAGGACCGGGAGGACCGGGAGCTCGTGGAGGACACCGGCGAGGCGGCACCGGTCGAGGACGCGGCGGGCGCGCGGTCGGCCGGTGCCCGGGAGGAGGCGGACGGGGCGACGGGGTCCGGTGGGGCCTGAGCTTCGCCCGTCCGGCCGATACGGCCGACGACCTGTAAGGCTGAATCCCGGATCCCCGTCAGCCTGTTCGTTGAGGCGGGCGGTGACGGCCAGCAGACTGGGTGATGAGCGCGGTAGCCCCGTGATCCCGTCGCCCGGCCCTCTCGCGGGCGGCGCCACACAAGGGACCGGCGGCAGGACGCCGCCCGGGACTTCGGAGGCAGACGGACCATGAGCAAGCACATCATTCACTGGATCGGTGGCCGGCCGGTCGCCACTGCCGGCGCCGCACCCCGCCGCGGTGACCTCTTCGACCCGGCCACCGGCCAGGTCTCGGGTCACGTCGACTTCGCCGGGATCGACGAGGTCGACCAGGCGGTGGCCGCCGCCGCCTCGGCCTTCGTCGAGTGGCGCAACGCCTCGATCGCCAAGCGCACCACGGTGCTCTTCAACTTCCGCGAGCTGCTCAACGCCCGCCGGGACGAGCTGGCCGCGATCATCGTCGCCGAGCACGGCAAGGTGCACTCCGACGCGCTCGGCGAGATCGCCCGCGGCCTGGAGGTCGTCGAGTACGCCTGCGGCATCCCGCAGCTCGTCAAGGGCGGCTTCACCGAGCAGGCGTCCACCGGCATCGACGTCTACTCGATCCGCCAGCCGCTCGGCCCGGTGGCCGTCATCTCGCCGTTCAACTTCCCGGCGATGGTGCCGATGTGGTTCTTCCCGATCGCGATCGCGGCCGGCAACACCGTCGTCCTGAAGCCGTCCGAGAAGGACCCGTCCGCCGCCAACTTCCTGGCCGAGCTGTGGAAGGAGGCCGGGCTGCCGGACGGTGTGTTCAACGTCGTGCACGGTGACAAGGTCTCCGTCGACCGTCTGCTGGAGCACCCCGACATCAAGTCGGTCAGCTTCGTCGGCTCCACCCCGATCGCCCGCTACGTCTACGAGACCGGCACCCGCTACGGCAAGCGCGTGCAGGCGCTCGGCGGCGCCAAGAACCACATGCTCGTCCTGCCGGACGCCGATCTGGACCTCAGCGCCGACGCGGCCATCAACGCCGGTTTCGGCGCGGCCGGCGAGCGCTGCATGGCCATCTCGGTGCTGGTCGCCGTCGACCCGATCGGCGATGAGCTGGTCGACAAGATCAAGCAGCGGATCGCCAACCTGAAGGTCGGCCCGGGCTGCAACGGCGACTCCGAGATGGGCCCGCTGGTCACCGGCCAGCACCGGGACAAGGTCACCTCCTACGTCGAGTCCGGTGTCGCCGACGGCGCCGAGCTCGCGGTCGACGGCCGCAAGCACCCGATCACCGCCGAGGACCGCAACGGCGCGCCGACCTCGGACGGCTTCTGGCTCGGCCCCACCCTGTTCGACCACGTCAAGCCCGGCATGTCCGTCTACAACGACGAGATCTTCGGCCCGGTGCTGTCGGTCGTGCGGGTCTCCTCCTACGAGGAGGGCGTGGCGCTCATCAACGCCAACCCCTACGGCAACGGCACCGCCATCTTCACCAACGACGGCGGTGCGGCCCGGCGCTTCCAGTACGAGGTGGAGGTCGGCATGGTCGGCATCAACGTGCCGATCCCGGTGCCGGTCGCCTACTACTCCTTCGGCGGCTGGAAGTCCTCGCTCTTCGGCGACGCCCACGCGTACGGCCCGGACGGCGTGCAGTTCTTCACCCGCGGCAAGGCCGTCACCCAGCGCTGGCTGGACCCCTCGCACGGCGGCATCAACCTCGGGTTCCCGACTAACAGCTGAGCCCCCGCCGCACTGCCGCCGCCGGCCGGCCCCCTCTCCCCGGGGTCCGGCCGGCGGCTGTTTGCATCGCCCGGCCCGGCGGCGTAGTGTTCTCTAGTCGCTCGGCTGGGAGCACCGGACACGTGTCTACGCGGACGGTCCCGGAGCGGCCAATCCCTTGAAACATCACTTCCCG
>NZ_JBVHVO010000023.1:0-109558 GCF_055564815.1 Kitasatospora sp. NPDC028961 | reverse complement strand
TGGGTGCGAAAACAGAGACGTAGGGGTGGCAGGGTGGGGTCCGGGGGTGGAGTTTTTGTTGGGTAGTGGAACCCCTGTGGTGGTCGAGGAAAGGGAAAAGGGGGCCCGTGCGGACGCGTCCGCACGGGCCCCTTCACCGGGACGTTAGATCAGGCCGGTCAGCCGGCCGCCTCGACGCTCTCACCGGGCGGGCGTCCGCTCACCCGTTCGGACTCAAGGGCGGTCTGCAGGATCACCACCGCGGCGGCCTGGTCGACCACCGAGCGGCCCTTCTTGGCCTTGACCCCGGAGGCGCGCAGCCCGTGGGTGGCCGTGACGGTGGACATCCGCTCGTCGACCAGCCGGACCGGCACCGGGTAGAGCCGGTTGGCCAGCCGGGTGGCGTACCCGCGGACCTTCTCCGCCGCCGGGCCCTCCTTGCCGCTGAGCGAGCGCGGCAGGCCGACGATCACCTCGATCGCCTGGTACTCGTCGGCGATGGCGGCGATCCTGGCCTGCGACTTCACCCCGGCGGGGACGGTCTCCACCGGCGTGGCGAGCACCCCGTCGGGGTCGCAGGACGCGACCCCGATCCGGGCGTCACCAACGTCGACGGCGATCCGCCGCCCGCGGCGGAAGGGCGGCCTCTCCTCCTGGTCCATCAGCTGGCGCGCTCCGCGACCAGACCGCGCACCGCGGCGATGGCCTCGCCGACCGCGCCCGCGTCGGAGCCGCCGCCCTGGGCGACGTCGTCCTTGCCGCCACCGCCGCCGCCGAGGGTCTTGGCGGCGACCCGGACCAGCTCGCCGGCCTTGATGCCGCGCCCGCGGGCGTCCTCGTTGGTGGCGATCACGGTCAGCGGGCGGTCGTTGGCCACCGTGAAGGCGGCGACCACGGCCGGCCGCGAGCCGAGCCGACCGCGCACGTCCAGGACGAGCTTGCGCAGCTCGTCGGCGCCGGTGCCGTCGGCGACCCGGGCGGCCACCACGGCGATGCCCTGGACGTCCTCGGCGGAGTCGGCCAGACCCGCGGCGGCGGCCAGCACCTTCTCGGCGCGGAAGCGCTCGATCTCCTTCTCGGCGTCCTTGAGCTTGGCGAGCATGCCCGAGATCTTCTCCGGCAGCTCCTCCGGGCGGCCCTTGACCAGCTCGGTCAGCTGGGCGACCACGGTGTGCTCACGGGCGAGGAACTTGTAGGCGTCCACGCCGACCAGCGCCTCGACCCGGCGCACGCCGGAGCCGATCGAGGACTCGCCGAGCAGCTTCACCAGGCCCAGCTGGGCGGTGTTGCCGACGTGCGTGCCACCGCAGAGCTCCTTGGAGAAGTCCCCGATGGTGACGACGCGGACCGAGTCGCCGTACTTCTCGCCGAACATCGCGATGGCGCCGGCCTTGCGGGCCTGGTCCATCGTCATGACCTCGGCGGTCACGTCCAGCTCGCGGGTCAGCACGTCGTTGATCTTCTGCTCGACGTCGACCAGCACGCTGCCGGGCACGGCGGCGGGCGAGCCGAAGTCGAAGCGGAAGCGGCCGGGGGCGTTCTCGGAGCCGGCCTGGGCGGCCGTCGGGCCGAGCGCGTCGCGCAGCGCCTGGTGGGTCAGGTGGGTGGCCGAGTGGGCGCGGGCGATGGCCCGGCGGCGCTCGATGTCGATGGTGGCGTACGCCGAGGCGCCGAGCACGACCTCGCCGAACAGCACGCCGCCGGAGTGCACCGTCACGCCCGGGACGGGCTGCTGCACGTCGCGGATCTCCACCACGGCGCCGGAGTCCAGCCGGATCCGGCCGTGGTCGGCGAGCTGGCCGCCGCCCTCGGCGTAGAACGGGGTGCGGTCGAGGATGATCTCGACCTCGTCGCCCTCGCTCGCGGCCGGCGCCGGGACGCCGTCCACCAGCAGGCCGACCACGGTGGCCTCGCCCTCGGTGAGGTTGTAGCCGGTGAAGACGCTGGCGCCGGACTTGTCGGCGACCTCGCGGTACGCGGCGACGTCGGCGTGGCCCATCTTCTTGGCCTTGGCGTCGGCCTTGGCACGGTCCCGCTGCTCCTGCATGAGGCGGCGGAAGCCGGCCTCGTCGACCTGGAGGCCCTGCTCCTCGGCCATCTCCAGGGTCAGGTCGATCGGGAACCCGTAGGTGTCGTGCAGCTTGAACGCCTGCTCGCCGGAGAGCACGGCGCCGCCGGACTGCTTGGTCTCGGTGACCGCGGTGTCCAGCAGGGTGGTGCCGGCCTTCAGGGTCTGCAGGAAGGCCGCCTCCTCGCCGCTGACGACCGTCTCGATGCGCTTGCGGTCGGCCTCCAGCTCCGGGTACTGCGGGGCCATCGCCTTGATCGCGACCTCGGTCAGGTCCTTGGCGACCTGGCCGGTGGCGCCCAGCAGGCGCATGTTGCGGATGGCGCGGCGCAGGATGCGGCGCAGCACGTAGCCGCGGCCCTCGTTGCCGGGGGTGACGCCGTCGCCGATCAGCATCAGCGCGGTGCGGATGTGGTCGGTGACCACGCGCAGCGAGACGTCCGACTTGTGGTCGGCGCCGTAGGTGTGACCGGTCAGCTCGGCGGCGCGGTCGAGGATCATCCGGCTGGTGTCGATCTCGAAGAGGTTGTCGACGCCCTGCAGGATGGCGGCGAGGCGCTCCAGGCCGAGGCCGGTGTCGATGTTCTTGCTCGGCAGGTCGCCGAGGATCTCGAAACCGTCCTTGCCGTCACCGTGGCCGCGCTCGTACTGCATGAAGACCAGGTTCCAGATCTCCAGGTAGCGCTCGCCGTTGACGGCCGGGCCGCCCTCCTCGCCGTACGCGGGGCCGCGGTCGTAGTTGATCTCCGAACACGGGCCGCACGGGCCGGGGACGCCCATCGACCAGAAGTTGTCCTTCATGCCGAGGCGCTGGATGCGCTCGGAGGGCACGCCGATGACGTCGCGCCAGATCTGCTCGGCCTCGTCGTCGTCCTTGTAGACGGTGATCCAGAGCTTCTCCTTCTCCAGGCCGTAGCCGCCGTCCGCGACGGGAGTGGTGAGCAGCTCCCACGCGAACTTGATGGCCCCTTCCTTGAAGTAGTCGCCGAAGGAGAAGTTGCCGCACATCTGGAAGAAGGAGCCGTGCCGGGTGGTCTTCCCGACCTCCTCGATGTCCAGGGTGCGCACGCACTTCTGGACGCTGGTGGCCCGGGAGAACTGCGGCTTGACCTCGCCGAGGAAGTACGGCTTGAAGGGCACCATGCCGGCGTTGACCAGCAGCAGGGTGGGGTCGTCGGCGACCAGGGACGCCGACGGAACGACGGTGTGGCCGCGCTCCTCGAAGAAGCGCAGCCAGCGGCGGCGGATCTCTGCCGACTCCATTAGTGGTCCTTCCGGTTCGGGGTACCGCCCGGCTGCGGCAGTGCGCGGCCGGGCGTCTTTTCGATGGCTGGGGTGGTGCGCGCACCGTCGGACGATGCGCGGGCACTGCTGGACGGAGGCAGGGCGGCGGCCGGGCTGCCGGGCGCCGCCGAGATAGCTCGGTACTGCGGCTCGCCGCGCAGGACCCGGCGCCGGGGCTCGACGACGGCGGTGCCGTCCAGTCCGAGGTCCCCGCGCAGCTGCTCCTCGCGCTCGGCCATGCCCGCCTTCACGTCCTGGGCGAACCGCTTGGCCGCGTCGCCCAGGTGCAGCGCGCCGCGCGCGGCGGTGCCGGAGAGGCTGTCCGGGGTGAGCCGGTGCACGGCCTCGTTGGCCTTGTTCATGGCCCAGACGGTGGCACCGGCGCCGACCGCCATCCAGAAGATGCGTCGCACCATGCCGTCAGCCCCTCACCGCGCGCCGGACCCGCGCGAGCAGGCCGCTCTTGGCCGTCGTCGCGGCGCGCACCTCGGCCCGGATCAGCCGGGCCAGCTCCTCGCGCTCGCTCGGCTGGGTGGGCAGCGTCACGGTGCCGTTCTGCTTGGCGACGGCCTTGCGGACGCCGTAGCTGAAGGCCGCGACCTTGACCAGCGGCCCGCCCAGGGTGGCCGCGACGGTGGAGGAGAGCGCCTGGGCGTTGGCGGCGGCGTCCTGGACGTTGGCGGTGATCTCGTCCACCCGCTCCAGCTGCTCGTTGGCGCTGCGCACGGCGGCTCCGGCCTCGGTCAGCAGCGGCACGGCCTGCTCGGTCACGGCGGAGACCAGGACGGCGGCCTCCTTGAGCACCCGCGAGAGGTGCACCAGCACGACGGCGAGCAGGGTGACCAGGACCGCCCAGAACACGGCGACGAGCAAGCCGGCCAGCTCTCCCACGGACACCTTGTGCGCTCCCTCGCCTTGCTGTTCTCCGAAGGAGACCCTATCGCGACCACGGCCGGTTTCCGGACCGGATATCGGCCGGGGCGTCCCCGGGCCCGCCCCCGCGGATCCGGTCCGGTGTACGAGCCGCGCGCGTAACCTACCGGCCGGTCACCTCGTTCTGCCGGACGGGCCGTCGCCGGGGCGGCCCGCGGGCACGCCCGAACCGCGACGGTCCGGGCCCGGAGACGGGAGCAGCGCTTGGCCGCGGACCCGACAGCACGGCCCGGAGCGGGGGCGGCGCGGCGGGAGCCGGCGCCCGGCCGGCTCCCGGCCGAGGTGACCAGCTTCGTCGGCCGGCAGCGGGAGCTGACCGAGCTGGCCCGGCTGCTGGCCGCCGCGCGGCTGGTCACGGTGACCGGCCCGGGCGGCGTGGGCAAGAGCCGGCTGGCCCTGCGCGCGGCGGCCCGGGCGGCCGGCGCCTTCCCGGACGGCACCTGGCTGGTCGAGGTCGCCCCCGTGCAGGACCCGCTGCTGCTCGGCCACGCCGTGCTGGAGGCGCTGCGACTGACCGACGGCACCTCCCGGCCGCCGCTGGACGTGCTGACCGAGCAGCTCGCCGGGCGCCGGACGCTGATCGTGCTGGACGGCTGCGAGCACCTGGTGGACGCCTGCGCGGAGCTGGTCGACGCTCTGCTGCGGGCGCTGCCCGGCCTGCGGGTGCTGGCCACCAGCCGGGCGGCGCTGCGCGCCCCGGGCGAGCACCTGCTCGTCCTGGCGCCGCTGCCGGTGGGCCCGCTCGGCCCCGGCGTACTGCCGGACGCGGTGCGGCTGTTCGCCGACCGGGCCCGGGCGGTGCTGCCCTCCTTCGAGATCACCGCGGCCTCCGCCGAGGGGATCGCCCAGCTCTGCCGCCGGCTGGACGGCATCCCGCTGGCCGTCGAGCTGGCGGCCGGCCGGCTGCGGTCGCTCTCGGTCGCGCAGATCGACGCCCGGCTGGGCGACCGGTTCCGCCTGCTCACCGGCGGCGCCCGGACGGCGCTGCCGCGCCACCAGACGCTTCGCACGACCATCGGGTGGAGTCACGAACTCTGCACGCCGCAGGAACGTTTGCTCTGGGCCCGGCTCTCGGTCTTCGCGGGGAGCTTCGACCTGGAGGCCGCCGAGTACGTCTGCGCCGGCGACGGCATCGAACCGGAGGACCTGCTCGACCTGGTGTCCGAGCTGATCAACAAGTCGGTGCTGCTCCGGGTGTCGACCCCCGGCCGGCCGGCCGAGGAGGGGGGCGGCGTCAGGTTCGGACTGCTGGACACCCTGCGCGAGTACGGCCTGCGGTGGCTGCGCTCGACCGGTGAGGAGCGGCGGCTGCGGCGCCGCCACCGGGACTGGTACCTGGGCGTGGCCACCTGGGGCGAGGTCGAGTGGTTCGGCCCCCGGCAGGCGGAGACCGCCGAGCGCACCGAGCTCGCCCACCCCAACCTGCGCGCGGCGCTGGAGTTCTGCCTGGCCGAACCGGGCGAGGAGCAGCTCGCCCTGCTGCTGGCGAGCACGCTCTGGTTCTACTGGGTCGGCTGCGGCCACCTCGGCGAGGGCCGGCACTGGCTGGACCGCGCGCTCGCCCTCGACCCCGAGCCGACCGAGGCCCGCGCCAAGGCGCTCTGGGTCACCGGATACATGGCGACCCTCCAGGGCGACCTGCTCACCGCCCGCCCGGCCCTGGAGGAGTGCCGCCGCCAGGCGCTGGACACCGGCGACGACCGGGCGCTCGCCTACGCCGTCCACCGGCAGGGCTGCGCCGCGCTGATCGGGGACGAGCCGGCCCGTGCCGCCGAGCTCTTCGAGGAGGCGCTCTGGCACTACCGGACGATCGGCGAGCTCAACAGCAACGTCCTGATGGCCATGTTCGAGCTGGGCATCGCCTACCTGTTCCAGGGCGACCAGGACAGCGGCGAGTTCTGGCTCGGCGAGGTCCGCGAGCTCTGCGAGGAGCACGGCGAGCAGTGGGCGTACGCCTACGGGCTCTACGCGCTCGGGTACTCGCACTGGCTGGACGGCGAGGTCCGGCTGGCCCGGGCGCGGGCCCGCGAGAGCGTCCGGCTCAACCACCTCTTCCACGACCTGCTGGGCATCGTGCTGGCGATCGACCTGCTGGCGCTGCTGGAGACCGAGCCCACCGGGCCCGGCCGGCCGGGCGACCTGCGCGAGGCCCGGGTGCTGCAGGGCGCCGCGCACCGGATCTGGCAGGCGGTGGGCAAGCCGTTCTTCGGCTCGCGCACCTTCAACGGCCCCCACCGGCACTGCGAGGAGCGGGCCAGGGCCGGGCTGACCGAGCAGGAGTTCACCGAGTGCTTCGACCGCGGCGCCCGGCTGGACCTCGACGCCGCCGTCCACCGGGCGCTCGGCGGCGACGGCCGCGCGGGCGGTCCGGGCCGGCTGCCGGGCCCCTTCCCGGTGCCGCCGGCGCCGCACCCCTCACCGGCCAGGAATAGTTGAATCTTGTCCATTGCTACACCGGTCGGCACCCCCGGCACCCCCGCCGGGCGGACGCCCGGAAGGAGCAATCGTGGCCACCAACACCGCCGACGAGTACCGCCTCGCGACGTTCTACTTCGACTCCAAGGCGTACACCGACGCCGCCCGCATGCTGGAGGGCGTCCTCGCCGAGGAGCCGGCCAACCTGTCGGTCCGGCTGCTGCTGGCCCGCAGCTACTTCCACTCGGCCCAGCTCTCCCGCGCCGAGGCCGAGCTGCGCCGGATCCTGGACGCCCACCCGGCCGAGGACTACGCCCGGCTGATGCTGGGCCGGACCCTGGAGCGCCAGGGCCGCGCCGAGGAGGCCCGCCCGCACCTGCGGCTGGCCGCCGCGATGACCGGCGAGGACGACTGAGCACACCCCGGGAGCACCCGGGAACGGGACGAGCCCCCGCCGCCTCGAAAGGCGACGGGGGCTCGCTGGGTACGGCAGGCGTACCGCTCGCGGGTCAGCGCGAGTAGTACTCGACGACGAGCTGCTCGTCGCAGATCACCGGGACCTCCTTGCGCTGCGGCGCGCGGTCCAGGCGGAAGGCCAGGGCCTTCAGGTTGACCTCGAGGTACTTCGGGGTCTGGCCCTCGCCCGCGTAGCCACCCTCACGGGCGACCTGGAACGGGACCTTCTCCTTGCTGCGCTCGCGAACGGTCACGACGAAGCCCGGCTTCATCTGGTACGACGGCTTGTTGACCTTGCCGCCGTTGACCTCGATGTGACCGTGGACGACCATCTGACGGGCCTGGTAGATGGTGCGGGCAATGCCCGAACGCAGCACCAGGGAGTCCAGACGGGTCTCCAGCTCGGCGACGAGCGCCTCACCGGTCTTGCCCTCGGCCTTCTTCGCGCGGTCGAACGCGCGCGCCATCTGCTTCTCGCTCAGGTCGTACTGGGCGCGCAGACGCTGCTTCTCGAGCAGACGGACCTTGTAGTCCGAGTTCTGCTTGCGGCCACGGCCGTGCTGGCCGGGCGGGTACGGGCGGGCCTCGAAGTACTTGACGGACTTCGGGGTCAGCGGCACGCCGAGCGCACGCGCGATCTTGACCTTGGGACGCTTCTGGTTCGCCATGAACCAAACCTTCCTTGCTTACGAATACGGCTTCACCAGGTGTTGACGGAGGTCGCTCCTCGCGGTCCGGAGACAACCGCACCGCCCGGGGGCAGTGCGATCAGCCGCTCTCCACGACCGGGCACGGATGTGCAAGCACACGAGTGGCCCACCGAACCTGGGTTGGTGGGCTGCACGCGACACCGAAACGGTGCGCGACGCTCCTGGGGCCTCCCGGAGGAGACCACGGCCATTGCCCCGCTGGTGCGGCCGGTCGGTCAGGGTCTCCCCTGCCGCCGCGCCCGGGACACGGCACTCCGGACGAGTATACCCGCCGATCACTCGCCCTTGAGCCGGCCCCTGGTCCACTCCACGATGTCCGCGTACCGGGCCTCCCCGCCGTGCCGGGTCGGCCGGTAGTACGCCTTGCCGTGCACGGCGTCCGGCGCGTACTGCTGCGCCGCGATGCCCTCCGGCAGATCGTGCGGGTACTGGTAGCCCTGGCCGTGCCCGAGCTTGCCCGCGCCGCCGTAGTGCGCGTCCCGCAGGTGCGGCGGCACCGCACCCGCCAGGCCCTGCCGGACGTCCGCCAGCGCCGCGTCGATCGCCAGGTAGGCGGCGTTGGACTTGGGCGCCAGCGCCAGCGCGATCGCCGCCTGGGAGAGGATGATCCGCGCCTCCGGGAAGCCGATCAGCGCCACCGCCTGGGCCGCCGCGACCGCCGTGGCCAGCGCCGTCGGGTCGGCCAGGCCGACGTCCTCGCTGGCCGAGATCATCAGCCGCCGGGCGATGAACCGCGGGTCCTCCCCCGCCTCGATCATCCGGGCCAGGTAGTGCAGGGTGGCGTCCACGTCACTGCCCCGGATCGACTTGATCAGCGCGCTGGCCACGTCGTAGTGCTGGTCGCCGTCCTTGTCGTAGCGCACCGCGGCCTGGTTCACGGCCGTCTCGGTGGTGGCCAGCGTGATGCTCGCCTCGCCCTTCTCCAGCGCCGCCCCGGCGGCCGCCTCCAGCGTGGTGAGCGCCCGCCGGGCGTCCCCGCCGGCCAGCCGGACCAGGTGGTCCTCGGCCTCCGGGGTGAGCTCCAGCGCGCCCTCCAGACCGCGCTCGTCGGCCACCGCGCGGTGCAGCAGGGCGCGGATGTCCTCGTCCGTCAGCGACTCCAGCGTGAGCAGCAGCGAGCGCGACAGCAGCGGGGAGATCACCGAGAAGTACGGGTTCTCGGTGGTGGCCGCGATCAGGGTGACCCAGCGGTTCTCCACGGCGGGCAGCAGCGAGTCCTGCTGGGCCTTGGAGAAGCGGTGGATCTCGTCCAGGAAGAGCACCGTCTCCCTGCCGTTCATGCCGACCGCCCGGCGGGCGCCGTCGATCACCGCGCGGACCTCCTTGACGCCCGCGGTGATCGCGGACAGCTCCACGAAGCGGCCCTCGACGGACTGGCTGATCACGTGCGCCAGGGTGGTCTTGCCGGTACCGGGCGGCCCCCAGAGGATCACCGAACTGGTCGCCGCCGGGCCGCGCGAGCCCGACACCAGCCGGCGCAGCGGCGAGCCCGCCTTCAGCAGCTGCCGCTGCCCGGCGACCTCGTCCAGGGTGCGCGGGCGCATCCGCACGGCCAGCGGGGCCCGGCCGGGCTCCTTGGCCTGGCGTTCCTCGGCGGCGGCGGTGAAGAGGTCCGGTTCGTCCACACCGGAAGCCTATGCGAGCCGACCAACACCCCGGCCCGGCCGCCGCGCCCCCGGCCGGGTCCGCGCCCCGGCGGCCCCGCGGAGCTGTCGGGCGGCCGGGCCTACCCGATCCGCGCCGAGTGGTCCGGTACGTACTTCTGCAGGTCCCGCGGCGGCCGCTGGTAGCCGCGCGACTCCGGGCGGGCCGGCAGCTCGATCCGCCGCGGGGCCACCTCGCGGTACGGGACGGTCGAGAGCAGGTGGGCGATCATGTTGAGCCGGGCCCGCCGCTTGTCGTCGCTCTCCACCACGTTCCACGGCGAGTCCGGGATGTCGGTGTAGACGAACATCTCGTCCTTGGCCCGCGAGTAGTCCTCCCAGCGGCTGACCGACTCGACGTCCATCGGCGACAGCTTCCACCGCCGCATCGGGTCCTCCAGCCGGTCCCGGAACCGCCGCTGCTGCTCGGTGTCGCTGACCGAGAACCAGTACTTGCGCAGCAGGATGCCCGACTCGATCAGCATCCGCTCGAACATCGGGCACTGGTGCAGGAACTGCCAGTACTGCTCGTCCGTGCAGAAGCCCATCACCCGCTCGACCCCGGCCCGGTTGTACCAGCTGCGGTCGAACAGCACGATCTCCCCCGCGGCCGGCAACTGCTCGACGTAGCGCTGGAAGTACCACTGGGTCCGCTGGCGCTCGGTGGGCGTGGGCAGCGCCGCCACCCGGGCGATGCGCGGGTTCAGGTACTCCGTCACCCGCTTGATCGCGCCGCCCTTGCCGGCCGCGTCGCGCCCCTCGAAGACGACCACCAGCCGGGCGCCCTCGGCCCGCACCCACTCCTGGAGCTTCACCAGTTCGTTCTGGAGCCTCAGCAGCTCCCGCTCGTACGGCTTCTTCGCGAGCCGCTCCCGCCGGTGCTCCGGCCCGGTACCGGGATCGCGCTCGGCCTTGGCTGCCACCTGGGTGCCTCCGTTCGGCAAAGGCTGATGAGCACTCACCGTAGGCGCAACTCCGGGTTCCCGCAGGCCGGGGCGCCGGCCCGGCAGCGGCGGCCCCCTGAACCGCCGCTGCCGGACTCCCCCGTGGCCGGCCCGCGAGGGCCGAGTGATCAACCCTGTCGCAGACCTGCCGGGCCGGTCCAATATCCCGTTCCATAACCTTGGGGCATGGATGTGGACACCCGACTGCTGCGGAGCTTCGCCGCGGTCTGCGAGGAGGGCCAGCTGACGGCCGCCGCGGCCCGGCTGTTCGTCTCGCAGCCGACCCTCACCAAGCAGATCCGCCAGCTGGAGGCCCTGCTCGGGGTGGAGCTGTTCGAGCGCTCGCGCCGGGGCATGGCGCCCACCCACGCCGGCCGGGCCCTGGCCGAGCGCACCGGGCCGATGCTGGCCGGCTGGGACGACGCATTGCGCGCCACCCGGGCGGCGGCGGCCGAGCAGGGCTCGACGCTGCGGGTGGGCTTCGAGGGCGGCAGCATCAACCTGATGACCCGCAGCACGGTGACGGACTTCACCCGGCGGATGCCCGGCTGGCAGGTGGAGCTGCACGCCCCGCCGTCGCTCTCCGAGCAGTACAACGTCGCGGTGCTGGGCGAGGAGCCGCGCTGTGTGGCGCTGCCGGCCGGGCACCGGTTGGCGGGCCACCAGGTGATCCGGTTCGAGGACCTGCTGGACGAGCCCTTCGTCGCGATCCCGCTGGAGGCCGGGCACTGGCGCGACTACTGGCTGGCGGTCCCGGAACGGCGCGGGCGACCGGTGCGGATCGGCGCGGTGGCGCACAACTCCGACGAGTGGCTGGCCGCGGTGGTGTGCGGTCAGGGCGTCGGCTTCGCCCCGGAGGCGATGAGCAGGCTGGCGGCGCGGGAGGATGTCGCGTACCGGCCGGTGCGGGGGCTCAGCCCGAGCCTGGTCGGGCTCTACTGGCCGATGGGCCGCGAACTGACGCCCGCCATGGCCGCGTTCGTGCGCAGCTGCCGGGCCACGGTCGGATTCTCGGCCGGCCCGGCGGTCCCGGGCCAGGCGGAGTGAGCCGGACGGAGCCGGTCCGGCGCGTACGGGGGCGGGCCGGGTCGGGTCAGACCGCCTCGAAGGGCTCCGGGTAGCGGCAGAGCCCGCGCGGACCGCCGTCGTAGGCCGGCAGGGCGAGGGTCTGGAAGTAGGCCTCCGGCACCTCGAACGGGCCGGTGACCTCGTGCCGGCCGGCCGGCGCGAAGCCGAACCTGCCGTAGTAGTCCGGATCGCCGAGGACGACGACGAGCTTCTCCGCCGCCTCCTCCGCGGCCGTCAGCGCGGCCCGGACGACCAGCTCGCCGACGCCCTTGCGCTGCCACTCCGGGGCGACCGCGACGGGCGCGAGCGCCAGGCCCCGGCCGTCGCCGACCGCCAGCCGGGTGAGCAGCGCGTGGCCGACCACCAGCCCGGCCTCGTCCACCGCCACCACGGACAGCTCGGGCAGCCAGGCGGGGTCGCGGCGCAGCGCGTCCACCAGATCGGCCTCGTCGGGGCCGGGGAAGGCCGCCATGTGGACCCGTCTGGTGGCGGGTGCGTCCTCGGGACACTCGATTCTGGTGGTGACCTTCATGGGGGGAGCCTCTCTCCGTCGCACACCGTTGTGGACCGGCCCCGGACGGCGGGTGCGCCGTCCGGGGCCGTGAAAGATTAGCCGATTGGGCGTCAGGCCTGGGGCTGGGCCTCGGGCTTGACCTCGGAGGACTTGGCGTCCTCGCGGACCTTCGGCTGGGCGTCGACGCCGGCCTCGCGACGCTGCGCCGGGGTGATCGGGGTCGGGGCACCGGTCAGCGGGTCACCACCGGTGGACGTCTTCGGGAACGCGATGACGTCGCGGATGGTGTCGTACCCGCCCAGCAGCGTGACGACGCGGTCCAGGCCGAAGGCGACACCGCCGTGCGGCGGCGGGCCGTAGTTGAAGGCGTCCAGCAGGAAGCCGAACTGCGAGGCCGCCTCCTCCTCGGAGAGGCCGATCGCGTCGAACGCCCGCTTCTGCACGTCCCGCTGGTGGATACGGATCGAACCGCCGCCCAGCTCCGAGCCGTTGAGGACCAGGTCGTAGGCGTTGGAGAGCGCCGAACCCGGGTCGGTGTCGAAGGTGGCGAGCGACTCGGCGGTCGGGGCGGTGAACGGGTGGTGCACCGCGTGCCAGCCCTGGAACTCGCCCTTGTCGTCCTCGATCGGCTCGAACATCGGGAAGTCGACGACCCAGAGGAAGGCCCAGCGGGACTCGTCGATCAGCTCGCAGCGGCGGCCGATCTCCAGGCGGGCGGCGCCGAGCAGCTCCTGCGAGGGGCGCTCCTTGCCGGCCGCGAAGAAGATCGCGTCACCGTTCTTGGCCCCGGCGGCGGCGGCCAGACCGGCCAGGTGCTCCTCGGAGAGGTTCTTGGCGACCGGGCCGCGCAGCTCGCCGGTCTCGGCGTCGATCAGCACGTAGGCGAGGCCCCGGGCGCCGCGCGCCTTGGCCCAGTCCTGCCAGGCGTCGAGCTGCTTGCGCGGCTGCGAGGCACCGCCGGGCATGACCACGGCGCCGACGTACGGGGCCTGGAACACGCGGAACGATGTGCCCTTGAAGTACTCGGTGAGGTCCGTGAGCTCCTGACCGAAACGGACGTCCGGCTTGTCCGAGCCGTAGCGGCCCATCGCGTCCGCGTAGCTCATCCGGGGCAGCGGGTTGGGGATCTCGTACCCGTGCACGTCGCGCCAGATCGCACCGATGATCTTCTCGCCGAGGGCCAGGATGTCCTCCTGGTCGACGAAGGAGGCCTCGATGTCCAGCTGGGTGAACTCCGGCTGGCGGTCGGCGCGGAAGTCCTCGTCGCGGAAGCAGCGCGCGATCTGGTAGTACCGCTCCATGCCGGCCACCATCAGCAGCTGCTTGAACAGCTGGGGCGACTGCGGCAGCGCGTACCAGTGGCCGGGCTGCAGGCGGACCGGGACGAGGAAGTCGCGGGCGCCCTCGGGGGTGGAGCGGGTGAGGTACGGCGTCTCGATGTCGAGGTAGTCGTTCTCCTCCATCACCCGGCGGATGATGTTGCTGACCTTGGAGCGCAGGCGCAGGCCCTTGGCCGGGCCCTCGCGGCGCAGGTCCAGGTAGCGGTAGCGGAGGCGGACCTCCTCGTTGACCGTACCGGGCTCGTACTCGGCGACCGGGAAGGGCAGCGGGGCGGCCTCGGAGAGCACCTCGATCTCGCTGACCACGACCTCGACGGCGCCGGTCGGGATGTCCGGGTTCTCGTTGCCCTCGGGCCGCACGCGGACGTCGCCGACGACCTTGACGCAGTACTCGGCACGCAGGCCGTGCACCGAGTCGAGGTCGCGGACCACGATCTGCACGGTGCCGGAGGCGTCCCGCAGGTCGATGAAGGCCACGCCGCCGTGGTCTCGGCGGCGGGCGACCCAGCCGGCCAGGGTGACGGTGGTGCCTGCGTGCTCCGGGCGGAGCGTGCCCGCGTCGTGCGTGCGGATCACAGCTGCTTCTCCTTCAGGGTGGTGACGAGAGCGTCGAGGGCGACGGGGTTCTGCTCGCCGGTGGTCATGTCCTTGAGCTGGACGACGCCGTCGGCGAGGTCCCGGTCACCGGCGAGCACGGCGAAGCGGGCGCCGGAACGGTCCGCGGACTTCATCGCGTTCTTGATGCCCTTGACGCCGAAGGCGAGGTCGGTGGCGACGCCCGCGCGGCGCAGTTCGACCACCTTGGCGAAGAGGACGTTCTTGGCCTGGTCGCTGAGCGCGACGGCGTAGACGGAGGTGGCGGCCGGCAGGTCGAGGACGACGCCCTCGGCCTCCATCGCCAGGTAGCTGCGGTCCACCCCGAGGGCCCAGCCGACGGACGGCAGCGCGGGGCCGCCGATCATCTCGGAGAGCCCGTCGTAGCGGCCGCCGCCGCCGATCGCGGACTGCGCGCCGAGGCCGTTGTGGACGAACTCGAAGGTGGTACGGGTGTAGTAGTCCAGGCCGCGGACCAGCTTGGGGTCGTCGGTGAAGGCCACCCCGTTGGCGGTCAGCAGCTCGCGGACCTTCTCGTCGTAGGCCTTGCACTCCTCGCAGAGGAAGTCGCGCAGCATCGGCGCGCCGCCGAGCTGGGCCTGCACCGACTCGCGCTTGTCGTCCAGCACGCGCAGCGGGTTGATCTCGGCCCGGCGGCGGGTGTCGTCGTCCAGGTCGAGGCCGGCCAGGAACTCCACCAGCGCGGCCCGGTAGACCGGGCGGCACTGCTTGTCGCCGAGGCTGTTGAGCAGCAGCGAGTAGTCGCGCAGGCCCAGCGAGCGGAAGGCGTCGTCGGCCAGGATGATCAGCTCGGCGTCCAGCGCCGGGTCCTCGGCGCCGATCGCCTCGGCGCCGACCTGCGAGAACTGGCGGTAGCGGCCCTTCTGCGCCCGCTCGTAGCGGTAGTAGGAGCCCGAGTACCAGAGCTTGACCGGCAGGTTGCCCTGCTTGTGCAGGTTGGCCTGGAGCGCGGCGCGCAGCACCGAGGCGGTGCCCTCGGGGCGCAGCGCGAGCTCGTCGCCGCCCTTGGTGGTGAGGTTGTACATCTCCTTGCTGACGATGTCGGTGGACTCGCCGACGCCGCGGGAGAAGAGCTTCACGTCCTCGAAGACCGGGGTCTCGATGTAGCCGTAGCCGGCCCGGCGGGCCGGCGCGGCGATCCGCTCGCGGATCGCCAGGAAGGTCGCGGAGCTGGGGGGCAGCAGGTCGTAGGTGCCCTTGGGGGCGGTGAAGGTGCTCAACTTCTCTTCCGTCACATTCCTCGTCGCGGGAAGGCCGGAGCGCCGAGCGCTCCCGCCGCCTGTCGGAGGTAGGGGTTGGTGGCGCGCTCGCGGCCGATGGTGGTCTGTCCGCCGTGGCCGGAGAGGACCACGGTCGCGTCGTCGAGGGGCAGGCACACCCGGGCCAGCGACCGCAGGATCGCGTCGCCGTCCCCGCCCGGGAGGTCCGTGCGCCCGATGGAGCCGGCGAAGAGCAGGTCGCCCGAGAACAGCACCGGGGGGAGGTCCTCGGCGCCGGGCGTCCGGAACGTCACCGACCCCTTGGTATGGCCGGGCGCGTGGTCGACGGTGAGCTTCAGGCCGGCCAGCTCCAGCACGCTGCCGTCGGTGAGCTCGCGCACGTCGTCGGGCTCGCCGACGGTGAGCTCGCCCATCAGCTGGGTGCCGAGCGAGCGGCCGAGCGCCTTCTCCGGGTCGGCCATCATGTAGCGGTCCTCGGGGTGGATCCAGGCCGGGACGCCGCGCGCGCCGCAGACCGGGACCACCGAGGCGACGTGGTCGATGTGGCCGTGGGTGAGGACCACCGCGACCGGCTTCAGCCGGTGCTCGCGGACCAGCTCCTCCACGCCGCGGGCGGCCTGGTGGCCCGGGTCCACGATGACGCACTCCTCGCCGGCGGCCGGTGCGACCAGGTAGCAGTTGGTGCCCCAGGCTCCAGCGGGGAATCCGGCGATGAACAACGCGCGTCCTTCGTGATTCGGGTCGGCCGTGGCGGCTGCGGGATGCGGCTACACGATGAGATGTAACGGAAGCCTACCGGCGCTCCGGGTCCGGTTGCGAACCAGATAGGCGGGACAGGTTCACTCCGTCCCGACGGGTTCACCGGGTTCTTACAGCCGCGGTCCCTACACTTGGCCGCCGATGGATGCGATGATCCGCTCCAGCATCCGCACACGATCCCTCCTCGCCCCCGGGCCGGAGGGGCCGGACAGCCCCCAGTACGACAGCACCCATGTAGGAGACACGGCCGGTGGTCAGCAGCGAACAGCGGCGGCGGCAGCTCGCCCGCGAGAAGTACGAGCGCCAGGCGCAGCGCCGGGCCGAGATGCACGCCGCGCGCCGGCGTCGCAACACGATCCTCGGCAGCGCGCTCGCCGTGGTGGTGCTGGCAGGCGGCGGTGTCCTGGTGGGCACGGGTGCCTTCACCTCGGACGACAAGAAGGACACCGCGGCGGCGCCGCCGACCGCGCCGACCGCGCCGACCGCCACCGACGAGCCCACCACCCCGACCCGCACGCCGGTCGAGGGCTGCGCCGACCCGGCGCCGGGCGCGCCGAACGGCAAGCAGTGGAAGGCCGAGCCGGCCATGAGCGTCGACGCCGCCGGCAAGTACACGGCGACGCTGGACACCAACTGCGGCAAGGTGACGCTCTCGCTGGACGCGGCCAAGGCGCCGCACACGGTGAACTCCTTCGCCTTCCTGGCCGGCGAGCAGTACTTCGACCACACCAAGTGCCACCGGCTGACCACCGGCGGCATCTTCGTGCTGCAGTGCGGCGACCCGACCGCCAGCGCGACCAACCCGGGCGGCACCGGCGGTCCCGGCTACAAGTTCGCCGACGAGAACCTGACCGGCGCGACGTACCCGGCGGGCACCCTGGCGATGGCCAACTCCGGCCCGGGCACCAACGGGAGCCAGTTCTTCCTGGTCTACAAGGACACCCAGCTCGGCCCGAACTACACCCCGTTCGGCAAGATCACCGGCGGTCTGGACGTGCTCCAGAAGATCGCCGCCGCGGGCACCCTGGAGGGCGGGACGGACGGTCACCCGATGGCCGACGTCACCCTCAACTCGGTGACCGCCGCGAAGGGTTGACCGGCACCGGGACCGCCGCGCGGGCGCCCGCGCGGCGCCCCGGCGCGGTCCCGGCCCGAAATCGCCCGGCCCGGATGCGGACAGCACCGGTCCTGGTCGCCTATGTTGGCGTTGTGTAGGGTGCCCAGACCCGCCGGCCGTCACCCTCGGCAGCAAAGCACGGCGGACGGGACGGCGGGCCCATCGGTCCGCCGCACATCAACTGTGGACGACGTACGCGTCCCGCTCCGGCGCGGGCGCGACGTCATGTGGAGGACGCGCTATGAGCAGCGACCCGTGGGGCCGTGTCGACGAGCAGGGCACGGTCTACGTCAGGACGGCCGACGGCGAACGCGTCGTGGGTTCCTGGCAGGCCGGCTCGCCCGAGGAGGCTCTCGCCTACTTCGAGCGCAAGTACCAGGGCATCGAGGTGGAGATCGGCCTGCTGGAGAAGCGGGTGCGCACCACCGACCTGGCCGCCAAGGACGCCCAGACCGCGCTGGACCACCTGCGCGCGCAGGTGACCGAGGGACACGCGGTCGGCGACCTGGACGCGCTGGCCAAGCGGCTGGACACGCTCGCCGGTGATATCGAGAGCCGCCGCGAGGAGCGCAAGGCGGCCCGCGCCAAGGCCCAGGACGAGACCCGTACGGCCAAGGAGGAGCTGGTCGCCGAGGCCGAGCGGCTCGCCGAGTCGACCCAGTGGCGGGAGGCCGGGGACCGGCTGCGCGCGCTGGTGGACACCTGGAAGGGCCTGCCCCGGCTGGACCGCAAGAGCGACGACGAGCTGTGGCACCGGTTCTCGCACGCCCGCTCGGTCTTCTCGAAGCACCGCAAGGCGCACTTCGCGACCCTGGACGCCGAGCGCGACCAGGCCCGGGCCACCAAGGAGCGGCTGGTCAGCGAGGCCGAGGCGCTCTCCTCCTCCACCGAGTGGGGCGAGACCGCGGCCAGCTACCGCGACCTGATGGCGCGCTGGAAGGCCGCCGGGCGCGCCCAGCGGGACATCGAGGACGAGCTGTGGGCGCGCTTCCGCGGCGCCCAGGACGTCTTCTTCCAGGCCCGGTCCGCGGTGTTCAGCGAGCGCGACGCCGAGCAGGTCGGCAACCAGAAGCTCAAGGAGGCGCTGGCGGCCGAGGCCGAGGCGATCCTGCCGATCACCGACCTGAAGGCCGCCAAGGCCGCCCTGCGGGACGTCAACGAGCGCTGGGAGGCGATCGGGCACGTGCCGCGCGACGCCCGCCCGAAGCTGGACGCCCGGCTGAACACCGTCGAGCGGGCGATCCGCGAGGCCGAGGACAGCGAGTGGAAGCGCTCGAACCCGGAGGCCAAGGCCCGCGCCGCCGGCATGGTCGGCCTGTTCGAGGCCAAGGCCGAGAAGATCCAGGCCGACCTGGACAAGGCCCGTGCCGCCGGCAACGCGAGCAAGGTCGCCAAGCTGGAGTCCGAGCTGGCAGGCGTGCAGACCCTGCTGGAGCAGGCGCACCGCAGCCAGGAGGAGTTCAGCGGCTGATCCGCCGCCCTCCGGACCTGACGAAGGGCCCCACCGCCGAGGCGGTGGGGCCCTTCGCCGTACCCGCTACTTGCGGGCCGAGGTGACCCGGTAGACGTCGTAGACGCCCTCCACGCCGCGGACCGCCTTCAGGACGTGGCCGAGGTGCTTCGGGTCGCCCATCTCGAAGGTGAAGCGGCTCATCGCCACCCGGTCGCGGGAGGTCTGCACCGCCGCCGACAGGATGTTGACGTGCTGGTCGGAGAGGACCCGGGTGACGTCCGAGAGCAGCCGGGAGCGGTCCAGCGCCTCGACCTGGATGGCCACCAGGAAGACGGACGACTGGGTGGCCGCCCACTCGACCTCGATCATCCGCTCGGGCTGCTGGCTGAGCGCCTCCACGTTGACGCAGTCGGCGCGGTGCACCGAGACGCCGTTGCCGCGGGTGACGAAGCCGACGATCGGGTCGCCCGGCACCGGGGTGCAGCAGCGCGACAGCTTGACCCAGACGTCCTCGACGCCCTTGACGATGACGCCCGGATCGCCCTTGGCCCGGCGGCGCGCCGCCCGGCGGTTGTCGTGCGTCGGCGTGGCCGTCTCGGCCAGGTCCTCGGTGGCACCTTCCTCGCCGCCGAGCGCCTGCACCAGCTTCTGCACGATGTTCTGCGCGGCGACGTGGCCCTCGCCGATCGCCGCGTACAGCGAGGAGATGTCCGGGTAGCGCATCTCGTGGGCCAGGGTGACCAGCGAGTCGCCGGTCAGGATCCGCTGGATCGGCAGGCCCTGCTTGCGCATCGCCCGGGCGATGGCCTCCTTGCCGTGCTCGATCGCCTCCTCGCGGCGCTCCTTGGAGAACCAGGCGCGGATCTTGTTGCGGGCGCGCGGGGACTTGACGAAGCCCAGCCAGTCCCGGGAGGGGCCGGCGTTCTCCGCCTTGGAGGTGAAGACCTCGACGCTGTCGCCGTTCTCCAGGGTCGACTCCAGCGGCACCAGCCGCCCGTTGACCCGCGCCCCTATGCAGCGGTACCCGACCTCGGTGTGGACGGCGAAGGCGAAGTCCACCGGGGTGGCGCCGGCCGGCAGCGCTATCACGTCGCCCTTGGGCGTGAAGACGAAGACCTCGTTGTTGGAGAGGTCGAAGCGCAGCGACTCCAGGAACTCGCTCGGGTCCTCGGTCTCCTTCTGCCAGTCCAGCAGCTGCCGCAGCCAGGCCATCTCGTTGACGGCGCCGGCCTTGTCGTCCTTGCGGGTCTGGGTGGGGGTGTCGGTGCGGACCTTGGAGGCGCCGGCCACCGCGCGCTGCTTGTACTTCCAGTGCGCGGCGATGCCGTACTCGGCCCGGCGGTGCATGTCGAAGGTGCGGATCTGCAGCTCGACCGGCTTGCCCCCGGGACCGATCACCGTGGTGTGCAGCGACTGGTACATGTTGAACTTGGGCATCGCGATGTAGTCCTTGAACCGCCCCGGCACCGGGTTCCACCGCGCGTGGATGGTGCCCAGCGCCGCGTAGCAGTCGCGGACGGTGTCGACCAGGACCCGGATGCCCACCAGGTCGTAGATCTCGGCGAAGTCCCGGCCCCGGACGATCATCTTCTGGTAGACCGAGTAGTAGTGCTTCGGCCGGCCGGTGACGGACGCGGTGATCCGGGCGCCGCGCAGGTCGCCCTGGACCTGGTCGATGACGGTGGCGAGGTACTCGTCCCGCTTGGGGGCGCGTTCGGCGACCAGGCGCACGATCTCGTCGTACATCTTGGGGTAGAGGATCGCGAAGGCGAGGTCCTCCAGCTCCCACTTGATGGTGTTCATGCCCAGCCGGTGCGCCAGCGGGGCGTAGATCTCCAGCGTCTCGCGGGCCTTCTTCTCCTGCTTCTCCCGCTTGAGGTAGCGCATGGTGCGCATGTTGTGCAGCCGGTCCGCGAGCTTGATCACCAGGACGCGCGGGTCCTTGGCCATCGCGACGACCATCTTGCGGACGGTCTCGGCCTGCGCGGCCTCGCCGAACTTCACCCGGTCCAGCTTGGTGACGCCGTCGACCAGCAGGGCCACCGAGTCGCCGAAGTCCTTGCGCAGGGTCTCCAGGCCGTAGTCGGTGTCCTCGACGGTGTCGTGCAGCAGGCCGGCCATCAGGGTCGCGGCGTCCATGCCCAGCTCGGCCAGGATGGTCGCCACCGCCAGCGGGTGGGTGATGTACGGGTCGCCGCTCTTGCGCTTCTGCCCGCGGTGCCACTTCTCCGCGACGGCGTACGCCTTCTCGATGTCCCGCAGCAGGGCCGGGTCGGCCTTGGGGTCGTTGGCCCGGATCGAGCGGAACAGCGGCTCCAGCACGGGGTTGAGCACGCTGGAGCGCTGGCCGCCGAGGCGGGCCAGCCGGGCGCGCATGCCCCCGGAGGAGGACGGACGGCTCGCGGGAGCCACCGGGCGGGAGGAGGTCGGCGCCGGGCGTGCCGGGGTGGCCCCCGAGGGCGTGGGACGGTTTTCGGGGGCGGCCGCTTCGGCCGTGGGCACAACCTCGTCGGGCAAGGACACTCCTCGGGGCACCGGGCCGGCCCCTCGTGCGGCTCGCACCATCACGCACAACCGGGAGGGGATGAACCTTCATGGTACCGAGCCCGGCGCTCCCGTGTTCAGCCGGTCGGCCCCGGACACGCGGAGGGCGGCGGTCGGATGATCCGACCGCCGCCCTCCGTCCGTTCGTCGGACGCTTCCCTCAGACCGTGACCAGCGTCTCCAGCGGCGCGCCGCCCAGGTGCCCGGCCAGCCGCTCCCGGCCGTCCAGGAAGCCCAGCTCCATCAGCACCACGACGCCCGCCAGCTCGGCGCCGGCCTCCTTGACCAGGTCCAGCGAGGCACCGATCGTCCCGCCGGTGGCCAGCACGTCGTCCACCACCAGCACCCGCTCACCGGGTGCGAAGGCGTCGCACTGCACCTCCAGCGTCGCCGAGCCGTACTCCAGCTCGTACGAGCGCCGGAACACCTCGCCGGGCAGCTTGCCCTCCTTGCGGATCGGCACGAAGCCGAGGCCGGCCGCGAAGGCCGCCGGGGCCGCCAGCACGAAGCCGCGCGCCTCCAGGCCCACCACCTTGGTCGCACCGAGGGCCGTCGCCCGCTCCGCCAGCGCCCGGGTGAGGGCCGCGAAGGCCTCGGCGTCGGCGAGCAGCGGTGCGATGTCCTTGAACAGCACACCGGGCTTCGGGTAGTCCGGAACGTCCCGGATCCGGCTGTTCAGCAGCTCGGCCAGGGCGGTGTCGGCGGTGGTCACGGAAGAGTCCTCACGGTCGGTCGGGCGTCAGCGCTTGGTGGACGGACGGCCCTTGGCACGCGAGGTGCCGGCCGCCCGGCCGCGCTGACCGACCATACCCGCCGGCAGGTCGCCGTCGGCGATCTCCTCGCCCTCCGGAGCCTCGCCGCGCGCCTCCGCGGCGGCGTTCCTGGCCTCCGCGGCCCGCCGCTGGGCGACCCGCTTGGCCAGCGCCTTCATCTCCGGCTGCTCCTCCTTGAGCTGCGCGAGCAGCGGGGTGGCGACGCAGATCGAGGAGTAGGCACCGGCGGCGAGACCGATGAACAGGGCCAGCGAGATGTCGTTCAGCGTGCCGGCGCCCAGGAGGCCGCCACCGATGAACAGCAGCGCCGCCACCGGGAGCAGGGCGACCACCGTGGTGTTCAGCGAGCGGACCAGGGTCTGGTTGAGGCCCGCGTTGGCCGCCTCGCTGTAGGTGATCTTGTTCTGCTTGGTGAGCCCCTTCGCGTTCTCCTTCACGGTGTCGAAGACGACGACCGTGTCGTAGAGCGAGTACCCGAGGATCGTCAGGAAGCCGATCACCGTACCGGGGGTGACCTCGAAGCCCACCAGGGCGTACACCCCGATGGTGATCAGGAGGTCGTGGATGAGGGCGACCAGGGCGGCCACCGCCATCCGCCACTCGAAGGCGATCGCCAGGTAGACCGTCACCAGGACCATGAAGATGATCAGGCCGGTGAGGGCCTTGCTGGAGATCTGCTCACCCCAGCTGGGGCCGATCACCTGGGTGTCGATCTCCGCGATCGGGACGCTGAGCTCCTTGGACAGCTTGTCGGTGAAGACCGCCGAGGAGACCTGGTCCTCGGAGCTGACCTGGATGCGGATCTTCTTGCCGTCGTCCACGGACTGCACCAGCGGGTGCGAGTGGACGATCTTGTCCACCACGTCCTGCGTCTGCGAGATGGTCAGCCCCGGCTTGGCGACGGTGTAGACCGAGCCGCCCTTGAACTCGATGCCGAGTTTCAGGCCCATGGCCAGGCCGACGGCGGCGACCAGCACGATCACGCCGGAGATGCTGTACCAGAGCTTGCGGCGGCCGACGAAGTCGAAGCTGACCTCGCCCTGGTAGAGCCGGTGACCCAGATTGGAGAAGCGCGACACGGTGTCAGGCCTCCTTCACGGCGGCAGAGGAGGAGGAGCTGCGACGACGGGTGCTGCGCAGCGGCGGGCGGGCGCCCAGGCGCTTCGGGTCCAGGCCCGACCACGGGTGACCGTCGGAGAAGAACTTCCGGCGGGCCAGCAGGGTGATCAGCGGCTTGGTGAACAGGAAGATCACCACGACGTCGAGCGCGGTGGTCAGGCCCAGCGTGAACGCGAAGCCCTGCACCTTGCCGACCGAGACCAGGTAGAGCACCGCGGCGCAGAGGAAGGACACGAAGTCCGACACCAGGATGGTGCGCCGGGCGCGCGGCCAGGCCCGCTGGACCGCCGGGCGCAGCGGGGCGCCCTCGCGGACCTCGTCGCGGATGCGCTCGAAGTAGACGATGAAGGAGTCCGCGGTGATACCGATCGCGACGATCGCGCCGCAGATGGCCGGCAGGTTCAGCGCGAAGCCGATCCCCGCGCCGAGCAGGCTCATGATCGAGTAGGTCAGGATCGCCGAGACGATCAGACCCGCGATCGAGACCAGGCCGAGGCCGCGGTAGTAGACCAGCGAGTAGAGGACCACCAGCACCATGCCGATGAGGCCGGCGACCAGGCCCGCCTTCAGCTGGTCGCCGCCGAGCTGCGGCGAGACGGTGGTGACGTCGTCCGTGGTGAACTCCAGCGGCAGCGCGCCGAAGCTCAGCACGTTGGCGAGGTTCTGCGCCTCCGCCTGGCTGAAGCTGCCGGAGATCACGGCCGAGCCGCCGGGGATGGCGTTGCGCACGTACGGGTGGGAGACGACCTGCCCGTCCAGCACGATGGCGAACTGGTTGGTCGGGTCCGGCTGGGCGGCGAGCTTGCCGGTGACGTCGGTGAAGGCGTCGGTGCCCCGGCCGTTGAACTGCAGCGCGACCTGCCAGCCGGCCCCCTGCTGGGTGTCGATGGTGGCCTGCGCCTTGGAGACGTCGGCGCCCTTCACCGCGACCGGGCCGAGGGCGAGCTTGTAGAAGATCCCGCGCTCGTCCTTCTGGGTGCAGGCGACGGTCGGCTGCCCCTCGGACTTCTGCATGTTCTTGCGCTGCTCGGGCTTGGAGCAGTCGACGGCGGCGAACTCGGCGGCCAGCTCCGGCGGCACGGTGCCCGTGGTCATCGCGGCGGAGAGGTCCGGGTTGACCGGTGCGGTGGGCGCGGGAGCGCTCGGGGTCGCGGCGGCGGGCGCGCTCGGAGCGGTGCTCGCACTGCCGGTGGCGGCCGGGGTCGGGGTGGCGTCGGCGGCGAGTGCCTCACCGACGGCGCGGCCCTGCTTGGTCGCACTGGCGCTGGGGGCGCCGGCGGTCGCGGCGGGCGTGCCGGTGGCCGAGGGGGTCGCGCTCGGGGCGGCGCTGCCGCTCGCCGAGGGGGACGCGCTCGGGGCCGGGGCCTGGACACCGCTCGGGGCGAGGGCGAGGACGGGGCGGAAGTACAGCTGAGCGGTGGTGCCGACCTGGTCGACCGCGCTCTGCTTGTCACCACCCTTGGGGATGTTGACGATGATGTTCCGGTCGCCCTGGGTCTGGACCTCCGCCTCGGAGACGCCCATCCCGTTGACCCGCTGCTCGATGATCCCGGTGGCGATGTCCATGTTGGACTTGTTGATCGCCTTGGGGTCGGTCGACTTCGCGCTCAAGGTGATGCTGGTACCGCCGGCGAGGTCGATACCCAGGCGGGGCTTGGTGTGGCCCGTCCCGAACATGAGGGCGACCAGTCCGACGGTGACCACCAGGATGAGGGCCAGAGCCCGCCCCGGGTAACCGTCGCGCGGGCGCGACTTGGGTGTTGCCACCTTGCTCGTTTCTCCCTGTCCATGCCACCTCCCCTACCGGACCCCCGTCCGGCTCGTGGCGGACGGGGGCATGGCGGATCTGCGGCCCTGAGATCCTGTGGGCTCGCGGCACTACTGACTGCGCCGCGCGGCCGGGCGGGTGCCCGGCCGTACTACTTGGTCGCGGGACCAGCGCCCTCGACGTCGCCCTTGTCGGCGCTGTCCTTGGTGAGCGTCAGCGGCTTGTCCTCGACCGGCTCGACGTCGGCGTCCTCGGCCTCCGGCTCGGACAGCTCGTCCACGGCGGGGCGACCGTTGATGATCGCGTCGTACTCCTGCGGGTCCAGGACCGCCGCCACCGCGCTCTTGGTGAAGTGGGTGACCACGCCGGGCGCGATCTCCAGCTCGACGGTCTCCTCGTTGACCGCCTTCACCTGGGCGTACAGGCCGCCGATGGTGCGCACTCCCGCCCCGGGCTCCAGCGCGGTCTGCATGCTCGCCTGCTGCTGCTGGCGCTTCTTCTGCGACCGGAACATGAGCACGATCGCGATGATCGGGAGGAGAAGGATGATGAGGTTCACTGCAGCCAGGGTCCTTTACGGGCCGCCGGCCGGCGGCCTGTGTGGTAATGGTCGGCCCGTCAGGTGAGAGGGGCGGTCCGGCGGAGTCTAGGCGACCCCGAACTGATCGGACAACGCCAAGCATCGCATCCTGCCGCCGAAAGTGGCGAGCCTGCGCCTGCACAGATTCCCCGGACTTCTCCCCCGGCTTCTCCGCGCGGACCTGCTCAGGCGTCCGCGCGCCCCGATCGCCCCGGTGTCACCCGTTCAGCCCTCGTCCGGCGGGAAAAGTTCCGACTGGGCCGGTACCGCGCCCCTGGTGGTCTGAACCGGCGGGGTCAGGCCGAGGTGCTGCCAGGCGGCGGCGGTGGCGATCCGGCCGCGCGGGGTCCGGGCCAGCAGACCCTCGCGGACCAGGAACGGCTCGGCGACCTCCTCGACCGTCTCGGACTCCTCACCCACCGCGACCGCCAGGGTCGACAGGCCGACCGGTCCGCCGCCGAACAGCCGCAGCAGCGCGTCCAGCACTGCGCGGTCCAGCCGGTCCAGACCGCGGGCGTCCACCTCGTAGACGTCCAGCGCCCGGGCAGCGATCTCCGGGGTGACCACCCCGTCGTGCCGGACCTGCGCGAAGTCGCGGACCCGGCGCAGCAGCCGGTTGGCGATCCGGGGGGTGCCCCGGGAGCGGCCGGCGATCTCGGCGGCGCCGGCCGGGTCGATCTCGACGTCCAGCAGGGCGGCCGAGCGGTGCACCACCCGCTCCAGCTCGGCGGGCGCGTAGAACTCCATGTGGCCGGTGAAGCCGAACCGGTCGCGCAGCGGCGGCGGCAGCAGCCCGGCCCGGGTGGTCGCGCCGACCAGCGTGAACGGCGGCAGCTCCAGCGGGATGGCGGTGGCGCCCGGGCCCTTGCCGACGATCACGTCGACCCGGAAGTCCTCCATCGCCATGTAGAGCATCTCCTCCGCCGGCCGGGACATCCGGTGGATCTCGTCCAGGAAGAGCACCTCGCCCTCGGAGAGCGAGGAGAGGATCGCGGCCAGGTCGCCGGCGTGCTGGATGGCCGGGCCCGAGGTGATCCGGATCGGGGCGCCCAGCTCGGCCGCGATGATCATGGAAAGGGTGGTCTTGCCGAGCCCGGGCGGACCGCTGAGCAGCACGTGGTCCGGCGCGGTCCCGCGCTGCCGGGCGGCCTGCAGCACCAGGGACAGCTGCTCGCGCACCCGCTCCTGGCCGATGAACTCGTCCAGCTGCTTGGGGCGCAGCGCCGCCTCGACCGCCTGGTCCTCGCCGTCGGCGGCGGCCGTCACCAGCCGGTCGGCCGGGTCGGAGTCGTACGGGCTCATCGGTGCGGGCTCCAATGTCGACAAGGTGACAGATGGTCGGTTCGGTGGAGGGTGGCGGCCGACGCGGCGTCAGCGCGTCCGGTTCAGGGTCCGCAGCGCGGCCCTGAGCAGCGCGCCCACATCGGTGACGGCCTGCGCCTCGGCCTCGGGGGCGACGGCGGTGACCGCCTCGTCCGCCTCGCGCGGCGCGTAGCCGAGGCCGACCAGGGCGGCGTGCAGCTGCTCGCTCCACGGCGCGGGCCCCGCGGCGATCGGCTTCTGGGCCGGGACGCTGCCGTGCGGGGCGCCCAGCTTGTCCTTGTACTCCAGCAGCAGCTTGGCGGCCTTCGCCTTGCCGATACCGGGGACGGCGATCAGCGCCTTCTCGTTCCCGGCGGCGACGGCGGCGCGCAGCTCGTCCGGGCTGTGCACGCCGAGCATGGCCTGGGCCAGGCGCGGCCCGACACCGGGCGCGGCCTGGAGGATCTCGAAGACGGCCCGCTCGTCGTCGTCGGCGAAGCCGTACAGCGTGAGCGAGTCCTCCCGGACGACCAGCGAGGTGGCGAGCCGGGCCGGCTCCCCGAGGCGCAGGCCGGCCGCGGTCGCCGGGGTGCACTGGACGGCCATGCCGACGCCGCCGACCTCGACGACGACGGTGCCGCCGCTGACGGCGGCCACCGGCCCTTGGACGAAGGCGATCATCGAGCGGCTCCTCGGGGGGATCGTGCGGAGTACGGGGCCCGGGCGGCGGGCGCGGCCGCGCCGGGCGCGGTCCTGGCGGGCGCCGCCTTGGCGAGCGCCGCGGCGATCCGGTCGCTCGCGCCGCCACGCCAGATGTGGCAGATGGCCAGCGCCAGCGCGTCGGCGGCGTCGGCCGGCTTGGGCGGGGCGTCCAGTCGCAGCAGCCGCTGCACCATGGCGGTGACCTGGGCCTTGTCGGCCCGGCCGGAGCCGGTGACGGCGGCCTTCACCTCGCTGGGGGTGTGCAGGGTGACGGGGATGCCGCGCC
Organism: Kitasatospora sp. NPDC028961; assembly: GCF_055564815.1. NCBI lineage: Bacteria > Bacillati > Actinomycetota > Actinomycetes > Kitasatosporales > Streptomycetaceae > Kitasatospora > Kitasatospora sp. NPDC028961. The sequence continues at coordinate 81,966 of NZ_JBVHVO010000023.1, read as the reverse complement.
GGGTGGCGCAGAGCATCGCGACCGCGCTGGCCTGCGCGGTGCCCATCACGGTGCGGACGTTGTGCTGGGCGAAGACCCGCTCGACCGCGACCAGGTCGGGCCGGTGCTCGTCGAGCCAGCTCTCGATGCCCTGCTCGACCAGCAGCAGCCGGGGCCCGATGTCCGCCTCGGCGGGCGTGCGCACCACCCCGACGCCGACCATCCTCAGCGGCCGGCCCGGCGCGCCGTCGACCACCCCGATCCCGCACCTGGTCAGCCCCGGGTCCACACCCAGTACCCGCACCTCGACCCCGCCTCTCCGAAACGCGCCGCTCGCCGTGGCGACCTGCGAAGGCTACCGCCAGGGTCGGACAGTCCTACCGACGACACCGGCCCGGTGGTCGTGGGACCACCGGGCCGGGGAGTGGGAACGATCACTCGGCGTCGAGCTGCGCACCAACCTCGTCGCTGATGTCGAAGTTGGCGAAGACGTTCTGCACGTCGTCGCTGTCCTCCAGGGCGTCGATCAGCTTCAGGATCTTGCGGGCGCCGTCGACGTCCAGCTCGACCTGCATGCTCGGGAGGAAGTTGGCCTCGGCCGAGTCGTAGTCGACGCCGGCGTCCACCAGCGCGGTCCGGACGGCGACCATCTTCGAGGCCTCGGAGACGATCTCGAAGGACTCGCCGAGGTCGTTGATCTCCTCGGGCTCCTGGTCGAGGACGACCTCGAACAGCTTGTCCTCGTCGACGCCGTCGGCCTTGGGGACGATCACGACGCCCTTGCGGTTGAACAGGTACGAGACCGAGCCCGGGTCGGCCATCGAACCGCCGTTGCGGGTCATCGCCACGCGCACGTCGGAGGCGGCGCGGTTGCGGTTGTCCGTGAGGCACTCGATGAGGACGGCGACACCGTTCGGGCCGTAGCCCTCGTACATGATCGTCGAGTAGTCGGCCCCGCCGGCCTCCGCGCCCGAGCCGCGCTTGACGGCGCGGTTGATGTTGTCGATCGGGACGGAGCTCTTCTTCGCCTTCTGGATGGCGTCGTACAGCGTGGGGTTGCCGGCCGGGTCGCCGCCGCCGGTGCGCGCCGCCACCTCGATGTTCTTGATCATCTTGGCGAAGAGCTTGCCGCGCTTGGCGTCGATCACGGCCTTCTTGTGCTTGGTGGTAGCCCACTTAGAGTGGCCGGACATCGCCAGCTCCTTTACGTCGCCAAAGGGAAATGAACAGGAGGGATCTTACCGGTGCCGCCGCCGGTGGGGTGCACACGGTCCGCGTGCGGCGGCGAAGCGTTACCGGGCCGCCGCCGCCAGGTGCTCCTCGACCATCCGCACGAAGTAGCCGTGCACCCGGTGGTCGCCGGTGAGCTCGGGGTGGAAGGAGGTCGCCAGCAGGTTGCCCTGGCGGACGGCGACGACGCGGCTCTCCGGACCGTCGGCGGCCGGCAGCTCGGCCAGCACCTCGACGCCCGCGCCGACGGCCTCGACCCAGGGGGCGCGGATGAACACGCCGTGCACCGGGGCGTCGTCCAGGCCGCGGAAGGCGATGCCGGACTCGAAGGACTCGTTCTGGCGGCCGAAGGCGTTGCGGCGCACGGTCATGTCGATGCCGCCGACGGTCTCCTGGTCGTCGCGGCCGTCCAGGATCTTGTCGGCCAGCATGATCATGCCCGCGCAGGTGCCGTAGACCGGCATGCCCCCGGCGACCCGCTCGCGCAGCGGGTCCATCACGCCGAACAGCAGGGCCAGCTTGGACATGGTGGTGGACTCCCCGCCGGGGATCACCAGCGCGTCGACCTCGGCCAGCTCCTCGGCACGGCGCACCGGGCGGGCGAGCGCGTCGGCCTCGGCCAGCGCGACCAGGTGCTCGCGGACATCGCCCTGCAGGGCGAGGACGCCGATGACTGGAGTGCTCACGGTCTCAAACCTCTTCGATCGTTACGTCGTGTGTACGTGGCGCGGCCCGCCGCGCGCCGAGGCGCTGCGGCGGGCCGGCGCTTGGCGCGGGGCCGACTACCAGCCGCGGTTGGCGTAGCGCTCGCTCTCGGGCAGGGTGTCGCAGTTGATGCCGACCATGGCCTCGCCCAGGTTGCGGGAGGCGTCCGCGATGATCTTCGGGTCGTCGAAGAAGGTGGTGGCCTTGACGATCGCGGCGGCACGCTTGGCCGGGTCGCCCGACTTGAAGATGCCGGAGCCGACGAAGACGCCCTCGGCACCGAGCTGGCGCATCAGCGCGGCGTCGGCCGGGGTGGCCACACCACCGGCGGAGAACAGCACGACCGGCAGCTTGCCGAGCTCGGCGACCTCCTTGACCAGCTCGTACGGAGCGCGCAGCTCCTTGGCGGCGGCGAACAGCTCGTTGTTGTCGTAGCCGCGCAGCCGGGCGATCTCGTTCTTGATCTGGCGCAGGTGGCGGACCGCCTCGACGACGTTGCCGGTGCCGGCCTCGCCCTTGGAGCGGATCATGGCCGCACCCTCGGCGATCCGGCGCAGGGCCTCGCCCAGGTTGGTGGCACCGCAGACGAACGGCGTGGTGAACGCCCACTTGTCCGAGTGGTTCACCTCGTCGGCCGGGGTCAGCACCTCGGACTCGTCGATGTAGTCCACGCCGAGCGACTGCAGGACCTGGGCCTCGACGAAGTGGCCGATCCGGGACTTCGCCATGACCGGGATCGAGACCGCGGCGATGATCTCCTCGATCATGTTCGGGTCCGACATGCGCGCGACGCCGCCGTCCTTGCGGATGTCGGCGGGCACCCGCTCCAGCGCCATGACGGCGACAGCGCCGGCGTCCTCGGCGATCTTGGCCTGCTCGGCGTTGACCACGTCCATGATCACACCGCCCTTGAGCTGCTCGGCCATGCCGCGCTTGACCCGGGCGGTACCGATCTGCGGCTGGTCTGCGGTGGTGGGGGTGGTGGACACGTGAGACCTCACTCGAAGATGAACCAGTGCTATCGCCCTATGGTAGGCGGAAGAAATGGTCTTTCCATGCGCCATCAAGTCCAGGCTGGCCGACGGGATACGACAAACAGGCCGGATCCGGGCACACCCGGTCCGGCCTGTGAGACGCCCGCTCCTCAGGCCGGAGCACCCTCCGGGGTCAGCGCCGACGGCGGGGCGTCGTCCATCTCGAAGGCCATCGGGAACGGTGCCTTGCCCGCCAGCCGGAAGTAGCGCACCAGCCGGTGTTCGCGCACCGCCCGGGCCGCACGCACCGCGTCGTTGTGGAACCGCCGCGCCATCGGCACCCGGCGCACCGCGGCCGTCAGCTCCTTGACCGCCTCGTCGCCGCCCGGCTCGGCCACCAGCACCGCGACCTGCTCCGGCTCGGCGAACACCGCCCGCAGCGCCATGCTCAACTGGCTCTCCGCCACCTCGCGCTGCTCGTCGTCGGCCTGCCGGGCCGCGTGCGCCGCGTCCAGCAGCAGCAGCGAGGCCGCCGGGTCCAGCAGCGAGGAGGCCGCCAGCTCGATCGCGACCGAGGCCCGCCGGACCAGCTGCGCGTCCAGCGCCGCCCGGGCGGCGTCGATCCGGGCGTGCAGCCGGTCCAGTCGGCCGGCCGTCCAACTCAGGTACATGCCGAACAGCACCACGGCCACGGCGGCCCAGATCCAGGTAGTCACGGGGCGCTACGCTACCGGGTGCCCGGCGTCAGCCTTCGGCGGTGGCACTCCGGTAGCCGGCGCGGTCGATGTCCTCGACGTTCACCGCGGTGAACAGCCGGGTGCCCGGCGCCGGCGCGATCCGCTCCGCCAGCAGCGCCAACACGGCGTCGCTGAGCGCCGCCTTCGCCTCCGGGGTACGGCCGGGGAAGATCTGGAACTCGACGTACACCTGGGCGTCGCCCGCGCCCTCGCCGTCCTCGACGCCCACCACGAACTCCCGCACCTCGCGGAAGACCGTCTTGCACGCCTCCGGGCTCGCGTCGATGGTCTTCACCACCAGCCGGTTGATCGCCAGGCCCAGCGCACGCCGGTCGAAGGCGCCGGACAGGCTCGGGGAGTAGTCGACGGAGATCTGCGGCATCCGGTGCCTCCAGGGTCACGATGATCGGTGGTTCAGGCAGCCCAACCCCGGACGGCCCCCGCCGATTCCCGGCCGACCGGCCCCCGGACGCCGGGGTCAGTCCCGGGCCAGCCCGAACCGCCCGCGCCGGCCGCCGCGCTCGTCCTCGCCGACCACCGCCACCGCGCCGGCCGTCACCGTCTCGTACACCGCCAGGATGTCCGCACCGACCGTCGACCAGTCGAACCGCCGCACGTGCCGGGACGCCGCCTTGCGCAGCTCCTCCAGGCGACCCGGGTCCCCCAGCAGCCGCAGTGCCGCCGCGGCCAGCGCGTCCGCGTCCTCCACCGGGAACAGCTCGCCCGCGTCCCCGCCGTCCAGCACCTGCTTGAACGCGTCCAGGTCGCTCGCCAGCACCGGGGCGCCCGCCGACATCGCCTCCACCAGGATGATCCCGAAGCTCTCGCCACCGGTGTTCGGCGCCACGTACAGGTCGACGCTGCGCAGCAGCCGGGCCTTGTCCCGGTCGCTCACCATGCCGAGGAACTCCACCTGCGCGCGGACCTCCGGCGCCAGGCCGGCGACCGCCTCCTCCTCGTCGCCCTTGCCGGCCACCAGCAGCCGCACCCCCGGCCGCTCGGCCAGGATCCGCGGCAGGGCCGCCAGCAGCGTCGGCAGGCCCTTGCGCGGCTCGTTGATCCGGCCGATGAAACCGATCGTGCCGGGCTCGCCGGACGCCGCCCCACCCGTCCAGCGCGCGTCCGGCTCCGCCTCCGCGAAGAAGCCGACGTCCACCCCGTTGGGGATCACCACCGCGTCCCCGCCCAGGTGCTCCACCAGGGTCCGCCGGGCGTACTCGCTCACCGCGATCCGCGCCCGCATCTTCTCCAGGCCGGGCTGCAGGATCGGCGAGGCCGCGATCATCGCCCGCGACCGCGGATTGGACGTGTGGAAGGTGCCGACCATCGGCCCCGACGCCGACCAGGCGGCCAGCATCGACAGGCTCGGCGAGGCCGGCTCGTGCACGTGCAGGATGTCGAACCGGCCCTCGTTCAGCCAGCGCCGGACCCTGGCCGCCGAGAGGATGCCGAAGCTCAGCCGCGCGACCGAGCCGTTGTACGGCACCGCCACCGCCCGCCCCGCCGAGACCACGTACGGCGGCAGCGCCTCGTCGTCCTCCGCGGGCGCCAGCACCGACACCTCGTGGCCGAGGCCGATCAGGTGCTCGGCCAGGTCCCGGATGTGGAACTGCACCCCGCCGGGAACGTCCCAGTCGTACGGGCAGACGATGCCGATCTTCACTGGTTCCTCGTGATCCTGTAGGTGCGGCGGGTGCGGCGGGTCAGGGCCCGGAGGCCTCGGCGGCGGGCTCGCCGGCCGGAGCGGGCCGGGCGGCGCCGGCCGGCCGCGCCGGCTCCTCCACCGCCGCGCGGACCGGCAGGTCCGCCAGCCAGAACCGCTGCAGCATGTGCCAGTCCTCGGGGTGCTCGCGGATCCCCTGCTCCCAGACGTCAGCCATGGCCTGCACCATCGCCTGGGTCTTCTCCTTGCGGTCCCCCTCCGGCGGCGGAACGATCTCGGGGTGGATCCGCGCCCGCAGCAGCGGGCCGTCGTACCAGAGCGAGACCGGCAGCAGCGCCGCCCCGGTCCGCTGGCAGAGCGCCGCCGGACCGGCCGGCATCCTGGTCGCCTCCCCGAAGAAGGACACCTCGATCCCGGCCTCCGAGAGGTCCCGGTCGCCGACCAGGCAGACCAGCTTCCCCTCCCGCAGCCGACGGGCCAGCGTACCGACGACGTTCACCCCGCCGCCGGTCAACGCGAGCACCTCCATGCCCAGGCTCTCCCGGAACGCCACGAAGCGGTCGAACAGCTTCTCGGGCTTCAGCCGCTCCGCGACCGTGGTGAACGGGTACCCCTCCAGCGCCACCCAGGCGCCCGCGAGGTCCCAGTTCCCCATGTGCGGCAAGGCGACGACCGCACCGCGGCCGGACTCCATCGCCTCCCGCAGCTGCTCGAAGCCGGCCACCTGCACATCGCGGGCCACCCGCTGCCGGCTCCACACCGGCAACCGGAAGGACTCCATCCAGTACCGCATGTACGACCGCATCCCGGCCCGCGACAACTCCCGCAGCCCGGCCTCGTCCAGCCCCGGCCGGACCCGCCGCAGGTTCGCCTCCAGCTGGAGCACCCGCTTGCCGCGCCTGCGCCAGGCGAAGTCGGCGATCCGGTCGAACAGGCCCCGCGCCACCGGCTCCGGCAGGTGCCGCAGCACCGCCCAGCCCGACGCGTAGGCCGAGTACACCAGTCGGTCCTTCACCGAAGGCCCGCCCCCCATCAGCTCCCGGCCGCCGCTCGGTCGGCCTCGAACGCCTCGCGGCGCACCGTCAGCATCCGCTGGAACACCGTGACCAGGCTGCCCGCGGCCACCAGCCACAGCGCCACCGGCAACAGCCACTCCACATAGGGCACCCCGAAGGTGTGCAGACCCGCGACGCCGGCCGCGACCAGACTGATCACCAGCCGCTCGGCCCGCTCCACCAGCCCCGACACATCACACGGCAGCCCCTGGCTCTCCGCCCGCGCCTTGGTGTACGACACCACCAGGCCGCTGGCCAGGCAGAAGATCGCCACGGCACAGAGCAGATCGTTGTCGCCCCCGCCCGCGTACCACATCGCCAGCCCGCCGAAGATCGCGGCGTCCGCGACCCGGTCCAGCGTGGAGTCCAGGAAGGCACCCCACTTGGTCGACCGGCCCAGCTGCCGCGCCATGTTCCCGTCCACCAGGTCCGAGAAGATGAACAGCGTGATCGTGATGGTGCCCCAGAAGAACTCCCCACGCGGGAAGAACACCAGCGCACCGGCGACCGAACCGGCGGTACCGATCAGCGTCACGGCGTCCGGGCTCACCCCCAGCCGGATCAGGAACGCGGCGAACGGGGTCAGGACACGTGTGAAGAAGGCACGCGCGTATTTGTTGAGCATGGCCTTCCGAACCGCTCCGATCTCCCTGGTACCCGCCTGCGGCGGAGTACGCGGCAGACGACCGGACGGATCAGCCCACCCGGCGCACCCATCGTAGTCACGCCCACGACACCCCTCCGCGCACCGCACCGCCCGCCCGCCCCCACCGCCCGCCCACCCGCGACCCCCGGCGCACGGCCGCACACACCCGGTCACCGCGAGCCCCCAGAACACGCGCCCCCGCGAACACCGCCCCTAGACTTTTCACGTCAGCCTCGGCGCGACGGGAGGAGACCCCGATGCCCGACCGCAGCACCGCACGATCCGGCCAGGCGCCCAGCGTCACCGACCCCGGACAGCTGCGCAACGTCGTCCTCATCGGCTGCAGCGGCGTGGGCAAGACCACCCTCGCCGAATCCCTCGCCCTCACCGCCGGCGCCCTCGGCCGGGCCGGCCGCGTCACCGACGGCAACACCGTCTCCGACCACGAGGACATCGAGCACCAGCAGCAGCGCTCCGTCCAGCTCTCGCTGCTCCCCCTCGAATGGAACGGCGTCAAGGTCAACCTGATCGACCCGCCCGGCCACCCCGACTTCACCGCCGACCTGCGGGCCGCCCTGCACGCCGCCGACGGCGCCGTCTTCGTCGTCTCGGCCACCGACCCGGTCACCACCCCCACCCGCGCCCTCTGGCGCGAGTGCGCCGCCGAGGGCATCCCCCGCGCCATCGCCGTCGCCAAGTTCGACATCGCCCGCAGCGACTTCGACGACATCCTCACCGCCTGCCACGACGCCTTCGGGCTCGGCCCGGACACCCTGCGCCCGCTCTTCCTCCCCGTCCACCACGACGGCCACCCCGCCGGCACCGTCGACCTGCTCACCGGCCGCACCTACGGCGAGGCCGAACCGCTGCCCGACACCGGCCCCGCCCGCGAGAGCCTCGTCGAAGCCATCTCCGGCCAGGACGACACCCTCATGGAGCGCTACCTCGCCGGCGAACCGCTCGACACCGACGCCCTCGAAGCCGGTCTGCGCCGCGAAGTCCTCGCCTGCGCCCTGCACCCCGCCCTGCCCACCACCGACCGCGGCCTCGGCTCGGCCGAACTCCTCGACCTCATCACCACCGCGTTCCCCGACCCCACCGAACGCACCCGCCCCGGCCCGGACTGCGACCCAGACGCCCCCCTCGCCGCCCAGGTCGTCCGCGTCACCGCCGACGCCTACGTCGGCCGGATCAGCCTGCTGCGGATCTACGCCGGCACCCTGCGCCCCGACACCCACATCCACCTCACCGGCCCCGACCACCCCGAGGACCAGACCGGCGACGAACGCGTCACCGGCCTCACCAGCCCGTTCGGCAAGCTCCAGCGGCCCGTCCCGCACGCCGTCGCCGGAGACCTCGTCTGCGCCGCCAAGGTCAGCACCGCCCGCCCCGGCGACACCGTCCACGAACCCGGCCACCCCGTGAAGCTCGACGGCTGGCCGCTGCCCGAACCGCTCCTGCCGATCGCCATCGAGGCGCACAGCAAGGGCGACGACGACCGGCTCTCCCAGGCCCTCGCCCGGCTCACCGCCGAAGACCCGGCGCTGCGCCTGGAACAGAACCCCGACACCCACCAGCTGGTCCTCTGGTGCACCGGCGAGGCCCACGCCGAGGTCGTCCTCGACCGGCTCCGCGGCCGGCACGGCGTCCACGTCGACACCGTCGAACCCAAGGTCGCCCTGCGCGAGACCTTCGGCACCGCCGCCGCCGGCCACGGCCGACTGGTCAAGCAGTCCGGCGGGCACGGCCAGTACGCGATCTGCGAGCTGGAGGTCGAACCGCTGCCGGCCGGCGCCGGCTTCGAGTTCCGGGAACACGTCGTCGGCGGCGCCGTGCCCAAGCACTTCATCCCCTCGGTGGAGAAGGGCGTCCGCGCCCAGCTCGCCAAGGGCGTCGGCGCCGGGTACCCGCTCGTCGACATCCGGGTCACCCTCACCGACGGCAAGGCGCACTCCGTCGACTCCTCCGACTCCGCCTTCCAGAACGCCGCCGCCCTCGCCCTGCGCGACGCCGCGGAGCACGCCGTCATCCGACTGCTCGAACCGGTTTCCGCGGTCAGCGTCCTGCTGCCCGACGACTACCTCGGCGCCGTCCTCGGCGACCTCTCCGCCCGCCGCGGCCGGGTCCTCGGCACCGAGACCGGCGGCCCGGGCCTCACCCTGCTCCGCGCCGAGGTCCCCGAGCTCGAACTCGCCCGCTACCCCGTCGACCTGCGCTCCCTCACCCACGGCACCGCCGAGTTCTCCCGCGCCCATCTGCGCCACGAACCCATGCCCGCCGCCCTCGCGGCCAAGCACACCGCCTGACGGTCCCGCGGCCTCAGCGCTTCGGCAGCGCGCAGGCCGGCGTCCCGCCCGGCATCCGGTGCCGGTTCTTCGCCACCCAGCGGTACAGCACGTCCGCGATCGGCCGCACCGGCCCCAGCGCCAACACCCCGCCCAGGTACGCCCAGACCCCGCCCGACCGCATCAGCAGCCGCGCCACCGCCTGCGCACCGCCGTACACCCGGCCGGCCGGCGTCACCCAGAGCACCTCGCGCCCGGCCCGCTCCCAGGACACCTCGCCGCGCCCGCCGGCCAGCGCGTCCAGCCCGGCGAGATCCGCGAACTGGAACGGCTCCGCCTCCCAGCCGCCCGACGCCAGGGTCTGGCGCAGGTACCGCTCCGCCCAGCCGGCACACGTCGTGCAGAACGCACAGTCCCCGTCGAAAACCAGCACCGGATCCTTCATCACGGCTCCCTCCGTACGGCCCATGCGCCCATCGTGCACCATTGCGCCCGTCCACCCCCCGCACACGGGTATCGCACGGCGCAAAGGTGGGCATCATGCCCCACGAGCGCGTACTGGCCCGAACGTGACGGCACTTCAGACGATCATCCGCGCGCCGGTACCGCGGCGCGGTACCCTGCCGCTGACAAGGGGAGGAGGGGAAGCCACCGTGACGACACTCGACATGACCCCGGGTGCGCAGATACCCCGGACCGACACCGGCCCGCAGACCGCCGTCACCCAGGCGCTCTCCTCGGCCGCCTACCGCGACGGCGAGGTCCGCGGCTTCGTCGAGACCGTCGCCAACGCCACCGAGAAGAAGGGCCGCTTCGCCCTCTTCCGCCCCAACCTCGGCGAGGCCTTCAGCCGCGCCGTGATCGGACGCACCCTCGGCGGCGACCGCAAGCCCCTCGTCCCGTCCTTCGGCATCGACACCCGGCAGATCGTCGAGCACTGCCTGGCCGCCGAGGACCTGCGCGCCGCCCGGGACCGCCGGCTCACCACCGTCACCCTCGTCACCGGTCTGCTCTTCCTGCCCGGCGCCCTGGTCTGGCTCGGCGCCTTCCAGCTCCGCGCCTGGCTCAAGCGGGACAGCCCCAGGAACGCCGGCGTCGTCGGCGCGGTGGTCCTCCTCGTGGCGGCCGCCGTCGGCGTGCTGCTCGCCCTCAAGCCGCCCGCCGGCGGCCTGTTGGGCGTCTACCTGCGCATCGTGATGCTCGCACCGGTCGTCGGCTGGTACCTCGCCAAGCGCATCGTCGTCGGCACCGCCGTCGACCTGCGCAACCGCTGGCGCGACCTCGTCGAGGGCAACGCCGTCGCCGCGACCGTCCCCAAGGCCGTCCCGCGCGACGACCTGGACAAGAAGGCCGCCGACCTGCGCGCCAAGCTCGGCCGGCTCGAAGCCGAGCAGGACACCAACATCCAGCACTACGCCGGCCCCAAGGGGATCCTCGGCGCCGGCCGGCGCTGGGGCGAGTGGAAGATGGTCGACGCCCTGCGCCCGGCCGAGGGCCACGCCGACTTCCGCGCGTTCCACCCCTGGGACCTCGTCCGCAAGATCGCCGGGCACCTCAAGGGCCTCGGCATCAGCGAGGTCGCCAACAGCGGCATCCCCAACGTCGCCGTCAAGCAGTGGGTGGTCTTCGAGGTCGGCGAGGGCGCCGACGAGATCGGCCGCCCCGGCAACGCCGACATGGACGGCGACCGGATGCGCGACTTCGCCGTCCAGGCCATAGCGGACAAGCAGACCTTCCCCGGCGGCCCCCGGCACTACCTCGCCACCCAGTTCGTCACCCACGACGGCAAGCTGGTGCTCACCTTCACCGTCACCGTCGTCCTGCTCGCGCACACCATGAACGTCAGCGTGGCCGGCTACGCGCTCGGCCCGGTCAACGGCGTCTTCTCCGACAAGCCCAAGGACAAGGAGAAGTCCGTCCCGAAGAGCCTGAGGTTCTGGGAGGAGCGGACGGTCAAGCTCCCGCTGATCGACAACGACGAGGTGGTCCGGCAGGCCGTCCGCGCCCCCCTCCACCGCAGCCCCGGCCTGCTCGCCTGGCTCGGCGGCGGCCTCGGCCTGCCCGAGCCGTTCGGCCTGCGCCACGTCTGGGCCGCACCGCCCTGGAACACCCGGTCGATGACCGACAACGCGCTCAACGCCGCCACCCCGGTGCTCACCGCCGTCCACGCGGCCGTGCTGGAGTTCCTGGAGGAGCACGACCTCGACACCGAGCGCTTCTTCAAGAACCGCGCCTCGATCATCAAGTCCGAGGCGCAGGGCACCCGGCCCTACAAGGTCGACCAGTACGACGCGGGCTGAGCGGCCCGACGCAGAGCAGGGAAAGGGGCCCACCGGTTCTCCGGTGGACCCCTTCCCCTGCGGTTCAGCCCTGCGGTTCAGCCCTGCGGCCAGGCCTCGGCCAGCATCTTGCGGGTGTCCGCCAGCAGCTGCGGCAGCACCTTGGTGTGGCCGACCACCGGCATGAAGTTGGTGTCCCCGCCCCAGCGCGGCACCACGTGCTGGTGCAGGTGCGCCGCGATCCCGGCGCCCGCCGCCGCGCCCTGGTTCATCCCGATGTTGAACCCGTGCGCGCCCGAGGCCGCCCGCAGCGCCGCCATCGCCTTCTTGGTGAACACGGCCAGCTCGGCCGTCTCCGCGTCGTCCAGCTCGGTGTAGTCCGCGACGTGCCGGTACGGGACCACCATCAGGTGCCCGCCGTTGTACGGGTACAGGTTGAGCACCGCGAACACGGAGTTCCCGCGCGCGACGACCAGCCCTTCCTCGTCGCTCAGCGACGGGATCGAGCAGAACGGACAACCGTCGTCCGGAGCCGGACCGGTGGGCTTGTTCTCGCCCTGGATGTAGGCCATCCGATGGGGGGTCCACAGGCGGCGGAAGCCGTCCGGCTCGCCGACGCCCCGCTGCAGTTCCGGCTCAGTCGTCATGCTGATCAGCATATTCGCCCGGCGTGGCTTGCAAAGCAGTGCGGGGCAGACTCCGTGTGGAGACTGCCCCGCGAACCCCGCTGACGCGGGGCGGGAGGTCACACCTGGACGCGACGCTCCACCGCGTCGACGATCTCGGCGACCGCCTCGGCGAGCGGCACGCCGTTCTTCTGCTCGCCGTTGCGGTAGCGGAACGACACCGCGCCCGCCTCGACGTCGTCGTTGCCCGCGATCAGCATGAACGGCACCTTGCTCTTCTGCGCGTTCCGGATCTTCTTCTGCATCCGGTCGTCCGAGGTGTCGACCTCGACCCGGATGCCGCGCTTCTTCAGCTCGGCCGCGACCTCCAGCAGGTACGGCACGTGCTCGTCGGTGATCGGGATGCCGGTCACGGTGACCGGGGCCAGCCACGGCGGCATGGCGCCGGCGTAGTGCTCCAGCAGCACCGCGAAGAACCGCTCGATCGAGCCGAACAGCGCCCGGTGGATCATGACCGGCCGCTGACGCGATCCGTCCGCCGCCGTGTACTCCAGGTCGAAGCGCTCGGGCAGGTTGAAGTCGAGCTGGATGGTCGACATCTGCCAGGTCCGGCCGATCGCGTCCTTCGCCTGGACGGAGATCTTCGGGCCGTAGAAGGCCGCGCCGCCCGGGTCCGGGACCAGCGGCAGGCCCTGCTTCTCGGCCACGTTCGCGAGGACGGCGGTGGCCTCCTCCCAGGCCTCGTCCGAACCGACGAACTTGACCGGGTCCTTGGTGGAGAGCTCCAGGTAGAAGTCGGTCAGACCGTAGTCCCGCAGCAGGTTGAGCACGAAGGTCAGCGTGGAGTCGAGCTCCTCCGCCATCTGCTCACGGGTGCAGTAGATGTGCGCGTCGTCCTGGGTGAAGCCGCGGGCGCGGGTCAGGCCGTGCACCACGCCGGACTTCTCGTACCGGTACACCGTGCCGAACTCGAAGAGGCGCAGCGGCAGTTCACGGTACGAGCGGCCGCGCGCGTCGAAGATCAGGTTGTGCATCGGGCAGTTCATGGGCTTCAGGTAGTAGTCCACGCCCTCGTCGAGCTGCATGGGCGGGTACATACCGTCCGCGTACCAGTCCAGGTGGCCGCTCTTCTCGAAGAGCTTCCCCTTGGTGGCGTGCGGGGTGTAGACGAACTCGTAACCCTCCTCCTCGTGCCGGCGGCGCGAGTAGTCCTCCATGGCGCGGCGGATGATGCCGCCCCTGGGGTGGAAGACGGCGAGGCCGGAGCCGATCTCCTCGGGGATGGAGAAGAGGTCGAGCTCGTTGCCGAGCTTGCGGTGGTCGCGCTTCTCGGCCTCGACCAGGAAGTCGAGGTGCGCCTTCAGCTCGTCCTTGGTCGGCCAGGCGGTGCCGTAGATGCGCTGCAGCATGGGGTTCTTCTCGCTGCCGCGCCAGTAGGCGGCGGCGTTGCGCATCAGCTTGAAGGCCGGGATGTGCCGGGTGGACGGCAGGTGCGGGCCGCGGCAGAGGTCGCCCCAGCAGAGGTCGCCGCTCTTGGCATCCAGGTTGTCGTAGATGGTCAGCTCGCCCGCGCCGACCTCGACGTCGGCGCCCTCGCCGGCGGTGGCGGCGGAGCCCTTGAGGCCGATCAGCTCCAGCTTGTACGGCTCGGCGGCCAGCTCCTCGGCGGCGGCCTCGTCGGTGACCACCCGGCGGGAGAACTTCTGGCCCTTCTTGATGATCTCCTGCATCTTCTTCTCGATGGCCTTGAGGTCATCGGGGTGGAACGGCTTCTCGACGTCGAAGTCGTAGTAGAAGCCGTCCTTGACCGGCGGGCCGATGCCGAGCTTCGCCTCCGGGAAGAGCTGCTGCACGGCCTGGGCCATGACGTGCGCGGTGGAGTGGCGCAGGATGTCCAGGCCGTCCTTGCTGCCGATCTCGACCGGCTCGACCTCGTCGCCGTCCTGCACGGCGTACGCGAGGTCCTTGAGCTGGCCGGCGATGCGGGCGGCGATGATCGAGCGGTCGTCGGCGAAGAGCTCGGCGGCCGTAGTGCCCGTGGTCACCACGCGCTCTTCCCGATCGGGTTCGCGGTTGATGATTACCCGGACGTCCGTCACCGGTCTCTCCTGACGTGCTGGATTCATAGGACGCAACACGGCGCTGCGCGTGACGATGGTACCGAGAGCACCACCCCCGCCGTGCACCTACGCCCCCGCTCCCCCTTCTCCCAGGGTCTTCAGCAGCCGCTCCCGCTCGGCCTCCTCCAGACCGCACGGCTCCAGCGCTCCCGGGTGGGTGAGCCGCCGGAACCCGCCGCGGCGCTCCAGCCGGCCGCTGACCCGCACCGGAGCCCCGGCCAGGTGGGCCTCGACGGCCACCCGGTAGGCGGGGTCGGCGAGCCGCACCCGGACCTCGCTGACCTCCGCGCCGCCGAGCACCTTCAGCCGGACGGTGCCCGGTCCGGCGGGGTCGGCGCGCTTGAGCCGGACGACCAGGCCGACCACGGTGACGGCGACCGCCGGTTCGATCCGCTCCAGCAGGGCGGCCGCCTCCTCCAGCGCGGGCAGGTCCCCGGGCGAGAACTCCAGGGCGATCCGCCGGTCGCCGAATCCGCCGGGCGGCCCGGCGGCGGCCGACCAGGCGACGGACAGCTGTGCCGCCGTGGCGCCGCGCACCAGGTCCTCGACGGACTGCACCAGCTCCCGGCTGACGCCCGCCTGCACCGCGTTCTCGAAGGCCTCCGGGCCGCCGCTGACCCGCCGGTAGTCCACGGCGTCCCGCAGCGCCTCCAGGGCGCGGACCAGGGTGGTGACCACCGGCCGTCCCTCGGGCGCCGGGGTGTACGCGGTGAGTCCGGCGGCGCCGTCCGCCGCCGGACCGCCGCCGACCACCAGGACCTGCTCCAGGAAGTCCCCGGCCCAGGTGTCCAGCCGGGCGCCGAAGTAGGCGGCCCTGGTCCGCCCGGCCTTGGCGCCGGCCGCCAGCATCGCCCGGGCCGCCCGCTGGAGCCGCTCGGCGCCGTCCCAGGGCGCGGTGCCGGCCGGCCCGGGGAGTTCGCGCCGCCACTGCAGCTCGTCCCCCGGCACCGCCAGGGCGAGCAGGATCGAGCGGGCGGACGGGCTGCGGGAGCGCGACAGCGCGGTGACGGCGTCGGCGAGCAGCTCGACGGCGTCGTCGAAGCCCTCCCCGGCCGGGACCAGCAGGCTGGTGCCCGGGTCGGAGTCGCCCGGGGGCGTCCAGCGGCCGTACCGGGCCGAGGGGCCGCCGCGCCGGACCCAGCCGTGCCGGGCGAGCAGCGTGGTGAGCACCGCCGGGTCGACGGCCGCCGGGTCGGGCAGCGCCCGGGAGGCCTCCTGCGGCCCGTGTGGCAGCGTCATGGTCCTGCTCCTCCCCGCCGGGGCCGGGCCGTCACGGGCTACCGCCCGCGCCGACCCGCGCCATGATGTCGCACAGTGCCCGGTCGTCGAACACCCTCGCGGTGGGCACCCGGACGTTGGTCCGCCGCTGCCCGGTGACCGGGTGTCCGGCCAGGTTGACCCAGTAGCAGCAGTGCCGCAGCTCCAGCGCGTCCGGGCCGGCCGAGAGCCAGCGGTCGACCCGGCGCGGCAGCAGCATCACGACCAGGATCCGGGGCACCGCGACCCGCTCCCGCGCGAGCTTGCGCAGGTGGTCGTTGTCCAGGGTGAAGCTGAAGAAGGGTCCGCGCGGATCGGGTGCGATCTGTGCGGTGGCCTTCAGCTGGATCTTGACGGTGACCTCGTCGTCCACCGCGTGGGCGCGCGAGCCGTGGCTGACCTGCCAGTCGATGCCGTTGTCGGGGAAGGGCTGGGACAGCGAGCAGCCGGCCGCCGCCGCCACCGCGTGCAGATAGCCGACCTGCAGTGTCTCCATGCAGGCCGTCACGGCCAGATCGCCCCGCAGGACGGCCGCCGCCCCGTCGGGCTGCGGCTCTGTCAGCGTCATCGCCCCGTAGCCTCCCCCGGCCCGCGGGCCCGTCCGGATTCGAACGGGTCGTCTGATCGCAGGGTGCCCGGCCCGGACAGGGCCAAACGGTTGAAGGGGCGTCAGGAGCGGGTATCACCCGGGCGGGAATCGCAGTACCTGAGGGGCAGTCATGCAGCAGCACTGGTACACCGGTCCGCTCGCCTCCTTCGACACCGAGACCACCGGCGTGGACGTCGAGACCGACCGGATCGTCTCGGCCGCCCTGGTCGTCCAACTCAGCCCGGGCGCGGCACCGCGGACCACTTCCTGGCTGGCCGATCCGGGCGTGCCGATACCCGACGGCGCCCGGGCGATCCACGGCATCGGCGACGAGCGGGTGCGCGCGCACGGCCGCCCGGCGCAGACGGTGGTGGCGGAGATCGCCCGTGCGCTCGCCGAGCAGAGCCGCGCGGGGCACCCCGTGGTGGTGATGAACGCACCGTACGATCTGACGCTGCTGGACCGGGAGTTGCGCCGCCACCGGGCCACCGCGCTGGCGGACGCCCTCGGCCCGGACGGGCTGCTGGTGCTCGATCCCCGGGTGCTGGACAAGCACGTGGACCGCTACCGCAAGGGCCGGCGCACGCTGACCGACCTGTGCGCGCACTACGGGGTGGAGCTGACCGGGGCGCACGACGCGGCGGCCGACGCGACGGCGGCCCTGGGGCTGGTCCGGACGATCGGCGCGCGCTACCCGGCGGCACTGGGCGGACTGTCGGCGGCCGAGCTGCACCTGCGGCAGGCGGTCTGGCACGCCGCGCAGGCCCGGGGGCTGCAGAACTGGTTCGACCGCTCGGGGACGCCGGAGCGGGTGGACTTCTCCTGGCCGTTGCGCCCGGCCCGCTGCGGGTGCGGACGGCGGCTGTCGGCGGAGCACAGCTGCGAGGTCGCGGCGTAGCCGGACCGGATGCGACGGCCGGCGCTCGCCGGATCGGTCGCTCGGTCCACGAACGCAACAGGCCCCGATCGGTATCCGATCGGGGCCTGCGTGCTGTCCGGTGGGCGATACTGGGATCGAACCAGTGACCCCTTCGGTGTGAACGAAGTGCTCTCCCGCTGAGCTAATCGCCCGGGCAACGAGAAGAACAGTAGCACCATTCGGGGGGTGTCGTACAACTCGCACCAGCCCGGGCGGCCGGCGCATCGGCAGAACTCGCGCTCCGCGCGGAAGGTGACTGCGCCTCAGTCCGATTCTCCGGCGACAGTTCACGGGATTGCGGAAATACATGTGAGGCCCAGCCGATAATCGACTGGGCCTCACATATCACAATGCATTCCGGTGGGCGATACTGGGATCGAACCAGTGACCCCTTCGGTGTGAACGAAGTGCTCTCCCGCTGAGCTAATCGCCCGGGTGCAGGGAAAACATTACCGCATCCCCCGGGGTGCTCCGAACACGCCCGCCCCGGGCCCCCGCCCCGACCCGTCACCCGAACGGGCCGCCACCGGTCGCCGCGGCCGGGTCAGTGCCGGTCGATCTTCCAGGGCATGGTGAGCCCGTACTTCCAGAGGTACCAGGCGCCGATCCCCGCGATCACCGCCAGGCCGATCGCGGTGAGTGTGATGTTGCGGCGGCGGACCCTCGGGTCCATCGCCTTCTGCGCCGCCTCGGCCACCTTGCGGCGGGTCCAGCGCAGGGCCAGCTGGGCCCAGACGAACTCGGTGGCCCAGACGCCCATACCCAGGAAGATGACCACCCAGCCGGGGCCGGGCAGCGGCAGCATGATCACGCCGGCCACCACCACCGCCAGGCCGACCAGGAAGACGGCCACCTGCCAGCTCAGGTGCAGCGGCCTGGACCGCCGGATGAAGTGCGGCGCGCGCGAGCCCAGCGGCCGGCCGCCGTCGGCGCCCGCCGCGCCCTCCGCCCCGTCCCCGTCCGGCGTGTGTACCCCCGAGTCGTCCGGCACGACCGCATCACCCGTTCTCGTGTTCCCGCCCGCGTTCCCGCGCGCCTTGTCGCTTCGCACAGTCATGCCAGGAAACTAACCGAGAAGTGGCCCGGTAATGCCCCGGCGGGCACTCCGTGCCGATTCCGCAATGCGCCGTAAGGGGTACGACTCGGCCCCGAATCGGGACAGAGGGGTTTACATCGGTCGTGGAGGTGGGATGGTCCGTTCGCCGACGTGCGATTCCCCGAGCGCACACTGAGCGAAAGGCCATGGCGCTTATGAACACCACGGTCAGCTGCGAGCTGCACCTGCGCCTCATCGTGTCCAGCGAGTCCTCACTGCCCGTCCCCGCGGGCCTGCGCTACGACACCGCCGACCCCTATGCCGTGCACGCCACGTTCCACACCGGCGCCGACGAGACGGTGGAGTGGGTGTTCGCCCGAGATCTCCTTGCGGAGGGGCTGCATCGACCCACCGGCACCGGCGACGTCCGGGTCTGGCCCTCGCGCAGTCACGGGCAAGGGGTGGTCTGCATCGCGCTGAGCTCTCCGGAAGGAGAAGCCCTGCTGGAGGCCCCGGCCCGAGCGCTTGAGTCGTTTCTCAAGCGCACGGACGCCGCTGTGCCGCCCGGCACCGAACACCGTCACTTCGACCTCGACCGGGAGCTGTCCCACATCCTCGCCGAAAGCTGACCCCGACCGGAGGCGGTCACGCCCCGCCGTCGGCGGGGCCGTAGCCCCCTGCTGTCACCGCTGCCGTCCTACTCGGGGGCACGGCAGCACGACTCAGCCGCGCACGACGCGGACTCGGGGCCGGTGAAACGGTCCGCCCCCACCGGGGCGGGCCCCAGCACCGCAGGCGCCCGGCACTGGAGCCGGCCATCCGTACGGGTGGCCGGCCTCGCTGCCGGGCGCCGCTGTTTCGCGGCGGCGGGTGATCGGACTTTGCGGGTCCGCGACACGAACGCCCGCACGCCCCGTCGCAATCCGTACACGCCTTCGACCGAAGCGGCGGCCCGCCGCTGCGGGGCCCGGTAAGGTCTGAGACTGACCGTAGACGCGGGGTGCCGACGGCCCCCTCCGCGCGAGGAGCCCCCACGTGCTGATCACCCATGACACCGAGTGCGCGCTGAGCATCCTCGTCGAGCTGCTCAACACGGCGCCCGAGGTGTGCGGCAGCGAGCTGCTGCCCGACGTGGCCGCGCTGGACGCCTTCGTGGTCCGCCAGGAGATCAGCGAAATCGACTCGCTGACCGAGGACGACCTGCGCAAGGTGCAGGAGCTGCGCACCCGGCTGCGGGTGGTGTTCGGCACCGAGTCCACGGCAGAGGCCGCCGAGCTGGTCAACGCGCTGGTCGCGGCCGCCGGCACCACGCCCCGGCTCACCAACCACGACCACCACGGCTGGCACATCCACTACTTCGCCCCGCACGCCGCGCTGCACGACCACCTGGCGGCCGAGCTGGGCATGGCGCTGGCGTTCATCCTCACGGCGGGCGAGCGCGAGCGGCTGCGCCGCTGCGAGGCGCCGGACTGCGCCCGCGTCTTCGTCGACCTCTCTCGTAACCGGTCCCGGCGCTACTGCGACAGCCGGACCTGCGGGAACCGGCTGCACGTCGCCGCCTACCGGGCGCGCCAGCGCTCGGCGGAGGCCGTGCCCTCCGCCTGAGCGCTCACCGGCCCCCGCTCGCCGTGACCGCCGCGTTCAGATGCCGCGGCGGCGCAGGATCTCCTCGATGTCGGCGAAGTCGCCGAGGCCGTCGTCCCGCTTGCCCGCCTTCGGCGCGGTGCTCCTGGGAGCGGCGGCCTTCGGGGCGGCGAAGGGCCGGCCGGCCGGTGCACCGGTGACGGCGGCCCGTCCCGGGGCGGACCCGGCGGCGGCCGGCGCGGAGCCGGTGGCGTCCACCGCGCGGCGGCGGCCCGCCCAGCGGGTGGTGACCAGCAGGACGGCCGACACCGCGAGCAGCGCGATGCCCGTCCAGACCCGGGGGTCGAACACCAGCTTGGTCGCCCAGTCGGCGAGCTCGCTGCCGATCGTGCGCGCCACCGGGAAGAGGCCGGTCAGATAGAGGCCGGCCGGCAGCAGCGCCACGGCGAACCAGCGGATCGCGGAGAGGTAGCGCCGGCGGTAGGCGCGCAGGCCCGCGACGGCCACGCCCGCGGCGGTGAGCACGAAGGAGACCGCCGCCGTCAGCACGGCGGCACTCCGTCACGTCCAGTTGTCCTCGTCATCGGGTCGGACCTCCCGTCGCTTCCGGCCGGCGCCCGGGCACACCGCCGGGACGGCGCGGTGCCCACTAGTGGAACACTGGGGGCATGATCGAAGGTTCCCTCCCCCGTCTCGAGTTCTGGTGCGAGCTCCAGTGCCCGGACTGCCGCACCGCCCTGGACGACGTCCGGGCGCTGCGCGAGCAGTACGGTGACGCGCTCGTCGTCGAGTTGCGCCACTTCCCGCTGGAGAAGCACAAGCACGCGTACGCCGCGGCGCAGGCCGCCGAGGAGGCGTTCGCCCAGGGCCTGGGGTGGCCGTACGTGGAGGCCCTGCTGGAGCGGGTCGACGACCTGGCGGCTCGCGGCGAGGAGGTGCTGCTGGAGGTGGCCCGTGCCGTGGGAGTGGATGCCGAGGAGGTCGACACCGCGCTGGTCGACGGCCGGCACACGCTGATCGTGGACGCCGACCAGGCCGAGGGGAAGGCGATCGGGGTGCGGGGCACCCCGACGTATGTGATCGGCGGGAAGCGGCTGGACGGCGGGCAGAGCCAGGACGGCCTGCGGGACCGGATCGCCGCCGTCATCGAGGCGGCGAAGGCCTCCTGACGCCAGGTCAGGTCAGCGGCTTGCCGTAGACCCGGTTGGTGACCCGGTAGCCGAGCGACTCGTAGAGCCGGATCGCGACCGCGTTTCCGGTGAACACGTTGAGCCCGAGGTCCCTCACGCCGGCGGCCAGGCACTCGCGTTCGGCGAGCAGCATCAGCGAGCGGCCGTGGCCGGCGCCCCGGTGGGCCTCGGCCACCTCGACGACCATCACCCAGGCGAGCGGGGCGCCGTCGGGCAGGTCCCGGACCCGCAGGGCGAGCCAGAGCGAGCCTAGCGGGTCCGGCGCGTCCCCGTAGAGCCGGCGCAGGGCCACGCCGGGGCTGTCGGCGCCCTGCGGCAGCAGGGACTGGTGGTCGGCGTCCGACTTGGCGCGGGCCTGCTCGGCGCCGAGGCCGGAGGAGACCAGGTCGGACAGATAGCCCTCCTTGGCGTCGGCCAGCCACCCGGGGAAGGTCTCGGCGTCGATCCGGCGCGCGGCGACGCCGGCCGGGAGCGCGGGCGGGGCGGCGAGCCGCTTGGCCATGTTCCGCATCCGCTCGGTGTAGCCGAGGGCGACGGCGAGGCCGCGGGCGGCCGGCGCCGCCTCGGGGACGTCGGCGTCGACCCGGGTGCAGCCCCAGCCGCGGAGCACCTCCTCGGCCGCGAGCGCACCGAAGGTGCCGCGCCCCCGGCCGCGCCCCTCGTGCACCTCCAACTCCGATATCTCACCCCAGAGTTGATCGCCGCGGCGAATGGCGGTGGTGCGCAGCGCGCCGACCGGGCGGCCGTTGGCGCAGATCTGCCAGCGTCTGGTGCGACCGCCGGCGGCGGGTGACTCCGGCCCCTCGGGGCGCAGCGTGGTGGTCATGTCGTGGTCCCTTCCCCGCCGCCCGGGTGTTCTATCCGCCGAGGGGCCGCGAGGAGTCCGGGGCCGGTGTGGTGGGGCTCAGGGGTCGAGGTCGTCGCCGCTGCGCTCGGTGAAGACGGCCAGCGCCTTGGTGGTGACGGGGCCCGGTCCGGCGAGTTCACGGTCGTCGATCCGGGTGACGGCCTGGACGTCGCGCAGGGTGGAGGTCAGGAAGATCTCGTCGGCCTCCCGGAGCACGTCCAGCGGCAGGTCCGTCTCCTCGGCGCCGCACCAGTCGACGACGAGCTGCCGGGTGATGCCGGCCAGGCAGCCGGAGGCGAGGGTGGGGGTGAGCAGGCGGCCTCCGAGGACGACGAAGACGTTGGAGCCGGTGCCCTCGCAGAGCTGCCCGGCGGTGTTGGCGAACAGGGCTTCGGAGGCCTGGACGCGGTGGGCGGCGGCGAGCGCGACGACGTTCTCGGCGTAGGAGGTGGTCTTGAGGCCGGCGACGGCGCTGTGCTCGTTGCGGCGCCACGGGACGGTGGCGGCGGCGGTGGTGTCGGGGCGGCGGGCGGCGGTGCCGAGGGAGACGACCAGGGTGGGGGCGTCCTGGCCGCGCTCCGAGCCGAGCGGGGCGATGCCGCCGGTGTAGGTGAGGCGTAGGCGGCCCAGGGGCATCGGGTTGGCGGCCAGCACCTGGGCACAGGCTTCGCGGACCAGGTCGTGGTCGGGGTCGGGCAGGCCGAGGCCGCGGGCGGAGCGGGTGAGCCGGTCGAGGTGGCGGGTGACGGCGAAGGCCCGGCCGTCGACGGCCTTCATCGTCTCGAAGACGCCGTCGCCGGTGGTGAGGCCGTGGTCGAGGACGGACAGGGCGGCGTCGGCGGAGTCGACGAGTGACCCGTTGACCCAGCTCTTGGTGGGGTGCTGCATCGAGGGCTGCTCCTCAAGGCGGTTGCGCGGTCCGGTGAGCCTGGGTCGGTGGTGGCCCGGGGGTGTGCGTCCCGCTTCAGTCGGTTGCGGTGCCCGACGCTATCGCGACCAGGCGGGCGGCCTTCAGTTCGGTTTCCGCCCACTCGCGCGCCGGGTCGGAGCCCCAGGTGATGCCCGCGCCGGTGCCGAAGCGCAGCACGGGTGCGCCGGGGTCGGTCCGGTCGATCCAGAACGTGCGGATGCCGACGGCGAGTTCGCTCTCGCCGCGGTCGGCGTCGACCCAGCCGACGGCTCCGCAGTAGGGGCCGCGCGGGGCGGTCTCCAGGGCGTCGATGATCCGCAGGGCGCTGGACTTGGGGGCGCCGGTGACGGAGCCCGGCGGGAAGGTCGCGCCGAGGAGTTCGGGCCAGCCGGCCTCCGGGCGCAGGGTGCCCTGGACGGTGGAGACCAGGTGGACCAGGCCGGGGTGCTTCTCGACGACGCAGAGGTCGGGGACGGTGACGGTGCCGGTCTCGCACACCCGGCCGAGGTCGTTGCGGACCAGGTCGACGATCATCACGTTCTCGGCGTGGTCCTTCTCCAGCAGGTCGGCCTCGGTGCGGCCGGTGCCCTTGATCGGGCCGGAGGAGACGGTGCGGCCGTCGCGGCGCAGGTAGAGCTCGGGCGAGGCGGTCGCGATCTCGACGCCGTGTCCGGGCAACCGGACGGTGCCCGCGTAGGGGGCGGGGTTCCCGTGTGCGAGCAGACCGGTGAGGGCGTCGATGTCGGTGCGGTCCCGGTCCGGCAGCGGCGCGGAGAGGACGCGGCAGAGGTTGGCCTGGTAGACCTCGCCGGCCGCGATGTGGTCGCGGATGCGGCGGACGCCGGCCTCGTAGGCGGCGCGGTCCAGGGAGCTGTGCCAGCTGTCGGCGGCCGGGCCGAGCCAGCCCGCGCCGGACGGGGGCGCGGGGGCGGGGCGGACGTCGTCGAAGCGGGCGCAGGTGAGGCGGCCCTCGAAGTCGTGGACGACGGCCCAGAAGCCGGCGGAGTCGAGGGCGGCCGGGTCCGAGGTAACGTCGCGCAGCCCGGTGGCGAGGCGGCCGCCGAAGCGGGCGAGCGGGCTGTGGGGGACGGGCTGGCCGGACACGGTTCTCCTGCGCGGGCTGGTGGGGCTGCGGTGCCTGAAGTGTAGGTCGGGGGCGCGGGCGGGGGTCGGGCCGCCGCAGGGGGCGCGAGCAGGTGCGGGCGTCGCGCGGGTGTGCGCCGGGTGGCCGGCGGCTGACCGTCGGGTGCGCCGCAGGTGGGGGCGGTGGCCACCCGGAACGGCTGACGGGGCGGCACCCCGGGGGCACCCCCGCGGCACGCTGCGGGAACGGATTTTTAGCTGGCCCGGGAATCCGCTAGAGTTCAACACGTCGCCAGGGAGCGCAACCGCACAAAAGCGGTGAGGCCCCCGGGAGACAGGCGGACGTGGCTCAGTTGGTAGAGCATCACCTTGCCAAGGTGAGGGTCGCGAGTTCGAATCTCGTCGTCCGCTCGATGGAGAACAGTGTAAGATCGTTCTTCGAGTGTTGCCTGGTGGAGTGGCCGAGAGGCGAGGCAACGGCCTGCAAAGCCGTCTACACGGGTTCAAATCCCGTCTCCACCTCCAAGAGGTACGACCGGTTCGACCGGGCGACCTCCCCGCGCGATTAGCTCAGCGGGAGAGCACTACCTTGACACGGTAGGGGTCACTGGTTCAATCCCAGTATCGCGCACGTCGGATCCTTCGGGGTCTGCTGCAGGACCGCCGCACCAGGCGCGATTAGCTCAGCGGGAGAGCACTACCTTGACACGGTAGGGGTCACTGGTTCAATCCCAGTATCGCGCACGTCGGGCCCTTCGGGGTCTGCTGCAGGACCGCCACACCAGGCGCGATTAGCTCAGCGGGAGAGCACTACCTTGACACGGTAGGGGTCACTGGTTCAATCCCAGTATCGCGCACAGTAACCGGCCGGGGCCGTGATCCATGGATCACGGCCCCGGCCTTCTGCGTTTCCGGGACCGCTGTCCGGCCGGCGTGACTGCCGTTCCGCAGCGGGCGGCTGCTGGCGCGCTGTTCGGCGGTCGGCCTCCGGGGAACGAAGAAGAGCCGTGTACGGACGCCCTCACCGACGTCCGTACACGGCATCTCCGCCTGCCGGGGTGCTCTGCGCACCACTCCCGCCCGTCCGCGGGTCAACGCGGTGCGCGGCCTTCCCCGGCGGCACTGGCTCCCCGTCCCCAGGGGATCAGTGCCCGTTCAGTGGCCGGCCGGGCTGGTGCGCCGGCCGGGATCACGGGTCGATCGGTCAGTGGGTGATCAGTTCGGCGACGGCCTGCGCCTGGTTCGCCATCTGCTCCCAGCCCCCGAAGAGGATGACCAGCAGCACGGCGCAGGGCAGGGCGATCGCCAGCGCCACCGCCGGGTGCCTGGTCGGCTCCGCGGCCTGGCGCTGGGTGAAGGCCGGCCGACGGCGGCGGGGTGACCCCGTGAGCTGCGATGCCATGCCCTCACTCCTGATTCCTGCGCCGCTCTGGTCGTGCGCTGCTCGTGCCGACCGACGGGTCTAAGTGGACGCGGTGGACGGCTTACCTCGGGGGACGAGCTCCCCGTCCACCGCTGAGGACAACGCTATGGCCCGAGGGGGTGGTCGGACGTCATGCCGTCGTACTGTTCTCCGGGCATCCCCGAGGATGACGCTCCGACTTGAGGAGTACTACCGAAGGGGGAGAGTCCCTCCACCGGACCCCCGGGGGAACCCTGAGAGCGGACCCCGAGAAGCGCTCCCGCCACCCCGCGCGCGACTGTCAGTGCAAGATCGGACAATCGCACGGAGGGTTCAGGTGTTGCGTATCAGCACACCGCAGCAGGCAGTCCGTAAGCTGTGCCCGACAGGAACTGACGATGCCCCAACCGACGGGGCCTCATCCACAGGCTGACGGGGAACGATGATGGCGATGATGCGGCTGAGGCGTGAGGACCCCCGCATCGTCGGGCCGTACCGGCTGCACCGGCGCCTCGGAGCCGGCGGCATGGGCGTCGTCTACCTCGGCTCGGACCGGCGCGGGCAGCGGGTCGCGCTCAAGCTGATCCGCGCCGAGCTGGCCGAGGACCTGGAGTTCCGCACCCGCTTCGCCCGGGAGATCGCCGCCGCGTCCAGGATCCGGGGCGGCTGCACGGCGCGGGTGGTCGGCTCCGACATCGAGACCGACCGGCCCTGGCTGGCCACCGCGTACGTCCCCGGTCCCTCGCTCTACAAGCGGGTCGGCGACGGCGGACCGCTGAGCTGGCCGGAGGCCGCCAGGATCGGCGCCGCCCTGGCCGACGGCCTGGTCAAGGTGCACGAGGCCGGGGTCGTCCACCGGGACCTCAAGCCGTCCAACATCCTGCTCTCGCCCCGCGGGCCGCGGATCATCGACTTCGGGATCGCCTGGTCCCGCGGCGCCAGCACGCTCACGCACGTCGGCACGGCGGTGGGCTCCCCCGGCTTCCTCGCCCCCGAGCAGGTCCGCGGCGCCGCCGTGACACCCGCGACGGACGTCTTCGCCTTCGGGGCGACGCTCGCGTACGCGCTCACCGGGGACACCCCGTTCGGCTCGGGCGCCTCCTCCGAAGTGATGCTGTACCGGGTCGTCCACGAGGAGCCCGACCTGACGGACGTCCCTCCGCAGCTGGCCCCGCTGATCCGGGCCTGCCTGGCGAAGGAGCCCGCCGAGCGGCCCGGGGCGGCCGCCCTGCACGAACGGCTGAGCGAACTCGCGGCGCGCGGCACGGGCGACGGCCCGGCGCCGGAGCGGCCCGGGCGCGGGCCCATCGGCCGCGCCGGGGCAGGCGCCCGGCCGAGCGCTCCCGGGCCCGGCTCGGCCGCCGGACCGGCCTCGGCGGGCGCCGCCGCACGCGGCGTCCCCGCGCCGGGGCGCGGACCCGACCCGGCGGGCGCCCCGCGTGCCCGCGCCGGGGCGGCGAGCCGGCCGGGCGGCCAGCAGCCCGTCGCACAGCACGGCGCCCACCCGGGCGTCGCCCAGCGCCGGCCGCAGGGCCGGCCGGGGCAGGCTGCCACCGCGCCGATGCCGCGCCCCGAGGCCCACACCACCCGGCCGCTGCGCGAACGCCAGCAGACCCCGCCGCCGGGGCGCACCGGCACACCCGGCGCCGCGGCGGGCTCCCGCGAGCGGGACCAGCGGCCGGACCGGCCGCGCGGGCAGGCCCGCGACCGGCAGCACACGCCCGTCCCCGGCGGCCGCCCGGCCACCGCCCGCCGGCGGTTGCTGCGGCAGCGGCTGGTGGTCTTCGTCACCGTGACGATCGGTGTGGCACTGGCGATCGCGGCGGCGCAGGGGTGCGAGAACCGGGACAACCAGAGCCTCGGTCCGGTCCGCGGCGCCGGGGCCACGGTCAGCGCCGGACCCAACGGGCCCGCCGGGCAGCCGGGCGCCGCCACGCAGGGGGCCGGGCTCTCGGCGGACGGCGCGGCGCAGTCCGCGACACCGCTGGCGGCGGCGGCCCACGGCAGCGTGGCGGGTGACGGCGCGCTGACGCCGCCGCAGGGCGCCGGGCCGGCGGTGGACTGGCCCAACCGCAGCTACCCCGACCCGGCGGGCGGCCCGGCGATCGCGCTGCGGGACGGCCGCTCGGCGGCGGGGGCGGGGCCCCAGGTCGCGCTCAGCGCCGTCCTCCCGGCCCGCTACAAGGGCGCGGCCGCGGCCCTGGTGGTGCTGCGCCGCGCGGAGGGCTCGGTGCCGGCCGACCTCGTCCAGTTGTTCGCCTTCAACGGGGACGCGCCGGTCGCGCTGGCGTCCCGCTCGTCCGCCGCCGATCCGCAGGCGACCGCCGCCTGGCGGCTCGACAATGGCGCGCTGGTCCGCGAGGAGCGGGCCAACCAGACCGGCGCGGTGGCCTCCACCCGCTACTCGGTGCGGTCGGACGGCACCATCGAGGAGTCCTGGCCCGGCGCCCCCACCACGATCGTCACCCCGCCACCCGCCGCCGCCCCGGCCCCGCCGACGGCCCCCACGGGCTGACCAGCTGGGCAGCCGACGCACCGGAAGTCGGCCGGGCCGACGTCCTGCTCCCGGGAAGAGCGCTGCCGCCTGGCAGCCGACCTGGCCACCGAACGCATCGCCCCGCACCGGAAAGTCGGCTCGTCCGGCTTCCCACTCCGCTGCGGACCGCGTGTCGTCGGCGGATCCTGAGGGCCGCCCTCGGGGCCGCGCGCGGGAAGTCGGACAGATCGACTTCCTACTCCCCCCGCTGGGCCGTGCCTGCCCGCTGCTGCCGACCGCCTCGGGGACACCGCCGCATCACCCCTGCACGGGAAGTCGGCCCGCCCGACTTCGCACTCCCCCGGCGGACTGAGGCGCCCACCGACAGCTCCGGTGGGGCGCCCCCCGGCCACCCCCGAGTGCAGGAAGTCGGCCGGGCCGACTTCCTGATCCGCGGCTCAGGGTATGGATGGCGTGGGCCATCGGGGAGCCAAGGTGGTGCTCCGCGCTGACCAGGGCTCGGTGGAGGGTGCGGGGTGCGGATCAGGCCGAGGGGCCGGAGGTGCGGGCCACGGTGAGGAAGCCGCCGGCGGTCGGCAGGTGAGGCCGTCGCCCTGCGGGGTTCCTCAGTTGGGTGCGGGAGCGGGGGGTGACGGGTCAGGCCGGGGCGGTGACGGCGTAGAAGGCCACGGCTGCGGCGGCGCCCACGTTGAGGGAGTCGATGCCGTGGGCCATCGGGATGCGGACGGCGCGGTCCGCGGCGGCCAGCGCCCGGGGGGTGAGGCCGTCGCCCTCCGCGCCGAGCATCAGGGCCGCCTTGGGCAGCCGGTGCGGGGCCAGGGCGGCCAGGTCGACGGAGCCCTCGGCGGGGGTCAGGGCGAGCAGCTCGAAACCGGCGGCGCGCACGGTGTCCAGCGCGGCCGGCCAGGGCTCCAGCCGTGCGTACGGGACGGCGAAGACGGCGCCCATGGAGACCTTGACCGCGCGCCGGTACAGCGGATCCGCGCAGTCGGGCGAGAGCAGCACGGCGTCCATGCCGAGCGCGGCCGCGCTGCGGAAGATCGCGCCCAGGTTGGTGTGGTCGACCAGGCCCTCCAGCACGGCCACCCGGCGGGCGCCGGCCAGCAGCTCGGCGGCGTCCGGGAGCGGGCGGCGCTCCATCGAGGCGAGCGCGCCGCGGTGGACGTGGTAACCGGTGACCGCCTCGGCCAGCCCCGGTTCGACCACGTGGACGGGGGCGTCGGTGTCGGCGATCACGTCCGCCATCACGTCCAGCCACTTGGCCGTCAGCAGCATCGACCGCATCCGGTACCCGGCGGCCATCGCCCGGCGGATGACTTTCTCGCCCTCGGCGATGAACAGGCCCTCGGCGGGTTCGCGGCGGCGCCGCAGTTCGACGTCGGTCAGGCCGGTGTAGTCGCTCAGGCGCGGGTCGGCGGGGTCGGTGATGGTGCTGGGTTCGGACACCCTGCGATCTTGCCAAGCCGGGGTGGAGAAGGCCAAACGGCCCAGGGCGGGATGTGCTTGACCTTGGCCTGTAGGTGTGTGGAGTGCAAATATGACGTATGGCCCGTTTTCCGGGCCGATCATGGGCTCCGTCGGCCTCTGGCACTTTCGGCTCCGCTACGTCTCCCCGTGCCGCTGGTACCGCCGGCTCCTCCGGTGGGCGCCCACACGGTCGGCAACAGCAGCCGAAGGACGCTCGGCCGAGACCGGTACAGCGCCGGTCGGTGGCCGGGCAGGTCTTCGCGCTGCAGGTACTCGTGGTGCTGCTGCTGGTCGCCGCCGCCGTGGTGGCGCTGGTGGTGCAGTCCCGCAACGACGCCCGGCACGAGGCGACCAACCGGTCGGTGGCGGTCGCCCAGACCTTCGCCAACTCACCGGGCATCGTCGAGGCGCTGCACTCCCCCGACCCCACTGCGGTCCTGCAGCCGAAGGCCCAGGCCGCGGCGCTCAACGCGGGAGTGGACTTCATCGTCGTCCTCAACACCGACGGCATCCGCTACACGCACCCCAATCCGGCCCGGATCGGTCAGAAGTTCGTCGGCGACTACGAGCCCGCGCTGCACGGGCAGGTGGTGACCGAGCAGGTCAACGGCACGATCGGACCTCTGGTCCAGGCGGTCGTGCCGGTCCGGGCACCGGACGACACCGTGGTCGGCATGGTCTCGGCGGGGGTCACCATCGCCAACATCAGCAGCGCGAGCGAGCGGCAGCTGCCCGTGGTGCTGGGCGCCGCGGCGGTCGCCATGGGGCTGGCCACCTGCGGGACGGCGCTGGTCAGCCGGCGGCTGCGACGGCAGACCCACGGGCTGGGCCCGTCCGAGATGACGCGGATGTACGAGCACCACGCGGCGGTGCTGCACGCGGTGCGCGAGGGTGTGCTGATCGTGGCCGGCGACGGGCGGCTGCTGCTCTGCAACGACGAGGCGCGCCGGCTGCTGGCCCTGCCCGCCGACGCCGAGGGGCGGCTGGTGACCGAGCTGGGCCTGGACCGCGCGCCCGAGGAACTGCTGACGGCCAACCGGCCGGTCACCGACGAGGTGGTGCTGGCCGGTGAGCGGCTGCTGGCCGTGAACGTCCGGCTGACCGACCGGGACGGCGGTCCGCCGGGCTGCGTCGCCACCCTGCGGGACTCCACCGAGCTCCTGGCGCTGTCCGGGCGGGCCGAGGTGGCCCAGCGGCGGCTGCGGCTGCTGTACGACGCCGGGGTGTCGGTGGGCAGCTCGCTCGATGTGACGCGGACGGCCGAGGAGCTGGCCCAGGTGGCGGTGCCGCGGTTCGCGGACTTCGTCAGCGTCGATCTGGCCGAGGAGGTGCTGGAGGGCGACGAACCGCCGCAGGGCCAGCCGCTCGGACAGATGCGGCGGGCGGCGTTCAAGGGCGTCCGGGAGGGCTCGCCGTTCTATCCGGTGGGCACGGTGCTGGCGGTCGTGCCGTCGACGCCGCTGGCGGGCGCGCTGGACACCGGGGAGGCCGGGCTGGAGCCGCGGCTGGCGGAGACGGAGGCCTGGCGGGTGCAGGACCCGGAGCGCTCGGCGCAGGCGCTGGAGTACGGGGTGCACTCGCTGGTGCGGGTGCCGCTGCGGGCGCGCGGGGTGCTGCTGGGGGTGGCGCGGTTCTGGCGGGCGGACCGGCCGGAGCCGTTCGACGAGGAGGACCTGGCGCTGGCCGAGGAGCTGGTCTCGCACGCCGCGGTCTGCATCGACAACGCGCGCCGGTACACCCGCGAGCACGCGATGGCGGTGACGCTGCAGCACAGCCTGCTGCCGCGCAACCTGCCCGCGCAGAACGCGCTGGACGTGGCGCACCGGTACCTGCCGGCGCAGGCGGGGGTGGGCGGCGACTGGTTCGACCTGATCCCGCTGCCGGGCGCGCGGGTCGCGCTGGTGGTCGGGGACGTGGTGGGGCACGGCCTGCACGCGGCAGCGACGATGGGCCGGCTGCGGACGGCGATCCACAACTTCTCGACACTGGACCTGCCGCCGGACGAGTTGCTCGGGCACCTGGACGAGCTGGTGAACCGGATCGACCAGGAGGAGTCGGCGACCGGCGGGGCGGCGGCGGTCACCGGCGCGACCTGCCTGTACGCGATCTACGACCCGGTGACGCGGCGCTGCACGCTGGCCAGCGCGGGGCACCCGCCGCCGGCGCTGGTCGGGCCGGACGGCCGGGTGGAGTTCCCGGAGCTGCCGACCGGGCCGCCGCTGGGGCTGGGGGCGCTGCCGTTCACGACCGCCGAGCTGGAGGTGGCCGAGGGCAGCCGGCTGGTGCTCTACACCGACGGACTGGTGGAGGACCGCGACCGGGACATCGACGAGGGGCTGGAGATGCTGCGGGCCGCGCTCACCGGGCCGCCGCGCACTCCCGAGCAGACCTGCGCGGACGTGCTGGGCGCGATGCTGCCGGCACGGCCGCAGGACGACATCGCGCTGCTGGTGGCGCAGACCCGGGCGCTGGCGTCCGACCAGGTGGCGGAGTGGGAGGTGCCGTCCGACCCGGCCGCGGTCGGCGAGGTGCGGGCGGCGGTGGCGGAGCGGCTGGCGCAGTGGGGGCTGGACGAGGCGGCGTTCGTCACCGAGCTGATCCTGAGCGAGCTGGTGACCAACGCGATCCGGTACGGGCGCGGGCCGATCCGGGTCCGGCTGCTCCGCGACCGGGCGCTGATCTGCGAGGTGTCCGACGCCAGCAGTACGTCGCCGCACCTGAAGTACGCGGCCACCACGGACGAGGGCGGGCGCGGGCTCTTCCTGGTCGCGCAGTTCGCGGACCGCTGGGGCACCCGCTACACGGCCGGCGGCAAGGTGATCTGGACCGAGCAGCCGTTGGAGTGAGGCCGGGCGCGCGGGTCGCGGTGCGGAGTGGGAAGTCGGCCGGGCCGACTTCCCACTCCTCGGTCGATCAGGCGGGCACGGCTGATCAGACGCGCACGGGTTGGTCAGGCGTGCACGGCGGGGGCCAGGACGTTGACCACGTCACCGATGACGATCACGGCGGGGGGCTTGATCCGCTCCGCCTCGACGGTGGCCGCGACCGTGGCGAGGGTGGCGTCCACCCGGCGCTGGGCCGAGGTGGTGCCCTCCTGGACGACCGCCACCGGGGTGTCGGCCGGGCGGCCGCACTCGATCAGCTTCTCGGCGATCGCGCCGATCTTGTCGACGGCCATCAGCAGCACCAGGGTGCCGGTCATCCGCGCGACGGCCTCCCAGTTGGTCAGCGAGCGCTCGTCGGCCGGGCCGACGTGCCCCGAGATCACGGTGAACTCGTGCGTCATCCCGCGGTGGGTCACCGGCACGCCGGCCGAGGCCGGCACGCTGATCGAGCTGGAGATGCCCGGCACCACGGTGACCGGCAGCCCGGCCTCCGCGCAGGCCAGCAGCTCCTCGCCGCCGCGCCCGAACACGTACGGGTCGCCGCCCTTGAGCCGGACGACGAACTTGCCGGCCTTGGCGTGCTCGATGAGCGTCCGGTTGATCGCCTCCTGGGCCATGAACCGGCCGTACGGGATCTTGGACGCGTCGATCACCTCGACGTGCTCGGGCAGCTCGGCGAGCAGCTCGCGCGGGGCGAGCCGGTCCGCGACCACCACGTCGGCGTCGGCGAGCAGCCGGCGCCCGCGCACGGTGATCAGGTCCGGGTCACCAGGACCGCCGCCGACCAGGGCGACGCTCCCCGTGCCCGGCCGCCCGGCGGCGCCCCCGACCCCGTGCGAGCGGTACTGGCGGGCGGCCAGCGAGCCGTCCCGCAGGCCGTCCACGATGGCGTCGCGCAGGGCGGCGGAGTGCCTCGGGTCACCGGTGAGGACGGCGACGGTGGCGCCCGCGTCGCGGCCGCTGGCCGGGGTCCAGGCGGTGGCGGCGGCCGCGTCGTCGCTGCGGGCGCAGAACACCCGCTCGCGCTCCGCCTCGGCGCTGACCGCGGCGTTGACCGCCGGGTCGTCGGTGGCGACCAGCGCGTACCAGCTGTCGGCCAGGTCGCCGTCCCGGTAGCGGCGCTCGTGCCAGGTGAACTCGCCGGCGTCGGCCATCGCCTGGACGGCGGGCGTGGTGGTCGGCGATATCAGGTGCAGGTCCGCGCCGGTGGCGATCAGCGCGGGGAGCCGGCGCTGGGCCACGTGGCCGCCGCCGACCACGACGACGCGGCGGCCGGCGAGCAGCAGGCCCACCGGGTACGGGGTCCGGCCCTCGGTGCCGGGGTGCGGGTTGGGCGCGGTCATGGGCAGGGCTCCTGAATCAACGTGAGGGTGCGGTGGGGGTACGGCGCGGCACCGCTCCGCGCGCCGGCGCGCCCTCGGGCCGGTTCACGGAGCGGTGCGGACGGTCGTCAGGCCTTCTCGGTGACCCCGGCGGAGTCGAACGTGGCTACATCGTGCATCGCCCGGGCCGCACTCTGCACCAGCGGCAGGGCCAGCAGGGCTCCGGTGCCCTCGCCGAGCCGCAGGTCGAGGTCGATCAGCGGACGCAGGCCGAGCTTGGCCAGCGCGGCCTGGTGGCCGGGCTCCGCCGAGCGGTGACCGGCGATGCAGGCGGCGAGCACCTCGGGCGCGATCGCCTTGGCGGCCAGTGCCGCCGAGCCGGCGATGACGCCGTCCAGGATGACCGGGGTGCGCAGCGAGGCGGCGCCGAGCAGGAAGCCGGCGATGGCCGCGTGCTCCAGACCGCCGACGGCGGCGAGGACGCCGATCGGGTCGGCCGGGTCCGGCTGGTGCAGGGCGAGCGCGGCGCGGACGACCTCGACCTTGCGGGCGTGCGTCGCGTCGTCGATGCCGGTGCCGCGGCCGGTGACCTCGGCCGGGTCCAGCCCGGTGAAGACCGAGATCAGGGCGGCGGAGGCGGTGGTGTTGGCGATGCCCATGTCACCGGTGACCAGGGCCTTGTTGCCGGCGGCGACGAGGTCGCGGGCGGTCTCGATGCCGATCTCGACGGCCTTGAGGGCCTCGTCCCGGGTCATCGCCGGGCCCTGGGTCATGTCCCCGGTGCCGGGCCTGACCTTGCGCGGCAGCAGGCCGGTGGTCCGGCCCTGCTGGATGGCGTCGGGGAGCTCGGCGGCGACGCCGACGTCGACCACGCAGACCTCGGTGCCGATCTGCTTGGCGAAGGCGTTGATCACCGCGCCGCCGGCCAGGAAGTTGCCGACCATCTGGGCGGTGACCTCCTGCGGCCAGGGGCTGACGCCCTGGGCGTGGACACCGTGGTCGCCCGCGAAGATCGCCACGCAGGCGGGCTCCGGGATCGGCGGCGGGCACTTGCGGGACAGCCCGGACAGCTGAGCGGAGATGATCTCCAGCATGCCGAGCGAGCCGGCCGGCTTGGTCATCCGCTTCTGGCGGTCCCAGGCCTCGCCGAGGGCCTTGGCATCGAGCGGGCGGATGCCGCGCAGGGTCTCGGAGAGCAGGCTGTGCGGCTCCTCGCCGGGCAGCGCGCGGTTGCCGTACTGCTCCTCGTGGACGACCCAGGAGAGCGGGCGCTTCTTGGCCCAGCCCTGCTGCTGGAGCTCCGGCTCGTCCGGGAAGGCGTCGACGTAGCCGACGCAGAGGTAGGCGACGACCTCCAGGTGCTCGGGCAGGCCGAGCTCGCGGACCATCTCCTCCTCGTCGAAGAAGCTCACCCAGCCGACGCCGAGGCCTTCGGCGCGGGCGGCCAGCCAGAGGTTCTCGACGGCCAGGGCGGCCGAGTAGGGGGCCATCTGGGGCTGGGTGTGCCGGCCGAGGGTGTGGCGGCCGCCGCGGGTGCGGTCGGCGGTGACCACGATGTTGACGGGCGTTTCGAGGATCGCCTCGATCTTGATTTCCTTGAACTGCTTGGCCCGGCCCTTGGGGAGCGAGTCGGCGTAGGCCTCGCGCTGGCGCTCGGCCAGTTCGTGCATCTTGCGACGGGTCTTGGCCGAGCGGATCACGACGAAGTCCCAGGGCTGGGAGTAGCCGACGCTGGGCGCGGTGTGGGCGGCCTCCAGGACGCGGATCAGCACCTCGTGCGGAATCTGGTCCGGGCGGAAGCCGTTGCGGATGTCGCGGCGCTCGCGGATCACCTGGTGGACGGCCTCGCGGCCGGCGTCGTCGTAGCCGGGGGCGGCCGGGCCACGCGGCTCGGCGGGCTCCTCCGCGGGCTCCTCGGTGACGGGCTCGGCGGGGTCGGCCGCCTCGGCGGGCTCCGCGGCCTCGGCGCTTCCGGCCTCCGCGTCGGGGGCGGCGGCGTCGGCCCCGGCGGCCTCGACGGCCTCGGGCTCGGTCTCGGCGGCCGGCTGCTCCGCAGGGGCCGCAGGGGCCTCAGGGACCTCCGCGGCGGCCTCGGGAGCCGCTTCGGGCTCCACCGGCTCCACCACGGCAGCGGGCTCGGCGACAACCTCCTCCGGGCCCGGAGCCGCGGCGGCGGCCTCGGACTCCGCCGGGGCCTCCTGCGGCTGCTCGGGCTCCGCGACGGCGACGGCGACGGCCTGGCCGGACGGCATCTCGCCGGTGCCGACGGCGGTCTCGGCGGACTCCTCGGCGGCGGCCTCGACGCCCGTCCCGGCGGCGGCCTCGGCCGGGCTCCCGCCCTCGGCGGGGGCCTGGCCCTCGGTGACGACCGGCGCCTGCTCGACGGCGTCCGGCTCCTGGGCGGCCGGCACCGGCTCGGCCGCGGGCTGCTCAACGGCGACCGGCTCGGCGGCGGGCTGCTCCGGGGCGGTGTCCGGCACCGGCTCGGCGGCGGGCGCCTGGGCCTGCTCGGCGACCGCTATGGGGACGGCGTGCCGGCCCTCGCCGTCCGCGACGGCCTGGACCGGCTCGGTGCCCTCGACCTGCGGGAGGCCGTGCGGGGTCGGTGCGGCGAGGAAGGCGGAGATCCGGCGGGGCTGACCGGCCTGGGCGGCCGGCTGCTGCGGCACGGCCTGGGCGGCGTCGGGCGCCTGCGCCTCGGCGGCCACGGGCTCGGCGACGGCGGGCTCGACGGCAGCGACCTGCTCGGCAGCGACCTGCTCGACGGCGACCGGCTCGACGGCGACGGCCTCGGCGGGCAGGGCTTCGGTCTGCTCGGCGACCGGCACCTGCACCGGCACCTGCTCCATGACGGCCGCGGGCTCCACGACGGCGTCGGCGGCCGGCGCCGCGACGGGCGCCTCGGCGATCAGCACGGCGTCGGCGACCGGAGCGGCCACCGCCACCGCGTCCACCGGCTGCGCGGCCGGTTCGGCGTACTGCGGGGCCTGCGGGGCCTCCTGGACCGGCGGCACGGCCTGCGGCGGCTGGACCGGGGCCACCGGCTGCTGCGCCGGCTGGGCCTGCACGGGCGCGGCGGCCTGCGGCTCCGGCTGCCCGGCGAAGACCGGGATGCCGTGCGCGGGCGTGCCGCCCTGCGACGGGCCGCGGTCGGCGAGCGAGCGCACCGGGACCTGGCCGGTCATCAGCGAGGGGTCCGGGATCGGGGGCCCGGCGTGCAGCGGGCGGCGGGGCTGCTGAGCCGCCGTCAGCTGGTCCTGGCCCTGCGCCTGGAGCGGCGGCTGGACCTGCTGCGGCACCGCGGCCTGGAGCGGCACCGGCTGGACCTGCTGGGCGGCCGGGTCGGTCGCGCCGAGGACCGGCGGCTCCAGCGGCGGCCAAGACGGCTCGACCGGCGTACCGGGAGCGGCCTGCTGCTCGGCGCTCTGCTCACCGGGACCAGCCGCCAGCGGCTCGCCCCAGGAACCCTGCGGACCGGGCATCAGCAGGACGTCGTCCTCGTCGTCGAGGGGGTCCGGCTGGTCCGGCTGGTCCAGGAAGTGGAACGCGGGGCGCGGGGCGCCCTGGTCGACCCCCCAGCCCTCGCCGGGCGCCTGGACGCCGTAGCCGGGCACGCCGAGCGGCTGCGGCTGACCGCCGGGGCCCTGCGCGGGAAACATGCCGATGCCCTGGCCCACCGCTCCGGGCAGGCCGTTCCCCGGCGCCGCCGGGTTCGGGATCAGGCCGCCGTCCGGTGCGACGCCCTGCCCCGGCGCGACAGTGGAGACGCCCTCCGGGCCGCCGAGAGGGTCGGGCCCGGCGAGCAGGTGCTCCGGCAGTCCCTCGTTCGGAACGTGGCCGCCATCGGTCATGTCAAAGCTCCTTCCAGGCCGCTGCCGCGCCCTTGGCGACGCGATCACCGACCGCAACGCCCATCCGCACGGGCCGGGCCCTGGAACCGGACCCGCCCCTCAACCACATGCGGCCGCCGCGCCGAGGCGCTGCGGCCGAATTCCTTCCGGCGCGCTGCGGCACCCCGGCCCGCGCACCACCCGGGTGGGGAGGCGCGCCATCTGAGACAACGACAAGGCGGGGCAACCGGCAACGACCGCACCGGACCCTACGGCATTCTCCAGGTCCGGCACGCGGCCCGTCGAATTGCCCACACTCCGAGCCGTTCCGGGTTGCACCGCGTCAAAAAGGCGACAAACCGACCGGATCGGGCGGCCCCGGGCGCCGCAGCCGTCCCGGACGCCACACTACCGGCCCGGCGGCGTCACCTCTCGAATCGGTGTCCGGATGCGACCTGGATCACCGCCGGACCCCGCAATCGCCACCGGGGCGGCCGGGCGACGGCACCCGGTCTTCACACGATCTGCTCACCCCAGAGCAGGAGCACGCCGGGCTCGCCCGCCGCGAGCCCCAGGCCGCCGTCCGCCCCGACCGGGCGCAGCGGCGCGGACTGGAGCAACGCGCCGTCGGCGCGGTAGCCGGCCCCGGTGACGGCGCGGCGGATCTCCTCGGCCTCGGCGAGGGTGCGGGCCACCGCCGCGAAGCGCTCGGGCCGGCGGGCCAGGACGGCGCGCACCACCTCGATGCCGCCGGCCTCGACGACGGCCGCGTCGGGCTCCGGCAGACCGCCGAGCACCTCCGGGCCGGACCCGTGGACGGTCTCCACCTCGACGCCGAACCGGCGGGCGTTGACCGTCAGCCGGGCGCAGGCGGAGCGGGAGGCCTCGACCGCGACGACGGCCGCGCCGAACCGGGCGGCCTCCACGGCGAGGGCGCCGCTGCCCGCGCCGACCGACCAGACCAAGTCCCCCGGACGGACACCCAGACGGGCCAGTACGAGGGCGCGCGCGTGCGCGGGCAGCGCCTCCGGCGCGCCGGGCGCGTCCTCCGCGCGCCCGGCGCCCGTGTAGGCGTCGCCGGGGAGCGCCCAGCCGCGGTCCGGGCCGGGGTAGCCGACCGGGCGGCCGGCCAGCCAGCCGGCCGCCTCGCCCACCGCGCCCGCCTGCGGACCGCCGCCGTTGCCGCCGATGACCAGCACCACGTTGGGGTCGCGCCAGATGTGGTCGGCGACCCGGTCGGAGGTGAGGACGGTGACGTCCTCCTCGGGGGTGCCGAGGGCCTCGCAGACCACGAAGGTGCGGTGCACCCCGCGCAGCATCAGGGCGAGTTCGCTCGGTCCGGCGCCGGGTGCGGTGAGCACGGCGACCTTGGCGTTGGCCCGGCAGATGTTGGCGGCCCGGCGCAGCCGTCCGCCGTGGGCGCTGACCACCTGGGCGTCCTCCCAGGGCATGCCGGCCCGGGCGAAGGCGACGGCGACCGAGGAGACGGCGGGCAGGACTTCGAGTTCGAGGCCGTACTCGGGGCGGCGCAGGGTGCGCACGACGCCGAAGAAGCCCGGGTCGCCCTCGGCCACCACCACGGCGGCGCCGCGGTGTTCGGCGATCCGGCGGGCCGCGAGCCCGACGTTGCCGAGCACGAGCCGCTCCGCGCTCGGGGGCACCGGGAGGGCGTTGAGCTGGTAGGGGGCGCCGGCCACCAGGGTGGCCGCGGCGAGTGCCGCGCCGGCGGCCTCGGTCAGCGGGGTGCCGTCCCACCCGATGACCGTGATCCGGTCAGCCATCTGCGGCCGTTCTCCCTCGCCTCGGTGCGCCGACATGCCGCGCCCGTTACGGCGCCGTGGGAGAGGCTACCGGGTGCGTTCCCCTCGGCGCCGACTTCTCGCACACATGTCCGCCGTTCGTCGGCCGCCGCTCCCCCGCCGGTCACCGTGCGGCCCACCGGTCACCGTGCGGCCGGCTGGTCACCGTGCGGCCCGCCCGGGCCCGGACGACGGCGGGTCAGTCGCGCAGGACGTAGCGGTGGTCGTCGTGCCAGGCGCTCTCCGGCTCCGCCGGGTTCTCCATGTCCTCGGGGAGCAGGCTCCACAGGATGAGGTCGCTGCGGCTCTCGGCCGCGCTCCGGTGGCCGGACGGCACCTCCGCGGTGTGCGTACCGGCTCCGACGGACTCGGCCGGTTCGCCGCGCACTATCCAGGCGCTGCGCAGCACGCCCTCGCTGATGGCGCCGACCTTCTGGGCGACCTGCTGGGCGGCGGTGTTGCCGGCGGCGGTGCGCATCTCCAGGCGCAGGAAACCGCGGTCCTCGAACAGCCACTGGGCGGTGCCCAGGACGGCCTCGGGCGCGTAGCCCTCGCCGCGCGCCCAGGGGGCGGTGACGTAGGCGATCTCGGTGGAGCGCAGCCGCCAGTCGGTGTTGCGCAGCTCGACCAGGCCGACCAGGCGCTGGGTGAGGTGTTCGGTGACGGCGAAGACGATGCCGCGGCCGGCCGCCCGGTGGGCGGGGGCGAGGGTGCGGGCGAGTTCGGCGGCGTAGGCCTCGGTGAAGGGGTACGGGAGGTCGGTCCAGGCGAGGACGAGTTCGTCGGCCGTCATCGCGGCGAGGCCGGGGGCGTCGTTCTCCGCAAGGGGGCGCAGCAGCAGCCGCTCGGTGCTGATGGCGGTCTCGGGGAAGCTCGCTGCCATGCCGTCTCTCCTCGCCGGTCGTGGACACACCGTACGCCTCACCGGTACCCCGGATGTCGCGCGGTGCGCGGACCGCACGACGGTACGTCAGAACGCGGTCTGTCAGGGCGTCACTGGTGCATACTGCCCGACCGGGCCCCCGCCGAGGTGCGGCGGGGGCCCGGTCGTGGACGTGCGGTTCGGCGGTGCCGGTGGGGGCCGCCGGTCAGAACGCCGGGATGACGGAACCCTTGAAGGTGTCGTCGATGTACTTCTTGACCTCGGCGGAGTGGAGCAGCTCGGCGAGCTTCTTGACCCGGGGGTCGTTCTCCTTGCCCTGCTTGACCGCGAGGATGTTGGCGTAGGGGTTGCCCTCGGCCTTCTCCAGCAGCAGCGAGTCGCCGGCGGGCTTGAGGCCGGCGTCGAGGGCGTAGTTGCCGTTGATCACGGCGGCGTCGAGGTCGTCGATGGAGCGGGGCAGCTGGGCGGCCTCCAGCTCCTTCCACTTGAGGTTCTTCGGGTTGCCGGTGATGTCCTGCGGGGTCGCGGCGGTGCCGACGCCGGCCTTGAGGGTGATCACGTTGTTGTCGGCGAGCAGCTTGAGCGCGCGGCCCTCGTTGGTGGCGTCGTTGGGCAGGCCGACGGTGGCGCCGTCCTTGAGGTCGCCGATGGCCTTGACCTTCTTCGAGTACACGCCCAGCGGCTCCAGGTGGACCGGCTCGACGGAGACGATCTGGGTGCCGTGCTTCTTGTTGAAGTCCTCCAGGTACGGCACGTGCTGGAAGTAGTTCGCGTCGGCCGAGCCGTCCTGCACCGCGGTGTTGGGGGTCACGTAGTCGGTGACCTCCTTGATGGTGAGCTTGAGGCCGGCCTTGTCCGCGAGGTTGTCCTTGACGAACTTCAGGATCTGCCCGTGCGGGGTGGGGCTGGCGACCACGGTGAGCGGGGCGTTCGGGTCGGAGGAGCCGGACGAGCCGGAGCTTCCGCAGGCCGCCAGCGAGAGGGCGATGCCGGCCGTGGCGAGGACGCTGGTGAACTTCAGGGCGTTGCGCACGAAAAGTGCCTTTCTGCGTGATACGGGGAGCCGGGTCCGGAATCGGACGCCGGGAGGTCTAGAGGGCGACGAGGTCCTCGTCGGGGGCGGCCGGGGTCGTGCCGCGCGGGCGGAGCAGGCGGGTCCGGCCGCCGGTGCGCCCGCGGTTGGCGAGCCGGCCCACGGCCCAGTCGCCGAGCAGCTGCACCAGGGTCACGATGATCACCAGCTCCGCGACGATGATCCACATGAAGGCGGTCTCGAAGCGGAAGTAGCCGTAGTTGATGGCGAGGGTGCCGAGGCCCCCGCCGCCGACCACGCCGGCCATCGCGGAGTAGCTGATCAGCGTGATGACCGTGGTGGTGACGGAGGCGGTCAGGCCGGGCAGCGACTCCGGGAGCAGCGCCTTGCGGACGATGGTCCAGGTGGAGGCGCCCATGGCCTGCAGGGCCTCGACCAGGCCGCGGTCGACCTCGCGCAGGGAGGTCTCGACCAGCCGGGCGAAGAAGGGGATCGCGCCGATGGTGAGCGGCACGGTCGCGGCCTCCCAGCCGATGGAGGTGCCGACCAGCCAGCGGGTGAAGGAGATCAGGGCGATCATCAGGATGATGAACGGCACCGAGCGGACGATGTTCACGATCGCGCCGAGCACCTTGTTGACCGGCCGGTTCTGCAGCAGCCCGCCCTTGTCGGTGAGCACCAGCAGGACGCCGAGCGGCAGGCCGAGCAGGACGGTGCCGGCGGTGGCGACGCCGACCATCTGGAGGGTCTCCCAGGTGGCGGGCCACATCAGTTCCTGCATCTGGTCCCAGGTCATGCCACCGCTCCGCTCGCCTTGTCGATGCCGGTCGTGTCGAGCACGTCCACCTGCAGGCCCTGCTCGCGCAGGAACCCGATCGGCACCACGTTGTCCTGGTGGCCGCCGGGGAGTTCGACCCGCATCCGGCCGACCATGCGGCCGGCGATGGTCTCGACGGCGGCGCCGAGGATGTTGATGTCGATCTGGTAGGTGCGGGCGAGCTGGGAGACGAAGGGCTGGGCGGAGCTGTCGCCCTGGAAGGTGATCTCCAGCACGGTGCGGCCGGGGTGGCCGGTGCCGAACTCGCTGAGCGGGAAGAGCTCGCGGGCGAGTTCCGAGCCGGGCTTGGCCAGCAGGTCGGTGAGCTCGCCGGACTCGACCACCCGGCCGCCGCGCATCAGGGCGGCGGAGTCGCAGACGGACTTGATGACGTCCATCTCGTGGGTGATCAGCAGGACGGTCAGGCCGAGCTGCTGGTTGAGGTCGCGCAGCAGCTTGAGGATCGAGCGGGTGGTCTCCGGGTCGAGGGCCGAGGTGGCCTCGTCGGAGAGCAGCACCTTGGGGTCGCCGGCGAGGGCGCGGGCGATGCCGACGCGCTGCTTCTGGCCGCCGGAGAGCTGGCCGGGGTAGCTGCGGGCCTTGTCGCCGAGGCCGACCAGGTCGAGCAGTTCGGCGGCCTTGCGGCGGCGCTCGGCGCGGTCCAGGCCGACGATCTCCAGCGGGAGCTCGACGTTCTGCTGCACGGTGCGGGAGGCGAGCAGGTTGAAGTGCTGGAAGACCATGCCGATCCGGCGGCGTGCCTCGCGCAGCTCCTTGCCGGCCCGGTTCTCACCGCCGGCGAGCGCGGTGAGCTCGACGCCGTCCACGGTGACGGTGCCGGAGCTGGGGCGCTCCAGCATGTTGACGCAGCGGATGAGGGTGGACTTGCCGGCGCCGCTGGTGCCGACGACTCCGTAGACCTCGCCGGGGCGCACGTGCAGGTCGACGCCGGCGAGGGCGGTCACCTCGCGGCCGCGGGAGCGGTAGACCTTGGTGAGGTCCGTGGTGGTGATCACAGCTGCTTCCGTGGGTCGGGGGCGGACGGCGTGGAGCCGCCGGACCGGGTTGCGGTCGGCGGGACGGACGGCGTCGCACCGGGGGGATCCGGACCTGCCACCCCTTGATCGTCGCCGCTGGGCGGCCGGGCCGCGCGACGGCGTGGCCCTAACGAGTCATCAGGGACGACCGCCGGCCCGTGGCCGGGCAGGCGGACGGAGCGGGTGGTGCTCCACAGGCTGGGGCGTGCTCGCACTGACGGGAGCAGGCCGGGTCTCGCTTCGGGGCGCGAGGGGGAGGGCCCCGGCCGACGGCCGGGGAGGGGACGGTGGCCCTCAGCGGTGACACATTCGACGACACATGGCGCGCTCACCTGCCGGCAGGGTGCCGGTGGGGGTCCATTTCGTCGTCGCAGTCATGTGAGCCAGTAAATCAGAAGGTTCGACTTCGTCCCAACTATTCGGATTCGCTGTCCGCAATACGGACAGCAATCCCTGTGAGCTGCTGCGATGCACCTCGGCGCCGCCCCCGGATCGTCCGGATGATGGCGGCGCCGGGCAATGGCGAAGGCGCGGGGCTCAGGCGGTCGCGGCGAGCGGCGCCACCGCGGGCTTCTCCAGGTGGACCAGGCCCGGCCCGCCGTCGACCTGCTCGACGGCGGTCTGGCGGTAGCCCTGACGGGTGTAGAGGCGCAGGTTGCCCAGGCTGCGGTGGCCGGTGAACAGTCGGTACGCCGTCACCGGGCGGCCGTCGGCGGCGAGGCGGCGCTCCAGGGCCTCCAGCAGGCGGCCGCCGAGCCCGTGGCGCTGCATCCGGGGGTGGACGACCAGGCGCCCTATCCGGCCGATGCCGTCGGGGCCGATCCGGCCGCGGACGGTGCCGACCACCTCGTCACCGAGCCGGGCGACCAGGACGTACTGCTCGGTGAGCTCCTCGCGCAGGCTCTCCAGGGTCTGCGTCAGCGGCTCCAGGCTCCAGTCGCCGTACAGCTCGGCCTCGCTCTGGTAGCCGAGGTACTGCAGCTTGAGGATCTGCTCCGCGTCCTCGGTGTCCGCCACCGAGATGATCACGCTCATGCCCATGTGCTGGGGCCTCCCCATCGTCGTGCCCGGCGCGCAGAGTGAGGGTGTCGCACCGGATGCCCTGCCGGAGATGTCCCGGCCGGGGATCGGTCCTGGCCGGGGGTGGCGCACGAACGCGCCCGTCGGGCGGCCCGGTGGGGCCACGGCGACGGCGACGCGCTCACGCTCAGTATCCGAGTGATCGCGCCGCCGTCAAGAGCCGCGTTCGCCAGCGCTCTACCCGCGCGTCAGCTGCTCTCAACCTTCCGGCCGTACGACGTGGCGAGGGTCACGTCGCACCGCCCGGGGCGACGGCCGCGGGCCCGGGCCGGCTACGGATAGCGCTCGGCGTGCAGAACGGCCCGCAGGCAGGCGAGGCAGCGGGACCGGGTGGGGCCGATCGAGCCGCGCGGCATGCCGAGCCGCGCGGAGAGCTCGCGGTAGGTCGGCGGCGGGTCCTCGGCGAGGGCGGCGACGAGCTGCGGGCAGCGGCCCGGCAGGGCGGCCACCGCCGCCCGGACGGCGCGGCGCCGCAGCGCGGCGAGGACCTCGTCCTCGGCGGACGGGACGACGGGAAGGATGGTGCACATACCGTGCATGACCTGCTCCGGGCCGGGCCGGTTACGGCCGACCGGGCGTGAGCACCCGAAGGGGGCGCGGCGCTCGATCCGCCACGCCCCCTTCGAGGGGTACCGCTTCGGGGGTGTCAGCCCTGGACCCACTTCTCCTGGAGCGCCAGGTCGTCCTTCACCTCGGCGAGCTGGACGGCCACCGCCGAGGGTGCCGTGCCGCCGCGGCCGTTGCGCGAGGCGATCGCGCCGTGGACGCTGAGCACCGAGCGGACGTCGGGCGTCAGGTGCTCGGAGATCCGCGCGAACTGCTCGTCCGTCAGGTCGGAGAGCTCGATGCCCTGCTGCTCGCAGACCTTGACGCAGGCACCGGCGACCTCGTGCGCGACCCGGAACGGCACGCCCTGCCTGACCAGCCACTCGGCGATGTCGGTGGCGAGCGAGAAGCCCGCCGGGGCGAGCTCCTCCAGCCGGTCCCGGTGCACGGTGAGGGTGGCCATCATGCCGGTGAAGGCCGGCAGCAGCACCTCCAGCGTGTCGCAGGAGTCGAAGACCGGCTCCTTGTCCTCCTGGAGGTCCCG
Organism: Kitasatospora sp. NPDC028961; assembly: GCF_055564815.1. Classification (NCBI taxonomy): domain Bacteria; kingdom Bacillati; phylum Actinomycetota; class Actinomycetes; order Kitasatosporales; family Streptomycetaceae; genus Kitasatospora; species Kitasatospora sp. NPDC028961. The sequence continues at coordinate 37,110 of NZ_JBVHVO010000023.1, read as the reverse complement.
GTTGTAGGCGAGCGGCAGCGCCTTCAGCGTCGCCAGCAGGCCGGTCAGGTTGCCGATCAGCCGGCCGGACTTGCCGCGGGCCAGCTCGGCGATGTCCGGGTTCTTCTTCTGCGGCATGATCGAGGAGCCGGTGGAGAAGGCGTCGTGCAGGGTGATGAAGCCGAACTCCTTGGTGTTCCAGATGATCACCTCCTCCGCGATCCGGGAGAGGTTGATCCCGATCATCGCGGTGACGAAGGCGAACTCGGCGACGAAGTCGCGCGAGGCCGTCCCGTCGATGGAGTTGCCGACCGAGCCCCGCTCGAAGCCGAGGTCGGCGGCGACCGCCTGCGGGTCGAGGCCGAGCGAGGAACCGGCCAGCGCACCGGAGCCGTACGGGGACACGGCGGTGCGCACGTCCCACTGGCGCAGCCGCTCGGCGTCCCGGCCGAGGGCGTGCACGTGCGCGAGGACGTGGTGGGCGAAGAGCACCGGCTGCGCGTGCTGGAGGTGGGTGCGCCCCGGCATGGCGGTGTGCGGGTGCTCCTCGGCCAGGCCGACCAGGGCGTGCTGGAGGTCCAGGATCAGCCCGCCGATGATCCGGGCGTGGTCGCGCAGGTACATCCGGAACAGCGTGGCGATCTGGTCGTTGCGCGAGCGGCCGGCCCGCAGCTTGCCGCCCAGGTCGGCGCCGAGCCGCTCCAGCAGGCCGCGCTCCAGCGCGGTGTGGACGTCCTCGTCGGCGACGGTGCCGGTGAAGGTGCCGGCCTCGACGTCGGCGAGCAGCTGGTCCAGCCCGGCGAGCATGGCGTCGAGCTCCTCGGCGCTGAGCAGCCCGGCCTTGTGCAGGACGCGGGCGTGGGCCTTCGACCCGGCGATGTCGTACGGCGCGAGGCGCCAGTCGAAGTGCACCGAGGCGGAGAGCCTGGCGAGCGCCTCGGAGGGGCCGTCGGCGAAGCGCGCGCCCCAGAGGCGCAGCTCAGGAGAGTTACTGGCGGCGGTCTGGTCGGCAGGCATCGCTGGGCTCCTTACAAGGTGGCGGGTCGGGGGCGGCCCCGGCCGCGAGGGGGCGCGGCCGGGGCCCGGCAGGTGGTCGGACGACCGGGCGGTCGGCTCAGCCGAGGTCGCGGCGGGCGGCGATCTTCGAGGACATCCCGAAGATCTCGATGAAGCCCTTGGACATCGACTGGTCGAAGGTGTCGCCGGTGTCGTAGGTGGCGAGGTTGAAGTCGTACAGCGACTGGTCGGACTTGCGGCCGTCGACGACGGCCCGGCCGGCGTGCAGCACCATCCGGATCTCGCCGGTGACGTGCTGGTTGGCCTCGTTGACGAAGCCGTCCAGCGCCCGCTTCAGCGGGGAGAACCAGAGGCCGTCGTAGACCAGCTCGGCCCAGCGCTGCTCCACCTGCCGCTTGTAGCGGGCGAGTTCGCGCTCGACGGTGACGTTCTCCAGGGCCTGGTGGGCGGTGATCAGGGCGATCGCGCCGGGGGCCTCGTAGATCTCCCGGGACTTGATGCCGACCAGCCGGTCCTCGACCATGTCGAGCCGGCCGATGCCCTGGGCCCCGGCCCGCTTGTTGAGCTCCTCGATGGCCTGCAGGACGGTCACCTTGCGGCCGTCGATGGCGACCGGGACACCGGCGTCGAAGGTGATGACCACCTGGTCGGCCTCGCGCGGGGTGGCCGGGTTCTGGGTGTACTCGTAGACGTCCTCGATCGGGGCGTTCCAGATGTCCTCCAGGAAGCCGGTCTCGACGGCGCGACCGAAGACGTTCTGGTCGATCGAGTACGGGGACTTCTTGGTGGTGGCGATCGGCAGGCCCTTGGCCTCGGCGAAGGCGATCGCCTTGTCCCGGGTCATCGCGTAGTCGCGGACGGGGGCGATGCACTTCAGCTGGGGGGCCAGCGACTGGATGCCGACCTCGAAGCGGACCTGGTCGTTGCCCTTGCCGGTGCAGCCGTGGGCGACGGTGGTGGCGCCGTGCTTCTGCGCGGCGGCGACCAGGTGCTTGACGATGGCCGGCCGGGAGAGGGCCGAGACCAGCGGGTACTGGCCCTGGTACAGGGCGTTGGCCTTGATGGCCGGGAGGCAGTACTCGTCGGCGAACTCGTCGCGGGCGTCCGCGACCTCGGCCTCGACGGCGCCGCAGTCCAGCGCCCGCTGGCGGATGACCTCCAGGTCCTCGCCGCCCTGGCCGACGTCGACGGCGACGGCGATGACCTCGGCGCCCGTCTCCTCGGCGATCCAGCCGATGCAGACGGACGTGTCCAGACCGCCCGAGTAGGCGAGTACGACGCGCTCGGTCACGGCTTTCTCCTTCACAACAGTGCGAACAGGCTTACGGCGATAGGCATAAGTATGCACTACACCGTATGGATTTCAAAACCCCTGCCGAGGAACGGGCGAACCGGGGTCACGGGGCGGTGCGTCGGGTGGGCGGAACGGGGCGGGCCCGGGTCGGCCGGGCCCGGCCGGGGGCTACTGGGCCTTGGCCTGGGCGAGCTGCATCAGGTGGTCGGCGAGGGCCTGGCCGCCGGAGGGATCGCGGCTGATCAGCAGGACGGTGTCGTCCCCGGCGATGGTGCCGATGATCTCGAAGACCTCGGCCTGGTCGATCGAGGAGGCCAGGAACTGGGCCGCGCCCGGCGGGGTCCGCAGGACGACGAGGTTGCCGGAGGCGGTGGCGGAGACCATGAGCTCGCCGGCCAGCCGGGCCATCCGGCCCTCGCTGGCCGACTCCCCCATCGGTGCGCGCGGCGTGCGGTCGCCGCCCTCGGCCGGGACGGCGTAGATGAGCGCGCCGTCCCGGTTGCGGATCTTCACCGCTCCCAGCTCGTCCAGGTCCCGGGAGAGGGTGGCCTGGGTGACCACCAGTCCGTCGTCGGCGAGCAGCTTGGCGAGCTGGCTCTGCGAGCGCACGGGCTGGCGGGTGAGCAGGTCCACGATTCGCCGGTGGCGCGCGGTGCGGGTCTGCGGGACCTGCGGCGTCGGACCGGCGGCGGGCTGGTCGGCGTGGGGAACGGTCATGTGATTATTCTCCCGGACTACGCTCGGCTCGCATCGGCCGGGGCGTTCTCCCGCACCGTCCGGAGGATCTCCGGCAGCGCGGCCAGGAAGGCGTCCGCGTCCTGCTCGGTGAGCACCAGCGGCGGCGCGAGCCGGACGGCGTCCGGGACGGCGGCGTTGACCAGGAAGCCGGCCTCCTGGGCGGCGGCCTGGACCTTCGCGGCCACCGGCGCGGTCAGCACGATGCCGAGCAGCAGGCCGGCCCCGCGCACGTGCGAGACCAGCGGGTCGCCGATCGCCTCGACCCCGTGCCGCAGCCGCTCGCCGATCTTGCGGACGTGCTCCAGCAGGCCCTCGGACTCGATGGTGTCGAGCACCGCGAGAGCCGCCGCCGCGACCACCGGATTGCCGCCGAAGGTGGTGCCGTGCTGGCCCGGGGTGAGCAGCTCGGCGGCCTCCCCGAACGCGAGCACGGCGCCGATCGGCAGCCCGCCGCCGAGTGCCTTGGCGAGGGTGACCACGTCCGGCTCGACGCCCTCGACGGCCTGGTGGGCGAACCAGTACCCGGTGCGGCCGATGCCGGTCTGGATCTCGTCCAGGACGAGCAGGGTGCCGGTGGCCCGGGTGATCTCGCGGGCGGCCCGCAGGTAGCCGTCGGGCAGCGGGATCGCGCCGTTCTCGCCCTGGATCGGCTCCAGGAAGACGGCCGCAGTCTCCGCGGTCACGGCCGCCCGCAGCGCCTCGACGTCGCCGAAGGGGACGTGGGTGACCTCGCCGGGCAGCGGCAGGAACGGCTCCTGCTTGGCGGGCTGGCCGGTGAGCGCGAGGGCGCCCATGGTCCGGCCGTGGAAGCCGCCCTGGAGGGCGACCACATGGGTGCGGCCGGTCCGCCGGCTGATCTTGAACGCGGCCTCGTTGGCCTCGGCGCCGGAGTTGCAGAAGAACACCCGGCCGTCCCGGCCCGAGAGCGTCAGCAGCCGCTCGGCCAGCGCGATGGTCGGCTCGGCCATGAAGAGGTTGGAGACGTGGCCGAGGGTCGAGATCTGCCGGGTGACGGCCTCGACGACCGCCGGGTGACCGGTGCCGAGGGCGTTGACGGCGATGCCGCCGAGCAGGTCGGTGTACTCCTTGCCGTCGGCGTCCCACAGCTTGGCGCCCTCGCCGCGGACCAGCGGGATCCGCGGGGTGCCGTAGTTGTCGGTGAAGGCGTGCTGCCAGCGGTCGGTGAGCCGCTCGTTGCCGGTCGGCTGCGCGCTGCCGCTGTGCTGTGCGTCGGTCGTCATGCCAGTCCCCCGGTCACGGTCGCTTCGTCGTCCGGCACGACCATCGTGCCGATGCCCTCGTCGGTGAAGATCTCCAGCAACAGGCTGTGCTGCACCCGGCCGTCCAGGACGCGGGCGGTGCCCACGCCGGAGCGGACGGCCCGCAGGCAGCCCTCCATCTTGGGGAGCATGCCGCTGGCCAGCTCGGGCAGCAGCTCCTCCAGCTCGGTCGCGCTGAGCTGGCTGATCACGTCGTCGGAGTGCGGCCAGTCGGCGTACAGGCCCTCGACGTCGGTGAGGACGACGAGCATCTCGGCGCCGAGCGCCACCGCGAGGGCGGAGGCGGCGGTGTCGGCGTTGATGTTGTAGACGTGCCCGTCGGTGCCCCGGGCGATCGAGGAGATCACCGGGATCCGGCCGTCGGCGATCAGCGCCTTCACCGCGCCGGCCTCGATGTTGACGATGTCGCCGACCAGGCCGATGTCGACCTGCTCGCCGTCCACCACCGCGTACCGCTTGACGGCGGTCATGGTGTGGGCGTCCTCGCCGGTCATGCCGACCGCGAACGGGCCGTGGCCGTTGAGCAGCCCGACCAGTTCGCGCTGGACCTGGCCGGCCAGCACCATCCGGACCACGTCCATGGTCTCGGGGGTGGTGACCCGCAGGCCGTTGGTGAACGAGGACTCCAGGCCGAGCTTGTCGAGCTGGGCGCTGATCTGCGGGCCGCCGCCGTGGACCACGACGGGGTGCAGACCGGCGTAGCGCAGGAAGACGACGTCCTGGGCGAAGGCCGCCTTGAGGCTCTCGTCCACCATGGCGTTGCCGCCGAACTTCACGACGACGGTCTTGCCGTGGAAGCGCTCCAGCCAGGGCAGCGCCTCGATCAGCGTCATGGCCTTGGGCAACGCGGTGTTGTTGCGGGCCTGTTCGCCCTTGGGTGCGATCTGCACGTGTGTGGTCCCCGGCTCGGTCGGCAGGTGCGGCTGTGGCGGCTGTCAGCGGCTGTCAGGTGGAGTAGGCGCTGTTCTCGTGCACGTAGTCGGCGGTGAGGTCGTTGGTCCACACCGTCGCGGCGGCCTCGCCGGCGTTCAGGCGGGCGGTGATGACGATCTCCCGGCCGGTCATGTCGACGAGGTCGCGGTCCTCCCCGACGCTGCCGTCCCGGCAGACCCAGACGCCGTTGATGGCGACGTCGAGGCGGTCCGGGTCGAAGGCGGCGTCGGTGGTGCCGATCGCGGCCAGCACCCGGCCCCAGTTCGGGTCCTCGCCGTGGAGGGCGCACTTGAGCAGGTTGTTGCGGCTGATGACCCGGGCGACGCCGACGGCCTCCGCCTCGGTGGCGGCGGCGGTGACCTCGATCCGGATGTCCTTGCTCGCGCCCTCGGCGTCACCGATCAGCTGCCGCGCGAGGTCGGCGCAGACGGTGCGGACGGCCTCGTCGAACCCGGCCTGCTCCGGGGTGATGCCGGAGGCGCCGGAGGCGAGCAGCAGCACCGTGTCGTTGGTCGACATGCAGCCGTCGGAGTCGATCCGGTCGAAGGTGGTGCGGGTGGCGGCGCGCAGCGAGACGTCCAGGGCGGCGGCGTCGAGCGCGGCGTCGGTGGTCAGGACGACCAGCATGGTGGCGAGGCCGGGGGCGAGCATGCCGGCGCCCTTGGCCATGCCGCCGACCGTCCAGCCGTCCTTCGTCACCTGGGCGGTCTTGTGGACGGTGTCGGTCGTCTTGATGGCGATCGCGGCGGCCTCGCCACCGGCGGCGTCGAGCTGCCCGGCGGCGAGGGCGACACCGGGCAGCAGGATGTCCATCGGCAGGCGCAGGCCGATCAGGCCGGTGGAGGCGACGGCGATCTCGCCGGCGTTGAGCCCCAGCTCCTCGGCGGCCCTCTCGGCGGTGGCGTGGGTGTCCTGGAAGCCGAGCGGGCCGGTGCAGGCGTTGGCGCCACCGGAGTTGAGGACGACGGCGGAGACCTGACCGCCCTTGAGGACCTGCTCCGACCAGAGCACGGGCGCGGCCTTGACCCGGTTGCTGGTGAACACTCCGGCGGCGGCCAGCGACGGGCCGTCGTTGACGACGAGGGCGAGGTCGGGGGTGCCGGAGTCCTTGATCCCGGCGGTGACGCCGGCGGCCCGGAAGCCCTTGGCGGCGGTCACGCCGACGTTGACGTTCTTGGTCACGGTGCGACTCCGATCAGGGGAAGGCCGAGCTCCTCGGGCAGGCCGAGGGCGATGTTCATGCTCTGCACCGCGCCGCCGGCGGTGCCCTTGACCAGGTTGTCGATCGCGCTGATCGCGATGATCCGCCCGGCGCTCTCGTCCAGGGCGACCTGGACCAGGGCGGCGTTGGAGCCGTAGACGCTGCTGGTCTGCGGCCACTGGCCCTCGGCCAGCAGGTGGACGAAGGGCTCGTCGGCGAACGCCTCGGTGTAGGCGGCGCGCAGGGCCTCGCCGGTCACCCCGGGCTTCGCCTTGGCGGAGCAGGTGGCGAGGATGCCGCGCGGCATCGGCACCAGGGTGGGCGTGAAGGAGACGGTGACCGGCTCGCCCGCGACCGGGGTGAGGTTCTGCGACATCTCCGGGGTGTGCCGGTGCTGCCCGCCGACGCCGTAGGCGCTGACGTTGCCCATCACCTCGCTGCCGAGCAGGTGGGTCTTGGCGGCCTTGCCGGCGCCCGAGGTGCCGGAGGCGGCGACGATCACGGCCTCGGGCTCGGCGAGCCCGGCCGCGTACGCCGGGAAGAGCGCCAGCGAGACGGCGGTCGGGTAGCAGCCGGGGACGGCGATGCGGTTGCCGCCCTTGAGCGCGGCGCGGTGGCCGGGCAGCTCGGGGAGGCCGTAGGGCCAGGTGCCGGCGTGCGCGGAGCCGTAGAACTGCTCCCAGTCGGCGGCGGCCTTCAGCCGGAAGTCGGCGCCGCAGTCGACGACCAGGACGTTCTGGCCGAGGGCCTCGGCGACGGCGGCGGACTGGCCGTGCGGCAGTGCCAGGAACACCACGTCGTGGTCGGCCAGCACCTCGGGGGTGGTGGGCTCCAGGATCCGGTCGGCGAGCGGGATCAGGTGCGGCTGCAGGGTGCCGAGCCTGGTACCCGCGTTCGAGCCGCCGGTCAGCGCCCCGATCTCCACCTCGGGGTGGCCGAGCAGCAGGCGCAGCACCTCACCGCCCGCGTATCCGCTCGCACCGGCGACGGCGACTCGCAATGCCATGGCAGTTCCCTCCTTGGTCGGAGCATGAATATACGCATCACGGAACATTCATGCAAGGGAGTGCGCGGCGGACCGACAGGCGGACCGCTCCACACCCGGGCGGCGGGGTGCGCCGTCCACCGCGGACGGCCCGCCACCCGTCGGCGCCAGGAGCTTAGGTTACCCTTAGTTGATCGTCGGGCGGCGCGCTCCCGGCGCCGTCGGCCCGGCCCCCGGCCCGGCCCCCGGCCGGGTCACCGGCCTGCTCACCGGCGGACGGCCCGCAGCACCACGAACTTCGGGTTGCCCGCGACGACTTCGCAGTTCCCGAAGAGGCGGCGCAGCTTGACGTGGTAGCCGAGATGACGGTTGCCGACCACCCAGAGTTCGCCACCCGGGCGCAGCGCCCGGCGGGCACCGGTGAACATCCGCCAGGCGGTGGCGTCGGTGGTGGCCTGGTGGGAGTGGAACGGCGGGTTGTTCAGCACCAGGTCGACCGAGCCGGCCGGGACGGCGTCCGTGCCGAGGGCGTCGGCGGTGAGGAACTCGGCGGGCGCCCGCGGGCCGAGGTTCTCCCGGAAGGTGGCCTCGGCCGAGGCGACGGCCTGGTGGGACTCGTCGACGAAGACCAGCTCGGCGCCGGGGCTGGCGAGCGCCGCCGCGGTGCCGACCACGCCGTTGCCGCAGCCGAGGTCGACGACCCGGGCCCCGGGGGCGGCCACCGGCAGGTGACCGAGCAGGAAGCGGGTGCCGATGTCGAGCCGCTCGGCGCAGAAGGTACCGGCGTGGTTGACCACCGTGCGCCCGGAGGCCGGGCCGATGTCGCCGGGCAGCGCGTAGCGGTGCGGCCAGGGGTTGGGGCCGGGGTCGAGCGCCGGGTCGGGGGTGCAGAAGATCAGCCGGGCCTTGCGGGCCGCGAGCGAGGTGCGGGTCGGGCCGAGGATCCGCTCGAAGAGCTGGAGGGTGGAGGTGTGGATCTCGGTGACCATGCCGGTGCCGATCACCACCGTGCCGGGGTGCACGGCGGGCGCGAGGCGGTGCAGCTGGTCCTCCAGCAGCGCGAGGCTCTTGGGGACGCGGACCAGTAGGACGTCGACCCGCCCGGGCGGGGTGTCGCGGGTGGTGAGCAGCCGGGCCGCGTCGGGGGCGGCGCCGGCCCGGGCGAGGTTGGCCAGGGTGGCCTGCCGGCCGAGGTGGGAGTCGCTGATCTGGACCGGCGCGGTACTCGGGGCGGGGGCCGCTGCGGTGGCCGTCCCGGTGGCCGGCGCCGTGGCCGTCCCGGTGGTCGGCGCCGAGGACAGCGCGGTGGTGAGCGCCGTGGTCAGCGCGCCCCAGCGGTCGCCGAGGACGACGACGGTGCGGCCGGTGAGCTCGGTGACCGCGCCCTGGGCGCTGTCCGCCTCCCCGGCGAGATGGCGCAGCAGGTACTCGTCGGCGGCGTCCCAGGCGCGCAGCCGCTCGCGCGGGTCCTCCGGGAAGCGGGTGAGGTCGAAGGTGCCCCACGGGGTGGTGAAGGGGGTCGCGGCGGTGGGCGTGCTGAGGCGGTTCATCGTGATCTCAGGCTAGCCGACCACCGGGCGCCGACCTTCCGGTCGGCCGATACTGGAGGGGCCCGACCGGAAGGTCCTGACCGGAAGGGGATTGGGCCATGGACTGGAAGCTCGAAGTAGTGGTGGTCCCGGTGTCGGACGTGGCCCGGGCCAAGATCTTCTACGAGGAACAGGCCGGTTTCACCGTCGACCACGACACCCGGATCCGGGACGGGGTCCGGGTCGTGCAGCTGACGCCGCCGGGCTCCGGCTGTTCGATCGTGGTGGGCACCGGGGTCACGGACGCGCCGCCGGGCTCGGTGAAGGGCCTGCAGCTGGTGGTGCCGGACATCGTCAAGGCGCACGGCGAGCTGGTGGCGCGGGGCGTGGAGGTGAGCCCGGTCCAGCACTTCGAGGACGGCGCCCGGGTGGACGGCCGCGGCGGGGCGTGGAACTCGTTCGTCTTCTTCAACGACCCGGACGGCAACGGCTGGGCGGTCCAGGAGTCGCCGCCCGGCTGACCCCGACGCCCTCGCCGGCCCGGAGCCCGCGCAGACCCCGGCGCGACGCCGGGCCGGCCGTGGGTAGGCTCGGAGGATGGTCGAAGACGAGGGAAGCGTCCGGGTGGACAGCTGGATCTGGTCGGTGCGGCTCACCAAGACGCGCGCGCTGGCGGCGGCCGCCTGCCGGGCCGGACACGTCCGGGTGAACGGCGAGCGGGTCAAGCCCGCGCAGGCGCTGAAGGCCGGCGACGAGGTGCGCGTGCGCCAGGAGGGCTTCGAGCGGATCGTCGTGGTGAAGCGGCTGGTCCGCAAGCGGGTCGGGGCGGTCGTCGCGGCCGAGTGCCTGGTGGACAACAGCCCGCCGAGGCCGCCGCGCGAACTGCTGGCGGCGGCCGGCGAGCGCGACCGGGGTGCCGGCCGGCCCACCAAGCGGGACCGCCGCGAGCTCGACCAGCTGCGGCACGGCTAGCGGACGCGGCACGGCCAGCGGACCGCCCCGGGCCCGGCGGTCTCAGGCCGGGGTGTCGGTGAGGACCTTCGCCAGGAAGGCGTCCAGGTTCGCCACCGTGCGGGCCACCAGCTCCTCCTGCGACAGCGACTCCTCGGGCCGGCTGACCAGGGCGGACTTCTTCAGCCCGCGCAGGTAGAGCGAACAGGCCAGGTCGGCGCAGATGTAGGTGCCGACGGTGTTGCCCTCGCGGCCGGAGACGCCGGCCCGGCGGGCGGCCAGCAGCGCCACGCCCGAGCCCGCGTGGGCGGAGAGGCAGAGCGAGCAGACGTTGGTCTTGGTCAGGCTGCGGCGCACGGACGGCACCCGCAGTGTGACGCCGACCAGCTCGCCGCCGTGCTCGGCGACCAGGTAGCCGCGGTCGGGCGCGCCCTGGTCCCGCCAGCCGAGGAAGTCCAGGTGCTCCCACGGGAGTTCGGCCAGACCCCGGGGCAGGTTGAGCCGACGGGCCTCGCCCTTGGAACAGTTGACGAAGGAGCCGCGGATCTCGTTCTCGCTCAGGGGGTTCATGATTCGCAACGTAACACCGAGCGCGCCGGGCGGTCGCGGCATTTTCCACCGAAGCGTCCCGCTGTGCGCCACCCGAGGCGCCCGCCCGCGGCCCGGAACGGGCCGGCCCCGGCCCCGGCACGGGCACCGGGGCCGGCCGCCCGCACGGTGGTCGGGGCCGCACGGCGCGGGCCCCGACGGGTGGTTCAGGCCTTGAAGGCGACACCCGCGTAGGCGGAGACGTCCTGCCAGCCGGCGGGCAGCTCGTCGGTCGGGACGTGGCCGGCCCCGGCGCGCCAGAGCGGGAGCTGGACCAGACCGGGCCCGGCGAACCCGAAGTCGCCGAAGAAGGGCTCGACGGCGGCGCGCGGACGCAGCACCAGCGGCGCGCTGGCGCTCCGGTAGATCCGGGTGCCCTCGGCCGCGCTCTCCCGGGAGGCGAAGTCGGGGCTGCCGTGCGAGAGGATCAGCGCGCTGCCGGGCGCGAGCGCGTCGCGCAGGGTGCGGACGATCTCCTGGGCGCCGTCCTCGTCGCGGATGAAGTGCAGCACCGCGACCAGCATCAGGGCGACCGGCCGGTCCAGGTCGACGGCGGCGCGCAGGCCGGGGTGGTCGAGGATGGTCGCCGGCTCGCGGAGGTCGGCCTCGATGACGGAGGTGTGGCCGGCCTTGTGGCTCGCCAGCAGGGCGCGGGCGTGGGTGGCCACGATCGGGTCGTTGTCGACGTACACCACGCGGGCGTCCGGGGCGGCCCGGCGGGCCATCTCGCTGGTGGAGCCGACGGCGGGGATGCCGGTACCGATGTCGACGAACTGGCGGATGCCCTGGCCGGCCACGAACTCGACGGCGCGGCCGAGGAATTCGCGGTTGGTGCGGGCCAGCAGCGGCAGCGCGGGGTAGGCCGCTATCGCGGCCTCGGCGGCCTTGCGGTCCGCCTCGAAGTTGTCCTTGCCGCCGAGGTAGTAGTCGTACATCCGGGCGGTGTGCGGAACGCCGGTGTCCAGCTCGGTCGGCGGCTGCCAGTCCTCGGCCTTCACCCAGTCCCAGTCCGTACCGACGTCGGTCGTCGCGGTGTCCTCGTGCATCCTGCTTTCCGCCCCCTCAAGCCCACTGCCGGAATGCCTGCCCGTCACGGCGCCGGAGCGCCTCGCTGCGCGGGCGGCCCGGCCTGCCGGGCCCACCACGCGGCGCGCGGTGATCGTATCCGACGACACGCCGTGGAGACAGCGGGAGTTCAGGATTCCGCAGCTCCCCGGCCGTGGTGCGGGCACGCCCTCCCGGCAGGTCGGGTCGGCGCGCTCGAATCGCCCCGGCGTTTCACCGTCTCTATGCTGGCTGCCGATGACTGCCGACCGGATGACCGCCGACCGCCGCACCGTCCTGCGCGCCACCGCCAGGTTCGCCGCCCTGACCGCCGTCGGCGGCCTGCTCGCGGCCTGCGCCGGAACCTCCCCCCGCCGGGCCGACCCGGGGGCGCTCGCCGTCCACCCCGGCACCGTGGACCCGGCCGGCGGCGACCCGGCGGCGGTCGACCCCGCCTGGGCGGCCGGCGAGGGCGCCGCCTCCCCCGCCCCGGACCCCACCGCCCCGGCCGGACCGCAGGGGGCGGCCTCCCCCACCGCGGCCGCCACCACCGTCGCGCCGCCGGTCCCGCCCACCCTCACGCCGCTCGCCCCGGGCACCCCCGTCGAGGTCGCGTACGGACCGCGGACCGGCCGCAACGTCGCCCTGACCTTCCACGGCAGCGGCGACCCGAGGATCGCCACCGCCCTGCTGGAGATCGCCGAACAGCGCGGCGCCGCGCTCACCGTGATGGCCGTCGGCAGCTGGCTGGACCAGCAGCCGCAGATGGCCCGCCGGATCCTGGACGGCGGCCACGAGCTGGGCAACCACACCCAGAACCACCAGAACATCTCCGCGATGGGCCCCGACCAGGCGCGCGCCGAGATCGCCCAGTGCGCGGAGCGGCTGCAACGGCTCACCGGCTCGATCGGCCGCTGGTTCCGGCCGTCCGCCGCCCAGTACGCCACGCCGATGGTGCGCGAGCAGGCCCGGGCGGTCGGGTACGAGCACGTGCTCTCCTTCGACGTCGACCCGCGCGACTACAGCGATCCGAGCGCCGCGGAACTACAGCGCCGGGTGCTCGCCTCGGTGAAGGGCGGCTCGGTGGTCGCCCTGCACATGGGCCACCAGTGCACGGTGGACGCGCTGCCGGGCATCCTGGACGGACTCACCAGGGCGGGGCTCGCGCCGGTCACCGCCAGCCGGCTCTGCGCCTGAACCCTCCGGGCGGCGGGTGCGCCGGCACCCGGGCGCACGGGTCCCGCGACCCGGGCCCACCCCTTCGGAGCAGCGCCCGCGGACCCGGTTCAGCCTGGGAGGGGATGACCTACCGACGGGTACGGAGTAGTAACGTCGTCGGGGCGGTGCACCGGTGCACACCTATCGGTGCGCCCGCCCGCTGAACAGCAGCTTGCTGGGACACCTGTCGCTGGGAGACCCCCGGCACCACCGAAGGGCAACTGAGTGAGTGACATCGCGCGCGTCGGAGTGATCGGCTGCGGTCTGATGGGGTCGGGCATCGCGGAGGTGTTCGCCCGGGCGGGGCTGGACGTCCTGGTGTCGGAGGCGAGCGGGGAGGCCCTGGAGTTCGGTCGCACCCGGCTGACCAACTCCCTGGAGACGGCGGTCAAGCGGGGCAAGCTGAGCCCCGAGGACCGCGACGGGGCGATGTCCCGGCTGTCCTTCACCACCGACCTGGCCGACTTCGCCGACCGCGACCTGGTGGTCGAGGCGGTCGCCGAGCGCGAGGACATCAAGGTCCAGATCTTCCAGACGCTGGACCAGGTGGTCGAGCGCCGGGACGCCATCCTGGCCTCCAACACCTCGTCGATCCCGATCGTGAAGCTGGCCGCCGCCACCTCGCGCCCGGAGCAGGTGATCGGCCTGCACTTCTTCAACCCGGCGCCGGTGCAGAAGCTGGTCGAGGTGATCCCGACGCTGACCACCTCGGCGGCCACCACCGAGCGGGTCGAGACCTTCGCCTCCGAGGTGCTGGGCAAGGAGCCGATCCGCGCCCGCGACCGGGCCGGCTTCGTGGTGAACGCGCTCCTGGTGCCGTACCTGCTGTCGGCGGTGCGGATGTTCGAGTCGGGCGTGGCGACCGCCTCCGACATCGACAAGGGCATGGAGGCCGGCTGCGCCCACCCGATGGGCCCGCTGCGGCTCTGCGACCTGATCGGTCTGGACACCATCGTGTCGATCGCCGAGTCGATGTATGACGAATACAAGGAGCCGCTGTTCGCCGCTCCCCCGCTGCTCTCCCGGATGGTCGACGCGGGCCTGCTGGGCCGCAAGTCCGGCCGCGGTTTCTACGACTACACCGCGAGCGCCTGAACCCGGGAACGGTGACGGGGCCCGGGAGCGGTATCCAGCTACCCGGGCCCCTGAGGTGCCACCCAATTGCTTGCACCGGCACGTTTAAGGGTGTGGGTCATTCTCACAGCATCGCGCTTTGCCATTGAAGCTACCGCGCCACGATAGAGGCGCAGACGGGAGTCGAACCCGCATCCGACGCTTACAGCACACACCCGGTCGATCCGGCGCTCGGCGGCGAATGCTGAGCCTGGAGCGAGAGTCTGAGTCTTACAGGGGCGCCTCTGCCATGTTGGGCCACTCCGGCGCGAAATGCCGGAGGGAGGACTCGAACCTCCACATTCTCCCCTGATATCAGCTTCAACCTCAGTATCAGCTTGCGCTCTTCGCGCCACCCCCGCTCTCATACGGGGGCGATCTGGGGGCTACCCGAACAGGTAGCCGAACACCGCCTCACCGACCCGGCGGTCGGTGACCTCCGAGCCGTTGGCCTCCTCGCGGGCGAACTGGACGGCCTGCTGGAGCTTCTCGACCCGCTCCAGGAGCTCGTTCACCCGCCGGGCCGGAAGGGCCCCGGAGAACTTGACCGTCGTCCAGTAGCCGACCGCGATGTCCTCGTAGTACACCTCGACCTGCGCCGGGTGCTTCTCCGTGGCCTCGGCCTTCACGTGGTTGCGCGGCACCTTCTTGGTGCGGATCGTGCGCACCGCCTCGGTCTTCCAGGAGTCCGTCGAGGCGTCGTGGTTCCAGGCCTCGGCGGCGTCCAGCACCGGCAGCTTCCGCACGAAGGTGCGCAGGTCGGTGAGCTGCTTCTCCAGGAAGAGCAGGTAGGTGACCGGTACCTGGGCCACCAGCGTCCGGCCGTCGACCACGACGTCGGCGCGGGCCTCGGTGTTGGCCCAGTCCTTCGTCGCGGTGACGTCGAACAGCCGGGACAGCGTCGCGGACGTGGTCCGCAGGACGTCCTCGGCCTTCACCTGGACGCGGGTGGACTCCGGGGGGAGCTGCTCGCCCTCCTCGTCCTTGGGCTGGTACGTCCGGGAGATGCCGGCCAGCAGCGCGGGCTTCTGCAAGTCCTGGTGGGACTGCGTCAGCTCCTGGAAGGACTTGGACTTGACGCCCTTTTCGACGGCGATGATCTGGTTCAGCTTTGCCACGTCGTCGAACGTATCAGCGATCGTGGCAGGGTGTCACCCGATAAACGGGGCGACCGCGGAGGCCGGGCGAACGGCCTCCGCGGTCGGCACGGGTCAGCTGTTGATGCTGTAGCTGTCGCCGTAGACCTTCCACTTGAGCGGGGGGTTGAGGTCGAAGTTCTTGGCGTTGAGGAAGACCAGCTGCTCGGTGTCGACGCGGCTGGTGTCGGAGTGCGCCTCCTCGGTCTTCATGGCGGCCCGGCGGGCGTCCAGGAAGGCCTTGAGGTAGGTGGCCTCGTCGCCGCCCTGGGCCGGCGTCTTGGCCTTCTTCATGGCGGTCTTGCGGATCCCGCCGAAGCTGGTCGAGCTGGTGCCCGGGCCGTGCATGACGATGGCGTCGTAGTAGGCGAACTGGCCGAGCGCGCGCAGGCCGTCGGACTTGGCCTGGCTGACGGCGGGGTTGAAGTAGACGCGGTCGCGCTCGTCGTTCTGCGCCTGCTGGAAGACGCCGTCCTTGGCCGCGGTGGCCCAGTCCTTCTCGAAGGCGCTGCCCAGGCCCGCGTGCGACTCGGTGCCGTTCACCTTGCGCAGCGCCGGCAGGTACTTGGCGAGGACGTTGCCCGGCTTGAGGTCGGTGTAGTGCTCGACCAGGTCGAGCATGTCGCCGGTGCCCGAGCAGAAGCCGATGATGCCGGCGGTGTAGCCGCGGCCGTCACCGATGTCCTCGATGTACTTGTACTGCGACTTCCAGTCCAGAGAGGAGTTCTCGGCGCTGGACACCAGCTGCATCGCGATGTCCTTCTTGTGCGGGTCGTCCAGGCCGACGGCCTTGGCCTGGACGACGGCCGCGGTCGGCGCCGCGTGGGCTGCGCCGGCGGCCGCGACCGTGGCGGGCGCGGCCATCAGCAGGGCGGCGAGGGCTATCCGGACGGTGCGGTGCTGGGGACGGTGCATCTGACGCTCCGTGTTCCGTGGGGGGACGGCGGGGGGATGCCGTCGACCGGGAGTTAGGAAACTTTCCTAACCAATAAATAGCGCCCACGATCCCTGCTCCGCAAGGGTTTTGACGGAAACTCCTCAAAGAGCCAGGTCAGCCGCACCGGCCGGACCGCCGCCACCGGGACGACGAAGGGCCCCGCCGCTGGAAACCGGCGACGGGGCCCTCCACCCGGGATGCGCGTCAGGCGCCGCGGAGCACCGCGCCGGTCCGGGCGACGGCCTCGGCCACGGCCGCCTCGCGGGCCGCGCTGGCCTCGTCGGCGGTCAGCGTGCGGTCGGCCGCGCGGAAGCGCAGCGCGTAGGCCAGCGACTTCTTGCCCTCGCCGACCTGCTCGCCGGTGAAGACGTCGAACAGCCGGATGGCCTCCAGCAGTTCGCCGGCGCCGGCCCGCAGCGCGGCCTCGACCTCGGCGGCCGGGACGGCGCCGTCGACGATCAGCGCCACGTCCTGGGTCGCGACCGGGAACGCGGAGACGGCCGGGCCGGAGACCCGGACGGCGCCGTCGGCGGTCAGCAGGTCGAGGTCGACCTCCATCGCGCTGGTGCGCTCGGGCAGACCGAGCGCCTTGACGACGCGCGGGTGCAGCTCACCGGCGTGGCCGACCACCCGGTCGGTCCCGGCGACCACCAGCTCGGCGCAGCGGCCCGGGTGCCACGGGGCCAGCCGGCCCTGGCGGACGGCCAGTTCGACGCCGGCCGCACGGGCCACCGCACGGGCGGCCTCGATCGCGTCGGCCCAGGAGGCCGGGGCGCCCTTGCCCCACCAGCCGGACGGCACCCGCTCGCCCGCGAGGGCGGCGGCGATCCGGCGCGGCTGGTCCGGCAGGGCGGCGTCGAGGGCGGCGAGCTCCTCGTCGCTCGGACGGCGGTCGACGGCCGGGCGCGGCGCGACGGACTGCTCGTCCTTGGGCAGGAAGACGGTACCCGTCTCGAAGATCGCCAGATCGGTGTTGCCGCGGCCGACGTTGCGGCGCAGCGCCCCGAGCAGGCCCGGCAGCAGCGTGGTGCGCAGCGCCGGCTCCTCGTCGTTGAGCGGGTTGACCAGCTTCACCGTGCGGCGGCGCCGGTCGTCCTTCTCCAGGCCGAGCCCGTCGAAGGCGGCCTCGCCGACGAACGGGTAGTTGTTGACCTCGACGTAGCCGGCGCCGGCCAGCGCGACACCGGCCCGGCGGTGGGTGCGCTGGGCCTCGGTCAGGCCCTTGCCCGGCGGCACGGTGGGCATCCGGGCGGGGACGTTGTCGTACCCCTCCAGGCGGATGACCTCCTCCGCGAGGTCGTACGGGTCGGTGAGGTCGGGGCGCCAGGTCGGCGGGGTGACCTCCAGGACGTCGGCGCCCGCGACGGAGCAGCCGATCTCCTGCAGCCGCCGGGTGACGGTCTCCCGGCCGTAGGCGGTGCCGGCGACGCGGTCGGGCAGGTCCGCGGCGATGGTGATGGTGCGCACCGGGTGCGGGGCCGCGATGTCGGTGACCCCGGCCTCGGCGGTGCCGCCGGCGATCAGGACCAGCAGGTCGACGGCGCGCTGCGCGGCGGCGCGGGCGGCCTCCGGGTCGACGCCGCGCTCGAAGCGCTTCGACGCCTCGGAGGGCAGCTTGTGCCGCTTGGCACCGCGGGCGATCACGACCGGGTCGAAGTGCGCCGCCTCGATGATCACCTCGGTGGTGCCCGGACCGGCGGCCGGGTCGAGGATCTCGGTGGAGGCACCGCCCATGACACCGGCCAGGCCGATCGGGCCGCTGTTGTCGCAGATCAGCAGGTCCTCGGCGGAGAGCTTGCGCGCGACGCCGTCGAGCGTGGTCAGGGTCTCGCCCTGCTCCGCCCGGCGGACCACGATGGGGCCGTCCACGCGCTGCTTGTCGTAGGCGTGCAGCGGCTGGCCGACCTCCAGCATCACGTAGTTGGTGATGTCCACGGCCAGCGAGATCGGCCGGATGCCGGCCTTCTGCAGGCGGCGCTGGAGCCAGATCGGCGACTTGGCGGTCGGGTCGAGGCCGATCACCGTGCGGGCCACGAAGCGGTCGCAGCCGGCCGGGTCGGCGACCTTGACCAGGTAGCCGTAGGAGTTCGCCGGCGGCACGTCGAGCAAGGCCGGGTCGGCCAGCGGCAGCCCGTACGCGGCGGCTGCCTCGCGGGCCACCCCGCGCATCGAGAGGCAGTAGCCGCGGTCCGGGGTGACGGCGATGTCCAGCACCTCGTCGACGAGCTGGAGCAGCTCGACGGCGTCGGTGCCGGGCTCGTACTCCGGCGGGAGGACGATGATGCCGTCGTGGTCGTCGCCCATGCCCAGCTCGCGGGCCGAGCAGATCATGCCGGCCGAGGTGTGGCCGTAGGTCTGGCGGGCCGCGATCGGGAACGGGCCGGGCAGCACGGCGCCCGGCAGGACGACGACGACCTTGTCGCCGACGGCGAAGTTGGTCGCGCCGCAGACGATCTCCTGCGGCTCGCCGGTGCCGTTGGCGTCGCCGACGTTGACGAAGCAGTGCCGGATCGGCTTCTTGAAGCCGGAGAGCTCCTCGATGGAGAGGACCTGGCCGACCACCAGCGGGCCCTTGAGGTCGCCGCCGATCTGCTCGACCGTCTCGACCTCCAGCCCGGCCCGGACCAGTCGCTCCGCCACGTCGCGGCCGGTCTCGCCGGCCGGCAGGTCGACGTACTCGCGCAGCCAGGAAAGCGGGACGCGCATCAGATCTCCATCCCGAACGGGAGGGTGAAGCGCACGTCACCCTCGACCATGTCGCGCATGTCGGCGACGTTGTGACGGTTCATCAGGATTCGCTCCAGGCCCAGGCCGAAGGCGAACCCGCTGTAGCGGCTCGGGTCGATGCCGCAGGCGACCAGCACCCGCGGGTTGACCACGCCGCAGCCGCCGAGCTCGATCCAGCCCTCGGAGGAGCAGGTGCGGCAGGGCCGGTCCGGGTTGCCGACGCTCTCGCCGCGGCAGACGAAGCACTGCAGGTCGATCTCGGCGCTCGGCTCGGTGAACGGGAAGTACGAGGGCCGCCAGCGCAGCTCCAGGCCGTCCCCGATCAGCTTGGACACCAGCAGCTCGATGGTGCCCTTGAGGTCGGCGAAGGTGATGCCCTCGTCCACGGCCAGACCCTCGACCTGGCGGAAGACCGGGGTGTGGGTGGCGTCCAGCTCGTCGGTCCGGTAGACCCGGCCGGGGCAGACCACGTAGATGGGGGGCTCGCGGTCGAGCATGGTGCGGGCCTGGACCGGGGAGGTCTGGGTCCGCAGCACCACGCCGGAGTCGGCGGAGCCGTCCGGGGCCTGGACGAAGAAGGTGTCCTGCATCGAACGGGCCGGGTGGTCCGGTCCCAGGTTGAGGGCGTCGAAGTTCAGCCACTCGGCCTCGACCTCGGGGCCCTCGGCGACCTGGTAGCCCATCGCGACGAAGGTGTCCTCGATGCGCTCGGCCAGCGTGGTCAGCGGGTGGCGGGCGCCGCGCGGGGTCCGGTCGTAGGGCAGCGTGACGTCCACCGCCTCCTCGACCAGGACGCGGGCGTCGCGCTCCGCCTCCAGCTCGGCCTGGCGCCGGGCGAGGGCCTGGTTGACGGCGCCGCGGGCCTGGCCGATCAGCTTGCCGGCGGCGGCCTTGGCGTGCGGGGGCAGAGCGCCGATCTCGCGGTTGGCGAGGGAGAGCGCGGAGCGGTCGCCGGTGTGGGCGACCTTGGCCTGCTTCAGCTCGTCGAGGCTGGTGGCGGCGGCGAAGGCCCGGACGGCCTCGTCCCGCGCCTGCTCCACCACCTCGGGCTTGAGGGCCTCGACCTCGACCGGGTCGTACGACTTGTTGGGTGCCGACATCTCTATCTTCCCGTGCTCCTGCTCGTCCGTGCTCAGGTAAGGGCTCGTGCCTTCGCGTGACGCCCGGCGTGGCCGGGGCACGGGCAGCCCCCGCCGCAGGTGCTCGGAAGGGGTGTCCGCGGCACGGCCGCGCAGGGCGTCCCACAACGCCAAAGGTCGAGTGTAGTCGCAGCGCATGGTGCGGCTGCCGTCAAGCCCGTCCGGCCTCCCGATCCGCACCGGGCTCCGGGGGTGGGGGCGCCGCCCCCGGAGCCCGCCGCGGCTGCCTCCAGGCTCCGTCAGAGCATGAAGTCGGGCACGCCGGCGGGCAGGATAAATCGGAACCGGGCGCCGCCGCCGGGCGCGCGGTCGACGCGGATCGAGCCGCCGTGGGCCTCCACGATGCCCTTGACGATGTAGAGGCCCAGGCCCGTGCCGCCGCGCTTGGAACCGCGCCAGAAGCGGGTGAACACGCGCGGCATCGAGTCCTCGGGGATGCCGGTGCCTTCATCGCTCACGGTGACCGCGGTGCCTTCCACAGTTCGGGGCGGGGTGCCGGAGCGCTCCCAGACGGGTGCCTCGACGACCTCCTTGGCCGGTGCCACCTCGATCGTGACAGTTCCCTCACCGTGGCGCACCGCATTTTCCAGCAGGTTGGCCAGCACCTGGTCCACCTTGTCCGGGTCGGCCCAGAGCACGGTGAGCGGCTCGCTGATCCGGATGTCGAAGCGGTCCTCGGGGATGCCGGTGGCGACCTTGCGGTCCACGTGCCGGCGCACCGAGGCGGCCAGGTCGACCACCTGCTTGCGCAGTTCCAGCCGTCCGGCGTCGATCCGGGAGATGTCCAGCAGCTCGGCGATCAGCCGGGTGACCCGATCGGCGTCGGCGTCGACGGTCTCCAGCATCAGCCGCTTCTGCCCGTCGGTGAACCGCTCCCACTTCGCCAGCAGGGTCGCGGTGAAGCCCTTGACGCTGGTGAGCGGCGAGCGCAGCTCGTGCGCGACGGTGGCGATCAGCTCGGCGTGGCTGCGCTCGGTCCGCCGGCGGGCCTCGGTGCCGCGCAGCGCGATCACCAGCCGCTCCAGCGGCGCCTGCGGGCGGGCCCGGACGTAGCGGGCGGACACCAGCACCTCGCGGCCGCCGGGGAGCAGCAGATTGCGCTCGGGCTGGCTGGTCCGGGTCGCCAGGCCGCCGTACGGGTCGGTCAGCTGCCACCAGCGGCGGCCGTCCAGGTCCTCCAGCGGGAGGGCGTGCTCCAGCGGGCTGCCGAGCGCGGCCTCCTGGAGGATGCCGGTCAGCCGGGCGGCGGTGCGGTTGAAGCAGACCACCCGGCCCAGGGCGTCGGCGACCACCAGGCCGTCCGGCAGGTCGTCCGGGTCGAGCTCTGGCCCGCTGCCGACCATGGGTGTCCTCCCCGATTACCCACCGTGTCTTTCCCCCCACCGAGGCAGACCCTAGCGTCTCGCGGGCCCCCGCAGTAGGGCCCGCGGCGTCGCGATGACGACTTACGGGAGCGTCCGGGTACGGCCTACGCCCGCGCCCGGCAGCCGCCGGGCGAGCGCTGCGCCCGGGCGGAGGCGTAGAGGCAGACGGCGGCGGCCGTCGCGAGGTTGAGGCTCTCGGCGTGTCCGTGGATCGGTACGCGCACCACCTCGTCGGTGAGGGCGCGGGTCTCCTCCGGGAGCCCCCAGGCCTCGTTGCCGAACACCCATGCGCCGGGCGCGCCCAGCGTGCCCTCGTCCAGCTCCTGGTCGAGGTCGCGCTCCCCCGCGCCGTCGGCGGCCAGCACCCGCACGCCGGCCTCGCGCAGCCGCCCGACCGCCTCCTCCACCGGCACGCCGACGGCGACCGGCAGGTGGAACAGGCTGCCGACGGAGGCGCGCACGGCCTTCGGGTTGTACAGGTCCACCGAGGCGTCGGTCAGCACCACCGCGTCCGCGCCGGCCGCGTCGGCGGTCCGCAGCACGGTGCCGGCGTTGCCGGGGTCGCGCACGTGGGCGAGCACCGCGACCAGCTTGGGGCGGGCCGCCAGCACCTCGGCGAACGGGGTGTCGATGAACCGGCAGAGCGCCACGATGCCCTGCGGGGTCACGGTGTCGCAGATGTCCGCGATGACCTCGTCGGTGGCGGTGAGCACCGGCAGCCCCTCGGCGCGGGCGGCGGCGACGATGCCGGCGTGCCGCTCGGCGGCCTCGGGGGTCGTGTAGACCTCGACCACGGCGTGGTCGGCCGTGCCCGGCAGCGTCCCGAACGCGACGGCCTCCCGGACGGCCTGCGGGCCCTCGACGAGGAACCGGCGCTCCTTGGTGCGCTGGTTCCGCTTGGCGAGCCGGCGGGCGGCGACGACGCGGGGCGAGCGCAGGGAGGTCAGCAGGGGGGTGTCGGTGCTCGACATGGTCTCGTCTCTGAGGCGGGGCGCCGGTGGCGTGCAGGGACTGTGGCGGGGAAACGCAAAACCGGACCCGCAGGGAGAGCCTGCGGGTCCGGTCGGTGCGACGAACCGATCCCGGGGGGATCAGGCCGATCCAGGAGGATCAGGCGGCGTCGGCGGCGGCCCTCGGGGCGTTGACGTCGGCCGGCAGCGCCTTCTGCGCGACCTCGACGAGCGAGGCGAACGCGCCCGGGTCGTTGACCGCGAGGTCGGCCAGCATCTTGCGGTCGATCTCGACGCTGGCGGCCTTCAGGCCCTGCACGAAGCGGTTGTAGGTGATGCCGTTGGCACGGGCCGCAGCGTTGATGCGCTGGATCCACAGCTGACGGAAGTCGCCCTTGCGCTTCTTGCGGTCGTTGAAGTTGTAGACCAGCGAGTGGGTGACCTGCTCCTTGGCCTTGCGGTACAGGCGCGAGCGCTGGCCCCGGTAGCCGCTGGCGCGCTCCAGGATGACCCGGCGCTTCTTGTGGGCGTTGACTGCCCGCTTGACGCGTGCCACTTGATTACTCCTTGGGTTGGACCACGGACTACTTCACGCGGTCCGTCATTCGAATGGGTCGGGAAGGATCAGCTGTCCCGCTCACGGCTCGCGCCGGGCGGGAGGGCGATCACTTGCCGAGAAGCTTCTTGATCTTCTTGGCGTCGGCGGGGGCCACCACGACGGTGCCGGCCAGCTTGCGGGTCAGCGTGGAGGGCTTGTGCTCCAGGAGGTGGCGGCGGCCGGCGCGCTCGCGCAGCACCTTGCCAGAGCCACTGATCTTGAAGCGCTTGCTGGCGCCACTGTGCGTCTTCTGCTTCGGCATTTCGCCGTATCTCCTCGTCGGTCCGTCCACGCCCGCGCGGTGTGCGCCGCGCGGGCGTGAAGGATGGATCTGCGATGACCGGGCGGACGCCCGTTCACCTTGGTGGCCGGTCTCCCGAACCGCCCTGGCCGGTGAAGGCTCAGGCGTCCTGGGAGGCCTCGGCCGGCTGCTCGACCTCGGCGTCGTCGTCCTCGGCGTCGGCCTCGTCGGCCTCCGCCTCGGCCGCGGCGTTCTCGGCCTCAAGCGCTGCGTCCTCGTCGGCCTCGGCGGCGTCGGAGCCGGGGGTGCGGCCCTGACGCTCGGCCTTGCGGGCGTCCGCGATCGCGCGGGCCTCGGCCATCGCCTCGGTCTTCTTCTTGTGCGGGCCGAGAACCATGATCATGTTTCGGCCGTCCTGCTTGGCCGAGGACTCGACGAAGCCCAGGTCCTGGACGTCGTTGGCCAGCCGCTGCAGCAGTCGGAAGCCCAGCTCGGGGCGCGACTGCTCGCGACCGCGGAACATGATCGTGATCTTGACCTTGTCGCCCTGCTTGAGGAACCGAACGACGTGACCCTTCTTGGTGTCATAGTCGTGCGGGTCGATCTTCGGCCGGAGCTTCATCTCCTTGATGACCGTGTGCGCCTGGTTCTTGCGCGCCTCACGGGCCTTCATGGCCGACTCGTACTTGAACTTGCCGTAGTCCATGAGCTTGCACACCGGCGGCCGGGCGGTCGCCGCGACCTCGACGAGGTCGAGGTCGTACTCCTGCGCGAGCTCCAGCGCCTTGGCAAGCGGCACGATGCCGACCTGCTCGCCGCTGGGACCGACGAGTCGCACCTCGGGGACGCGAATCCGGTCGTTGATGCGGGGCTCGGTGCTGATGGGGCCTCCTAGGTTGCACCTTCTGCGATGCGGCCGTCGGACGGCGGTCGCACGTAGTGGACTCGACCACTGGGCGGGGCTTCATTCGTGCTGCGCTGCCTACCTTGCTGATGGGCACTGCATGCACCGCGACACGAAAAAAGCCCCGCTCGGTACAAGCGGGGCTCCACACAACCGGGGGCTGCACCCGGTGAGGGGTGCGGCGGGCGACTCGGCGCCTGGGCGCCCGTCGCGGACCGGGACCCGTCGACCGTGAGGCCGATCGGGTGGGAGACTTTCGCGGTTGCCCTCTCGGGCCTCCTGGGTGGAGCCTCCTCTTGCTGGCCGGGCGCTCCTCAGGAGCTCCTGGCCGGTCAGTCTCGAAGCATACAGCGTTTCGGCCGCGCCCGGTATTCCGCCCCTCGCTCCCCGCGGCCCGGCCCCCGGCCGGCCCCCTTGTACGCTCCTTGGGTACGGACACCGGCACGACGGAACGAGCCCCCCTTGAGCAGCGAGCCCACCCAGAACCCCGCCGCGGACGACGAGGCGATCGGTTTCGACGACCTCACCCGGGACATCGCCGAGGTCCCCGCCGTCGAGGTGATCACGACCGTCGCGGTACACCTGATGAGCGCCGCCGCCGTGAAGTGCGGCCTGGCCGAGGGCGGCGAGGCCGACAAGGACCTCGACGAGGCGCGCAAGCTGATCACCGCGCTCGCCGGGCTGGTCACCGCCGGTGCCCCCGAGATCAGCAACTTCCACGCCGCCCCGCTGCGGGACGGCCTGAAGTCGCTCCAGCTGGCCTTCCGCGAGGCGTCCATCGTGCCGGACGCGCCGGGCACCGGGCCGGGCGAGAAGTTCACCGGGCCGGTCTACGCCTGAGCCCCACCGGGACACCGCGTGCCCTCTCGTCCACCGGGCGAGGGGGCACCCTCGCGTCCGGGCGCCGCGCGGGCCGGGCCCCGCTAGCGGCGGTACAGCGGCTCGCCGGGCAGCGCGGAGTCGGCCGGCAGCACGGCCAGGTTCAGGCCCTGGTCGAGCCGGACCCGCAGCACCGGGTCGGCCGCGACCGCCTGCCCGATCCGCCGGGCGGCCGCCTGGACGGCCTCCTGGTCCAGCGCCCGGTCCAGCACCACCGCGAGCAGGCCGTCCCCCTCCTGGTAGGGCGCCAGCAGACCGCTCACCACCTGCGGCTCGGCCGCCAGCAGCGCACGGACGGCCTCGCGCACCTCGGGGTCGCGCACCGGCGGCAGGTACGGCCGGTTCTCCGCCAGCGCGCGCAACCGGGCGCCGGACAGCCGGTACGGCACCGGGCCGGCCGGGTCGATCAGCAGGGTGTCCGCGCGCTCGGAGTAGGCGACCATCGCGGCCTGCGGGGCGGCGACCGGTGCCGGGCGGGCGTCGGCGCGCCAGCGGGTCAGCGCCTCCATCGAGGTGAAGGCCGGCAGCGCCCGCCGGCCGTCCGCGGCCTCGATCACCGGGACGGCCATGTCACTGGTCTTCTCGTGCTTGTGCCCGTGCTCGTCCAGCTCCACCTCGCCGAGGACGGCGACGATCGGGACCATCAGCCGGGTCGGCGTCAGCGCCGCGAGCACCTCCGGCTCGGCCCCGGGCTCCTGCGACCAGCGCGCGAGCGCCTCGGCGAGCGCCGGGTCGGCGGTGCCGTCGTCGGCGGCGAATCCTGGGTTCGGAATGTTCTTGCGGTCCACCCGGCCGACCCTATGCCACCTCACACCCGCCGCCGGGGCGAGGCGGAGCCGCGCCGTCGGGGTGGATCGTCCGCCGTAGGCCTACCCACCGGTAGCGGGGTGTGGCACTCTGCGCCCATGGCCACGCTCGAAGCTGCTGCCCGTACCGCCGCCGTGCCCTCGCCGGCCGCCGACCGAGCCCGGTACGACCGGGCCACCGCCCATCTCGACGGCCCGGTGGCCGTCGTCGACCTCGCGGCCTTCGACGCCAACGCGGCCGACCTGGTCCGCCGGGCGGCCGGCAAGCCGGTCCGGGTGGCCAGCAAGTCGGTGCGCTGCCGCGCCCTGCTGGAGCGGGTGCTGGCCATGGACGGCTTCGCCGGGGTGATGAGCTTCACCCTCGGCGAGTCGCTCTGGCTGGCCCGCACGGGCGTCCGCGACGTCCTCCTGGCCTACCCCTCGGCGGACCGCTCCGGCTTCGCCGAACTGACCGGCGATCCGGAGCTGGCCGCCGCCGTCACCGTGCTGGTCGACGACCCGGCCCAGCTCGACCTGATCGACGCGGCCCGGACCGGCCCCGCCGAGGTCCGGGTCTGCCTGGAGCTGGACACCGCGCTGCAGTTGTTCGGCGGGCGGGTGCGGGTCGGCGCCCGGCGCTCGCCGATGCGCACGCCCGAGGACCTCGGAGCCTTCGCCGAGCTGGTGCAGCGCCGCCGCGGGTTCCGGGTGGTCGGGCTGATGGCCTACGAGGGACACATCGCCGGGGTGGGCGACAGCGTGCCCGGGCGGCCGGTGCGCTCCCGGATGATCCGGCTGATGCAGGCGAAGGCCCGGGCCGAGCTGGCCGAGCGGCGCGCGGCGACGGTCCGGCGGCTGCGCCGGGTGACCGAGCTGGAGTTCGTCAACGGCGGCGGCACCGGCAGCGTCGAGTCGACCGTGGCGGAGCGGGCGGTCACCGAGGTGGCGGCGGGCTCGGGGCTGTACCTGCCGCGGCTGTTCGACAACTACCGCTCGTTCCGGGGCCGGCCGGCCGCGCTGTTCGGCCAGCCGGTGGTGCGCCGGCCCGGCCTCGGGGTGGTGACGGTGCTCGGCGGCGGCTACCCGGCCTCCGGCGCGGCCGGGCCGGACCGCTCGCCGGTGCCCCACCTGCCGCCGGGGCTGCGCTACGACCCGATGGAGGGGGCCGGCGAGGTGCAGACCCCGCTGCTCGGCTCGGCCGCCGACGACCTGCTGATCGGGGACCGGGTCTGGTTCCGGCACGCCAAGGCGGGCGAGCTGTGCGAGCGCTTCGCCGAGCTGCACCTGATCGAGGGCGACCGGGTGGTGCGCACCGTCCCGACCTACCGGGGCGAGCAGCGGACCTTCCTCTGACCGCCGGGTACGCCACCACGGCCGAACGGGCCGCCGCGGCGCCCTCGTTGCCCTACCGTGGTTCGGGACAGGACCGGACGCGACGTCAGGGGGCGCCATGGAGGCCGAGATCGTGCAGGGGCTGGTGACCTCGGGTGCCACCACCCTGGTCGGGCTGATGGCCACCGAGGTCTGGACCCAGGCCCGTTCGCGCTTCGCGGCGCTGTTCGGGCGGGGCGAGACCGACGAGGCGGAGGCCGCGGCCCTGGAGCGCTCGCGGACGGTCATCGCCCGCGCCCGGGAGACCGGTGACACCGGGGCCGTCGACGACCTGACCGGCACCTGGCGCGGCCGGCTCCGCCAGGCACTCCTGGAGAACCCCGAGGTGGCCGACGAACTCCGCGCCATCCTGGCGGAGTTCGAGCCGCGGCTGCCCGCACCGGGCGGCGAGTCCCTGGAGAACACCATCACCGGCGGAACGGTGCACGGCATGGTGATCCAGGCCAAGAACGTGCACGGGGGCGCGCACTTCC
This sequence comes from Kitasatospora sp. NPDC028961, assembly GCF_055564815.1. Lineage (NCBI taxonomy): Bacteria > Bacillati > Actinomycetota > Actinomycetes > Kitasatosporales > Streptomycetaceae > Kitasatospora > Kitasatospora sp. NPDC028961. The sequence goes on along the minus strand of NZ_JBVHVO010000023.1, from coordinate 9,715 downwards.
ACCAGTACGGGCAGGGCCCGGGCCGGCCTTCCGGCGGCCGCTGACCTTTTCCCGGCCTTTCCCCCACCTTAAGAAGGCCCGAGGGGCGCCCGAACTCCGGCGCCCCTCGGGCCTCTGCGCTGCGCGTACGGCTACAGTCCGTCAAAAAGTACGCCACAACGGGCTATTGCCAGTTGGTCTAGTCCAATCATACGCTCTGCCCGGGCCCCGCGCGCCGGGCCGGCGGGCCCCGGGCAGACGTGCCCACTCCCCCACACTCTCGGCCCGGAACACGGTCAAGGAGTCCCCACCCCATGTCCATCAAGAGAAGTGCTCTGTCCCTCGGTGTCATAGGCGCCGCGGTCCTCGCCGTTTCGACGACCGCCGCCGGCACCGCCAGCGCCCACGGCGCCATGACCAACCCGGTCAGCCGCATCGCGGCCTGCTACGCCGAAGGCCCGGAGACTCCCAAGTCCCAGGTCTGCAAGGACCTCGTGGCGATGAGCGGCACCCAGCCGCTGTACGACTGGAACGAGGTCAACATCGCCAACGCGAACGGCAACCACCAGGCGCTGATCCCGGACGGCAAGCTCTGCTCGGCCAACCGCGACAAGTACAAGGCACTCGACATGCCGCGCACCGACTGGCCGGCCACCCCGGTCAGCGCCGGTTCGTTCGCCTTCAAGTTCCGCGTCACCGCGGCGCACGTCGGCACCCAGACCGTCTACATCACCAAGGCCGGCTACGACCCGACCAAGCCGCTGAAGTGGTCCGACCTGGAGTCGGCCCCGGTCGCCCAGGTGCAGGTCACGCGCACCGCCACCGACGGCTACTACACCTACACGGGGACGCTGCCGCAGCGCACCGGCCGCCAGCTGCTGTACATGGTCTGGCAGCGCAGCGACAGCCCGGAGGCGTTCTACAGCTGCTCCGACGTCGACTTCGGCAAGGCGGCGGCCGCCGTCGACCAGCCCGTGTCGGCGCTCGCCGCGCAGGCCCCGGCCGCGCCGAGCGAGGCGCAGATCGCCGCCGGCCAGTCCAAGTCCACCGTTTCCCACAACGGGCACGGCGGCAACGCGAACGAGCCGGCGGGCGCGGTGGTGCCGACCGCCAGCGCGGCCGTCGGCGGCTCGCCCACCGGTCCGCTGCTGCTGGCCGGCGCCGCCGCGATCAGCGTCGGCTGGGCCGGCATGGTGCTCCGGCGCCGTCGCTTCGAGGCTGTTCGACGCGACTCCTGACCGCCGGAGGCCTGGGCCGGACCGCGCACCGCCCCCCGTGCGGTCCGGCCCAGGCGATCCCCAGCTCGGCGTGTGAACACGGCGGCGGCCCACCCGGACGTGTCCGGGTGGGCCGCCGTACGTGAGCGGAGCGGTGCGATCAGGTGGTGGCGGTACCGGTGCCCCCGCCGGGGCCGGCGCCGCCGCCCGGGAAGGCGGGCAGCTTGCCGGTGTAGTCGGCGATGCCCTTGACGATGGTGTCCATCACGGCGACGTCGGGCGCCTTGTCGGCGATGTCGAAGCCGAGGTGGACGGAGATCAGCGACTTGCCGTCGGCGGACGGGAAGACGACGGTCTGCACGTAGCCGTCGTTGCCCTTCGCCGCGTCGACCTTCCAGCGGACCAGGTAGCCGTCCCGGCCGTCGACCTTGACCGCCTCGGACTTCAGCTCCTGGTGCGAGTTGAGGTCGTTGTACGAGTCCTTGGCGGCCTTCTCGATGTCGGCCTTGGCCGCCGCCTGGACGTCGGTGCCGCCGGCGACCACACCCGTGTTGGCACCGCCCAGCGAGCAGCTGCCGCCCCCGTCACAGGTGTAGGCGCCGACGCTCAGCGCGGCGAAGCCGTCCGGGGTGGTACCGCCCTGCCAGCCGGAGGGGACGGGCAGGGTGATCCGGTTCACCAGGTCGGCGGCGGTGTCACTGCCCTGGGAGGTGCCGTCGTTCCCGCCGTTGCCCTGGCCACCATTGCCCTGGCCACCGTTGCCCTGGCCACCGTTGCCCTGGCCACCGTTGCCCTGGCCGCTGCCGCCGTTGCCCCGGCCCTGGCCGTTGCCCTTGCCGCCGTTGCCGTTGCCCTGACCGCTGCCGCCGTTGCCGCCGTTGCCGCCCTGGCCACCGTCGTTACCGGGGCCGCCCAGGTCGGGCAGACCGCCCCACGGGCCTTCCTCGCCGATCGGCGGGGCCTGCCGCGGGGTGCGGTGCGTGGCACGCGGCTCGCCGTGGCCGTCCATCGCCAGGTAGGTGATCCCGGAGCCGGCGCCGAGGCCCAGCAGGGCCGCGACGGTGGCCGCGATCACCAGCTTGGACGGCCTGCGCCTGGTCTTGGGCGCCGGGGGTGCGATGGCGCCGTAGGCGGCGCCGAAGGGGGGCGGCTCCGGGTAGCGGACCGTCGGCCCGCTCCCCAGCACCTCCCCCTCCAGCACCCGGGTCTCGGCGGTCTCGTCCGACCCCGGGGCCGCGGGAGCCACCGGCTCCGGCGGGGCGTCCGAGGGTGCGGGCCGGGTGTCGGCCGTCCAGCCCTTACCGTCCCACCAGCGCTGCGGTCGCGGATCGCTGGTGGTGTCCTTCGGGTCCGGGTACCACCCGGCGGGAATCTGCTCGCTCACGTCAGAGAATCTAAAGGCAGCCGGATAAACGCGATATCAGCGCGACCGCCGATTTCCGGCATTCTCCATGAGATTACGGTGAGAAGGCCGAACGAAGCCCCCGATCGGCCCCGGATCAGCCCCCGGCCGGCCCCGGATCGACTCTAGACCGGGGTCACATAGGCACCGGCGATGCCTCCGTCGACCAGGAACTCGCTCGCCGTGATGAAGGACGAATCGTCGCTGGCGAGGAAGGCGACCGCGGCCGCGATCTCCTCGGGCCGGGCGAAGCGGCCGAGCGGAATGTGCACCAGCCGGCGGGCCGCCCGCTCCGGGTCCGCGGCGAACAGCTCGCGCAGCAGCGGGGTGTCCACCGGCCCCGGCGAGAGCGCGTTGACCCGGATGCCCTCGCGGGCGAACTGCACGCCCAGCTCGCGGGACATCGCCAGCACCCCGCCCTTGGAGGCGGTGTAGGAGATCTGCGAGGTGGCCGCGCCCATCCGGGCCACGAAGCTGGCGGTGTTGATGATCGAACCGCGCCCGTGCCGCCGCATGTACGGCAGCGCCGCCTTGCAGCAGAGGTAGACCGAGGTCAGGTTGACCTCCTGGACCCGGTGCCAGGCGGCCGGCTCCGTGGTCAGGATGGAGCCGTCCTCGGGCGGCGAGATGCCCGCGTTGTTGAAGGCGATGTCCACGCTGCCGAACGTCTCGTAGGCCTGGTCGAAGAGCGCCTCGACCATGTACGGGTCGGTCACGTCGGTGTGCACGAAGAGGCCGCCGACCTCCTGGGCGGCCGCCTTGCCGGTCGCCTCGTCGACATCGGCGCACACGACCTTCGCCCCCTCGGAGGCGAGCCGGCGGGCGGCGGCCAGGCCGATGCCGCTGCCCGCGCCGGTGATCACGGCGGTACGGCCGACCAGGCGCCGGCAGACCGGGCCGTCCTTCCCGGCCGCGGCAGGCTTCTCGCTCATGGCTGGCTCCTACTCCTCGCTCTGGATGAACACGTTCTTGGTCTCGGTGAAGGGGACCAGCGCGTCCGGCCCGAGCTCCCGGCCGATGCCGGACTCGCCGAACCCGCCGAAGGGCGTCCAGTACCGCACCGAGGAGTGCGAGTTGACCGAGAGGCTGCCCGCCGCGACGCCCCGGGCCAGGCGCAGCGCGCGGCCGACGTCCCGCGTCCAGATGGACCCGGAGAGTCCGTAGCGGGTCCCGTTGGCCAGCCACAGGGCGTCCGCCTCGCCGTCGAAGGGGAGCACCACCGCGACCGGGCCGAAGATCTCCTCCGTCGCCGCGGGCACGGTCGGGTCGGTGGGCGCGAGCACGGTCGGCGGGTACCAGAAGCCGGGGCCGTCGGGGACCGCGCCGCGGGCCAGCACCGGCAGCTCGGGGGTGACGTAGGAGGCGACCCGGCGGACCTGGGCGGCGGAGATCAGCGGGCCGAGCTCGGTGGCCGGGTCGGCCGGGTCCCCGGTGCGGACGGCCTCGACGGCGGGCAGCAGCAGGGCGAGGAAGTCGTCGAGGGCCTCGCGCTGGACCAGGATGCGGCTGCGCGCGCAGCAGTCCTGGCCGCTGTTGTCGAGGAAGGACATCGGGTCGGCGGCGCGGGCGAGGTCGGCGTCCGCGAAGACGATGCTGGGGCTCTTGCCGCCGAGTTCGAGGGTGACCCGCTTGGCCTGGGCGGCGCACCGGGCGGCGACCTCCTTGCCGACCAGGGTCGAGCCGGTGAAGACGATCTTGCGGACGGCGGGGTGGTCGACCAGTGCCCGGCCGGTGGTGGCGCCGGCCCCGGGGACGACCTGGAACAGGCCCTCCGGGAGCCCGGCGGCGAGGGCGAGTTCGGCCAGCCGCAGCGCGGTGAGCGGGGTGGCCTCGGCGGGTTTGAGGAGGACGGCATTGCCCGCGGCCAGGGCCGGGGCGAAGCCCCAGGCGGCGATCGGCATCGGGAAGTTCCACGGGGCGATCACCCCGACCACGCCGATCGGCTCGTGGAAGGTGACGTCCAGGCCGCCGGCCACCGGGATCTGGCGGCCGGTCAGCCGCTCCACCCCGCCGGCGGCGTACTCCAGCAGGTCGCGGACGTTGCCGGCCTCCCAGCGGGCGTTGCCCACGGTGTGCCCGGCCTCGCTCACCTCCAGGGCGGCCAGCTCGGGGATGTGCACCTCGACCTGGTCGGCGAAGCGGCGCAGCAGCCGGGCGCGTTCGCCGGGGGCGAGCGCGGCCCAGCCCTGCTGGGCCTTGAGGGCGCGCTGGACGGCGGCGTCCAGCCGCGCCGGGGTGGTGTCCGGGACGGTGCCGAGCACCTCCCCGGTGGCCGGGTTGAGGACGGTGCTGACGGCCGGACTCCCCACCCGGCTCACATCCGCTCGAAGGAGCGGTAGCGCTCCCAGTCGGTGACGGCGCTGTCGTACGCGGACTGCTCGACCCGGGCCATGTGCAGGTAGTGCTCCACGACGTCGCTGCCGAAGGCGGCGCGGGCGAGCTCGCTCTGCGACCAGCGGTCGGCGGCCTCGCGCAGCGAGCCGGGCACCCGGGTGTACTCGTCGGCGGCGTAGGCGTTGCCCAGGCAGGGCGTGGGCAGTTCGAGCTTCTGCTGGAGGCCGTGCAGACCGGCGGCGATCATGCCCGCCACCGCGAGGTACGGGTTGACGTCGCCGCCGGGGACGCGGTTCTCCATCCGCAGGCTCGGACCGCGGCCGACCACCCGGTAGGCGCACGTCCGGTTGTCGCGGCCCCAGGCGACGGCGGTCGGGGCGAAGGAGCCGGGCCGGTAGCGCTTGTAGGAGTTGATGTTGGGCGCGTAGAGCACGCTGAACTCGCGCAGGGCGACGAGCTGGCCGGCCAGGAAGTGCCGCATGGTGTCGGTCATCCGGCCGTCGCGGTCGGCGAAGGCCGGGGCGCCGCCCGGGACGCGGAGGTCCCGCAGCGAGAGGTGGATGTGGCAGCTGTTGCCCTCGCGCTCGTCGTACTTGGCCATGAAGGTGAGTGCGCAGCCCTGCTGGGCGGCGATCTCCTTGGCACCGGTCTTGTAGACGCTGTGCTGGTCGCAGGTGGTGAGGGCGTCGGCGTAGCGGAAGGCGATCTCGTGCTGGCCGAGGTTGCACTCGCCCTTGGCCGACTCGACGACGAGGCCGGCGCCGGCCATCTCGTTGCGGATCCGGGCGAGCAGCGGCTCGACCCGGGCGGTGCCGAGCAGCGAGTAGTCGACGTTGTACTGGTTGGCCGGGGTGAGGCCGCGGTAGCCGCCGAGCCAGGCCTGTTCGTAGGTGTCGCGGAAGACCAGGAACTCCAGCTCGGTGCCGATGTCGGCGGCCAGGCCGTACTCGGCGAGGCGCTCGATCTGGCGCCGCAGCACCTGCCGGGGCGCGGTGTCGACGGGGTGGCCGCCGTGCCGGGCGAGGTCGGCGGTGACCTGGGCGGTGCCGGGCTGCCAGGGGGTGAGCCGGAGCGTGCCGAGATCGGGGCGCATGGCGAAGTCGCCGTAGCCCGTCTCCCAGGAGGACTGGGCGTAGCCGTCGACGGTGTTGAGGTCGACGTCGACGGCTAGCAGGTAGTCGCAGGCCTCGGCGCCGTGCTCGGCGACCTCGTCGAGGAAGAACCGGGCGGCGAAGCGCTTGCCCTGGAGCCGGCCCTGCATGTCGGTGAAGGCGAGCGCGACGGTGTGGATCTCGCCGGCGTCGACCAGCGTGCGCAGCTCGCCGAGGGTGAGCGGCGCGCGCGGCCGCGCGTCCGCGGCGGTGTTGTCGGGCATGACGGGACCCTCCCCTTCGCTCACTCAGCGAGATCACACGGTCACAGCGAACCGTACGGCCTGCCACGGACAGCGCGGAAGAGGGCGGACGGGTGTGGCGCGCCGATACGCGTGGTTGACGGGGTATCAGGCGGGGCTGGAGGAGAATGCCCGCCATGGATCGCAGGCCTTTCATCGGCGTCAGCACCTACCAGGTGGACGTGAGTTGGAGCGACTGGCGGAACCGCCCGGTGGCACTGGTGCCCGAGCGGTACACCGCGTACGTGCGGGATTCGGGCGGGATCGCGCTCCTGCTGCCGCCGGACTCCCCGGAGCGCGCGCCGGAGGTGCTCGCCCGGCTGGACGCCCTGGTCATCACGGGCGGACCGGACATCGACCCGGCGTACTACGGGCAGCCGCCGCACCCGCTGACCGAGGCGGACTCGCCGGAGCGGGACCAGTGGGAGTCGGCGCTGCTGCGGGCGGCCCTGGCGGCGGGCATGCCGCTGCTGGGCATCTGCCGGGGCATGCAGGTGCTGAACGTGGTCTGCGGCGGCTCGCTCGTCCAGCACCTCCCGGACGTGGTGCACCCCGACGTGCACGCCGGGACGCCCGGCACGTACGGGGAGCACACGGTGCGGCCGGTGCCCGGGACGCTCCTCGGCGGACTGCTGCCGGAGAGCGAACTGACCGTGCCGACCTTCCACCACCAGGCGGTGGACCGGCTCGGCGCGGGGCTGCGGGTGAGCGCGCACGCGCCGGACGGCACCGTGGAGGCGGTGGAGGGGCCCGGGTTCACCCTCGGGGTGCAGTGGCACCCCGAGCAGGGGGACGACCTGCGGGTGATGCAGGCCCTGGTCCGGGCGGCGACGGCGGCCCGGACGGTCCCGCTGGAGCCGGTCGGCGCACTCGGTTAGGCCCGCCCGGCCCGCCGGGCGGTCACGGCCGCCGGTCCGGCGGGCCCCGCGGTCACGGCCGCCGTCACCGGGCTCGGCCGCCACGGCGGCCCGGGCGGGGCCGAGCCGTTCGACCTGCCCAATTCCCGTTTTCCCTGCTCAGCGGTGGCGCGGCGGCACCGGGCGGGGGTCGCGCCGCGGCAATGACAACGGTCTCCAGTGCAGTCTTTGGATCTTCCTTCGATCTGCGGTTCACTTCGACTGCGGGGCGTTCGCCTCCCTGCCTCCACCCCCGCACGTCCAGGAGAGGACTTCGATGGCCGGGCACGACCACTCCCCCGATGATCATGCGCATGACCACCGGCACGGCGACGGGCCCGCGCGGAGCGGGCACGGCGGGCACGGTCACGGCGCGCACGGTCACGGCGGGCACTCGCACGGCGTGGCCGCCGACGCCGACCGCCGCTGGCTGGTGAGCGCCCTCGCGCTGATCGTGGTGTTCATGGCCGGCGAGGTGGTGGTCGGCTTCGCCGCCGGGTCGCTGGCGCTGATCTCCGACGCGGCGCACATGCTCACCGACGCCGCCTCGATCGTGCTGGCCCTGGTGGCGATGCGGCTGTCCGCCCGCCCGGCCCGCGGCGGCTACACCTACGGGCTCAAGCGCGCCGAGATCCTCTCCGCCCAGGCCAACGGCGTCACCCTGCTGGTCCTCTCGGCCTGGCTGGGCTACGAGGCCGTCACCCGGCTGATCGATCCGCCGGACGTGACCGGCTCGCTGGTGCTGGTCACCGCGCTGATCGGGATCGTGGTCAACCTGGCCGCCGCCTGGTGCATGTCCAAGGCCAACCGCAGCTCGCTCAACGTCGAGGGCGCCTTCCAGCACGTGGTCACCGACCTCTACGCGTTCATCGCCACCGCCGTCGCGGGCGCGGTGATGCTGACCACCGGGTTCGCCCGAGCGGACGCGATCGCCTCACTGATCGTGGTGGCGCTGATGCTGAAGGCCGGCATCGGCCTGGTCCGCGCCTCCGGGCGGATCTTCCTGGAGGCCGCCCCGGCCGGCGTCGACCCGGACGCGGTGGCGGACCGGCTGGTCGCCCAGCCGCTGGTGGAGGAGATCCACGACCTGCACATCTGGGAGATCACCTCCGGCCAGCCGGCCCTGTCGGCGCACATCCTGGTCACCCCGGGCGGTGACTGCCACGCCGTCCGCCGGGAGCTGCAGCGCCGGCTGGCGGGCGAGTACGGGATCACCCACAGCACCCTCCAGGTCGACCACGTCGGCGAGGACGAGGCGGGCGCGCTGCTGCAGATCACCACTCCGGCCGGCGACCTCCCCGAGCACTGCGCCGACTCGCACGGCCCGGTCCACCGCGCCGGACCGCACGAGCACTGAGCCCGGGGCGCCCGAAGCCGGGACAGCGGCCCCCGGGAGCGCCGGAACCGGCGGGCTGTCGGCCGGGTACGGCATGATCTGAGACGTGACCGCACCGCGACTGATGCTGCTCGACTCCGCCAGCCTGTACTTCCGGGCCTACTACGGCGTGCCGGACTCCCTGCGCTCCCCGCAGGGCGAACCGGTCAACGCCGTCCGGGGCCTGCTGGACTTCATCGCCCGACTGGTCCAGGACCACCGGCCCGACCAGCTGGTCGCCTGCATGGACGCCGACTGGCGCCCCCAGTGGCGGGTCGACCTCGTGCCCTCCTACAAGACGCACCGGGTCGCCGAGGCGGCCGTCGACGGCGAGGAGGAGGTGCCGGACACCCTCGCCCCGCAGGTACCGGTGATCGAGCAGGTGCTGGACGCGCTCGGCATCGCCCGGGTCGGCTCCCCCGGCTACGAGGCGGACGACGTGATCGGCACCCTCACCGCCCGGGCCGAGGGCCCGGTGCAGATCGTCACCGGGGACCGGGACCTCTTCCAGCTGGTCGACGACGCCCGCGGGATCACCGTGCTCTACCCGGTCAAGGGGATGGGGAACCTCCAGGTCACCGACGACGCGCTGCTGCTGGAGAAGTACGGCGTGCGCGGCGCCCGGTACGCCGACATGGCCGCCCTGCGCGGCGACCCCAGCGACGGCCTGCCCGGCGTCAAGGGGATCGGCGAGAAGACGGCCGCCCAGCTGATCAACGAGTACGGCGACCTCCCGGCGATCCGGGCCGCCGCCCTCGACATCCGCTCGAAGCTCACCCCGGCCCGCCGGCGCAACATCGTCGAGGGCGCGGCCTACCTGGACGTCGCCCCGACCGTGGTCCGGGTCGCCGCCGACGCGCCGCTGCCGCCCTTCGACCCGGCCCTCCCGCGCGAGCCGCTGGACCCGATGACGCTGGAGGAGCTCTCCGCCCGCTGGGGCCTCGGCACCTCCCTGGAGCGCGTCCTGGCCGTCCTCGCTGCGCGCTGACACCCCGGCAGCACGAAGGGGGCCCGTCGTCGATGAGATGCTGTTGGTTAATTCGGGCCCGTGCGTGACGTCGGCTCCCAAGACCCGGTTGTGGTCTTGGGAGCCGATGTTGTCGTGTGGGGAGGGTTCGG
>NZ_JBVHVO010000022.1:19303-112145 GCF_055564815.1 Kitasatospora sp. NPDC028961 | reverse complement strand
CCCCCCCCCCCCCCCCCCCCCCCCCCCCCCCCCCCCCCCCCCCCCCCCCCCCCCCCCCCCCCCCCCCCCCCCCCCCCCCCCCCCCCCCCCCCGCGGTCGTACGCCGGTCCCGCGGTGTTCAGTTGGCGCCGGCGGGGATGGTGCCGAGGCGGCCGGCCTGGAAGTCCTCCATGGCCTGCTGGAGCTCGCGGTGGCTGTTCATCACGAACGGGCCGTAGTGGGCGACCGGCTCCCGGATCGGCTGCCCGCCGAGCAGGACGACCTCGAAGCCCTCGCTCCGGGAGTCCTGGGTGTCGTCGGCCCGGATGGTGAGGGAGTCGCCCTCGCCGAAGACGACGGCCTGGCCCATGTGGAACGGGCGCCGCTCGGTGCCCGCCGAACCGCTGCCGGCGAGGCCGTAGGCCAGGCCGTTGAAGTCGGCCCGCCAGGGCAGGGTGACCTGGGCGCCGGGGTTCACGGTCAGGTGGATCATCGTGATGGGCGTGTGGGTGGCGCCGGGGCCCTGGTGGCCCGCGATGTCACCGGCGATGAGGCGGACCAGCGCGCCGCCGTCCTCCGAGGCGAGCAGCTTCACGCTGCCGCCGCGGATGTCCTGGTACTTCGGCGCGATCATCTTGTCCGCGGCGGGCAGGTTCACCCAGAGCTGCAGCCCGTGGAAGAGTCCGCCGGACATCACCAGCGACTCCGGCGGGGTCTCGATGTGCAGCAGGCCGGAGCCGGCCGTCATCCACTGGGTGTCGCCGTCGGTGATGACGCCGCCGCCGCCGTGCGAGTCCTGGTGGATGAAGGTCCCGTCGATGATGTACGTGACCGTCTCGAAGCCGCGGTGCGGGTGCCAGGGGGTCCCCTTCGGCTCGCCGGCCGCGTAGTCCACCTCGCCCATCTGGTCCATCATGATGAACGGGTCCAGGTACTTCTGGTTGATCTTCGCGAAGGCGCGGCGGACCGGGAAGCCCTCGCCCTCGAAGCCGCTGGGGGCGGTCGACACGGCCAGCACGGGACGCGGCCGGGAGTCGGCGGCGGGCGCCGCGATACGCGGCAGAACGAGCGGGTTTTCGACGGTCACGGCTGGCATGTCGGCCTCCTTCGGGGGGTTCCTCTTGCCTACGTCCACGAGATTAGTTCAACTCTCAACAAGAAGCAAGTTGAACATTGAACTATGTCGCGACGGGAGGGCCGGGGCCCGTTGCGCGGGGGCCCGCCGGCCGTGGCGGTGGGGCCGGCGGCCGGGCGGGCCGTCAGCCGTACATGCGGCGCATGGTGAAGTCGACCATCTGCTCGACCGCCTTGGCGTCGAACACCATCCGGTGCTCGCCCTCCATGTCCAGCGCGAAGCCGTAGCCGGTCGGCAGCAGGTCGAGCACCTCGGCACCGGTGACGGTGAAGTGCTTCGAGTCCTTGCCGGCGTAGCGGCGCAGCTCCTTCAGCGAGCTGAACATCGGGATCACCGGGGTCGGCGTGTTGTGCAGCGCCAGGAATCCGGGGCGTTCGCCGCGCGGGCAGTGCACCTTGGAGGTGATGAAGATGGCCTGGAAGTCCTCCACCGCCATCGAGCCGGTGGTGAAGGCCCGGACCGCGTCCGCCAGCGACGGCGGGGACGGCTCGGGGTAGAGGGACTGCTGCTGCGCCGCCTGCGGCTGCTCGCCGTACGGGCCGGGGCCGGCGCCGGGCATGCCGTTCATGCCCGGCTGCGGTCCCGCCTGCTGCTGGTAGGGATCACCCGGGTATGCGTTCTGGTCATAGCCGTACACACGGACAGGCTAGCGGGAGCGCACCCGCCCGTGCGGGCGTCGATCCTGACAAGGAGTGGCCGTCCCGCCTTGTGGGACGTGACCACGTTCATAGCGGATTCACGGTCAGGGGCTTGAAACATGTTACCGCTGGGTAGCATCATGATGCCTACTGGTGGGTACGGGGCGCCCGAACGCGGCGGTCTCCCGGAAGCGACGAACCGGAGAAAACGGCGATGGGTCACTACAAGTCCAACCTGCGGGACGTGGAGTTCAACCTCTTCGAGGTGTTCGGCCGCGAGCAGGTCTACGGCACCGGACCGTTCGCGGACATGGACGTCGAGACCGCGAAGAACATCCTGAGCGAGATCACGCGCCTTGCCGAGAACGACCTCGCCGCCTCCTACACCGACACCGACCGCAACCCGCCGGTCTTCGACCCGGAGACGAACACCGCGCCGATCCCGGACACGTTCAAGAAGAGCTACCAGGCCTTCATGGACGCCGAGTGGTGGCGCCTGGGCATCCCGGAGTCCATCGGCGGGCAGGTCACCCCGTCCTCGCTGATCTGGGGCTTCGCCGAGCAGATCCTCGGCTCGAACCCGGCCATCTGGATGTACTCCTCCGGCCCGGCCTTCGCCGGCGTCATCGCCGACGAGGGCACCGAGGAGCAGCTGGAGGTCGCCAAGCGGATGACCGACCGCCTCTGGGGCTCCACCATGGTGCTGACCGAGCCGGACGCCGGTTCGGACGTCGGCGCCGGCCGCACCAAGGCGGTCAAGCAGGAGGACGGCTCCTGGCACATCGAGGGTGTGAAGCGCTTCATCACCTCGGGCGAGCACGACATGTCCGAGAACATCATCCACATGGTGCTGGCCCGCCCCGAGGGCGGTAAGCCGGGCACCAAGGGCCTCGGCCTCTTCATCGTGCCGAAGTACGACTTCGACTGGGAGACCGGCGAGCTCGGCGAGCGCAACGGCGTCTACGCGACCAACGTCGAGCACAAGATGGGCCTCAAGGCCTCGAACACCTGCGAGATGACCTTCGGCGCCAAGCACCCTGCCAAGGGCTGGCTGCTGGGCGAGAAGGTCGACGGCATCCGCCAGATGTTCAAGATCATCGAGTTCGCCCGGATGATGGTCGGCACGAAGGCCATCGCCACCCTCTCCACCGGCTACCTGAACGCGCTGGAGTACGCCAAGGAGCGCGTGCAGGGCGCCGACATCTCGCAGTTCCTGGACAAGACCGCCCCGCGCGTCACCATCACGCACCACCCGGACGTGCGCCGCTCGCTGATGACCCAGAAGGCGTACGCCGAGGGCATGCGCGCGCTGGTCCTGCTCACCGCCTCCACCCAGGACGACGTGCTCGCCGCCCGCCTGCGCGGCGAGAGCGACGAGGCCGCCGAGCGCCTGAACGACCTGCTGCTGCCGATCGTCAAGGGCTACGGCTCGGAGAAGTCCTACGAGCAGCTCGCCCAGTCCCTGCAGACCTTCGGTGGCTCCGGCTACCTGCAGGAGTACCCGATCGAGCAGTACATCCGGGACGCCAAGATCGACACCCTCTACGAGGGCACCACCGCGATCCAGGGCCAGGACTTCTTCTTCCGCAAGATCGTCAAGGACGGCGGCCAGGCGCTCACCGCGCTGTCCGAGCAGATCCAGAAGTTCCTCGGCTCGGCCGCGGGCGGCGACGCCCTGGCCGCCGAGCGCGAGCTGCTCGCCAAGGCCGCCGGCGACCTGGAGGCGATCGTCGGCAAGCTGCTGGCGGACCTCTCCTCGGTCGAGCAGGACGTCAAGAACATGTACAAGGTGGGCCTCAACACCACCCGCCTGCTGATGGTCTCCGGCGACGTCGTGGTCGGCTGGCTGCTGCTGCGCCAGGCCGCGGTGGCCCTGGCCAAGCTGGAGGCCGGCGCCTCGGAGAAGGACGTCGCCTTCTACCAGGGCAAGGTCGCGGCGGCCCGCTTCTTCGCCAAGAACATCCTGCCGACCGTGGGCTCGCAGCGTCTGATCGCCGAGGGCATCGACAACGAGATCATGGACCTGGCGGAGGAGGCGTTCTGACGCCCGCACCCCCGATGACCGCCTGACCCCACCCTCACACCGAAGGGCCCGGTTCCTCGACCGGGCCCTTCGGTGTGCCCGGGCCCGGCCGCCCCGGCGGGCCGCAGCCCCGGTCACGGGCCCGGGATGACGGTCCGCTACCGGGCGCGGTCGCAGGGTGCGCGGGGCCCGGCGCGACGTCAGTTCACGTTTCTGTCCGCGTTCTGCATCCGTTGGGGGGATCCGAGTGTCCTGTCCGTGTACGGGCATATGCTCAAGGTGCGAAGCCGACCCCCCATCCGGCTTCAGCCCTCCCTCGACTCAGGAGCAGCATGTCGACCGCCGCCCGTCAGGCTTTCTTCGACCGGACGCACACCGATGATCTGATTGCCTTCCTCGGTACCTCACCGTCGCCCTACCACGCGGTCGCCAGCGCCGCCGAGCGGCTGGAGAAGGCGGGATTCCGGCAGGTGGCCGAGACGGACGCCTGGGACGCGACGGCCGGGGGCCGCTACGTGATCCGGGGCGGCGCGCTGATCGCCTGGTACGTGCCGCAGGGCGCCGGTCCGCAGACGCCGTTCCGCGTCGTGGGCACCCACACCGACTCCCCGAACCTGCGGGTGAAGCCGGTGCCGGACACCGGGTCGGCGGGCTGGCGACAGGTCGCGGTGGAGATCTACGGCGGCGTGCCGCTGAACACCTGGCTCGACCGGGACCTCGGCCTCTCCGGGCGCCTCGCGCTGCGGGACGGCAGCTCGCGGCTGGTGCAGCTGGACGAGCCGCTGCTGCGCGTGCCGCAGCTGGCGATCCACCTGGACCGCCAGGTCAACGAGGGGATGAAGCTCGACAAGCAGCGGCACCTGACCCCGATCTGGGGCCTCGGCCCGGTCGACGAGGGTTCGCTGATCGACTACGTCGCCCAGCGCGCCGGGGTGGACGCCGCCGAGGTGGCCGGCTGGGACCTCATGACGCACGACGTGCAGCCCGCCAGCTACCTGGGCCGGGACCGCGAGCTGCTGGCCGGCCCGCGCCTGGACAATCTGCTCTCGGTGCACGCGGCCACCGCCGCGCTGGCCGCCGTGGCCGGCGACGACCTGCCGTACATCCCGGTGCTGGCCGCCTTCGACCACGAGGAGACCGGCAGCGAGTCGGACACCGGCGCGCAGAGCCCGCTGCTCGGCAACGTGCTGGAGCGCAGCGTCTACGCGCGCGGCGGCAGCCCGGAGGACCGCGCGCGGGCGCTGGCCGGCACCGTCTGCCTCTCCTCCGACATGGGCCACGCCGTCCACCCCAACTACAGCGAGCGGCACGAGCCGGGGCACCACCCGATGCCCAACGGCGGACCGATCCTGAAGGTCAACGTCAACAACCGGTACGCGACCGACGGTATCGGCCGGGCGGTCTTCGCGGCGGCCTGCGAGAAGGCCGGCGTGCCGTGGCAGACCTTCGTCTCCAACAACGCCATGCCCTGCGGTACGACGATCGGCCCGATCACCGCGGCGCGGCTCGGGATCAGCACGGTGGACTGCGGCATCGCGGCCCTGTCCATGCACTCGGCGCGCGAGCTGTGCGGGGCGGACGACCCGTTCCTGCTGGCGTCCGCGATCAAGGCCTTCCTGGAGGGCTGAGCACGCCCCGGGGGTCCACGGCCCCCGACGCCGAAGGGCCCGGCCACCGGCCGGGCCCTTCGGCGTTCCCGGGCGTCGCCCGGAACGCGGCTACTCCATCCCGGCGAGCACCAGGGGCAGCCGGCGCGTGCCGTCCGCCGTCAGCTTCACCGGCACGCCCCAGTCCTGCTGGTGGACGTGGCAGGAGGGGAACTCGATCTCCGGGTCGTCGTCGCAGGAGGCGGCCATCGCCGAGACGTGCAGCACGCCCTCGGCCACCTGGTCGGAGAGCACCAGCTCGCGGGAGAGCGCGGAGTCCGCGCCCGCGCCGGAGACCAGCAGCTCGGGCGGGGTGGAGCTGACCAGCAGCCGGGTGGACGGGCCGTAGCGCTCGTCCAGCTTCTGGCCGGTGGGCGCCGAGAAGACCACGTCCAGCTGGAACGCGCCGGCGGCGACCTCGGTGGCGGCCCGCTGGGTGCGGTGCGCCACCGACTCGACCCGGACGGCCTCCTCGGGCAGCCGCAGCCGGGTGAGCCGGTGCCGGGCGGACTCGATCACCACGATGTCGTCGTCGACCAGCACCGCGCCGGAGGGCTCGCGCAGGTCGGTGGCGAGCGTGGTCACCTCGCCACTGGCCGGGTCGAAGCGGCGCAGCGCGTGGTTGTAGGTGTCGCTGACGGCCACCGAGCCGTCGGGCAGCACGGTGACGCCCAGCGGGTGCTGGAGCAGCGCCTGCCCCGCCTCGCCGTCGCGGTGCCCGAAGTCGAAGAGGCCGGTGCCGACGGCGGTCTCGACCGCCTTCGTTTCACGTGAAACCGAACGCAGCGCCGAGGTCTCCGAGTCGGCCACCCAGAGCCGCTCGCCGTCCGCCGAGACCGCCAGGCCGGACGGCTGGGCGAACCAGGCCTCGGCGGCGGGGCCGTCGACCAGGCCCTCGTTGGTGGTGCCGGCCGCGACCCGGACGGTGCCGGCCGCCGGGTCGTACGCCCAGAGCTGGTGGACACCGGCCATGGCGATCCAGACCTCGCCGTCGAACCAGGCGACGTCCCACGGCGAGGAGAGGTCGACCTCGCGGGCCGGTGCCTCGGTGGCCGAGCCCTGCCACCACTGCCGGCCGGTGCCGGCCAGGGTGTCGACGCTGCCGTCGGCCAGCCGGACGCCGCGCAGCGCGTGGTTCACGGTGTCGGCCACGATCACGTCGTAGGCCGAGCCCTCGGGGAGCAGGGCGAGGCCCTGCGGCTCGCTGAACCGGGGGGTGGTGCCGTCGACCAGGCCGCGCACGCCGTCCCCGATCCGGCGGACGACGCTCTCGCCGTCCTCGGCCAACTCGACCAGCGAGTGGTGCCCGGAGTCGGCGACCAGGAAGTGCCCGTTCGGCAGCCGGACGGCCTTGCCGGGGAACTTGAGGTCCCCCGCGGTGGGCTCCGGCGCCACGTACGGACCGTCGCCGCGGCGCAGCGTGCCCTTGGCGGCGTGCTCCTCCTCCAGCTCCTCCACCAGCCGGGCGATGGCGTGCGCGTGCCCCTCACCGGCGTGCTGGGCGACCACGTACCCCTCGGGGTCGATCACCACCAGCGTCGGCCAGGCGCGCACCGCGTACTGCTTCCAGGTGGCGAGCGCCGGGTCGTCCAGCACCGGGTGGTGCACCTCGTACCGGGCGACGGCGTCGACCACGGCCTGGTGGTCGGCCTCGTGCACGAACTTGGGCGAGTGCACGCCGACGATCACCACGGTGTCGCGGTGCTTCTCCTCCAGCTCACGGAGCTCGTCCAGGACGTGCAGACAGTTGATGCAGCAGAAGGTCCAGAAGTCCAGTACGACACACTTACCTCGCAGGTCGGCAAGCTTGAGTTCCTTGCCGCCTGTGTTGAGCCATCCACCGGCGCCGACCAGCTCGGGGGCGCGGACACGTGCACGAGAAGCCATAACCCCATCAAACCGCACCGGGAGCGTCCGCATTCCGGGCGGGACGTCTCGGTTCAGTGGGCCGGCATACGAGCGGCGCTGGTCTCCACAGCCTCACGGGCCACCAGTAGCGGAGTGTCCGCCCATCCGAGCAGAGCCTTGGTGATGGCTACTGCCGGAACAATGCCGATCCCTCGCTCCACCAGCAGGGCTTGCACCCTCTCCATGCCCTCCCTCGCCAGTACGGGTCGGCACTCTTCGACCAGCGCGGTCCACTGTGCAGCAACTTCGGACGACAGCCCGGCGACGTTCTCGAACATGGCACCATCTCCCTCTGCGAACACGAACTCACCGGCGACCGAGGCGGCCGATCACCATGGCACGTTCATTCCGTGTGCCGCACAGGCAGCCTTGTACCGCTCGAGGCGGCCGTCGAGGTCGTCCAAGCTGTAGGTGATCGCCTCCAACGCCTCGGCCGTCTCCCCGTCCGCGCACAGGTCCCGGATCTCCGCCAAGCTCGAGCGCAGGATCATCAGCGAGTCGCCCTGGATCAGGACCCCTGGGAAACGTCGTTCCGGGAGACGGACAACGGCATCATTGCCACCATCGGTGAAGAGCTCGACCTCGACGCGTTCCATGCCGAGATCCTGGCAGGCCTCACGTCGTGGCGCCGACCATTTTTCCCAAGCGCGGGCATCTCGAATCGGCTGCGCGCAGCCCAGGACGGCTCAACGCCCAACTGATGCTTCTCCCATGCGAGTTGGGTGTCAGAAGGTCCAGAAGTCCAGGACGGTGATCTTGCCCCGGAAGTCGGCGAGGGTGAGGTCCTTGCCGCCGGTGTTCAGCCAACCGCCTGCCCCGACCAGCTCGGGGGCGCGTACACGTGCACGAGATGCCATACCCCCATCAAACCGCACGTGGGGTGCTCCTCATTCCTGCGGTCGGCGGGGGAGTGCGCCCGGGGGCCGGGGGGTCCGGCGGGTGGTCACTCCGGGCGGGGGCTGCCGGTGAGGGCGGGGGTGGCCGGGGGGTCGACGGTGGTGTCGGGGGCGACGGCCGGGGTGGGCACGGTGGGGCGGGCCCGTCGGGAGACGGTGTCGCACCAGGTGATCAGACGGCGGCCGGCCTCGATCATCGGTGTCTCCAGGCGGCGGTGCAGCAGGTCGGCGGCGGCCAGCGCGACCAGGCAGACGGCGGCGGCGAACGTCGGGGTGCCGCCGGGCAGCCACGGGGCCAGGGCGGCGGTGAGGCTGACGGCCGAGGCCTGGAGCAGGTAGAGGCCGTAGGAGCGCTCGCCGACGAAGACCAGCGGGCGCAGCGAGAGCAGCAGGCGGCCCGGGCCGGGGCCGAGCAGGGTGGGCAGCAGGAGGGCGACGCCGAGGCCGAAGAGGAAGATGGTGGGCTGCTCGCTGCCGAAGTGGTCGGTCAGGTCCGGCAGGTGGGCGTGCAGGACGAGGAAGCCGGCCCCGGCCACCGCGCCGACCACCGGGTGGGTCAGCGGGCTGAGCAGGGCGAAGCCGCGGCGGCTGTGCAGCACGACGGCGAGCAGCGCGCCGATCAGCAGCACCGAGTAGTGCAGGCCCATGCCCTTCCAGGTCTCGTTGTACGGCACCAGGACGAGGGCGATCGCGGCCACGGCGAGCGGGATGCGGAGCCGGTCGGAGATCAGGCCGACCAGGATCAGCGCGAGCGGCCAGACCAGGTAGAACTTCTGCTCGATGCCGATGGTCCAGGTGTGCAGGTACGGGGTGTCGCCGGCGAGGTGGTACTCGTTCATGAAGCCGAGGTAGTTCGGCAGGTGGTCCATCAGCACCGCCCAGCCGTGGCCGGAGCGGTAGACGGCGACCATGGTGATCAGCAGCCCCAGGTAGTACAGCGGCACGATCCGGAACACCCGCCGGATGTAGAAGTTCCGCAGCGATATGCGCCCGGTCCGGTCCCGTTCCCGGAGCATCAGGGTGGTGATGAGGAAGCCGGAGAGGACGAAGAAGGCGTGCACCCCGATCCAGCCGGAGAGGAACCGGGACTGCGGGCCGCCGTAATGGAAGAAGACGACGATCACGGCGGCGACGGCGCGCAGCCCGTCCAGCGCGTCGAACCGCCGCATCGCGAGGAATTCGGCATGGGTCAGTCGGCGCATGGGGAGTCTCCGGGCGGGCGGGGCGTCGTCGCCGGGGCACCCGTGCGGGCACCCACGGTCAGGGCAGCGACATCATGGCCGACCGTGGCCGTTCTTGACCATCCGGTGGTGGAGTGTGACGGTTCCGTGCGCCCGGAGTCGGCTCGGGACCGGGCCGCGCTCGGGAGTGAGTCGCGCTCAGGACCGGGCCGCGCTCAGGACCGCGGCGCCGAGCGCCAGCGGACCTCGCCGTCCTGCCGCTCGTCGGTGGGGCGCAGGCCGAGCGCCCGGGCGACGGCGGCGGAGGCCCGGTGGTCGGGGTGGACGTGGGCGAGGACGGTGGTGACGCCGGACGCGCGGAGGTGGTCGAGCAGGGCGCGCGCCGCCTCGGTGGCGAGACCGCGCCCCTGCCAGGGGGTGCCCAGGACCCAGGCGATCTCGGCGGTGTCCGGGCCGATGGTGGCCTGGACGTAGCCGGTCAGCCGGCCGTCGGCGCGCAGCCGGAGCGCCCAGTTGCCCCAGGCCTCGGCGGGATCGGGAGAGCCTGCCGCGAGCCGGGCGTAGCGGGCCCGCAGGGCGTCGGCGGTGGCCGGTCCGCCGCCGGTGAAGGTGTAGAGGTCCGGGTCGGCGAGGGCGGCGGCCATCCCCTCGGCGTGCTCGGGGCCGATCGGCAGCAGGTCCAGGCGCTCGGTACGCAGGACGGCGGCGGTGACGGCGGTAACGGCGGTAACGGCGGTGTCGTCGGTGACGGCTGCGGCAGCGGTGACGTCGGACGGATCGGATTGGTCCACGGGCCCATTCAACTCCGTCGTGTGGCGGTGCTTCGCACGGGGAGACCGATCGGGTCGAATGGATCGCACGTCCACGCGAAGGAGGCGGTATGCGGTACCTGGTCAGGGAGAAGCTGTTCGCGATCGGTGACGACTACTGGATCGAGGACGATCAGGGGCACAAGGCGTTCCTGGTGGACGGCAAGGTGCTGCGGCTGCGCGACACCTTCGAGCTGAAGGACGCCGACGGCCGGCTGGTCGCGGTGGTGAAGGAGAAGGCGTTCACCGTCCGGGACGCGATGAGGATCGAGGACGCCGACGGCGAGGTGGTGGCGACCGTCCGGGAGAAGCTGTTCACGCCGTTCCGCGACAAGTACCTGGTGGAGCTGGCCGGTGGCGGCGAGCTGAAGGTCCACGGGGACCTGATCGACAAGGACTACCGGATCGAGGACGAGCACGGCGACGAGCTCGCCCGGATCTCCCGCAAGTGGTTCCGGATCCGTGACACCTACGGCGTGGAGGTGGCCGACGGCGCGGACGTGGGGCTGCTGCTGGCCGTCGCCGCCTGCGTGGACCACCTGACGGCGCAGGACTGACCCGGGTGGTCCGCGGCGGGTGCGGGACCGGCCGGTCCCGCACCCGCACCCGTCACGGGCCGGTCAGACGATGACGTGCGGCAGGAAGCGGGCGCCCTGGTGGGTGATCGGGCTGTCGTCCGTCTCGCGGATGCCGAGGCCCGCCGCCTCGCCGTCGATCACCCAGGTGCCGAGCACCGGGCGGTTGCCGTCGAAGTCGGGCAGCGGGTGGTACTGCTGGTAGCAGTGGCCCTCGGCGCCGTAGCGGTCGGGGTCGCCGGCCCAGTCGGCGAGCCGGGTCTCGGCGCCGTCCGGCCCGACGATCCGGATGCCGGCGCCCTCCCGGCCGAGCAGCGGCTTGGCCGCGTACCCGGGGCCGCCCGGGTCGGCGAGTTCACGCGGGCCGTCCAGGTAGGCGGGCAGCAGGTTGGGGTGGCCCGGGTAGAGCTCCCAGAGCACCGCCAGCAGCGCCTTGTTGGAGAGCAGCATCTTCCAGGCCGGCTCGATCCAGAGGGTGGAGCCGGTGCCGCCGCCGTGGTCGATGACGTCCAGCAGCTGTTCGCCGAACTCGTCCTCGGCCAGCCACTCCCACGGGTAGAGCTTGAAGGCCGAGCGGATGAAGCGGTGTTCGAGGTCGACGAACCGGCCGGAGAGGCCGTCCCAGCCGATGTCCTCCATCGCGATGCCGACCGTCTCGATGCCGGCCTGTTCGGCGCACTCCTGGAGGTAGAGGGTGGTCATCCAGTCCTCGCCCTCGGTGTCGCCGCGCGAGTGGGCGAAGTGGACCGGTCCGGACGGCAGCAGGTGCTTCTGCCGGGCCCAGGACGCGACCAGCCGCTCGTGCAGCGAGTTCCACTGGTCGGCGGCGGGGAAGCGCTCCTCCATCCAGAACCACTGCGGGCCGGCCGCCTCGATCAGCGAGGTCGGGGTGTCGGCGTTGTACTCGAACAGCTTGGCCGGTCCGGTGCCGTCGTACGCGAGGTCGAAGCGCCCGTAGAGGGCCGGCTGTTCGGCGCGCCGCCGCCAGGACTCGGCGACGGTCGCGGCGAGCCGGGGGTCGGTGATCCCGTAGTCCGCGAACCGGCCGGTGCGGACCACGTGGTCGGCGGCCGCCAGGCACATCACGTGCAGTTCCTCGACCACCTCCTCCAGCGCCTCCACCTCGGGCAACGAGAACTCGTAGTACCCGCTCTCGTCCCAGTAGGCGTGCGGGCCGCCCTGGTTGCAGGGGTCGGAGCACATGGCGTAGATCAGGCCCTGGCCCTCGACGGTGGCCAGCCAGTCGGGGCGCGGGGCGATGGTTCTGCGGCGCACCGCGGTCAGCCCCCGCCCGAGCCGCTGGAGCCGGCGGGGCAGCCGAACCCGCCGCGCTTGGTGGCGGCCTTGTCGAAGGTGCCGCCGAGCGCGGTGGTGCCGCCGGAGCCGCAGTAGTACCAGCGGCCGGCGGCGGCGGTGGTGCCGCCCGCGCACGCGTGGCTGTCGAGCACCTTGAGCGTCGACGGGTCGACGCAGCGGCTCGGCGGGGTGCCGCCGCCGCCCGAGGAGCAGCCGGAGAGCGCCAGGGCGAGGGTGCCGACCATGCCGAGGGTGACGAAGCCCGAGCGGCGCCGGGCGTCCGGCCCCGGGCTGCCGGTGCCGGTGGCTGTGGTGGGGGACTGGGACGGCGTCATGGCGCCCGATGGTACGCGCGGGCCGGGATGGTACGGGAGGGGCCCCGGATTCCTGTTCCGGCCACGCCCGATGGGATATGTTTTGCCGATCCTTGACGGTCGGACCGGGCCGAGCCGGACCGGGCGGCCTCCAGTGAGCGGACACGGGGGACGAACACCCATGAACGACATCCTGCACGGCCTCGGTGCGGCGGCCGCCTTCGGCGCCGTCGGTGTGGTGCTGCTGCTCCTCGGCGTCGGCCTGGTCGACGTCCTGACGCCCGGCAAGCTGGGCCACCAGATCTGGGTGGAGCGCAACCGCAACGCCGCCGCGGTGCTGAGCTCCGCGCTGCTCGGCATCGGCGGCATCGTCTTCACGGCGATCATGTACACCTACGAGGACTTCGGCAAGGGCCTCGTCTCCACGGCCTGCTTCGGCCTGCTGGGCCTGGTGCTGATGGCCGTCGCGTTCTGGGCGGTGGACGTCCTGACGCCCGGCAAGCTCGGCGCGATCCTGGTCGACCCCGAGCCGCACCCGGCGGTCTGGGTCACCGCCAGCTGCAACATCGCGGTGGCGGCGATCGTGGCGGCCGCGATCGCCTGAGCCGCCGTCGGAGGCCCGGGCGCCCGCCCCCCTTTGGGCCCGGGCCCACGCCTTTCCGACCCACGCCGTCCCACCCGCGCGCCGTAGGGGTCCGCGCCGTCCGGGCCCTACGCGGCTCCCCCGCCGGGGTGCGGGGCCCCGCCGAGGACGTGCTCGCGGCCCCAGGCCCCCAGCGGTGCCAGCGCGGCGTTGAGCCGCGCCCCGACCGGCGTCAGCGAGTACTCCACGCGCGGCGGCACCTCGTCGTACGCCTCGCGGCGCACGATGCCGTCGGCCTCCAGCTCGCGCAGATGGGCGGCGAGCACCTTCTCGGTGATCCCCGGCACCAGGCGGCGCAGCTCGCCGAAGCGGCGGTTCGGCCGCTCGTCCAGCGCCCAGAGGATCAGCACCTTCCACTTGCCGCCGATCACGTCCATCGCCGCGTCGATCCCGCAGACGTACCCGCCCGGCCTCGGCACCGTCGCCATGCCCACCCCTTCCGACCTGCTCGCTCACCCCAGGGTAACCACCCACTTCGAGGTGCGTACTTGTCGGCCGGCGGCCCGGGCGACGAGCCTGATCGGCATGGCAGAGAACAGTGTTGACCCCGTTTCGAAGTCCACCCCCATCCCCTCCCTCACCCTGCTCGGCCTCGGCGCGATGGGCACCGCGCTGGCCCGGACCTGGCTCGCCGCCGGGCATCCGCTGACCGTCTGGAACCGCACCGCCGCCCGGGCCGAACCGCTCGCCGCCCTGGGCGCCACCGTCGCCGCCACCCCCGCCGAGGCGGTCGCGGCCAACCGCCTGGTGGTCGTCTGCCTGCTCGACGACGCCTCCGTCGAGGCGGCGCTGGACGGCGTCGACCTGGCCGGCCGGGACGTGGTCGACCTCGTCACCGGCACCCCCGGCCTGGCCCGCGCCCGCGCCGCGTGGGTCGAGCAGCGCGGCGGCCGCTACCTGGACGGCGGGATCATGGCCGTCCCGCCGATGATCGGCGTTCCGGAGGCCGGTCCGTACGTCTTCTACAGCGGCTCGCAGGCGCTGTTCGAGGAGCACCGCGAGACCCTGTCCGTTCCGGCCGGCACCCGCTTCGTCGGGGCGGACGCCGGGTTCGCCGCCCTGTACGACGTGGCGCTGCTGAGTGCCATGTACGGCATGTTCGCCGGGGTGGCGCACGCCTTCGCGCTGATCGGCGGGGAGGCGGTGGCCCCGAGCGACCTCGCGCCGCTGCTGACCTCCTGGCTCCGGGCGATGGCCGGCTCGGTGGCGCGGACCGCCCTGCAGCTGGAGAGCGGTGACTACACCGTGGGCGTGGTCTCCAACCTCGCGATGCAGGTCGCCGGCACGCCCACCTTCCTGCGCACCGCCGAGGAGCAGGGTGTCAGCGCCGAGCTGCTCGCCCCGTACTTCGCGCTGATGGCCCGCCGGCTCGCGGAGGGCTCCGGTGCGGAGGACCTGACCGGCGTGGTCGACCTGCTGCGCCGGTAGGCGGAGCGGGCGGGCGGGCCGGCGCTCGCCGCCCTCAGCCCGCCGCGCGGTCGGCGGCGGGGCGCCGGCGCAGCGCCGCGTCGGTGAGGGCGGGCGGCTGCCAGACGCCGTCCGGGTGGTAGACGTTCGTGCCGGGCGCCACGATGGCGTCGATCCGGTCGAGGGCGGCGTCGTCCAGGGTGAGGTCGGCGCCCTTGAGGGCCGCCGCCAGCTGCTCCCCGGTGCGCGGGCCGATGATCACCGAGGTGACGGCCGGGTGCGCCAGCGGGAAGGCGAGGGCCAGTTCGGGCAGGGTGCGGCCGAGGTCCTCGGCGAGCGCGGTCAGCTCCTCGACGGCGTCCAGCTTGGCCACGTTGACCGGCAGCGCGGGGTCGAAGCGGCCGGGGTGGAGGGCGGCCCGGCCGGTGCCGAGGTCGATCGGGAGGCCCTTGCGGTAGCGGCCGGTGAGGAAGCCGGAGGCGAGCGGGCTCCAGGTCAGCGCTCCCATGCCGAGCCGCTGGACGGTCGGCAGCACGTCCCGCTCGATGCCCCGGGCGAGCAGCGAGTACGGCGGCTGCTCGGTGCGGAAGCGGGGCAGGCCGCGCCGCTCGGCGACGTGGTACGCCTCGACGATCTCCGCGGCGGGGAAGGTCGAGCAGCCGAAGGCGCGGATCTTGCCGGCCGTGACGAGGTCGCCGAGTGCGGAGAGGGTCTCCTCGATGTCGGTGGTGTGGTCGGGCCGGTGGACCTGGTAGAGGTCGATCCGGTCGGTGCGCAGCCGGCGCAGGCTCTCCTCCACCTCGTGGATGATCCAGCGCCGTGAGTTGCCGCCCCGGTTGCGGCCCTCGCCCATCGGGAAGTGCACCTTGGTGGCGAGGACGACGTCGTCGCGGTTGCCGCGGCTCTGCAGCGCCTTGCCGACGATCTCCTCGGACTCGCCCGCCGAGTACATGTCGGCGGTGTCGACGAAGTTGATGCCCTGGTCGAGGGCGGTGTGGATGATGCGGACGCAGTCGTCGTGGTCGGGGTTGCCGACCGCTCCGAACATCATGGTGCCGAGGCAGTAGGCGCTGACCTCGATGCCGGTGCCGCCGAGGATGCGGTAGCGCATGGTGCTGGTCCCCCTGCTGTGGTGGGTGGCCGTCCCCGGCCGGGAGCCGGGTCGCTCACCCCCGACGGTAGATCTTGGAGTGCACTCCAGGGCAAGGGGCGGCGGCGCCCCGTCGGTGACCGGCTCCGGTGTGACCCCGGTGGTCGCCGCGCGTTCGTCCGGGTGCCGTACCGGGGGACCGGCCGGGGCGCGGTTTGCGGAACCGGCAACAAAGCTTGCCGATGATGCGGGGCTCGCCGCAGGCTGGCGGTGCCGGCGACCGCACCGATCCGGGCCGCCGCCGGGTCCGGCGCCGGGGGCCCCGCCGGGCCCGCCGCCGCGCGGTGAAGCCGCCGGTCCGGATGCCGACGCCGACGCCGAAGCCGCCACCGACCTGAACGGAGCACCCCATGCACCGCTCGCACCACCACGACGTCCCCGCTCCCGCTCCCGCCCCCGCTCCCGAGTCGGCGAACGCCGACGCGCACGGCCACGGCCACAGCCACGATCACGGCCACCACGGCTCCGGGTCCGACCCGGACTGGGCGGCGCTCGTCACCTACCTGGAGCGCGAGGGCGAGCTGAACACCCCCGCGTTCGTCGGGGCCGCCGGGTGGCTGGGCGAGCTGATGGACGGCATCCCCGTGGGGCGGGTGCTCGACATCGGCAGCGGCCCGGGGGTCGTCGCGACCGTGCTCGCCGATGCCTTCCCGGCCACCGAGGTGGTCGCCGTCGACCAGTCCGCCGCCCTGCTGGAGCGCGCGGTGGCCCGTTCGTCCGGCCGTGTCACCGCCCGGCAGGCCGAGCTGCCCGCCGAGTTCGGCGGGCTGGGCACGGCCGATCTGATCTGGTCCTCCCAGGCGATCCACCATCTCGGCGACCAGCAGGCGGCGTTGACCGAGCTGGCCGGCTCGCTGCGTCCGGGCGGCCTGCTCGCCGTCGCCGAGCGCGGCCTGCCGCTACGCTTCCTGCCGCGTGACTTCGGCCTCGGCCGCCCCGGCCTGCAGGCCCGGTTGGACGCGACCCATGAGGACGTCTTCGCCGCGATGCGCGCCCAACTCCCGGGCTCCGTGGCGGAGGTGGAGGACTGGCCGGGCATGCTGTCCCGCGCGGGCCTCACCCCGGCCGGCTCGCGCACCTTCCTGGTGGAGTGGCCGGCCCCGCTCGCCGTCCCGGGGCGCGAGCACCTGTACGCCCATCTGGAGCGCCGCCGCGCCCAGGTCGACGCGGGCCTGGACGCGGAGGACCTGGCCACTCTGGACGCCCTGCTCGACCGCGAGGCGCCGACCGGCATCCTGAACCGCCCCGACGCCTTCTACCTCACCGCCACCACCGTCCACACCGCCCGGGCGACCGGCACGGCCTGACGGGGACCGCCCGGCGGGCGCGCGGACGGCGCGCCCGCCGCCGGTCAGAGGCCGGAGGCCAGCTTCAGGGTGACGGCGCCGGCGATGATCGCGGCGAAGGACAGCAGCTTGGGGAGCGTGATCCGCTCCTTGTAGAGCACGGCGCCGAGGACGACCGTGCCGATCGAGCCGAGCCCGGTCCAGATGGTGTAGCCGACGCTGACGTCCAGCGTCCTGAGCGCCAGGCTGAGCGTGAAGATGCCGCCCGCGGCGGCGACCAGGGTGAGGACGGACGGCCAGAGCTTGGTGAAGCCGTGGGTGGCGTTGGTGCCGAGGGCGAAGACGATCTCGAAGACGACGGCGATCGCGAGGAAGATCCAGGCCATGACGGTGGGCTCCTTGGGTGGTGGGGCGGCGGGGGAGGGCGGGGTGGGCCGGCTGCGCGGTATCAGGCGGTGGCCGGCTGTTCCGCCTTCCCGGCCGGCCGGTCGCTGCCACAGGCCGGCTGCTCGGCGCTCCCCGCCGGCTGCTCCGCGCCGCCGAGGCGGTCGGAGAGCTTGAGGCCGAGCACCCCGCCGATGATCAGGACGAAGGCCGCCGCCTTCCCGGAGTTCATCGACTCGTGGAAGATCACCGAGCCGAGGACGACGGTGCCGACCGAGCCGATCCCGGTCCACACCGTGTAGCCGACCCCGACGTCCAGGGTCTTCAGGGCGAGGCTGAGGAAGAAGATCCCGCCCGCCGCCGCCCCGGCGGTCAGCAGGGACGGGCCCAGCACGGTGAAGCCGTGGGTGGCGTTGGTCGCGAGGGCGAAGACGACCTCGAAGAGCGAGGCGATCAGCAGGTAGATCCAGGCCATGGGAGAACCCCCCGGGTTCGTCGCGGGTAAGTGATTGCATGTATGTGCAAATTGATGTCGACTGGGCAAGAGCATGCATGTACAAGTAACCTGTGTCAATCCGCCCCGCCTGTGCCAGGAGCAGCCCATGGACCCGGAACCCAGCCCCACCAGCGGCGACCCGGACGCCGGGCCGTCGGATTCCCGGATGTGGAGCCGGCTCACCGCA
This sequence comes from Kitasatospora sp. NPDC028961, assembly GCF_055564815.1. Classification (NCBI taxonomy): domain Bacteria; kingdom Bacillati; phylum Actinomycetota; class Actinomycetes; order Kitasatosporales; family Streptomycetaceae; genus Kitasatospora; species Kitasatospora sp. NPDC028961. The sequence continues at coordinate 94,192 of NZ_JBVHVO010000022.1, read as the reverse complement.
CTCCACGCCCACGTCGAGGGCCGGCTCGCCACCGCGCTCCAGCGCCGGCACGGGCTCGGCCTGTCCGAGTACCGCGCCCTCGGCTTCCTCTCCGAGGCCCCCAAGGGCGAGCTGCGCATGCAGGACCTCGCCGCCGTCCTCGGCCTCAACCAGAGTTCGGTCACCCGCCTGGTCGCCCGCCTGCACACCGCGGACTTCACCTACCGGGACCTCTGTCCGGACGACAAGCGCGGCGTCTACACGGTGATCACCGCCGCCGGCCGCGCCCGTCACCAGGAGGCCCGCGCCACCTACGAGAAGACCCTCGGCGCCGCCCTGGACGAGGAGGCCGCCGCCGCGCCCGACCTCGCCCCGCTCCTCGGGACGGCCCGCCGCTCCCTCGGCTGAGCGCACCACCCGGCCGCTCCCGCACCTTCACCCCACTCGCCCCCGCGCGCAGGAAGTCGGCCCGGCCGACTTCCTGCGCGGCCCGGTGCCGAACGCCGGCGGCCCGGTGCCGAACGCCGGCGGCCCGGTGCCGAACGCCGGCGGCCGGGTGCCGAACGCCGGGTACGACGGTGCCGAACGCCGGGCGGTACGGTCGCCGCATGGCAGCTTCGAACCCCGATGTCGCCGTGGTCACCACCACCCACGACGACGAGTCCAAGGCCCGCGCCCTGGCCGCCGCCGCGGTGCGCGAGCGGCTGGCCGCGTGTGCGCAGCTCTACCCGGTCCGGTCGGTCTACCGCTGGGACGGCGAGGTGCGGGAGAGCGCCGAGTGGCGCGTCGACCTCAAGACCCGCGCCGGGCTCACCGCCCGGCTCACCGCGTTCATCACCGAGCACCACGACTACGACACCCCCGAGGTCGTCGCCGTCCCGGTGGTCTCCGGCAGCGGCGACTACCTCGCCTGGGTGGCCGCCGAAACGGGCCCCTGACCGGCCGTCCTCACAGGAGCGGCCCCCGTCGCCGACCGGCGACGGGGGCCACCACACCTACGGTGTGCCGCTACTCACCGCCGCCGAAGCGGGCGGTCCAGGCGGCCAGGTCCTCGTCGGTGATCTTGGCGAACAGCACCGGCGGCACGGTGAACGCGGTGCCCGCCGGCACGAAGTCCAGCGCGCGCGCCTCCTCGGCGCTCACCCACGCGCGGGTGCGGGCCGGGGCGTCGTCGGCGAGCGCGAACGCCTCGCGCATGGCCTGCGCCGCCGCCGGGATGAACGGCTCGGAGACGACGGCGTAGAGGTGGATCAGGTTCATCGCCGTCCGCAGGGTCAGCGCGGCGGCCTCCGGGTCGGTCTTCACCTGGAGCCAGGGCGCCTTCTCGTCCAGGTAGGCGTTGCCGGCGCTCCACAGCGTGCGCAGGCTCTGCGCGGCCTTGCGGAAGTTCAGCGCCTCCAGCTGGGTCTCGTACTCGGCCAGCAGGTCGGCGATCTGCGCGCCCAGCCGCTGCTCCGCCTCGCCCGCCGCGTGCCCGGCCGGGACGTCGTCGCCGAACCGCTTGCGGCTGAAGGAGAGCACGCGGTTCACGAAGTTGCCGAGGGTGTCGGCGAGGTCCTTGTTGACGACCGAGGAGAAGAGGTCCCAGGTGAAGCTGGAGTCGTCCGACTCGGGGGCGTGCGCCATCAGGAAGTAGCGCCAGTAGTCGGCCGGCAGCAGCTCCAGCGCGACGTCGGTGAAGATGCCCCGCTTTTGGCTGGTCGAGAACTTGCCGCCGTAGTACGTCAGCCAGTTGAAGGCCTTGACGTAGTCGACCTTCTTCCACGGCTTGCGCGAGCCGAGCAGGGTGGCCGGGAACATCACCGTGTGGAACGGGACGTTGTCCTTGGCCATGAACTCCGTGTACCGGACGGTGTCGTCGGCCTCGTACCACCAGGACTTCCAGTCCCGGGTCTCGCCGCCGGCCGCCGAGTCCGCCCACTCCTTGGTCGCGCCGATGTACTCGATCGGGGCGTCGAACCAGACGTAGAAGACCTTGCCCGCGGCCGCCAGCTCCGGCCACACGTCGGCCGGCACCGGGACGCCCCACTCCAGGTCACGGGTGATGGCGCGGTCCTGCAGCCCCTCGGTCAGCCACTTGCGGGCGATCGAGGACGCCAGGACGGGCCACTGGTCGCCGTGCGCGTCGACCCACGCCTCGACCTGGTCGGTCAGCTTCGACTGGAGCAGGAAGAGGTGCTTCGTCTCGCGCACCTCCAGGTCCGAACTGCCGCTGATCGCGGAGCGCGGCTCCAGCAGGTCCGTCGGGTCGAGCACCCGGGTGCAGTTCTCGCACTGGTCGCCGCGCGCCTTGTCGTAGCCGCAGTGCGGGCAGGTGCCGACGATGTACCGGTCCGGCAGGAACCGCCCGTCGGTGACCGAGTACACCTGGCGGATCGCCCGCTCCTCGATGAACCCGTTGGCGTGCAGCTCACGGGCGATCTCCTGGGTGATCTCCCGGTTCTGCTGCGAGGAGCTGCGCCCGAAGTGGTCGAACGACAGCCGGAACCCGTCGTAGACGGCCTTCTGCTGGTCGTGCGCCTGCGCGCAGAACTCGGCGACCGGCAGCCCGGCCTCCTGCGCGGCCAGCTCGGCCGGCGTCCCGTGCTCGTCGGTGGCGCAGATGTACAGCACCTCGTGCCCGCGCTGGCGCAGGTACCGGGAGTAGACGTCCGCCGGGAGCATGGACCCGACCATGTTGCCCAGGTGCTTGATCCCGTTGATGTACGGAAGGGCGCTGGTGATCAGGTGCCGAGCCATCCTCGGATGCTCCAATTTCTCCCGCACGCACCCCAGCCCGGAGTGCCGTGACAGGCGCAGGGTCTGGGGGCCGCAACGGAGGCCGCGCCGTAGTCGGCCGGGCTCCGGGCTGCCACACAGAGCGAAGGTCCACTGTGGGCGTGCGCAGTGTATCGAAGCCCGGGCGGCCTCCTCCCGCCCTTTTCACCGCTCGGACGGCGCGCTGCCGCCGTCAGCCCGCGGCCGCCCGGCGGTGCACCTGGACGACCGCGTGCCGGCCGGTGGTGCGCCACGGAGCGCCGGTGGCCTCCAGCCGGGCGAGGGCGGCGGGTTCGACGCCGACGACCACGTCCGACTTGAGGGTCCGCAGCGCCGCGACGGAGGACGGGAAGTGCGCCACCGCGGCCGCGAACGGGGTGGTCGGCGGCCAGAGCCGGTCGCCCACCAGGCGGCGGTAGTTGAGGTCCCCCTTGAAGACCGTCAGGGCCGCCCCGGCGAACTCCTCCCGGAGCCCGGCGGGCAGGTCGTGGAAGGTCAGCGGCGCGCAGAAGAACGCGTCGGCGCGGACGGTGAGTGCACCCGTGCCGAGGGCCCGCCACAGCCGCCGGCCGATCGCCGCCGCCCGGGGCGTGGAGGCTGCCCGCAGGCGCTCGACGGTGGCGAGCAGATCGGCCGGGGTCGCGTCCGACACGAAGTACGGCCGGGGCTTCACGTACAGCGCCACCTCGGTGGCCAGGCCGTTGTCGAGCAGGTGGTCGATCAGCACCAGGTCCGGCAGCAGTTCCCGGCCGGCGTTGTCCGCGACGACGCAGACCCGGCCGCCGCGGGTCCGCTCCAGCTCGGTCCAGAACAGTGCGCTGTCGTCGGCGACCAGCTCGGCGACGGGGCCGTCGTCGGCCGCCGTGAGCCCGAAGCTCAGGTCCGCGCGGTTGCCCCACAGGGCCGACGTCACCAGGGCGCGCGCCCGCTGCCGGGGCGGCAGTTCGCCCAGCGGCTCCAGCGCGGCCAGCTCGTCGTCCACCGCCGGGCCCGCCAGTTCGGCGGCCTTGAACGGGCCGAACGGGTCGATGCCCTGCCAGGCCCCGGGCCGGAAGTAACCGGTGGCGTCGAGCAGGCGGTGGTAGAACCAGTTCTCCGCCCACAGGAACGGCGCCTCGCCCCACGGCCGGCCCCAGAGCCCCTCGCCCCACGCCAGCCACCGCTCCCGGTCGTGGACGCCCGCGCCCGGGGGCGTCAGGACGCCCGTGGTGCTCTCCACCAGCAGCCGCTCCACCGCCGCCCGCTCGGCCGGCCCGTAGGGCAGCGCGTCGAGGACCTGTCCCAGGAGCTTCGGATGCCGCTCGTGGAACACGCCCCAGGGGAACGAGCCGGGGACGTCACTGCGGATCACGGGCGCACTGGTCGGCACGGACGGCTCGTCTCTGTCGGTCGGTCACCACCCCCCGCTCCGGGGCAGCACTCCCAGTATCCGGCCCGACCCCGCCCACCGCCGCTCCGAAAGACCCGGCCTGTACGCCGGGTTCTGTCCCCCTCCGGCCCCTCGCACCCTGCGAGGGGCCGCCGGAACGATTCGTCTAGGCGTGGCCGAAGTGGTCGAACTCGCCGCGCTTGACGCCTTCGAGCCAGAGGACGAACTTCTTCGCCCCCTGCCTCATCCTCTCCGGGCTGGTCACCAATGCCCTGGTGCACGGCGAGGGGCCGCCGACCGTGGTGCTCGAACTCCGGTGCGGGAGGCTGTGGATCGCCGTCGCGGACGCCGGTACCGCCCCCATCCTGCGCCCTCGCCCGGACGACTCGCGTACCAGTGGGCGGGGGCTTGATCTGGTGGGCGTGCTTGCCGATGACTGGGGTGTGAAACTCATCGGGACGTACGGCAGAGCGGTGTGGGCCGCGGTGGCGGTCGGGTGCTGATGGGCGCGTTCCTGCTCGCCGGGCTGCTGGTGTCGGTGCTCTTCGTCGGCGTCGTCGCGCAGCTCATCGCGTACCGTCAGCCGCGTGAAAGGCGCTCCACCAGGCGGGACTTGGCCGGCGGCCACTCGTCCGCCAGCATCGAGAAGTAGGCACTGTCGCGCCAGACCCCGGTGGCGCGGAGCTTTTCGCGCCGGTGGATGCCCTCGAAGGACGCGCCGAGGCGCAGGATCGCGTTGCGGGAGCGGTCGTTGAGCGCGTCCGTCTTCCAGGACACCCGGCCCATCCCCAGGTCCTCGAAGGCGTGGACGAGCATCAGCAGCTTGGCCTCGGTGTTGACGGCCGTGCGCCAGACCGACCGCGCGTACCAGGTGCCGCCGATCTCGACGAGCTCGTTGTCCGCGCTGAAGTCGTAGTACCCGGTGATGCCGACCGCGCGGCCGCTCGCGAGGTCGATCACGGCGAACTTCACGGCGTTCCCTGCCGCCACCTCCGCCAGCCGGACGTCGAGGATCGCGCCCAGCTCCTCCTCCGTCGTCGGGGCGCCGAACGGGATCCAGCGCCAGACGTCCGGGTCGGGGCCGACGGAGGCCCACAGCTCGGCCAGGTGTCCCCGGTTCAGCGGCTCCAGTCGGACGTGGCGGCCGGTCAGGGTGACGGGGGCAGGCAGCTTCGCAGTCATGATCCGAACGTAATGGTGCTCTGCACTAGATGCAAGAGGTTATTGCACTAGTTCAGATGCCCCGAGGCAAGGAGAAGGCCCTGCGGGACGCAGCGTCCCGCAGGGCCCTCTCGCTCACTCCCGGCGGTTCGGACTCAGATGAACGAGTTGATCTCGATCGTCTCGGTCCGGCCCGGGCCGACGCCGATGGCGGAGATCTGCGCGCCCGACATCTCCTCCAGCGCCTTCACGTAGGCCTGCGCGTTCTTCGGCAGGTCGGCGAAGGTCTGGGCCTTGCTGATGTCCTCGGTCCAGCCCGGCAGCGTCTCGTAGATCGGCTTGGCGTGGTGGAAGTCGGACTGGTTGTACGGGAGCTCCTCGACGCGCTTGCCGTCGATCTCGTACGCGACGCAGACCGGGATCTGCTCCCAGCCGGTCAGCACGTCCAGCTTGGTGAGGAAGAAGTCGGTCAGGCCGTTGACCCGGGTCGCGTAGCGCGCGATCACCGCGTCGAACCAGCCGCAGCGCCGGTCGCGGCCGGTGGTCACACCGCGCTCGCCGCCGATCCGGCGCAGCGCCTCGCCGTCGGCGTCCAGCAGCTCGGTCGGGAACGGGCCCGAGCCGACGCGGGTGGTGTACGCCTTCAGGATGCCGATGACCCGGTCGATCTTGGTCGGGCCGATGCCGGCGCCGGTGCAGGCACCGCCGGCGGTCGGGTTCGACGAGGTCACGAAGGGGTACGTGCCGTGGTCGACGTCGAGCAGGGTGCCCTGGCCGCCCTCCAGCAGGACGACCTTGTTGGCCTTCAGCGCCTCGTCGAGCACCAGGGTGGTGTCGGCCAGGAACGGCTTGATCTTGTCCGCGTAGCCGAGGTACTCCTCCAGGACCAGCTCGGCCGGGATGGCGCGGCGGTTGTAGAGCTTCACCAGCAGCTGGTTCTTGTCGTGCAGCGCGGCTTCGATCTTCTGCTGCAGGATCGACTCGTCGAAGAGGTCCTGGACCCGGATGCCGACGCGGTTGATCTTGTCCGCGTAGGTCGGGCCGATGCCGCGGCCGGTGGTGCCGATCCGGCGCTTGCCCAGGAAGCGCTCGGTGACCTTGTCCAGGGTGCGGTGGTACGGCGTGATCAGGTGGGCGTTGCCCGAGATCAGCAGCTTGGAGGTGTCGATGCCGCGCTCGTTCAGCCCGCTGAGCTCGGAGAGCAGCACGCCCGGGTCGATGACGACGCCGTTGCCGATCACCGGCGTCACATTCGGGCTGAGGATGCCGGAAGGCAGCAGGTGCAGGGCATACTTCTGGTCGCCGATGACCACCGTGTGACCGGCGTTGTTGCCGCCCTGGTAGCGAACGACGTAGTCGACGGAGCCGCCGAGGAGGTCGGTCGCCTTCCCCTTGCCCTCGTCCCCCCACTGAGCGCCAACGAGCACGAGTGCCGGCACAGGCGTACACCCCTTCCGGTTGGGGCATCCTGCGAAGGCCGCAGTCTGCCCCGAGATAGACGAAGCCCCTGGCGCAATAGCGCAAGGGGCTCTTGCACCGAGAGATTACCTGAGGAAGGACCGGTCGTGTCGTCCCTGTCCACGCCCGCAACCGGCGGCCACGAACCGCTCCTCCTGCTCCTCGACCCGGCGGCCCGGCAGACCGACGGCGAGTCGGTGCGGATCGCGAGGGACGTCCTGTGCGGAGGGACGGACGCCAAGGTGGCCTACCCGGAGAGCCCTTCCGAACTCGACCGGGTGCTTTCGCACCGGGGCCGCCGCCGACCGGTGGTGATCGGCTCCGACCTCGCGATGCAACGGGTGCTCCAAGCCCTCTACCGCCAGCGTGAGCTGGGTGCGGACCCGGTCGGCATGGTCCCGGTGGGCCGGTCCGACGAGCTGGTGGCGGCCCGCGCGCTCGGTGTGCCGGGCGAGCCGGTGGCGGCCGCGCGGGCGGTGCTCGGCGGCGTGCCGCGCAAGCTGGACCTGCTGGTGGACGACGGTGGCGGAGTGGCGCTCGGCAAGGTGCGGATCTCCGGCAGCGGAGCGCGCCGGATAGCGGGCCGTACGGGTGGCTGGCGTTCGCTATGGGCGAAACTGGCTGCGGCCGAGCAGGGGACCTCACTCACGGTCGAGGCCGGCCGGGGCGAGCACAGCGCGCTGCTCCGGGTCGAGGCGGACGGCCGGCTGCTGGCCGACCTCAATCAGCCGGTCCGGGTGGTCGAGGTGACCCTGCCGGGCGGGGAGGCGATCGGCGGCGTGATGGAGATCGTGGTCCGCACGCCCGGCGCACTGGTGCGCGCCCGGGCGGCGACCCTCGCGGTGACGGGGCGCGGGTTCGGCTACGAGGCGGACGGCCAGCCGGTGGGCCCGGTCCGGGATCGGACCTGGACGGTGCACCCGGGCGCCTGGGGGCTCCTGCTCCCGAGCGGCTGAGGCCGGGGGAGCCCGGGGAAGCCAGGGGAGAGCCGAACCGAGGCCCGAATCGAGGACTGGACCGAGGCCCGAAGGGGCCGAAGCGGAGGGCCGAAGACGGCCCCGCGAGGCCCGGCGGCCCCGCCCGGCCCCCTGGGTGAGCAGGCTCACGTTGCCCGCCGTTAACCTCCGGGCCGTCCGCGGGCGGAAAGGCCCCAACGGGCGCGACCCACAAGGCCAAGCGCCCCTCGACCGAATTCCGTGCCCTCGAAATCCGCCCCCGGTAAGGGGTTTTGTCTACGCGCGTTGCCGAGCGATCGCCCAAGAATCCGCGCCGCCCTGGTTCCGGAAGCCTGTGCCAACTGCCCTAGACTCGAAGGCGTGCCACGTGGTGACGGAAGACTCAACCACGATCTTCTTCCCGGTGAGAAAGGCCCCCAGGACGCTTGCGGCGTCTTCGGTGTCTGGGCTCCCGGCGAGGAGGTCGCCAAGCTCACGTTCTTCGGCCTTTACGCCCTGCAGCACCGCGGTCAGGAATCCGCGGGCATCGCAGTGAGCAACGGCTCCCAGATTCTCGTCTTCAAGGACATGGGACTCGTCTCCCAGGTCTTCGACGAGGCCTCCCTGGGGTCGTTGCACGGGCATATCGCCGTCGGACACGCCCGCTACTCGACCACCGGTTCCTCGGTCTGGGAGAACGCCCAGCCGACCTTCCGCGCGACCGTTCACGGTTCGCTGGCCCTCGGGCACAACGGAAACCTGGTGAACACCGCCGAACTGGCGGCCATGGTCGCCGAACTGCCCGGTGAGGAGCACGTCTCCCGCTCGGGCCGGTCCGCCGCGACCAACGACACCGACCTGGTGACCGCCCTCCTCGCGGGCCACCCGGACCTCTCCATCGAGGAGACGGCCAAGCTCGTCCTGCCCAAGGTCAAGGGCGCGTTCTCGCTCGTCTTCATGGACGAGCACACGCTCTACGCCGCCCGCGACCCGCAGGGCATCCGCCCGCTGGTGCTCGGCCGGCTGGAGCGCGGCTGGGTGGTCGCCTCCGAGACGGCGGCGCTGGACATCTGCGGCGCCTCCTTCATCCGCGAGGTCGAGCCCGGCGAACTCATCGCCATCGACGAGAACGGCATGCGGACCTCCCGCTTCGCCGAGGCCAAGCCCAAGGGCTGCGTCTTCGAGTACGTCTACCTGGCCCGCCCCGACACCTCCATCGCCGGCCGCAACGTGCACCTCTCCCGCGTGGAGATGGGTCGCAGGCTGGCCGCCGAGGCGCCCGTCGAGGCCGACCTGGTGATAGCGACCCCGGAGTCCGGCACCCCGGCCGCCATCGGCTACGCCGAGGCCAGCGGGATCCCGTACGGCTCGGGCCTGGTGAAGAACGCCTACGTGGGCCGCACCTTCATCCAGCCCAGCCAGACCATCCGCCAGCTCGGCATCCGGCTGAAGCTCAACCCGCTGCGCGAGGTCATCCAGGGCAAGCGCCTGGTGGTCGTGGACGACTCGATCGTCCGCGGCAACACCCAGCGCGCGCTGGTGAAGATGCTCCGTGAGGCCGGCGCGGCCGAGGTCCACATCCGGATCTCCTCGCCGCCGGTCAAGTGGCCCTGCTTCTTCGGCATCGACTTCGCCACCCGCGCGGAGCTGATCGCCAACGGCATGACCATCGAGGAGATCGGCCGCACGCTCGGTGCGGACTCGCTCTCCTACATCTCGATCGACGGCATGATCGAGGCCACCAAGCAGCCGAAGGACCGGCTCTGCCGGGCCTGCTTCGACGGCGAGTACCCGATGGAGCTGCCCGACCCGGCGCTGCTCGGGAAGCTCCTGCTGGAGGCCGAGATCAAGGGCGGCCAGCAGCCGCCCGCGGTCCGCGGCAAGCCGACCAGCGGCAGCGACCTGGACGGCGTCCAGTCCCTGCTCGGCGGAGCGGGCGCGGCCGACGCCCTGCGCCGCCCGTAACGACCTGACGGTGGGGTCCCGGAACCCGGGGCCCCACCGCTGTTCCAACCCCCACTGACCCGAAAGGGCCGCACCGCAGTGACCACGAACCAGAACGGCGCCACCTACGCCGCCGCCGGCGTCGACATCGAGGCGGGCGACCGCGCCGTCGAGCTCATGAAGCAGTGGGTGAAGAAGGCCAGCCGCCCCGAGGTGGTCGGCGGCATCGGCGGTTTCGCCGGGCTCTTCGACGCGTCCGCCTTCAAGCGCTACGAGCGGCCGCTGCTGGCCTCGGCCACCGACGGCGTGGGGACGAAGGTCGCCATCGCCGCCGCCATGGACAAGCACGACACCATCGGCCACGACCTGGTCGGCATGGTCGTCGACGACCTGGTGGTCTGCGGCGCCGAGCCGCTGTTCATGACCGACTACATCTGCGTCGGCAAGGTCGTGCCGGAGCGGGTCGCCGCGATCGTCAAGGGCATCGCGGAGGGCTGCGCGCTGGCCGGCTGCGCCCTGGTCGGCGGCGAGACCGCCGAGCACCCGGGCCTGCTCGGCCCGGACGAGTACGACGTGGCGGGCGCCGGCACCGGTGTGGTCGAGGCGGACGCCCTGCTGGGCGCCGACCGCGTCCGCGCGGGCGACGTGGTGATCGCGATGGCCGCCTCCGGCCTGCACTCCAACGGCTACTCGCTGGTGCGCCACGTGCTGCTGAACGAGGCCGGCTGGAAGCTGGACCGCAAGGTCGAGGAGTTCGGCCGCACGCTCGGCGAGGAGCTGCTGGAGCCGACCCGGATCTACTCGCTGGACTGCCTGGCGCTCACCCGGGCCACCGAGGTGCACGCCTTCTCACACGTGACCGGCGGCGGCCTGGCGGCCAACCTGGCACGGGTGATCCCGGACGGCCTGCACGCCCGCCTGGACCGCGGTACCTGGACGCCGCTGCCGGTGTTCCAGACCGTCGCCGAGGTCGGCAAGGTGGCCACCCTGGAGATCGAGAAGACCCTGAACATGGGCGTCGGCATGGTCGCGGTCGTCCCGCCGCACTCGGTGGACGTCGTGCTGTCGATCCTGGAGGACCGCGGCGTCGAGTCCTGGCTGCTCGGCGACATCGTCGAGCGCTCCGGCGAGCACGAGGGCGGCGCGGCGCTCTACAACGCCTACGAGGCCTTCACCGCGGGCTGAGCGGCATGACGAAGGGCCCCTCCGGCGGGAGACCGCGGGAGGGGCCCTTCGCGTGTCCGGGGAGCCGTGACGGGACCGGCGGGGCCGGAGCGGAGCGCCCGCACCCAGGGAACGCCGAAAACCGGCCCGGCGCTCTGGGCGCGCGGGCCGGTCAGGCCAGACTGTGACTACGCGCGGCGGCGGGCCTGCGAAGGCCCGGTCCCCGACGTGCTGTCATCGTCCTCGTCGTCGTCGGCGTACCGAGCCGCGTATTCCGCGTAGGGGTCGTCGTCCTCTTCTTCCTCGATCGGCTCAGGCTCGATCGAGGCGGTAGAGGGCGATACGCCCAGCTCGTTGGACAGACGATTGGCGTCGAACCCGCCGCTGTTGTACTTCAGCTCGCGGGCGACCTTCGTCTGCTTGGCCTTGGCCCGGCCGCGCCCCATGGGTCGACCCCCTCAACGATGGGGCTCACGGCCCCGAGTCTGACACGTGTTCATGATCAAGAGCGGCCCGCCCGAATGGGGAGAACCGTCCCTTGGAGCATTAACGGTACCTGTTTCTGCCGCTGGACGGTACGTCGTCGGTGTGACGTGGCGCGCACCGGCCGCACCCGAGACCAGGTCTTCCCAGGTCACGGGAGGTTTTGCGGCAGTTTGCGCGCTGTCCGGAGGTAGCTGAGGTCCGTCGTTCCGGGATCGATTATCCCCCCAAGGGGGGTGGTGGATCACCCGATCGGGCGCAGAAGTGAGAATCCGGTTCCACATCGTGATGCGCGCGGGACGAGTCGTCCCGGGCCCCCGCGGCGGGGCCGGGAGGGCTCTCGGGGCCCCGCCGCGGGCCGGAGACGGAGGAGCCGCCCCCCGGTGCGTCACGGAGTCCGCGACGCGCCGGGGAGCGGCTCCGGCCGCTCGGGGTCAGCCCCGGCGGGCACCCGGCAGCAGCACCGAGCGGAGCGCGCTGATCTCGCGCATCCGCTTCTCGGCGAGCCGGTCGGCGGCGACGGCCGGCGGCACGCCGTCGGCGGCGGCCCGGGTGAAGATCTCCAGGGTGGTGTCGAAGATCCGGGTGGCCTTGTTCTTGGCCCGGTCGAAGTTGAAGCCCTCGATCTCGTCGGCGACCTGGATCACGCCACCGGAGTTCACCAGGTAGTCCGGGGCGTAGAGGATGCCGCGGTCGGCCAGGTCCTTCTCGACGCCGGGGTGGGCGAGCTGGTTGTTGGCCGCGCCGCACACGACGGAGGTGCCGAACTCGCCGAGGGTGCCCACGGTGTCGTCGGTGAGGGCGCCGCCGAGGGCGCAGGGGGCGTAGACGTCCAGCTTGCTCTGGAGCAGGGCGGCGCTGTCGGCCACCACCTCGACCTCCGGGTGAGCGGCGCGCACGCGGTTCACGGCGGCCTCGGAGACGTCGGTGATGACGACGGTGGCGCCGTCCGCGACCAGGTGGCCGACCAGGTAGTGGCCGACCTTGCCGACGCCGGCCACACCGACCCGCTTGCCGCGCAGGGTGGGCTGGCCCCAGCGGGCCTGGGCGCTGGCGCGCATGCCCTGGAAGACGCCGAAGGCGGTCAGGATGGAGGAGTCGCCGGCGCCGCCGTTCTCGGGCGAGCGGCCGGTGACGAACCCGGTCTCGCGGGCGATGACGTCCATGTCCTGCACGTAGGTGCCGACGTCGCAGGCGGTGATGTAGCGCCCGCGCAGGGACTCGACGAAGCGGCCGTAGGCCCGCAGCATCGCCTCGTTCTTGTCCTTGTTCGGGTCGCCGATGATGACGGCCTTGCCGCCGCCGAGGTCGAGCCCGGCCAGCGCGTTCTTGTACGACATGCCGCGCGAGAGGTTCAGCGCGTCCTCCAGGGCCGCTTCCTCCGAGGCGTACGGGAAGAAGCGGGTGCCGCCGAGGGCCGGGCCCAGGGCGGTGGAGTGGATGGCGATGATGGCCTTGAGGCCGGAGCTGCGGTCGTGGCAGAGGACGACCTGCTCGTGGCCGTCGCCGGGAGCGGCGCCGTCCTGTTCGGTACGGAAGATCCTGCTGAGCACTCCGGGTGCGGGGTACGCGGCGGATGCGGTCTGTACGTCGGTCACTGTGGTGACTCCAGTATCCGAGGCCCGCTGCTGTGGTGCGGGCGCCTAAGGCGAAGCGTAGTCGCGCGGTCGTCCTCGATCTGCCCTCTTGTACGAGCTTGCGCGGGTTGTCCGCCTACTGAGACGGGGGCGGGCGGAGCGCGTTCCCGAACGGCTCCCGGCCGAAGGCCTCCCGGGCGGGGGCCGGTGCGTGCGACGATGCAGAACGTGACCGTCGTGCGCACCTCCGTACTGCCGCCCTACGCCGCCCACCTGCGGGTCTACGAGCCGCTGGCCGCCTACCCGGAGCCCGAGCGCGCGCGCTGGCAGGCCTACGCCGCGGCGCACGGGCCGGATGCCGCGGAGGCCGGCCGTCCGGTCGCGGCGGCGGCGCTGGAGGAGCAGCGGGCGGCACTGGCGGAGCTGGTCGGCCGCACCCCCCGCGCCCTGCCGGAGCGGGAGAGCGAGCGGGCCTTCGTGCGGTCGGTGGACGGGGTGCTGTACGTCTGCCCCTGGGCGACCCGGCTGCGCACCTGGCAGGCGCTGGACGAGCTGCGGGCGGCGGCGCCGGTGGCGCTGCTGGACACCGCGCTGCCGCCGGCCACCCGGGCGGCCGCCGAGGCGGACCGGGAGCGCTGGCGGGCCGAGCACCCGGACGCCCGGCCGTGGATCGTGACCAGCCGGTGGGAGGTGCCGGTGCGCTGGTTCCTGCCGTTCGGGGAGGAGGACCGCTGCTTCGTGCCGGCGGGCGGCCCGGGCGAGGCGGGCGGGACGGGCGATCAGGAGCCGGCCGGGGGCGCGGCGGAGCCCGGTGGGGCGGCGGGCGGCGCCGGGTTCGACCGTGCGGAGAAGGGGGAGCAGGCGGCGCTGTTCTACCTGACGCCGATGGCGCAGGCGCGCCGCCGGGTGGCCCGGGCCTACCGGGCGCTGCGCGAGGCCGTGCCGGAGGGGGACCTGGTGCGCGGGGCGGAGCTGGTGGGGCGGTGGCTGGAGGAGTTCCACCCGCGTTCCCTGGTGGAGCTGGACTACGGGGGGCTGGTGCACCTGCTGGGGCCGGAGCAGTTGCTGGCGGACCGTTCGGCGGGGGAGCTGGAGGACGGGCTGCGGGCGCTGCGGGCCGGCGAGGCGGCGGAGGCGCTGCGGGTGTACGAGGAACTGACGGTGCGCTGGCGGCGGGTCCTGGCACTGCGGTACGCGAACTGAGTCAGCGGGTAGGGGAGGGGGGTCGGTCCGGCCCGGGGGAGGCGTCGGAGGGCCGCGGGGAGGGGTGCGAGGTGCCGCGGGGGCCCGGTCGACGGGGCGTCAGTGCTGGCGGGGCGGGGTGTCGGTGGTACTTGTAAGACTGGAAGAGTCCTACGGCCCGAGCCGTATGACCAAGGTCCTGGTTCGGGTCAATAGCTATCGAACGTGACACTACTCACCGTTGACGCGAACTTACCCCTATGTGCAAAAATGGGACAACCAGCCCAACTTCACATGAGCGTGCCCACTTTTGGGTGGTTCTGGAACCGATGCGTACCTTGCGAGGAAACAGCGGGTCTGGTCTCCTCGTAACCGGATGTCACTATAAGGTGACTGCCCGTTATGGGGTGGTCCATCGCCATCCGTCAGCCTTGAACCCGTGAGGGGTCAATTTTGGCGGTTTGGTCGATAGGGCTGGACGGATGGTGTAGTTGTAGACACCAGGACAAGCCGTTCGTCCTATAACCGACTCGGCCCGTCTATGCCATTTCGGGCATCGCGGGCCAAGGTGCAGAATTTGAAGGATAGAACCGCCCTGGTTCGGTTCTCCCGAGGAGGCCGCTCATGACCGCTCGTACCCCTGATGCTGAACCCCTGCTGACGCCGGCAGAGGTCGCCACCATGTTCCGCGTGGACCCGAAGACGGTTACCCGCTGGGCCAAGGCAGGCAAGCTCACGTCCATTCGCACGCTTGGCGGGCACCGTCGTTACCGCGAGGCGGAGGTGCGCGCCCTGCTGGCCGGTATTCCCGCCCAGCGAACCGAGGCCTGATAGGCCGAAGGCTCTTTCAAAGGGGCTGCTTACCGGACTCCGCCGGGTCCGGTAAGCAGCCCCTTTGCATGCCTGCGGGCGCTCCCGGAGATCGTGCCGGGCGGCCGGAATGTTGAACTCCGGATAACGATTTGAGGCCCCTGGGGCGGGGGGGATATACAGTTCATAGCTGTGCAATTTTACATATTAAATTGGCACCCCTGGGGAAGGGGTGCCATGTGTCCGGTCTCGGGAAAAGATAAGTGACGACGATCACGCGGGTCGTTGCTTGTGGTCTAGACCTAGTCCGGGGTAGGGATCCCTCCCGGGGCAAACGCGAGAGGCCCGGAACCAAACGGTTCCGGGCCTCTCGGCTACGGCGATCCTGACGGGACTTGAACCCGCGACCTCCACCTTGACAGGGTGGCGAGCTAACCAACTGCTCCACAGGACCAGAGTGTTCTGATCTTGTTCACTCGCTTTGCTGCGCTGCGAACAAGACAGACTGTAGCCCATGGTGGGCCCCCAGGTCGAACTGGCTCCTGAGGGCCCCTCCCAGCTCAGAGCGTGGCCCTGGCCGCCTCCATCGCCTTCGAGATCCGCTTCTCCGAGACCGGGGTCGGCGTACCCAGTGACTGGGCGAAGAAGCTGACCCGCAGCTCCTCGATCATCCAGCGGATCGCCAGCACCGCCGGGGACGGCTGCTGCCCGGCCGGCACGGCCGCCAGCAGCTCCCCGTACTCCTGCTGCACCTGCTGCACCTTCAGCAGCTGCTGGGCGTCCCGCTGCGGGTGGTTGGGCAGCGCCTCCAGCCGGCGGTCCACCGCCAGCAGGTAGCGCTTGAGGTCCGGCAGCCGCTGCCAGCCGGCCTCGGTGACGAACCCGGGGTGCACCAGCGAGGCCAGGTGCAGCCGGATGTCGTTGACCGCCGTCAGCAGCACCGGGCTGCTCACCGCCTTCAGCCGGGTCGAGGCCCGGTGGAAGGCGATCAGCGCGGTGGCCGTCTTCAGCGTGGTGTCCGCCGACAGTTCGTAGAGGTCGGTGCGGACCTTCTCGTGCAGCTTGCCGAAGGCGGCCTCGTCCCAGGCCGGTCCGCCGGCCGAGGCCATCAGCCGGTCGGTGGCGCAGGCCACCACGTCCTCGAACAGCGCCGGGATCGACCCGTGCGGGTTGTACGACAGGGCGAGCTTCGCCTGGTTGCCCAGCCGGCCCTGGATCGACTTGGCGGGCGAGTTGGTGGTCAGCATCAGCAGCCGCCGGGTGCCCTCCCACATCGCCTGGGCCTGCGCCTGCGGGGTGTCGAAGAGCTTGATCCCGACCGTGTCCCGCTCGTCCACCAGGGCCGGGTAGGCGCGCAGCGAATGGCCGCGCGAGCGCTGCTCGAAGGTGCGCTGGAGCACCGGCAGCGAGGCCGGCCAGGCGGTCAGCCCGGACTGCTCGATGCCCTGGCCCGAGGCGGCCGAGGAGAGGGTCTCCTTGAGCTTGGGCTTCAGCTGCAGCCGGAGGTCCTCCAGGTCCTTGGACTCGGCGAGCTTCTTGCGGCCGTCGACCACCCGGAAGGTGACCTTGAGGTGGTCCGGCACCCGCTCGTCGTCCCAGGCCTCCGGCGGGACGGTGATCGCCGTCATCCGCTTCAGGACGTGCTCCAGGGTGGGCAGCAGGGGCTCCTGGCGGTCCTTCACCTGGCGCAGGGCCGCCTTGGCGTAGTCCGGGGCCGGGACGAAGTTGCGGCGGATCGCCTTCGGCAGCGCCCGGATGTAGGCGGTGACCAGCTCCTCGCGCAGGCCGGGGATCTGCCAGTCGAAGCCCTCGGCGGTGACCTGGTTGAGCACCGGGAGCGGGATGTGGACGGTCACGCCGTCCGCGTCGCTGCCCGGCTCGAACTGGTAGGTCAGCTTGAAGCGGAGCTTGCCCTGCTGCCAGTAGTCCGGGTAGTCCGCCTCGGTGACGCCGTCCGCCGAGTCGTTGATCAGCATCGACTTCTCGAAGCTGAGCAGGTCCGGCTGGTCGTGCCGGGTCTTCTTCCACCAGGAGTCGAAGTGCCGGGTGGAGACGATGTCCTCGGGCAGCCGGCTGTCGTAGAAGTCGAACAGGGTCTGGTCGTCGACCATGATGTCCCGGCGGCGGGCCCGGTTCTCCAGCTCCTCGACCTCGCTGAGCAGCTTGCGGTTCTCGGCGAAGAAGCGGTGGTGGGTCTCCCAGTCGCCCTCGACCAGCGCGTTGCGGATGAACAGCTCGCGGCAGAGCTCCGCGTCGATCCGGCCGTAGTTGACCTTGCGCTGGGCGACGATCGGCATCCCGTAGAGGGTCACCTTCTCGTAGGCCAGCACCGCGCCGGCCTTCTTCTCCCAGTGCGGCTCGCTGTAGCTGCGCTTGATCAGGTGGCCGGCCAGCGGCTCCACCCACTCGGGCTCGATCTTCGCGTTGATCCGCGCCCAGAGCCGGGACGTCTCGACCAGCTCGGCGGACATCACCCAGCGCGGCGGCTTCTTGAACAGGCCGGAGCCGGGGAAGACCGCGAACCGGGCGCCGCGGGCGCCGCCGTACTCGCGCTTCTCGACGTCGTAGAGGCCGAGGTGCGAGAGCAGGCCGGCCAGCAGCGACTGGTGGATCCGGTCGGCGTCCGGTTCGGCGTCGGGATGGGGCTCCTCGATGGTGACACCGAGCTGTTTGGCGACCGTGCGGAGCTGCGAGTAGATGTCCTGCCACTCCCGTATCCGCAGGTAGTTGAGGAACTCGGCCTTGCACATCCGGCGGAAGGCCGAGGAGGAGAGCTCCTTCTGCTGCTCCCGCACGTAGCGCCACATGGCGAGGTAGGAGAGGAAGTCGGAGGTCTCGGACTGGAAGCGGCGGTGCCGGTCGTCGGCGGCCTGGCGCTTCTCGGTGGGGCGTTCGCGCGGGTCCTGGATGGAGAGCGCGGCGGCGATCACCATGACGTCGCGGACACAGCCGTTCTTGTCGGCCTCCAGGACCATCCGGGCCATCCGCGGGTCCACCGGGAGCTGGGCCAGCTGGCGGCCGAGCGGGGTGAGGCGCTTGCGGACGTCCTTCTCGTCGGGGTCGAGGGCGCCGAGTTCGTGGAGGAGGTTGACGCCGTCCTTGATGTTGCGGGAGTCCGGCGGGTCCAGGAACGGGAAGGCGGCGATGTCGCCGAGGCCGGCGGCGGTCATCTGGAGGATGACCGAGGCCAGGTTGGTGCGCAGGATCTCGGCGTCGGTGAACTCGGGGCGGGAGAGGAAGTCCTCCTCCGAGTACAGCCGGATGCAGATGCCGTCCGAGGTACGGCCGCAGCGGCCCTTGCGCTGGTTGGCGCTGGCCTGGCTGATCGCCTCGATCGGCAGCCGCTGCACCTTGGTGCGGTGGCTGTAGCGGGAGATGCGGGCGGTGCCCGGGTCGATCACGTACTTGATGCCCGGGACGGTGAGGCTGGTCTCGGCGACGTTGGTCGCCAGGACGATCCGGCGGGAGCTGGAGCGCTGGAAGACCTTGTGCTGCTCCGCCGAACTCAGCCGGGCGTAGAGCGGGAGGACCTCGGTGAACTTCAGCTTCAGCTTGTTGAGGGCGTCGGCGGTGTCGCGGATCTCGCGCTCGCCGGAGAGGAAGACCAGGATGTCGCCGGGGCCCTCGGCCTGGAGCTCCTCGGCGGCCTCGCAGATCGCCTGGATCTGGTCGCGGTCCCGGTCGGCGTCGCTGGGGCCGTGGTCGCCGTCCGCGTCGTCGGCGTCCTCGACGATCGGCCGGTAGCGGACCTCGACCGGGTAGGTGCGGCCGGAGACCTCGACGATCGGGGCGTCGCCGAAGTGGTGGGCGAAGCGCTCGGGGTCGATGGTCGCCGAGGTGATGACGACCTTGAGGTCGGGCCGGCGGGGCAGCAGCTGCTTGATGTAGCCGAGGATGAAGTCGATGTTGAGGCTGCGCTCGTGCGCCTCGTCGATGATCAGGGTGTCGTACTGGCGCAGCTCACGGTCGGTCTGGATCTCGGCGAGCAGGATGCCGTCGGTCATCAGCTTGACCAGGGTGTCCGGGCCGACCTGGTCGGTGAACCGGACCTTCCAGCCGACCGCCTCGCCGAGCGGCGTGCGCATCTCCTCCGCGACGCGCTCGGCCACCGTCCGGGCGGCGATCCGGCGGGGCTGGGTGTGCCCGACCAGGCCGCGGACCCCGCGGCCCAGCTCCAGACAGATCTTCGGGATCTGGGTGGTCTTGCCGGAGCCGGTCTCACCCGCCACGATCACCACCTGGTGGTCGCGGATGGCGGCGAGGATCTCGTCCTTCTTCTGGCTGACCGGCAGCTCGGCGGGATAGGTGATCTCGGGGACGGCGGCCCGGCGCTGCGCGACCAGCAGCTCGGCGCGCTCGACGTCGCGGGCGATCTCGGCGGCGACCTTCTGCCGGGCCTCGGGCTTGCGGACCCGCCGGGCGCCCTCCAGCCGCCGCCCGATCCGCACCTGGTCGCGCAGGGTCAGTTCGGGCAGACGGGCGGCCAGCTCGCCGATACCGGGGCCGCCGCCCTCCGTGGACGCGTCGGCGGACTGGACTGCGGGAGAACTCACTGCGGGCATCCCTCTAGGTTCGCAAGGAGATGCGGCGGCGCGCACCTCGGTTTTCGAGCCCCTCCAGTGTCACAGCCGCCACGGCCTCCGGGCGAACCCCGCCCGGGGCGGCGCCCGGAGAACCGCGGCGGACCGGGGCGACGGTCGGTGCTCCGGGCACCGGGGGCGCCGAGGACGGCCCGCCCGGAGGCCGTCAGCCGTCCAGGGCCGCCTCGTCCGGGCCGGGCAGCCAGTCACGGGCCGGGTCGTACTCCAGCCAGCGGTTGCGCCGGGCCGCCTCGGTGAACGCCCCGAGCAGCGGGTCCAGCCGGGCCGCCGGTTCGTCGCCGTCGCGCCAGAGCAGCGACCAGGCGTAGAGCGGGGTGGGGTCGACCAGCGGGACGGTCCGGATGCCGGGGCGGCCGGGGCCGCCCGCGGGGCCGGGCAGCGGGCAGTCGGCGGGGAGCAGCGAGAAGCAGGACGGGTCGGTGCGGATCCGGTCGGCGAAGCTCTCCAGGCCCAGATTGGTCGAGCCGGCCCGCTCCGCGATGCCGAAGCGGTCCGCGAACCGGGTCAGGAAGTCCAGCCGGTCCACCGCGGCCGGGTAGCGCAGCACGCCGGAGCGCAGGTCCTCCGGGCGCAGCACGTCGCGGTCGGCCAGCGGGTGGTCGGTGCTCAGCAGCGCGTCCACCGGCTCCAGCCGGACCAGCCGGTGCGCCAGCCCCGCGTCCCGGCCGTCGGGCAGCGGGTGCACCCGGCCGAAGCCCGCGTCCGACTCGCCGCGCAGCAGGGCCGCCGCCACCGAGGGGAGGTCCCGCCCCGGGACGGGCTCCACCTCCAGCCCGGACACCCCGTCGACGGCCCGGGCGACCGTCCGCATCGGCGCGTACAGGTGCCCCCAGACGTCGACGCGCAGCGGGCGCCGGGTACGGGCCACCGCCGCCACGGCGCGGTCGCCCTGGGCGAGCAGCCGCCGGGCGGGCTCCAGGAACCGGTGCCCGGCCCCGGTGAGTCCGACGCCGCGCGGGTCGCGGTCGAGCAGCCGGGCGCCGAGCGCCGCCTCCAGCCGGGCGATCCGCTTGGACAGGGCCTGCTGGCTGATCGCCAGCCGGGCGGCGGCACGGCCGAAGTGCAGTTCCTCGGCCGCCGTGGTGAAGGCGCGGACCTGGGAGAGATCGAGATCCATGGCCGCCCACCCTAGGGCCTCCCGGCCTCCCGGCCTGCCCACGGCCTGCCGCTGCCCGGAGGGCCCCGACAACGGTCGGTTGTCGGGACCGCCGAGCGGTTGTTGGACCGGCTCCGGGCGGTCGCGGTCTGCTGGGACCACGAGCTCGGCCGGACCGGCCGGCGAGGGGGAGACGGAGGGCCGAAGGCCATGAGGGCGCTGACACCGACCGGACGGGCGGACGCGACGGTGGCGTTCGCGGAGGTGACGCAGCCGCGACCGGGACCGGGCGAGGCCCTGGTGAAGGTCGAGGCGTTCGCGGTGAACCGTGGCGAGACGTTCCAGCTGGAGGCGCCCCGGCCGGGCTGGCGCCCCGGCAAGGACATCGCGGGCCTGGTCGTGCAGGCCGCCGCCGACGGCTCCGGGCCGGCCGTCTGCCGCCGCGTCGTCGGCCACCCGCCGGCCGGCGGGTGGGCCGAGTACGTGTGCGTGCCGGTCGGCTCGCTCGCCGAGATCCCGGACGGGCTGGACGCCGTCCGCGCCGCCGCCCTGCCGCTGGCCGGTCTCACCGCGCTGCGGCTGCTGCGCACCGCCGGTGCGCTGGCCGGCCGCCGGGTGCTGCTCACCGGCGCCTCCGGGGGCGTCGGCCACTACGTCACCGAGCTGGCCTCGGCGGCGGGTGCGGAGCTGACCGCGGTCACCGCCTCGGCGGAGCGCGGGCGACGGCTGGTCGAGCTGGGTGCGGCGGAGGTGGTCCACTCGGTGGGCGCGGCCCGCGGCCCGTACGACCTGGTGCTGGAGTCGACGGGCGGCGCCGACCTGCCGCTCGCGCTCGCCCGGCTGGCCCGCCGGGGCACGCTGATCTGGTTCGGCCAGGCCTCCCGGACGCCGGTCACGCTCGACTTCTTCGACTTCTTCGCCGGGCCGGAGTCCGCCACGCTCCGGCACTTCCACTACACGGACTCCGACGTACCCGACGGTGAGGACCTCGCCACCCTGGTCCGCCTGGTGGGGGAGGGGCGGCTGACCCCGGAGGTCGGCCGGGTCGCGCCCTGGGCGCGGACCGCCGCCGTGCTCACCGATCTGCGGGAGCGGCGGATCCGGGGCAAGGCCGTCCTCACCCTGCCCTGAGCGCCCTGAGCGCGCCCTGAGAGCCCTGACCGCCCGTCCTGACTCCGCCCGACCGTGCACCACCGACCATGAGATGAGCGTGCCCCCCGATGACCGGCTCCCCCGACCTGTCCTTCCTCGACCACCCCGACCTGCCGGCCGCCCTCGTCGAGGAGAACCGCCCGCGGGCCACCGGCGCCGGCCTGGACCCGCACGAGTACACCCGGGTCACCTCGGCGCTGCGCTCCGCACAGGAGTGGCCCGAGGCGTTCCGGGCGGCCGGCCGGCGGCACCGCGACGCCGCCGACCGCGCCGCCGCCGAGGGCCGGTCGGTCTCGGCCGGCGAGGCCTACCGGAGGGCCGCCCGCTGGTTCCACTTCGCCGGCCTGCTCCCGCACCCCGACCGCGCGGCGGCCGGCGCGACCGCCACCGAGGCGGACGAGGCGATGCGGGCCGCGCTGGCCCACCTCGAACCGACGGCCGAGCGGATCGAGGGGGAGTCCTTCGTGGGCTGGCTCCGCCGCCCGGCCGGGCCCGGCCCCGCACCGCTGGTGATCGTCGTCCCAGGGATGGACTCCGGCAAGGAGGAGTTCCACGCGGTCGCCGAGGCGCTGCTGGCGCGCGGTACGGGCGTCCTCGCCCTGGACGGCCCGGGGCAGGGCGTGCTGGCCGGGGCCGCCGCGCCGGAGCCGGACTACCACCGGGTGGTCGGCCGGGCGATCGACGCGGTCACCGGCCGGGAGGGCGTGGACACCGGGCGGATCGGCGTGACCGGGCTCAGCCTGGGCGGCTACTACGCGGCGGTGACGGCCGCCCGCGAACCGCGGATCCGGGCGGCCGCCGTGGTCAGCGGCCCCTACCGGCTGGACTGGGACGCCCTGGTCCCGTTCGTCACCGCGACCCTGACCCAGCGCTGCGGGAGCGCGGACGCGGCCCGCGCCTTCGCCCGCCGGGTCGACCTGACCGCCCTGGCCCCGGAGATCACCGTCCCGCTGCTGGTCGTCGAGGGCGGCGAGGACCGGATCCCCGGTGTCACCAACGCCGGGGCACTGGCCCACCGGGCACCCCGGGGCGAACTCCTGCACGTCCCGCACGGCAACCACCTGCTCGGCAACGCCCTCGCCGACTGGCTCCCCGCCACCGCGGACTGGCTCACCACGGAGCTGACCCGTCCGACGGCGACCCGAACAGCCTGACGGGCGGCGCGGGCCCCGGCGCCGGGGCCCGCTCAGTACGGCAGCAGGTCACCCGTGACCAGGTCGAAGCCGAACGGCTCGGGGGTGTGCAGCGTCTCGCCGAAGTCGACGTCCTCGCGGCGGTGGTACTTCGTGCCGTCGGGTCGGCTGAACAGGGTGACGGTCCGTTGCCCGGCGTCGATCAGCAGATAGAGCGGGATGCCCATCTGGGGGTAGTCGCGGACCTTGCCGACCCAGTCGTTCTCGGGGTTCGAGGGGGAGACCAGTTCGACGGCGACGGCGGCGGCCTCGGCCGGCACCTGGTTGTCGGTGGTCTCCAGCACCTCGCTCGGAAGGTACGTGAGGTCGGGGTTGCGGCTCTTGCCCACGGCGGGTGAGACCAGGTCGGTGTTCTCGCTCGGCAGCAGCTCCAGCGGGGCGCGCGCGTCGAACTGGCGGCGGATCAGCAGCAGGTTCCGCTGGTGGATGCCCGAGGGGCCGACCGTCATCACGATGGTGTCACCGGAGAGTTCGACCTTGAAGCCGTCGGGCAGCGCCCTGCGGGCTTCGTCGAGGAGGGCGAATTGCTTCGGGTCCATGGGTGCGGTCTCCTGGAGTGTGCCGGGCAGCCTCCTCAGGCTAGTTCCGGGAGCGTCGGGCGGTGGCGCCTTGCGGGTGGCGGGTGTCGGGTGGGCCGTGGTCCGGTGGGGTGGGGCCGGTCGCTCGGGGTGTCGCGTGCTCCGGACGCCGATCGGCCGGGGCCGTCGAAGGGCCGTTGACCTGCGGTGGAGCCGGTGGAGCGAGATCGCCCGAAGATTCTTCGAATCCATCTGCAACCCGGGCGGGGGTCACACGTCTAGTTCAGTGAGAGGCACGGAAGGTGGGCCACCTTCCGAAGGCGGGGGGATCCTTCGCCCGTGACCCGGTGGTTCACCGGTCCAGTCCCGGCCACTCACTCACACATCCAGTCTTCGCCGGCATCGCCGGGCCTGTCCTCGGCATGCCCGCAACCGGCACGTTCCAGGGGGAACCATGTCCAGCACCGCCCGCGTCAGCCGTTCGCGCCGCACCGCCGCCGTCACCGCCACGCTCGCAGTCGTCGCCCTCGGCGGCTCGCTCGCCCTGCCGACGCAGGCGTTCGCCGACGGGGTGAAGGGCGCGAATCTGTCGGTCCAGGCGCCGGCGTCGGTCGGCTTCGCCGGGCAGCCGGTCGCGTTCACCGAGACCATCACCAACACCGGCGAGAAGACCACCGACTTCCTGCTCGAACTGGGCACCACCACCGCGCTCGGCACCCCGTCGGACGCCATCACCATCGACTACCGGAACCCCACGACCGGCAGCTGGGAGTCCGTCCCGCTGTCGTTCCAGTCCGGCCCCGAGTCGGCCAGCTACGAGGGCAGCGTGCCCGGCATCACCGTCGCGGCCGGCCGGACGGTCACCGTGGACCTGCGCATCGGCGCGCCCATGGGTCTGCCGCACAACGGGGCGACCAACGGCGGCTTCGACTCCATCGGCCTGCGCTCCGTCGTGACCGCGCCCGGCGGCTGGGTCAAGCTCGCCGAGCAGACCAGGACGATCGGGGTGGACTCCATCCGCACCTCCCTCGCCTCCGTCCCCGACACCGCGATCGCCGGCGGCGCGCCGATCGAGTTCGACGCCGTCCTCACCAATGCCACCGCGTCCGGCTACGTCAACCTCGGCAACGTGCTCTTCGGCGACCCCCACGCCACCGTCCAGATCCGCAAGGCCGACGGCACCTGGGACACCCTCGCCAAGGTCACCGGCGGAGCCGGCGACGAACTGTCCGGCGTCTACCTCCAGGGCCGCAACTCCGGCATCGCCGCCGGCCGGACCGAGACCACCCGGGTCCGGGTCGCCTACGACGTGAACACCCCGCTCGGGGCCACCCGGCTCAGCCCCTGCCTCTTCGTCAACGAGGGCGACACCCCGTTCGAGGGCACCACCATGTGCGAGGCGGGCAGCACCGTCACCGTCCTCGCACCGGCCCGGACGCCCACCGCAGCGCCCACCGCTGCGCCCGTCGCGGCGAAGCCGGCCACGAGGAAGCCCACCGCCCCGGCAGCGGTCAAGGCCGCCGCCGAGGTCAAGCCGGCCGCCGCCCCCGCCGCGGCCGCCGCCCCCGCGGCCGCCGCCCCCGCGGTCGCCGCCCCGGCCCCGCAGGCCCCCGCCGCGGCCGCCCCGGCCGCCCAGACCACCGGTGAACTCGCCGCCACCGGCTCCGGGTCCGGCACCGCCCCCGCGATCGCCGCCGCCGTCCTCGCCACCCTCGGCGCCGGCGCCGTCCTCCTCGGCCGCCGCCTGCGCCGCCGCTCCTGAGGCGTCGACGCGCCGGTGCCTCCCCGACCCACGGCCGGGGAGGCACCCGCGCGTGCTACCAGGGCTGGTCCCCGGCCGTCGCCCGCGCGGTGACCAGTCCGGACTCGTAGGCCGCGATGACCGCCTGGGCGCGGTCCCGGACGGCGAGCTTGTCGAAGATGCTGGTGATGTAGTTCTTGACCGTGGAGACGCTGATGTCCAGCGCGCGGGAGATCCCGCCGTTGTCGAGGCCGGTGGCCATCAGGCGCCACACCTCGACCTCGCGCGGGGTCAGGTCGCCCAGACCGGTGGGCGCCGGCTGCGGACCGCCGGGGGCCCGGACATAGGTGGAGATCAGCCGGGTGAGCAGGCGCGGCGCGACGGCGGCCTCGCCCGCGTGGACGGTGTGGATCGCCGCGGCGAGGTCCTCCGGGGAGCTGTCCTTGGGCAGGAACCCGTAGGCGCCGGCGCGCAGGGCGCCCACCACGTACTCGTCGAGGTCGAAGGTGCTGAGGGCCAGGACGCGGCAGTCGGGCACGGTGGCGGCGAGTTCGCCGGTCGCGCCGACCCCGTCGAGGACGGGCATCCGGATGTCCATCACCACCACGTCCGGGCGCAGCCGTTGGGCGAGGGTGACGGCCTCGGCGCCGTTCTCGGCCTCCCCGACCACCTCGAAGGACGGGTCGGGGGAGAGGATCAGTGACAGGCCGCGCCGGACCAGCGGCTGGTCGTCCACGATCAGCACCCTGATCCTCGGCGGTGTCGTCGGCCCCGTCGGCCCCGTCCAGGTCATCGGTACGCCCCTTCCTGTCGGACGGCCGCCCCGGCCGTCCGGTCCGTGTCAGCCGTGTCAGCCGTGTCACCCGCGTCGGCCGCTTCAGCCGCGTCGTCCGCGTCGTTGCCGGTCAGCGGCAGGTCGGCCAGCACCGCGAAGCCGCCGCCGGCCTGCGGACCGACGGTGAGGGTGCCGCCGTGCAGGGCGACCCGCTCGCGCATGCCGATCAGGCCGTAACCGCCCGGACCCGTCGCCGGCGTCCGCTCCGCCGGTGCAGCGCCCCCGCCGTCGTCCCGCACCTCGACGGTGACCCCGTCCCGGCGGTACGTCAGGTGCACGGAGGCACGGGCCGGCCCGGCGTACTTGCGGGTGTTGGTGAGGGCCTCCTGGACGATCCGGAACACGGTGAGGCCGACGGTCGGCGGCAGCGGACGCTGCGGCCCGCGGACGACGAACTCGGTCGGCAGCCCGCCGAGCCGGGCCTCGCCCACCAGGCGGTCGAGGTCGTCGGCGCCGGGTTGGGGCGGCGACGGCGCGGCCTCCGGTTCGTCGCCGGCCCGCAGCACGTCGAGCAGTTGGCGCATCTCGCGCAGCGCGAGCCGCCCGGAGGACTCCAGGGTGACCAGGGCCTCCCGGACCACCTCCGGACGGCCGAGGTTGGCCCGGGCGCCCCCGGCCATCAGCTGCATGGTGGTGATGTGGTGGGCCACGATGTCGTGCAGCTCCCGGGCGATGCGGCGCCGTTCGTCCGCCACCGCGCGGTCGGCGAGCAGCTGCCGGTTGGCCGCCACCTGCCGCTGCCACTGGTTTACCGCCAGCGCGGTGCCGACCACGATCAGGGTGGAGAGGACCGCGCTGACGGTGGCCTCCCAGGTCGGCGTCCGGCCGTGGCTCTGGCTCAGCAGCGTCAGCGTCACCGTCGCGACGGCCGCGACCGCCGTCACCCGGCCGGTGCAGGCCCGGGCCGCCGAGAACAGGGCGACCACCAGCACGGACCCGAAGTGGACGGGCAGTGACGCCGTCAGGGAGGAGGCCGCGTCGAGCACCAGGACGGCGGCCAGCACCGCCCCCGGATGGCTGCGCCGGGCGAGCAGCGGCAGGGCCGCCAGCGCGACGAGGAGGAACCCGAGCACGCTCACGGCGTGCCGGCCGTCGGGGTAGGCGAAGAACACGTAGCTGAGCAGGTTCATCGCGCAGGCCCCGCCGGTCACCAGCGCGTCGTTGCGGGTCCACGGCGGCTCGAAGCCGTCGGCGTCCAGCGGCTCCCGGGCATCGCCGGGCCCGCTCCGTCGGTTCCTGGGCATCTGGGTACTCCCCCTGCGTCCGGCCTCCTGTCCCCCCGACAGCCTCGCACAGCCGCCGCCGTGCGCGGACCCGCCCGACGGCCGGGGACGGGGCCCTGACCAGGACCAGGGTCCTGGGTGCGGGCCCGGGCGGGAGCGCGGGCCCCGGTGCGGATCATCCGCCGCCACGACGCCCGGAGGGCCTGCGCGGTGATGGTCTTGAGACCGGTCGGGGAGTCCGTCCCCGGCAGGCATCCGCACTCAAGTCCGTCCGTCGGAGGACATCGTGATCCGCGCCCTGACCGGGTACTCCACCAGACATCCCTGGAAGGTCGTCGCCCTCTGGGGCGTGCTGGCCGTCGTCCTGACCGCGCTGGCCCCGATGCTGATGTCCCGCGTCACGCAGAGCCAGACCGCCGACTTCCTGCCCCGCAGCTACGACTCGGCCGCCGCGATGCGGATCGCCGAGGAGCAGTTCGGGCTGAACCCCGACGCCACCGTCGTGACGGTGCTGGTCGCCCGGTCCGACGGCAAGGCCCTCAGCGCGGCGGACCAGACGCGGGTCGAGGCCGAGGCGGAGAAGCTGGGCAAGCGCCGGGTCGCCATGCCCAGGGCGGACGACGAGCCGACGTTCCTGCTCCCCGACCGTTCCCAGACGCCCCGGATCGCCCCGGCGATGGTGGCGCCCGACCGGAGCTTCGAGCTGCTCTCGGTCGAGCTGGTCGGGAACGCCGCGGACCAGGGCGTCCAGGGCGTCTACCGGGCCTTCCGGGACGGCACCCGGACGCAGTTCGCCGAGGCGGGGATGCGCACCGGCTTCACCGGCGGCCTCGCCGACGCCGTCGACTCCGCCGACTCCCACAAGACCGCGTCCACGGTCGGGGGCGCCGTGGTGATGGGGCTCATCGTCCTGCTCAACGTGCTGGTGTTCCGCAGCGCGCTGGCCGCGGTGCTGCCGCTGCTCGCGGTCGCCCTGATCGGCGGCGTGGCGGGCGGGGCCGTCGCGGGGGCCGCCCTGCTCACCGGGCTCAAGCTGGACGCGGGCACCCCGGGGCTGATCAGCGTCGTCCTGCTCGGCATCGGCATCGACTACATGCTGTTCCTGCTGTTCCGCTTCCGCGAGCACCTGCGCGCCCGGCCCGAGCAGCCGGCCCGGGAGGCCGCCGCGCAGGTCTCCGCCCGGGTGGGTACCGCGATCACCTCGGCGGCGCTGACCATCGTGGCCGCGTTCGCCACGCTGGGCCTGGCCACCTTCGGGCAGTTCCGCTCGATGGGCCCCGCGATAGCCGTCGCGGTCCTGGTGATGCTGCTGGGCAGCCTCACCCTGCTGCCGGCGCTGCTCGCCGTCGCCGGGCGCAAGATGTTCTGGCCCTCCAAGGCGCTGCTCCGCGAGCCGCGCGACCGCCGCGCCGCCCGCTTCGGCGAACTGGTCGCCCGGCGGCCGCTGCTGATGCTGGCCGCCTCCGTCACGCTGCTCGCCGCACTGGCGGCCGGGACGATCGGCCTGCGGATGGACTACGGCCGGGGCGACTCCGGCCCGCAGACCGCGGCGGCGGCCACCGCGGTCGAGATCTCCCACGCGTTGCCGGCCGGCGTGTCGGACCCGACGAGCGTCTACGTCACCGTCACGGACGGGGGCACCCTCAGCACGGACCGGCTGACCGGCCTCTCCGGGGCCCTCGCCCGGGTCGACGGCGTGGGCCAGGTCGCGGCCACCGTGCTGAACCAGGACCACCGCGCCGCCCGGATCGACCTCTACCCGACCGTCGACCCGCAGAGCCCGGAGGCCCGCGACCTGGCCTCCGGCCCGATCCGGGCCGCGGTCGCCCAGCACACGCCCGCCGGGACGACGGCCCACGTCGGCGGCACACCGGCGATCTTCGCCGACGTCTCGGCCGCCGTCGACCACGACCTCAGGATCGTCTTCCCGGTCGCGGCCGCGCTGATCGCGCTGATCCTGCTGCTGCTCCTGCGCAGCCTGCTCGCCCCGGTGGTCCTGATGCTCTCGGTCGGCCTCGGTTTCGTCGCCACCCTGGGCGCGGCGACGCTGCTCTTCCAGCACGCCCTCGGCGAGCCGGGCATCAGCTTCACCCTCCCCCTGGTGCTGTTCCTGTTCGTGGTGGCACTGGGCACCGACTACAACATCCTGATCACCGACCGGATCCGCGAGGAGATGCAGCGCCCGGGCCCGGCCCGGGGCGCCGTGGCCCGAGCGGTCCGGCACACCACACCCGCCATCGCGATGGCCGGACTGGTGCTCGCCGGCTCCTTCGCCACCCTCGCCACCACCCCGGGCAGCGAACAGGTCGCCTTCGCGATGGCGCTCGGCATCATGCTCTCGGCGCTCGTGCTGTCCCTGGTCCTGGTCCCCGCCCTGGCCGCCCTCCTGGGCCGCTCCCTCTGGTGGCCGGTCCGGCCCCGCCCTGCGGCGGTCGCCCACCCCCGGCACGCGGCGGCCGGCGCCGCGCGGGAACCCGAGCGGATCTCGGCCTACTGAGGCCCCTCCCGGCCGGGAGCCGGAGGGCCGGCGCGCACACCGCACAGCAGACCGCCGACGGGGCGGGTACTCGATCCGAGTACCCGCCCCGTCGGCGTGCCCCGGCGCCGCCGGGCAGGGCCGCGGCAGGCACGCAAAAAGCCCCGGAGAGCGAACTCTCCGGGGCCTTCCTGCTGTTCGCAGCTGTGGCCAGGGCCGGGGTCGAACCGGCGACCTTCCGCTTTTCAGGCGGACGCTCGTACCAACTGAGCTACCTGGCCGTACTGCACCGTCTCTTGCGAGACGAGCGATCCCGACGGGACTTGAACCCGCGACCTCCACCTTGACAGGGTGGCGAGCTAACCAACTGCTCCACGGGACCTGGTGTGGATTGCTCCACATAGGTCTTGCGCACTGCACTTTACTACGGTACTGCTGTGCCCCCAACGGGATTCGAACCCGTGCTACCGCCTTGAAAGGGCGGCGTCCTGGGCCACTAGACGATGAGGGCTTGCGGCCTGTCCGGCTGTTTCCAGCGTTCGGGGACGTCGAGAAGCATATGGGATGTCGGGCGGATCGCCAAAACGACTTCGGCCCGGGCGGGCGGCGGGCCCGGCGGGCCGGTCAGGACCAGCCGAGCTCGTCGAGCTCGTGGTCGTCGAAGCCGAAGTGGTGGGCGACCTCGTGGATGACCGTGGTGCGGACCTCCTCGACCGCCTGCTCGTGGGTCTCGCAGTGCCGCAGGGTCGGGCCCCGGTAGATGATGATCCGGTCGGGGAGCACGCCGGCGTACCACTCGCCGCGCTCGGTGAGCGGGGTGCCCTCGTAGAGGCCGAGGAGCTCCGGGTCGGCGGGGTCGGGCTCCTCCTCGACGAACACCGCGACGTTGTCCATCATGGCCGCGAGTTTCGGGGGGATCCGGTCGAGGGCGTCGCTGACGAGCGTCTCGAAGTCTTCCCGGGTCATCTCCACCGGATCATTGTCGGGTCTGCGGTGACGGTGTGCCAGGCGGTGGAGGCCGGTGTTTCATGGGCCCATGACGACATCGGAGGGCGGGGCGGTCGCGGCGGCCGACGCGGTGCCCCCGCGCCGGGAGCCGGTGCTGCGCGGGCAGGGGCCCGCGGTGGCGGCGGTCGCGCTGGGCGGCGCGATCGGGGCGTCGGCGCGGTACGGGGCCGGCCTGCTCTGGCCGACCGGGCCGGCCGGCTTCCCGTGGACCACGCTGGTCGTGAACGGGACCGGCTGCGCGGTGATCGGGGTCTTCCTGGTGGTGGTCACCGAGGGGCGGCCCGCGCACCCGTTGCTCCGGCCGTTCTTCGGCACGGGGGTGCTGGGCGGGTTCACCACCTTCTCCACGTACGCGCTGGACATCCGGCAGCTGCTGGCGCACGGGCGGCCCGGGGCCGGGGCGGCCTACCTGGGGCTGACGCTGCTGGTGGCGCTGGCCGCGGTCCGGGTGGCGGCGGGGATGACGCGCCGTCTGCTCCCGGGCGGGGTCCGGAGGCCGGGGTGAGGCGGCCGGCGGGGTCGGCCGCGGCGCCCGCCGTTCAGGCGGCGGAGGGGGCGGGGCGGTGAACTGGTTGCTGGTGGTGGCCGGGGCGGTGGTCGGCGCGCCGCTGCGGTACCTGACCGACCGGGCGGTGCGGGCCCGGCACGACTCGGCGTTCCCGTGGGGCACCTTCACCGTGAACGTGGCCGGCTGCCTGGTGCTCGGGCTGGTGACCGGGGCCGTGGTGGCCGGCGCGGCCTCCTCGCACGTCCAACTCCTGCTCGGTACGGGCTTCTGCGGGGCGCTGACGACCTATTCGACCTTCTCCTGGGAGACCCTGCGGCTGGCCGAGGGCGGGGCCGGACGGTACGCGCTGGCCAACGTGGCGGGCAGCGTGGCGGCGGGGCTGGCCGCGGTGTACGCGGGGGCGGAGGCGGCCTCGGCGCTCTGGGGCTGAGCGGGCCGGGCGGGTCCGGGCGGGTCCGGCGCGGTCGTCGGGGCTTCCGCCGGCGCTCGTACCGGTGTTCGGCGTCGTGGCGAGCGCCGTGGTGAGCGCCGTGGTGAGCGCCGGGGTTCGCGCCGGTGGTGTTGCGCCGGGTGGATGGCGCCGGGCGCTTCCTGTCGGGCGGCCCGTGTCCCGGTGCCCGGGGCGCGCGTTGGGCACCGAAAGTGCCGCGCGCGACGGCGGCGGCCCGGGCCCGGGTGGGGCAGTGGAAGAGGGAGCTCGGTGGCGGCGATGCGTTCGGTGCGCGAGGTGGGTGCTCAGGAGGAACGTTCTGCCGGTCGGGCGCCGGTGGTCCGTCCGGCGGTCGACCGGCCGGTCGTGGTGCGGGCCGTGGTGGTCCGGCAGGCGCCGGAGCGCAAGCCCAGGGCGGTGGCGGTGCGCGACGGCGTGGTGCGCGCGGCGGCGGTGCTGGCGGTGGCCGGACTGGGCCTGACCGGGTGCATGTCGGTCGGGCCGGGCGCGGACGAGAAGCACGGCACCGTCCCGGTCGGGCAGGCCGGGACGGTGGGCAAGCCCGCGGGCGGCGCGTCGGCCACGCCGGCCGGCGTCCGCCAGGGTGGCGCGTCCGGGCGGCCGGAGCGTTCCGGGAGCGCGCAGCCCGGGAGCACGCCGGGAGCGGGCCAGACCGCGGCGGCGGGCGGGGCGTCCTCGGGCGCGAACGGTGCGGCCGCCGGTGCGGAGGAGGCCCCGGGAGCCGTCCCCGGGCAGGACGCGCCGGGCGCGAACGGTGATGCCGGGGGCGTGAACGCCAGTAGCGCACCCCAACCGGGTACCGGTACCTCGGTCGGCGGGGCGGCGGCCGGTACGGGTGGCACAGGCGGTGCGGGGGCGGCCGGAGGCACCGGCAGTGGCGGTTCCACCGGCGGCACCGGGGACGGGCGCTCCGGCGGCGGCGCCGCGTCCCCGCCGGCGGCGAGCCCGACCGGCCGGCCGTCGGCCTCCCCCGATCCGAGCCCGGTCACCCCCGCCCCGCCCGCCACGCCGGCGCCCGAGCCCACGCCCGGCAACTCCGGATCTTCGGCCCCGAGCGCCGCTTCGGGCGGCCACTAGGGCGCTGGCCAGTGCATTTGCCTTTGATCCCGAGGTTCCCCTATGGTGGTAGATCGTTCGTTTGATTCATTTGACTGGCGCCCTAATTCCCATCTGGCGCCCTTGGCGCGTACCGGCGATCCGTGGCTGACCGCATAGAGGCGGTTGTGAAACAGAACCCGGACTTTGGCGCGTGCCACTTCCGGAAGGTTTTGCATGTCTCTCGTTGACGACGCCCGCTTCGCCATGCCCGCGAGCGAGTCCGCCGCCGATGTCACCCCCGTCGATGCCCCCGAGGTCGAGCTGATCGACGCCGACCAGGACATCGACCCCACCGCCGACCAGGACGCCGCCGACGAGGCCGCGACCGAGGAGAGCGCCGAGGCCGCCGAGCCCACCATCACCTTCGGCGACCTGGGCCTGCACGACGACGTCGTGCGCGCCCTCGCCAAGCGCGGCGTCACCACCCCGTTCCCGATCCAGGCCGCGACCATCCCGGACGCGCTGGCCGGCAAGGACGTGCTGGGCCGCGGCCGTACCGGCTCCGGCAAGACCCTCAGCTTCGGCCTGCCGCTGCTGACCCGCCTCGCCGGCGGCGAGCGCACCAAGCCCAAGCACCCGCGCGGCCTGATCCTCGTCCCGACCCGCGAGCTGGCCATGCAGGTCGCCGACGCGCTGGAGCCGTTCGGCTCGGTGCTCGGCCTCAAGCTCAAGGTCGTCTGCGGCGGCACCTCGATGTCGAACCAGATCTACGCGCTGGAGCGCGGCGTCGACGTCCTCGTCGCCACCCCCGGCCGCCTGCGCGACCTGCTGAACCGCGGCAGCGCCAAGCTGGGCGAGGTCAAGACCGTCGTGCTCGACGAGGCCGACCAGATGGCCGACATGGGCTTCCTGCCCGAGGTCACCGAGATCCTCGACCAGGTGCCGGCCGGCGGCCAGCGCCTGCTGTTCTCCGCCACCCTGGAGAACGAGATCGACTCCCTGGTCAAGCGCTACCTGAAGAACCCGGTCACCCACGAGGTCGACCCGTCGGCCGGCGCGGTCACCACCATGACCCACCACATCCTCGTGGTGAAGCCCAAGGACAAGGCGCCGATCACCAACGCGATCGCCGCCCGCAAGGGCCGCACGATCATCTTCGTCCGCACCCAGATGGGCGCCGACCGCGTCGCCGAGCAGCTCATCGAGGCCGGCGTGAAGGCCGACGCGCTGCACGGCGGCATGACCCAGGGCGCCCGTACCCGCGTCCTCGGCGACTTCAAGGACGGCTACGTCAACGTCGTCGTCGCGACCGACGTCGCCGCCCGCGGCATCCACGTCGACGGCATCGACCTGGTCCTGAACGTGGACCCGGCCGGTGACCACAAGGACTACCTGCACCGTTCCGGCCGCACCGCCCGCGCCGGTCGCTCCGGCGCCGTCGTCACCCTGGTGCTGCCGCACCAGCGCCGTGGCGTGTTCCGCCTGATGGAGGACGCGGGCGTCGACGCCTCGCGCCACATCCTCGACCACGCCTTCGACGCCGAGGTCGCCAAGATCACCGGCGCCCGTTCGCTGATCGAGGTCCAGGCCGAGAGCGCCGCCGGCATCGCCGGTGCCGCCGAGCGCGAGCTCGCCGACATGACCCGCCAGCTGGAGCGCGCGCAGCGCCGCGCCACCGAGCTGCGCGAGGAGGCCGACCGCCTGGCCGCCCGCGCCGCGCGCGAGCGGGCCGACCTGGGCATCGAGGACGAGGCGCCCGCCGCCGAGGCCGAGACCGCCGAGGCTGTCGAGGCCGTCGAGGTTCCCGCGGAGACGGCCGCCCCGGCCGCCGCCGTGACCGAGGAGCGGGCCCCGTCGTACCGCGAGGCGCGTACCGAGCGCCCGGCGTACAACCGTGACCGTGACGACCGCGGTGGCCGTTCCTTCGGCGACCGTGACGACCGCGGTGGCCGTTCCTTCGGCGACCGTGACAACCGTGGCGGTGGCTTCAACCGTGACCGTGACGACCGCGGTGGCCGCTCCGGTGGCTTCAACCGTGACGACCGTGGCGGCCGTTCCTTCGGCGACCGTGACAACCGTGGCGGTGGCTCCGGTGGCTTCAACCGTGACGACCGCGGTGGCCGTTCCTTCGGCGACCGTGACAACCGTGGCGGTGGCTTCAACCGTGACCGCGACGACCGTGGTGGCCGCTCCGGTGGCTTCAACCGTGACGACCGTGGCGGCCGTTCCTTCGGTGACCGTGACAACCGTGGCGGTGGCTCCGGTGGCTTCAACCGTGACGACCGCGGTGGCCGTTCGTTCGGCGACCGTGACAACCGTGGCGGTGGCTCCGGTGGCTTCAACCGTGACCGCGACGACCGCGGCGGCCGCTCCTTCGGCGACCGTCCGGCCCGCACCTTCGGTGACCGCCCGGCCTTCGGCCGCGACCGCGACGAGCGTGGCGCCGCCGGCAGCAGCAGCCGTCCGTTCTCCCGCCGTGACGACCACCGCTCCGGTGGCCGCCCGCAGGCCTCCGGCGGCTTCAACCGTGACCGCGGCGACGACCGCGGTGGCCGCTCCGGCGGCTTCAACTCCGGTGGCTTCAACCGCGACGACCGCAAGCCGCGCTGGAAGAACTGACCCCGCGTAGCGCAACCGCGCCGACGCCCGACGGGCCCGCTCCACTTCGGTGGGGCGGGCCCGTCCGCGTTCCCCCGCCCGCCGGTCGCCGCGTTGTTCTGCTGGTGAGAATAACCTGTGGCGCGCGGGCGCCCCCGTCCCTTACGGTCACGGACATGAGCAGCAGACTGCATGGCGTGGCGGTGGTGAACGAGGAGATCGCCGAGCGGGGGAGCTACCGGGCAGCCGGGGGCGAGCTCGTCCAGGTGACGGAGCGACTGGCGGCGGCCAGGGCGGGGACGGTGTCGTACCGGCCGCAGACGCTGGACGAGCTGCTGCGGGCGGCGGCGCCCGGGCCCGGTCCGGCCCCGGCGGCGTCGGGGGCGGCGGCCGTCGAGGTGACGGCCGAGGGCAGCATCGCGGCCGCCCGGCGCCTGGTGACGGCCGGTGCGGGCCGGGTCGGGGTGCTCAACTTCGCCTCGGCGCGCAACCCGGGCGGCGGCTATCTGCGCGGCGCCCGGGCCCAGGAGGAGGACCTCTGCCGCAGCGCCCTGCTGTACACCTGCCTGCGCGAGGCCCCGGACTACTACGCGGCGCACCGCGCCAGTGACGACCTGCGGTACAGCCACCGGGTGATCGTCTCGCCCGACGTGCCGGTGATCCGGGGCGGGGACGGCGAGCTGCTGGCAGAGCCCTACCCGGTGACGTTCCTGACCTCGCCGGCGCCCAACGCCGGCCAGTTGGCACGGCGTTCGGCGGAGGTGGACGTCCGAGGCGTGCTCGCCGAGCGGGCGGTCCGGGTGCTCGCGGCGGCGGTCCGGCACGAGGTGCGCGCGCTGGTGCTGGGGGCCTGGGGCTGCGGGGTGTTCGGCAACGACCCGGCACAGGTGGCGGAGGCCTTCGAGGGGGCGCTGGCGCAGTACGGCGCGGCCTTCGAGCGGGTCGTGTTCGCGGTCTGGGACCGCACGCCCGTCTCGCCGAACCGGGCCGCTTTCGAGGCCAGGTTCGGCGCGGTGGCCGGCTGATTGGGCGGCCGCCACCGGGGTCCGGGCGGGCCGGCTCAGCTCCGGCGGGAGCCCAGCACGCTCGCGGCGGTCGAGGCGGCGGCGACCACGCCGGTGACGGCGAGGACGGACGGCCAGGCGCCGATCCTCTTCGCCAGCGGATGCGAGCCGCCGAAGGCCGCCACGTAGAGGCCGGTCAGGGCGGCGGCAGTGGCCGCGCCCGAGCTGCGGTGCCACTGCGCGGCGGCGCCCGCCCCGGCCACGGCCAGGACGGCCCCGCCCAGTTCGCGCCGGCCGGTCCACCGGGCGACGCCGTAGCCGCCGACCAGGCCGCTCGCCGCGGTCAGCGCGGCGGGCGCGGCGGTCGAGAGCACGTTCGGGATCCGCGCCATCGTCGACTCCACTCCTCGGCATCCTCGGATCGTCCGACCCTAACCCGCCGGACTCCCGGCCCCGGCTCCAATCCGGCCCCGGCTCCAACCCGGCCCGGCTCCGGGCCGACGGGCGCCCCCTACCGGGCGGGGCCGTCCGAACGGCTACCGGAAGGCCTCCTCGAACGGCAGTGCCCGCGCCGCCCGGGAGAGCCGTTCCGCGGCCTCGGCCGGTGCCAGCACCCGCTCCAGCCGGAGGTCCCCCGGCACCTGCTGGATGTACCGGCCCGCCGACCAACTGCGCTCGTACGCCTGCGGCTCCAGTACCAGGGTGCGGAAGCCGTCCACCACCGGGATGTCGCTCGGCGTGCCCTCGTTCCAGATCCACGTCCCGTCGGGCGCGACCAGGTTGAACGAGCCGTACGCGGTGACCCGACGGCGTCCGTCCAGTTCCTCGGTCCGGCTGAGCGCGACGGCCTCCGGGTCCGGCGGGGAGCCGGGCAGGTGTCCGCCGCCGATCAGCACGTCGGCGAGCAGCGTGTGCAACTGGAAGTTGTCGGTGAGACCGTCCATCCGCAGCAGGTAGCCGGTACCGCTCGGGCGGTCCAGCACCAGCAGCGGCTCGTCGTCGAGCGTCCTCGCCAGGTGGGTCAGGCCCTTGAGGTCGTGCTGCCCCTCGCCGTAGCGGTCGATCAGTTCGAGCAGGACGTCCGTCACGCCGTCGGCCCGGGCCGCGGTGCGGACCGCCGCATGGGTGCAGACCGCGAACGAGGCCATCTGCCACAGGTGGAGCGTCCACCAGCCGATCACCGCCCGGTGGGCGTGCCACTCGGCCGGCCGGTCCGGGTCCTCGATCCGGGCGTGCGCCAGGGCCGGGTCGTCCTCGTCCGGGTCGGGCAGGTCGCCGCCGCCGGTCTCGGCCCAGCGCTCGACCAGCAGCAGCGCGCCGCTCAGCGCTCCGCGCAGGCCCGCCAGCACCTGTCCGGCGCAGGCCACCGGGTCGGCGCCGCGCTCGACGCAGGCGCCCACCATCATCGCCAGCCGCGCCCGGGGGAACGGCGGCAGCTCCGGGAGCAGCGCCGCCAGCCGGGGGCCGACCGCCGCCGACTCGGCCTCGCCGGCCGGGCCCAGCAGCCCGCCGAGCCGCTGGAACGCGGCCGCCACCCGCTCGTCGTCGCCGGCCGCGACGGCCGCCTCCAGTTCGGCCGTCGCCCGGTCGAGGGCCGGTTGCTGACGGACCGACGGATCCGGGGAGCCGTCGTGCGGGGGAATGCGGTCGGACACCATTCGCCGCAGCATAGGCGCCCGCCCGGCGGTGGCCCGCTACCGGGGGGCGACGAGCCGCCCACCGGCCCGGTCGGCCGTCGGGACTGCCCGGCCGAGCCGTCGGGCACGGGGGCGGCCGCCCCGGTGAGAGACTGCCGGCGTGACTGACCACGTGATCACGGACGGCCTCTACCGGGTGCGCAACGTCGGCAGCGGGCTGCTGCTGGAGGTCGCCGACGGGAGCCGCCGCAGCGGTGCCAAGGTCGTCCTCGGAGCGGAGAGCGGCTCCGAGGCCCAGCTCTGGCGGTTCGGCGCCGTCCACCCGGGTGGCGCCCTGTACCACGTCGAGAACGCCGCCAGTGGGAAGCGCCTGGACGTCACCGGGGCCTCCCCGGAGGACGGCGTCCTGATCCAGCAGTGGTCGCCCAACGCCTTCGGGGCGCAGGAATGGCTCCTCGAACACCACCTCGACGCTCCGGGCACCTACACCCTGACCAGTTTCATCAGCGGCAAGCCGCTCACCGCCACCACCCCCGGCAGTCCGGTCGAACAGCGCGAGGACGACGACTCGCCCGCGCAGTGGTGGCGCCTGGAGCGCCAGGGCTAGGGGGTGCCCCGCGGGCCGCGGCGGGGCGGCCCGCGGGCCCGGTCAGGCCGAGAGGTTGGTCCGGAGGGCGGTCAGCTCCTCGTCGGTGGTGCCGTGGGCGCGCAGGTAGTCGGCG
The DNA here is from genome assembly GCF_055564815.1 of Kitasatospora sp. NPDC028961. Taxonomy (NCBI): domain Bacteria; kingdom Bacillati; phylum Actinomycetota; class Actinomycetes; order Kitasatosporales; family Streptomycetaceae; genus Kitasatospora; species Kitasatospora sp. NPDC028961. Next base: position 55,572 of record NZ_JBVHVO010000022.1, on the reverse strand, counting down.
ACGGAGCCGTGCCGGGCCCGGATCCAGCTGAGGGACGAGGCCAGGAGCGGGGTGGAGATCGGGCGGGAGACGCGTTCGGTGCCGGTCTCGTCGAGGTAGGGGGTCGGGCCGTCGAGCAGGCCGAGGCCGGCGTTGGAGAGCAGGAAGTCGGCCATCAGCTCGGCGTCGGAGGCGCCCAGCAGGGACTGCACGACCGCGATGGTCAGACCGGTGCGGTCCTTGCCGACGGCGCAGTGCACGACGGCCGGTACGCCGCCGGGGGTACCGAGCCGGCGGATCGCGGCGACCAGCGAGGGGCCGGCGGTCTCGGCCATGAAGGGGTAGAGCTCGGCCTGGTCCTCGGGCCACGGACGGTCGATGTCCTCGCGGTTGGCCGGGAGGGTGGGGAGGCTGAGCGCCTCGTGGTCGAGCCCGAACCGCAGGTCGGGCCAGGTCGCCAGCTCGAAGGGGCTGCGCAGGTCGATCACGGTGCGCAGGCCGAGGTCCTTGAGCCGCTGGGCGCCCTCCGGCGTGAGGTTGTGGAAGGAGCCGGAGCGGTAGAGCACGCCCGTGCGCAGGGCGCCGACGCCCCCGGCGTCGCGGAAGTTGCGCACGCCGGGGATGTCGAGGAACGCGGACGGCAGGTCGGGTTCACGGTCCGGCAGGTCGTCGGTCATGGCCTCCACCGTACGGGCGGGAGAGGCGGCCGGGGAAGGAAACGGACGGCGTCGTCTCAGCGGCCGCCGGAGACGTCCAGGAAGGTGCCCGTGCTGTACGAGGCGGCGTAGAGGATCGCCTCGGCGACCTCCTCCGGCCGTCCGCCCCGCCGCATCGGCAGCCCGGGCGCGACCCGGTCCACCCGGCCCGGCTCACCGCCCAGGGCGTGGATGTCGGTGTGGATCAGGCCGGGGCGCACGGCGTTGACCCGGATGCCCTCGGCGGCGACCTCCAGGGCGAGTCCGCGGGTCATCGAGTCGACGGCGCCCTTGGCGGCCGCGTAGTCCACGTACTCGTTCGGCGAGCCGAGCCGGGAGGCGGCGGAGGAGACGTTGACGATGGCGCCGCCGCGCCCGCCGTACCGGGTGGACATCCGGCGGACGGCCTGCTTCGCGCAGAGGAACGGGCCGGTGATGTTGGAGGCCCAGATCCGGTTCAGCCGGTCCTCGTCGATCTCCTCCAGCCGGCACTGCTTCTCCAGCGTGCCGGCGTTGTTCACCAGGGCGGTGAGCGGGCCCAGTTCGGCGTCCACGGTGGCGAACAGCCGCTCCACCTCGGCGGTCCGGGTGACGTCGGCCCGGACGGCGAGGGCGGTACCGCCCGCGGCCCGGACGGCGTCCACCACGGCGGTGGCGGCGGCCTCGTCGGCGCGGTAGTTGACGCAGACCCGGTAGCCGCGCCGCCCGGCCAGCAGGGCGGTGGCCGCGCCGATGCCGCGCCCGGCACCGGTGACCAGGAGGACCTCGGGGCGGTCGGCGGCGGGAGGAAGGGAGGAGTCCATGGTCCGCACGCTACCCCGGTGGCCGGCGGGAGCGGCCGACACCGGTTCGGGGCACCGGAATTCGTTCGCCCGGAGCGGCCCGGGCGGGGCACACTCCTCGGACCGCCGCGACTCCCGAGGAGACCTCATGCCCCCCGCACCCGGCACCGTCCTGCTCGCGGGCGTGGTCGGCTCGACCGCGTACGGCTTCGCGCACGCCGGCTCGGACGTCGACCGGCTCGGCCTGTTCGCGGCGCCGACCGAGGACTTCCACGGCCTGCACCGCCCGGCGGAGTCCCAGGTCACCACCGAGCCCGACACCACCCTGCACGAGGCCGCCAAGTGGTGCCGCCTGGCGCTCACCTGCAATCCGACCGCCTCCGAACTGGTCTGGCTGCCGGCGGACCTGTACGAGGTGCGCAGCCCGCTGGGCGAGGAGCTGATCGCGATCCGCGGCTCCTTCCTGAGCGCCACGGCCGTCCGGAACTCCTATCTCGGCTACGCCGACCAGCAGTTCCGCAAGCTGCTCGGCCGCGACACCGCGGACCCGGCCGGTCTCCGCCGGGCCGCCAAGCACGCCCGCCACCTGGTGCGGCTCACCGAGCAGGGCGTCCGGCTCCACGAGACGGGCGAGAACGTCGTCCGGCTGCCCGACCCGGAGCGGGTGCGCGCGCTCGGCGACCGCATCGCCGAACACCCCGCCGCCGCCGAGCCGCTGCTCGCCGCCGCCGCCGAACGCTTCGCCCGCCCCGGCGTCCTCCCCCCGGCGCCGGACCCGCGCCCCGCCGAGGCCTGGCTCCGCCGCGTCCGCGCCGCCCACTACACCCCGCCCGCCCAGGACACCCCGCTCGTCCGCATCCCACCCGTCCCGGCCGCCCGCTGAGCCCGGCGCGTCCGCACAATCCACTGGCGGAGGCGTGGGCGCCAACGGGTAGGATCGCCCTGGCCCGCCCCGCACGGGGCGGCCGACGGGCCGCTAGCTCAATTGGCAGAGCTGCGGACTTTTAATCCGTAGGTTCAGGGTTCGAGCCCCTGGCGGCCCACCCGTGAAGGCCCCGGTCAGACACCGTCTGACCGGGGCCTCGCTGTGTCGGTGGAGCTGACGGGCCGGCGGTTCTGCTGTGCCCGCCGCCGAATCCTCTCCTCGGGGGCCCGGCGGTCTAGCGGGTCGGCCAGGTGATCGTCTGCCGCTCTGGGGAGACGCTGATCTCGAACCGGTCCAACGACGGAGCACCGTCGTTGGACCAGCGGGTGAGGTGCTCCTCCACCTGGTCCCAGATCCGGACCGGCCCGCCCTGCCGGACTGCCCACTGACCTCCGTCCTCGCCCAGCGCCGCCCATGCGCCGGACTCGACGTCCAGCAGCACGCGCTCGACCCGGCCGTCGCTGCTCGGCCCGGTCGGCGACGGAGCTCGACATCCTCGCTGTCCGCGGTCTGGGGCTGCTGGCCCTTCGGGACTCCCTTCTTCGGCCGCACCTGGACCGGGACGGAGACGAGCCGCTCCGCCTTCGTGTCCTGCTGCTGGATCCGGACTCGCCTGCGCTGATCCGCCGGGCTGCGGAGATCGGGGAGTCGCCCGAGTCGCTGGCCGGCGGGGTCCGCCTTGCCGAAGCCCGCCTGCGGGAGCTCGCAGAAGTCGGCCACGTGGAGGTCTACCGCTACCGCACCCTGCCCGTGTGGCGTGTGATCCGGCTCGACAAGACGCTCTATGTGAGCTCCTTCGACACCGATTGGGAGGGCCACGAGTCGGCAACCTATAAGGTGCTGGCCACCCCGTACGGCCCGCTGTACCGGGGGTGGCGTCGCGAGTTCGATGCCATGGTGGACGGTGCCGAGCGGATGATCTGACGGAGGGGCAGCAGTGGCGATCGAGGCGGAGCTCAAGGCCGTGGTGCGCGACCCTGAATCGGTTCTCCGGCAGTTGGAGGACCGGTACGGGCCCGGTCGGGCGGAGGTGTACCGCGACGCCTACTACGACGCACCCGACGGCTCGCTCATGGGCGCCGACCGGGAGCTGCGGATCCGCACGGTGCACGGCCCGGATGACACCCGCACCGTCCTCACCTACAAGGGCGCCCGCGTCGACGAAGCCTCCGGATCAAAGCCCGAGGCGGAGACCCGCGTTGAGGACGCCGGGGCCATGCGGGAGATCATCCGTGGGCTCGGGTTCGTTCCGCGCATCGCCTTCGAGAAGCGCTGCCGCAACTACGACTTCCAGCACGAGGGCCGCCGGTTCCTGGCCACGCTGGTCCGGGTGCCCGAGATCGACGGGACCTTCATCGAGCTGGAGACCATCGCGATGGCCGAGGACGACCTCGCGCCGGCGCTCGCCGTCGTTCGATCCGTTCTCACCGGGTTCGGCATCGCCGAAGACGATCTGACAACCGAGCAGTACACCGACGCGGTTGCCGCCGTTCGACCGCACTGAGCCCGGACGTGATGGGACGCCCCCGCCCGGACTCGCGGGCGGGGGCGTCGTGGTTCGGCGGGCGGACGCCGAGGTCGCGCACGTACGGCCGGGCCCCTCCGGAGCGGCGCGATACCCCTGGCGGCCGAAGTGCCGTGGAGGCCGGGGGAGATGGGGGTGGGGTCCTGGTCAGGGGCGGGGGCGGGCGAGGCGGCTGGAATAATACGACCGGCTTGTATGCTCCGACAGGGGCTTGTGGTGCCTGCGGGGGCTCCGGGGGACGGGGTGGGAAGGGTCGCGGGGGCGTTCGTCGGTCATTACGACCTTCGTATGTGCAACCTGGGGGCGGCCCGGACCGTCCTTCTTGTATGCGGAGTGCCCGGTCGTGGGGCGTCGCGTCGGCCGGTGAAAGGTACACGGATGTCAGGTCAGTGGGGCGAGGGCCCGGCTCGTGGTGACGACGCGCCCGGCGCGCTCACGGCCGAGGGCGGCGACGGCGGGGTGCCGCAGCCGCGGGCCGGGGGCCGGGCGCAGGCGCGGCGCGCGGCGCAGGGCAAGGGCGAACGGGCGGCCGGCGCAGCCGGGGCCGCGGCCACCGGCGGCCGGGCGGCGGCCCGCAACAGCCGCAAGCCCAAGAAGAACGTGAAGAAGATCGTCGCCTGGTCGGCGGCCGGTGTGCTGGTGCTGATGGCCGGCGCGGGCGGCGCGATCTACCTCAAGCTCAACGCCAACATCAAGACCTTCGACGCGGACGCGATAGCCGGCGACCGGCCGCCGGAGGCGCAGGCCGACGCGGACGGCAACAAGCCGGTCAACGTCCTGCTGATCGGCTCGGACAGCCGCGGCAAGAACAACGCCGACCTGGGCGGCGGCGAGGACGGCGGCGCCCGCTCGGACACCACGATCCTGCTGCACGTCTACGCGGACCACAAGCACGCCGTCGGGATCTCCATCCCCCGCAACGCCATGGTGGCGATCCCGTCCTGCAAGCTCCCGGACGGCAAGTGGACCAAGGCCGCCACCAGCGACCTGTTCAACGCGGCGTTCTCGAAGGGCGAGAGCGACGACGGCAACCCCGCCTGCACCCAGAACACGGTGGAGAAGCTCACCGGCATCCGGGTGGACCACACCATCGTGGTGGACTTCCAGGGCTTCTCCGCGATGACGAAGGCCGTCAACGGGGTCGACGTCTGCCTGCCGAAGCCGATCTACGAGAACGACATCAACCCCAAGCTCCCCAAGAAGGGCGCCGTCGTCCTGCCGCAGGGCAAGCAGAAGGTCGAGGGCCAGCAGGCGCTGAACTTCGTCCGGCTGCGGTACGGCATCGGGGACGGCTCCGACATCGGCCGGATGAAGCGGCAGCAGGCCTTCCTCGGCTCGCTCGCCTCCAGCATCAAGAGCCAGGGCCTCAACCCCACCACGCTGCTCCCGCTCGCGGACGCCGCCACCAAGTCGATGACCGTGGACCCGGGCCTCGGCTCCGCCGACAAGCTGCTCTCCTTCGGCCTCTCGCTGAAGAACATCGACATGCACGAGCTCAAGTTCGTGACGCTGCCCTGGCGCTACCGCACCCAGGACAAGAACATCGACATCATCCAGCCGGACGCCAACAAGCTCTGGGACACCCTCAAGGCCGACCGGACCATCGACGGCCAGAACGCCACCGGCCAGCAGACCGACGCGCCGGCCGCACCGACCGGCGTCGGCTCGCCGAGCGCTCCGGCGGCGCCGACCACGCCGCCCGCCGCGGCCTCCGACCCGGGCAACGCCGCGGTCAAGGTGTCCGTCTACAACGGCACCACCACCACCGGGCTGGACGGCAAGGCGAGCGAGGCGCTCAAGGCGGCCCAGTTCACCGCCACCAAGGCCGGCCCGGCGGCCAGCACCAAGTACGCGACCACGATGATCGAGTACGGCTCCGGGCAGAAGGCCAACGCCGAGAAGGTCGCCGAGCTGTTCCCGGGGGCCACCGTCGAGGCGGCCAAGTCGGCCGGCATCACCGTGATCGTCGGCAAGGACTTCGCGGCGGCGAACGGCGGTGGCGCGGCCGCCCCCGGTGCCGCCGCGGCCCCCGGCGCCGCGGCCGCCCCCTCGGTGCCGGCCCCGCTGCCCACCAGCGTGACCAACGACGCCCGCTCGGCGGACGAGGACATCTGCGCCGACGTCTCCTACGGCTGACCCGACCGGCGGTCGATGCGCGCCCGCCGCGTCGCCGTCCGCCGTCCGCGTCCGGGTGGTGCAGGGTCGCCGTCCGGTGGCGGGATCGCGGTGGCCCGGTGAAGGTGGGCGGTGTACCGCCCGCCGGTCGCGCCGCCGCCCGGGCCCCCGCCCGCGTAGCGGCCCGGGCCCCGGGCCCCGGGTACCCCGGCCGGTCGTGGCGGAGGACGAGGAACCCGTACTCCCGGAGGCCCAGCAATGCCCGAAGTGACCGCTCCGTACGCGCCCGGCACCCCGTGCTGGATCGACCTGATGGCGAGCGACCAGCAGGCCGCCCTCGACTTCTACCGCGACCTGTTCGGCTGGCAGGGGGAGGTCGGCCCGCCCGAGTTCGGCGGCTACGCCGTGTGCGCGCTGAACGGGAAGCCGGTGGCCGGGATCATGGCGCAGATGGCGCCCGAGGGGCAGCCCCTCCCGCCCGTCGGCTGGACCACCTACCTGGCCTCGGACGACGCCGACGCCGCCGCCCGGTCCGTCGCCGAGAGCGGCGGCACGATCCTGTACCCGGTGATGGACGTCGGCACCGTCGGCCGGATGCTGGTCGCGGCGGACCCGACCGGCGGGGTGTTCGGCGTCTGGCAGAAGGTCGACTTCATCGGCGCGGGCGTCGTGAACGAGCCCGGCGCGCTGGTCTGGAACGAGCTCAACACCACCGACACCGACGCGGCCGGGGCGTTCTATCAGCGGGCGCTGGGCCTGAGCCCGGCCGCCCTGGAGAGCGTGGAGGGGTACTTCTCGCTGAGTGTCGGCGACCGCTCGGTGGGCGGCATGCAGCGGCTCCCGGACTACCTGCCGCCCGGCACGCCCCCGCACTGGCTGACCTACTTCTCGGTGGACGACACCGACTCCACCGTGGACGCCCTGGTCCGGGGCGGCGGTTCGGTGCTCCAGCCGCCGTTCGACATGGCGGCCGGGCGGATGGCCGTCGTCCAGGACCCGCAGGGCGCCGTCTTCGCGGTGATCGCCTCGCCCACCGCGCCGTAGCCCACTGCGCCGTAGCCCGTCACGGCGTAGCTCACCACCGCGTAACCGCGCCGTAGCGCGCCGTAGCCATGGCGCCCCCGGAAGCCTCCCGTTCCCGCGACGCGCCGCCGGGAATGGGAGGCTTCCCCGGTTTCGCGGGTAAGACTGCACCCATGCTGGGGCTTCCGGACGACATCCGCGCTTTCCTCTTCGACCTCGACGGGGTGCTCACTCAGACCGCCAAGGTGCACGCGGCGGCCTGGAAGGACACCTTCGACGCCTTCCTGCGCGCCGAAGCGGCCCGCACCGGCGGGCAGTTCGTCCCCTTCGACGCCGTGACCGACTACGACACCCACGTCGACGGCCGCCCGAGACTCGACGGCACTCGGGCCTTCCTGCACAGCCGGGGCATCGACCTCCCCGAGGGCACCGACGCCGACCCGCCCGGTGCCCGCACCGTGCACGGCGTCAGCCTGGCCAAGAACGAGACCGTGCTGCGGATGATCCGCGAGCAGGGCGTCCAGCCGTACGACGGTTCGGTCGCCTACGTGCGGCGGCTGCGCGGGCTCGGGCTGCCCGCCGCGGTGGTCTCCTCCAGCGCCAACTGCCGGGACGTGCTGCGCGCCGCCGGCATCGAGGAGCTGTTCGAGGTGGTCGTGGACGGCGTGGTGGCGAAGCGGGACGGCCTGCCGGGCAAGCCCGCGCCGGACACCTACCTGGCCGCCGCCCGGGCCCTGGGCGTCGAGCCCGCGCACGCCGCGGTCTTCGAGGACGCGCTCGCCGGGGTCGCCTCCGGCCGGGCCGGCGGCTTCGGCACGGTGGTGGGCGTGGACCGCACCGGCCAGGCCGACGAACTGCGCCGCCACGGCGCCACCGTGGTCGTCGCCGACCTCGCCGAGCTGCTCGAAGGAGGTGCGGCATGACCGGGCTGGACAACTTCGCCGTCGATCCCTGGCAGATCACCGAACAGGGCCTCGACCTGGGCGCCATGGCCCGCGCCGAGTCCGTCTTCGCGCTCTCCAACGGCCACATCGGCCTGCGCGCGAACCTGGACGAGGGCGAGCCGCACGGCCTGCCCGGCACCTATCTGAACGGCGTCTTCGAGCTGCGGCCGCTGCCGTACGGCGAGGGCGGCTACGGCTACCCGGAGTCCAGCCAGAGCGTCATCAACGTGACCAACGGCAAGATCATCCGGCTGCTGGTGGACGACGAGCCCTTCGACCTGCGCTACGGCGAACTGCTTAGCCACCGGCGCTGGTTGGACTTCCGGACCGGGCTGCTGCGGCGCGAGGCGGAGTGGACCTCCCCGGCCGGCCGGACCATCAAGGTGCACTCGACCCGGCTGGTCTCCCTCACCCAGCGGGCGATCGCCGCCGTGGAGTACACCGTGGAGGCGGTGGACGGTCCGGTCCGGATCGTCCTGCAGTCGGAGCTGGTCGCCAACGAGCAACTGCCCGGCGGCGCCGAGAGCGACCCGCGGGCCTCCGCCGTGCTGGAGGCGCCGCTGCTCGCCGAGGCGCACCACGCGGGCGGCACCAAGGCCGTCCTGGTGCACCGGACCCGCTACAGCGGCATCCGGGTCGCGGCCGGGATGGACCACATCATCGACGGCCCGGACCGGCTGGACACCGTCGCCGAGGCCGAGGCGGACAACTGCCGGATCAGCGTCACCACCCTGCTCGAACCGGGCGAGAAGCTGCGGCTGGTGAAGTTCATGTCCTACGGCTGGTCCGCGACCCGCTCGCTGCCCGCCGTGCGGGACCAGGTGGAGGCCGCGCTGACCGCCGCCCGGTACACCGGCTGGGACGGCCTGGTGACCGAACAGGCCGGGTTCCTGGAGGAGTTCTGGGAGACCAGCGACATCGAGGTCGAGGGCGACGTCGAGCTCCAGCAGGCCGTCCGGTTCGCCGTCTTCCACGTCCTCCAGGCGGGCGCCCGCAGCGAGGAACGGGCCATCCCCGCCAAGGGGCTGACCGGCCCGGGCTACGACGGGCACAGCTTCTGGGACACCGAGACCTTCGTCCTGCCGGTGCTCACCTACTGCCTGCCGAGCGCCGTCAACCAGGCGCTGCGCTGGCGGCACACCACGCTGCCGCTGGCACGCGAGCGCGCGGTCCAACTCGGCCTCGCCGGAGCGGTGTTCCCCTGGCGGACGATCCGCGGCGAGGAGTGCTCCGGCTACTGGCCGGCCGGCACGGCGGCGTTCCACATCGGCGCGGACATCGCGGCCGCCGTCGCCCGCTACGTCCGGGCCACCGGGGACGTCGAGTTCGAGCGCGAGTACGGGCTGGAGCTGCTGGTCGAGACGGCCCGGATGTGGCGCTCGCTCGGCCACCACGACGCGGCCGGCAACTTCCGCATCGAGGGCGTCACCGGGCCGGACGAGTACAGCGCCGTCGCCGACAACAACGTGTTCACCAACCTGATGGCGCAGAGCAACCTGCGCGCCGCCGCCGAGGCCGCCGCCCGGCACCCGCACGAGGCGGCCGCGCTCGGGGTGGACACCGAGGAGACCGCCGCCTGGCGGGACGCCGCCGCCGCGATGTTCGTCCCCTACGACGAGAACCTCGGCGTCCACCCGCAGGCCGACGGCTTCACCGACCACCAGGTCTGGGACTTCGAGCACACCCCGGCGCAGAACTACCCGCTGCTGCTGCACTATCCGTACTTCGACCTGTACCGCAAGCAGGTGGTGAAGCAGGCCGACCTGGTGCTCGCCATGCAGGTGCGCGGGGACGCGTTCACCGACGAGCAGAAGGCCCGCAACTTCGCCTACTACGAGCGGCTGACCGTCCGCGACTCCTCGCTGTCCGCCTGCACCCAGGCGGTGATCGCGGCCGAGGTCGGACAGTTGGACCTCGCCTTCGACTACACCGCCGAAGCCGCCCTGATGGACCTCCACGACCTCGGCGGCAACACCGGCGACGGTCTGCACATGGCCTCGCTGGCCGGGGCCTGCATCGCCCTGGTGGCCGGGTTCGGCGGGTTGCGGGACCACGGCGAGGCACTCTCCTTCCGGCCCCGGCTGCCACCCGGGCTGATGCGGCTGAGCTTCTCGCTGATGGTGCGCGGCCAGCTGCTCGGGGTGCGGATCACGCACGCGGGCACGACGTACACGCTGCGCCGCGGCGAGGTGATCCACCTGCGCCACGACGGCGAGGGGGTGCAGGTGAAGGTCGGGTCGCCGGTCACCCTGCCGACCACCGTGCCGCCCGCCCAGGAGCGGTGCAGCCAGCCGCCGGGCCGCGAGCCGGCCCGGCGCCAGCCGCAGGCCGGGGTGATCGGCGGCACCCTGGGCCCCGGGCCGGAGCACCTCGCGGCCGAGTGACGCCCGGCCCCGCCCGTCACCCCTTCGGCCCGGCCGGGGTGCGGCGCGGGGCGCTCCGCCGGAGGGTGCAGGTGTCCCGTGGCAACCGGCGGCCGGTGAAGGAGCGCCCCGTGGTGAGTGTGGCCGAGCAGATGGTCGAGGTGCTCCGGCAGGCCGGGGTGGAGCGGGTCTACGGCGTGGTGGGGGACAGCCTCAACCCGGTGGTGGACGCCATCCGCCGGGCCGAGGGGATCAGCTGGGTGCACGTCCGCAATGAGGAGGCCGGCGCCTTCGCGGCGGCCGCCGAGGCCGAGCTGAGCGGGCGGCTGGCCGTCTGCGCGGGCTCCTGCGGGCCCGGCAACACCCATCTGATCCAGGGCCTGTACGACGCCCAGCGCAGCGGCCTGCCGGTGCTGGCGCTGGCCTCGCACATCCCGTCCGGGCAGATCGGCACCGGCTTCTTCCAGGAGACCCACCCCGAGCGGGTGTTCACCGACTGCAGCAGCTGGTGCGAGACGGTGTCCACGCCCGCGCAGCTGCCCCGGCTGCTGCGGATCGCGATCCAGCACGCGCTGGGCGCGCACGGCGTCTCCGTCCTGGCCTTCCCCGGCGACATCGCCGCGCTGCCGGCCGCCGGGCCGACCGGCAGCAGCCACTTCCTCACCGAGCAGGCGGTCGCGGCGCCGCCCTGGGACCAGGTCCGGGCGCTCGCCCGCGCCCTCAACGGGGCCCGCAAGGTCACCCTGTTCTGCGGCGCGGGCGTCCGCGGGGCGCACGCCGAGGTGATGGCGGTCGCGCAGGCCCTGAACGCGCCGGTCGGGCACTCCCTGCGCGGCAAGGAATGGATCCAGTTCGACAATCCGTTCGACGTCGGCATGAGCGGCCTGCTCGGCTACGGCGCCTGCCACGAGGCGCTGCACTCCGCCGACCTGGTCGTGCTGCTCGGCACCGACTTCCCCTACGACTCCTTCCTCCCGCAGGCCCGCACCGTCCAGGTGGACCACGACGCCACCCGGTTCGGCCGCCGCACCCCGCTGGAGCTGGCCGTCCACGGCGACGTCTCGGCCACCCTGCGCGCGGTCCTGCCGCTGCTGGAGTCCAGGGACGACCGCGCCTTCCTGGACGAGCTGCTGGACAAGCACTGCCGCTCGCTGGAGGACGTGGTCGGCGCCTACACCCGGGACATCGAGAAGCACCTGCCGATCCATCCCGAGTACGTCGCCTCGGTGCTGGACGAAGTCGCCGCCGACGACGCGGTGTTCACCGTGGACACCGGGATGAACAACGTCTGGGCCGCCCGCTACCTCCAGCCCAACGGCCGCCGCCGGGTGATCGGCTCCTTCCTGCACGGCTCGATGGCCAACGCGCTGCCGCACGCGATCGGCGCCCAGCTGGCCTGCCCCGGCCGGCAGGTCGTCTCGATGTCCGGGGACGGCGGGCTCTCGATGCTGCTCGGCGAACTGCTCACGGTGGTGCGCCACCGGCTGCCGGTGAAGACGGTGGTCTTCAACAACGGCGCGCTCGGCATGATCAAGCTGGAGATGCTGGTCTCCGGCTACCCCGAGGCGGAGATCGACAACGGGGACGTGGACTACGCCGGGATCGCCCGGGCGATGGGCATCCCGGCCAAGCGCGTGACCGACCCGGCGCGGGTGCGGGAAGTGCTCACGGAGGCGTTGGAGCGGCCCGGTCCGGCGTTGGTGGACGTGGTCACCGACCCCAACGCGCTCTCCATCCCGCCGCGCATCACGGCCGCCCAGCTGAAGGGCTTCGCGCTGGCCGCCGGGCGGACGGTGCTCTCCGGCGGGGTCGGCCGCATGATCGACCTGGCCCGGAGCAACCTGCGGAACATCCCCCGCCCGTAGGGCCGGTCCAGCCCCGTCGAGGCGGCTGCGCGGCGGTTTGCCTCTGAGGCAAGTTTCTTGCCCGTACGGCAGGCGGGGTGTCCACTGGTCACATGACCACCAGCCCAGCCGGCCCCTCCACCCCCGGCGACCGGACCGACGACCTGGAGGTCGCGGGCCTCGCCGCGAGGCTGCGCGAGCACCGGCTCGGCAGCCGCCTCACCCTGGAGGTCGCCGCCTCCCGGGTCGGACTCTCCCCAGCTTATCTGTCCCGGCTGGAGACCGGCCGTCGCCAGCCCTCACTGCCCGTCCTGCTCGGACTCGCCCGCGCCTACGGCACCTCCGTCTCCGGCCTCCTCGGCGAGTCCCCGGCCGAGGCGGACCCGGTGGTGCGCGGCGGCGCGATCGACCCCGGTCGCGCGGGCGGCTGGGGCTACCGCCGGGCCGGCGCGCCCGGGCGGGCGATGCAGGCGCTGCGGGTGCACGTCCCCCCGGGCGTGCAGGACGCGGTGGTCCGGGTCCACCCCGGTGAGGAGTGGCTGTACGTCCTGCAGGGCCGGCTGCGGCTGACCCTCGGCGACCGCACCCACCTGCTCGACGAGGGCGACTCCGCGCACTTCGACTCGCTCACCCCGCACTGCATCGCCGCCGACTCGGCGGACGGGGTGGAGCTGCTCTTCGTGCACACCCTGCTGCAGAGCCCCGGCGGCGAACTCTGCCTCGGCGGCGGCCCCGCAGTCCCGCACTGACCCACCGTCGGACCTCCTGGAGGAGATCTCCCATGGCTGATCCCACCACCGTCACCACCGTCACCGCCGACGCGGCTCCCGTCGCGGCCGCCGCCGACGCCCCGAAGACCGTCGACGCCGGCAAGTGGGCCAACCGCCGGGTCGGCATCCGGGTGCTGATCTACATGGTCGCCACGCACGCCTTCGCCGGCTTCATCATGCTGCTCTTCGAGCTGGGCAACCGGAACAAGTAGCCCGTGGGGTAAGGCTGTTCGACGGCCCCGGACGGCCAGGGTCGGGCCGGTCAGGCCGTCCGCAGCAGCCCGCAGAGCGCGTCCAGGGCGGCCGGGAAGAGCCGGTCGGGCGGCGTGGCGTAGCCGACCACCAGGGCCGGCGAGGCGTCCGGGGCGAGCGCCGGGTCGGCCAGGTGCCAGGAGAGGCCGGTGACGGCCAGGTCGAGCGCCCCGGCGCGGGTCAGCAGTTCGGCCTCCGTCGGCGCCCCGGGCGGCAGTTGCAGCACGGCGTGGAGCCCGGCGGCGATGCCCGTCACCCGGACGTGCGGGGCGCGTTCGGCCAGTGCCGCCACGAGCGCGTCGCGGCGCCGCCGGTAGTGCAGCCGGCAGCGGCGCACGTGCCGGTCGTAGGTGCCGGAGGTGATCAGCTCGGCGAGGGTCAGCTGGTCCAGCACGGGGGACATGGTGTCCGCCAGCTGCTTCCGCCGGGCCACCGGCTCGACCAGGGCGTCCGGCAGGGCGAGCCAGGCCAGCCGCAGGCCGGGCGCCAGGCTCTTGGCCGCGGTGCCCGCGTACACCACCCGTTCCGGGTCGAGCGCCTGCATCGCCCCGAGCGGCTGCCGGTCGTAGCGGAACTCGCCGTCGTAGTCGTCCTCGATCACGTACCCGTCCTGCTCGCGGGCCCAGCCGACGGCCGCCGACCGGCGTTCGGCGGCCAGCGCGGCGCCGGTCGGGTACTGGTGGGCGGGGGTGAGCAGGACGGCCGCGTCCCGCCGGGCGCCGAGCAGGTCCGTCCGCGCCCCCGCGCAGTCCACCGGCAGCGGCGCCGGGGTCAGCCCCGCGGCCCGGACCATCTCGCGCTGCGGGGGCAGCCCGTACCCCTCGACCGCCAGGGTGCGGGTCCCGCGCGTCCGGGCCGGACCGCGCTCGCGCAGGGCGGCGCAGAGCAGGCCGATGCCCTGGGTGAAGCCGGAGCAGATCAGCAGGTGGTCCGGGTCGGTCCGGACGCCGCGCACCCGGGCGAGGTAGTCGGTGAGCGCCTGCCGCAGCTCGATCCGCCCGAGCGGGCTGCCGTAGCCGAAGGCCTCGTGCGGCGCGGTGGCGAGCGCCCGCCGCGCGGCGGTCAGCCAGGCGGTGCGCGGGAAGAGCGAGACGTCCGGCCGCCCGGGCGTCAGGTCGTGGCGGGTCGTCCGGCGCTCGGGCGGCGCCTCGGCCGGGCGACGGCCGGACCGCGGGGCGGTCCGCCCGGCCACCGTGGTGCCCGAGCCCTGCCGCGAGGCGAGCCACCCCTCGGCGGTCAGCTGCCCGTACGCCTCGACCACGGTGTTGCGGGCGATCCCGAGGTCCTCGCCGAGCGCCCGGGAGGAGGGCAGGCGCGTCCCCGGGGCCAGCCGGCCGTCCTGCACGGCCTCCCGCAGCGCGTCCTCCAGGGCCGCCCGCAGGCCGGCCCCGGCGGCCCGTCGGCCGCTGAGGTCGAGGTGCAGATCGCCGCCGAACGCGGTCCAGGAGGTGGTGCTCATGGGGAGGGCCGATCCGTGCGGGGCGCTGTGCCGTCCGGGTTGTGTCCGTAAGGGATTATCGCGTGGCCGCGGGCGGCCGGGTGGCGGCCCCGGCCCCCGCGCCGCCGGTCGGTGCCGGTTCGCGGGCCCGCACCGCGGTCAGCCCCAGGTCGCGCCGGCGGGCTCCTGGATGGTGGCGTTCAGCCGGTTGAAGAGGTTGGTCAGGCCGATCATGAGGATGATCGCGGAGAGCTGCTCCTCGTTGAAGTGGTCGGCGGCCTCGTCCCAGACCGCGTCCGGCACGGCCGGGCCGGAACGGTCGGCCAGCCGGGTGGCCGCCTCGGTCAGGGCGAGGGCCGCGCGCTCCTCCCCGGTGAAGAAGGGGGCCTCGCGCCAGGCGGCGACGGCGTGCAGGCGCTCGTCGGTCTCACCGGCCTTCTTCGCGTTGGTCACGCCGGCGAAGACGCACGCGGAGCAGCCGTTGATCTGGCTGGCCCGCAGGTGCACCAGCTCCATGATCTGGGGCGGGACGCCGCCCTGGTACATGGCCTTGTAGATGTTCTGGATGCCCTTCATCGCGTCGGGCAGGACCATCGCGGGGTTCTTCATCCGAGCGGTCACGGCGTTTCCTCCGTCGAGTCAGGAGCCCGAGTGCCTTGCGCGCCGGGCCGGTTATCGTCCTTCACTGCACCGACGGATCGCGGAACGGGGATGTGACAGGTGAGCGGGAACGAATTTCTGGCCGGGCAGTTCGAGGAGCACCGGCTCCAACTGAGGGCGGTCGCCTACCGGATGCTGGGCTCGCTCAGCGAGGCCGAGGACGCCGTCCAGGAGACGTGGCTGAAGCTGGACCGCTCGGACGTCAGCGCCGTGCAGAACCTCGGCGCCTGGCTGACCACCGTGGTCGGCCGGGTCTGCCTGGACCTGCTGCGCTCGCGCACCGCGCGGCGCGAGGACCCGCTGGACGGGCCGGACGGGCAGGAGGGCGCGGTCCGGCTGCCCGATCCGGTGGTCGGCGCCTTCGGCGTCGTCGACCCGGAGCAGGAGCTCCTGATGGCCGACTCGGTCGGGATCGCGCTGATGATCGTGCTGGACACGCTCGCCCCGGCGGAGCGGCTCGCCTTCGTCCTGCACGACCTGTTCGCCGTCCCGTTCGACGAGATCGCGCCGATCCTCGGTCGCACCTCCGCCTCCACCCGCCAACTGGCCAGCCGGGCCCGCCGTCGCGTCCAGGGCGCCGCGCCCGCCCAGGACGGCGACCTGAACCGCCGCCGCGAGGTGGTGGACGCCTTCCTCAGCGCCGCGCGCGGCGGCGACTTCGACGCCCTCCTCGCGCTGCTCGACCCCGGGATCGTGGCCCGCTCGGACGGCGGCGCCCTGCGGCCGAGCACGCTGCGTCGCGGTGCGGCCGAGGTCGCCTCGCAGGCGATCACCTTCGCCCGCTTCGCCGAGAACGCCCGCCCGGTGCTCGTCAACGGCGCGCCCGGGGTGCTGTCCTTCGCGGACGGCAAGCCGCTGTCGCTCATGGCGTTCACCATCCGGGACGGCCGGGTCACCGCGCTCGACATCCTCACCGATCCGGAGCGGCTGGCCCGGATCGACCTGGGGCCGATCCTCGGCGGCTGAGCGGCCGGCCGGGGCGGTGGGCGCACCCACGCGCCCGCCGCCCCGACCGGAACGTCCACCGGCCACCGAAGGGGTGCGTTCCCGTTCGTCCCGGGGAGCGGCTCACTGGGGCGGCCGGTGGGACCGAATCGAGGGAGTAGTCGGGAGAGGAAGCGAGAAGGGCTGGAAGTAACTGGCAGTAAAGGCTGGACAAGGCGACTGGCGGTCTGTCAGGATCAGGGCTGTCGCCGGGGAACAGGGCCGGCGGCCACACCAGGGGAGGACCACATGTCGCAGGACGACCAGCCGCAGTTCGTCTCGGTGCCGGTGCCGAGTCAGTACGTCACACAGGTGTACGCCTACCTGGCCGGGCTGACCGGCGCCACGGCGAGCGCCCCGACGGCCGCCGGGGCGGGCGGCGCTCCGCCGGTGCCCCCGGCCGCGCCGGAGGAGGGGGCGGCCGGGGAGCCCGGCAAGCTCCCGGTCGTCGAGTGGACCGTCGAGGACTTCCGCCGGCTGATGATCGAGCCGCTGGGATCGGTGCAGGTGGTGGCCCGGGTGCTGGACGTGCTGGCCACCCAGCCCGACGCGCGGGTGAGCTACACCGAACTGGCCACCCGGCTGGGCCTGGAGAAGAAGAGCCTGCAGGGCAACCTCGCCGCCTTCACCCGCGCGGTGCACCGGCACTACCACCGCCGCAACTGGCCGATGACCTGGGTGGAGGCGCTCACCAGCGAGCCGGGGCTCAAGTCGGAGTTCTTCTACACCGTCAACGCGACCCTCGCGAGGCGCTGGCTGGAGGCCCGGGCGCAGGGCTGAACGACTCGCACCGGCCGGGACGGGGGAGTCTGCCAGTTACTCCACCCGTCTAGCCGATCCGGCGCCAGCCGCCGGGCGTGCCCGGCTCCGTCACCGGGGCCGGGCCGAAGTCGTACCGAGGCCCGTCGGGCCCGAAGGCGAGCAGCGAGATCGAGGACGAGCCCCAGATCCGCCCGTCGCCGAACTCCCGCCGCTGGACCAGCGCGGCCGGATCGTCGAGTGCCAGGCCGTCGCCGGAGACGATCGGCAGCCAGGCGCCCCAGGCCTGCTCGGTCGTGGCGGGGCCGGGCCGCGGCGCGGGCCGGGCGGCGGCCCGGAAGCGGGCCCGGAAGTGCGCGGCGCGGGCGGCCATCAGCGAGCGGACCAGTTCGGACGCGGTCCGGTCCGCCGCCAGCCCCTCCGGTCCGTCGTTGAGCACCACGCTCAGCCCGACCGGCAGGTCGCGTTCCGCCAGGGTGCTGCCGCCCCAGCTCAGTACCCGTGCGCCGGCTTGGCCGGCGAGGACGAGGTGGAACGGGTCGTACCGCTCCAGGTCGACGCCGGCGAGGCCGCCGTCCCGCAGGGCGATCAGCGGCAGCTCCCCGCGCGAGAGCCGGGCCCGGGCGGGTGCCATGGCCCCGAAGCCGTTCAGCAGACAGGCCGCGGCCGGCCCCGCGGTGCCCGGCTCGGTGGCCCCGGGCACCGCGGCCCCCGGTTCGATGGCGAGCCACGTCCCGCCCGCCGCCAGGTCGAGCCCGCCGACGGCCGCCGGGTGCGCGGGCCAGTGGTGGTCCGGCGGGGACCACCGCCGCCCGGCGTACTCGTCCCGCACCGACAGCAGCAGCACGGGCACCGATGCCGACGGTTCGATGCTGACGAACGCGGTACACACGATCCTGGCCCCCTGACCTCGCCCACCCCGGGCGGCCCGGCTGTACCACCCTCCCCGCGATCCTCGCACGATCGTTCGGATCCGGGCAGGTCCGGGCCCTCGCCCTCCGGCGCCCGCCGTGCCACACTCGGGCGAGCCGCCCGAGGGCCCGCCCCGACCGTGAAGTGGCCCACGATCTCTCGGCCCGAATGTGCCAGGGAGCCAGTCCAGTCGGACCCTAGGCTGGCCGGTATGACGACGAACGACAACGCCACCGTGTCCGCCCCCGAGCAGCGGATCTCCCTCCCCGACCTCGCCCCCGAGTTCTACCGGGCCATGATCGCCCTGGACCGGGCCGCCCGGCAGGGCGTCGACCCCGTCCTCGCCGAGCTGGTCAAGGTGCACGCGTCGATGCTCAACGGCTGCTCCTTCTGCATCGACATGCACGCCACGGACGCCCTGAAGAACGGTGAGCAGAACCACCGGCTGCTCTCCCTGCCGGCCTGGCGGGAGACGTCCTGGTTCACCGCCAAGGAGCGGGCCGCCCTCGCGCTGACCGAGTCGGTCACCCTGCTGACCCAGGGGCACGTGCCGGACGCCGTCTACCAGGAGGCCGCCGGGCACTTCGAGCAGGCCGAGCTGGCCCAGCTGATCGCGCTGATCGTCGCCATCAACTCCTGGAACCGGATCGGCGTCACCTCCCGCCTCAGCCCCGCCGCGAAGTAGGGTGCCCGGCATGACGACCACTCAGCACGAGCTGGCCCGCGCCCTCCACGCCCTGCACCGCCCCGGCGAGCCCCTGGTGCTCGCGAACGTGTGGGACGCGGTGGGCGCCCGGCTGGTCGCCGCCGCCGGTGCGCGGGCCGTCGCGACGGCCAGCGCGAGCGTCTCCTGGACGCTCGGCAGCGCGGACGGCGACGCGGCCGACCGCGCCGAGGTGCTGGCCCAGACCGCGCTGATCGTGCGCTCGGTCGCGCTGCCGGTGACGGCGGACCTGGAGAGCGGCTTCGGCGCGACGGCCGCCGAGGTCGGCGAGACCGTCACCGCGCTGCTCGGCACCGGCGCGGTCGGGGTGAACCTGGAGGACGGGGGGCGCCCCGCCGCCGAGGCGGCCGAACGGATCGCGGCCGCCCGGGCCGCCGCCGACACGGCCGGCGTCCCGCTCTTCGTCAACGGCCGCACCGATGTGTTCCTGAAGCAGCTCGGCGACCCGGCCGGCCGGCTGGACGAGGCCGTCGACCGCCTGCGGGCGTACGTCGCGGCCGGCGCGGACGGAGTGTTCGTGCCCGGGGTCGCGGACCCGGAGACGATCGCCGCCCTGGTGGCCGCAGTCCCGGCGCCGCTGAACGTCCTGGCCGGGCCGGGCTCACCGTCCGTACCGGAGCTGGCGAAGCTCGGCGTGGCCCGGGTCAGCCTCGGGCCGGGCCTGGCCAGGTCGGCGTACGCGGCGGTGCGCCGCGCCGCCGAGGAGGTGTACTCCGAGGGGACGTACACCGCGCTCGACGGCGGGCTCACCTACCAGGAGCTGAACGCCCTCGCGCAGGGCTGACCCGGAGCCGGCGTCCGGACCCGACCGCGAAGTCGGCGACGGACGCCGACCGCTGTGCGCCCCGAGCGGCGCGCAGCGGGGGCGGCCGCTTCGCAAGGAGAGCCGGGAGACCGGGAGATCAGGGAGACCACGGGGCCCGGGAGCCACAGGGGAGCTCCCGGACCGCCGGGTCCCCGCGCCGGACCGCTCAGCCGATCTGCCCGCTGAGGCCCGGGTGGGTCAACTGGTTGGTGCCGATCGCCTCCACCTCCTGCGCGGCGTGACCGACCAGCGGGAGCTTGCCGGCCTCCTTCAGGGCGAGGTCGCCCGGGGAGAGGTTGAGGCCGCTGGAGAGCCCGTCCAGGGCGTCCGGCGACGTGGCGGTGGAGGTCGTGGCCGACGCGGCCGGGGCGGCCAGGGCGAGGCCTGCCATGGTGAGGGCGGCCAGGGTGGCGAGTTTCTTCATGGAACCCCCAACGACCCGGCCGCCCTCAGGTCACCGCGGCGGCGTCAGACCGTCACCCGCAGCGCCCGCACGCTGTTGCTGATGAACGACCCGATCGGCTCCGGCGCGGGCCCCTCGGCCAGGGCGATCCCCGGGAAGCGGTCGAACAGGTACCGCAGCGCGGTCTCCGCCTCCATCCGGGCGAGTCCGGAGCCGAGGCAGAAGTGCGGGCCGTGGCCGAGCGACAGATGCCGGTTCGGCTGCCGGGTGATGTCGAAGCGGTCGGCGTCCGGGTAGTGCGCGGCGTCCCGGCCGGCGGACGCGTAGGAGGCGAGCAGCGCCTCGCCGCGCCGGATCACCACGTCGCCCACCGGGATGTCCTCGGTCGCGTACCGCAGCGGGAACTGCCCGACCGGCGAGTCGTACCGCAGCGTCTCCTCGACCACCGCGGACCACGGCTGCTCCCCGTCGAGCACCAGCCGCAGCTGCTCGGGGTGCGAGAGCAGGGCGCGGACGGCGTTGGTGATCAGGTTGAGGGTGGTCTCGTGCCCGGCCACCAGCATCAGCAGCAGCGTGCCGACGAGCTCCTGTTCGCTGAGCCGGTCCCCGGACTCGCGGGCGGCGATCAGGTCGGTGGTCAGGTCGTCGCCGGGTTCGGCGCGCTTGGCCTCGACCACGGAGGCGAGCAGCGCCTGGAGCCCCCGCTGGGCGGCGATCGCGGCGGCCGGGGTGGCGGAGCTGGAGACCAGGGTGTCGGAGAGCTCGTGCAGTTCGTCCTGCTGCTTGGGCGGCAGGCCCAGCAGTTCGCCGATGACCTGCATCGGCAGCGGGTAGGCGAAGTGCTCGCGCAGGTCGAACGGGCCCTCCAGCCCGGCGAGGTCGTCGAGCAGCGCCCGGGTGCGGGACTCGACGGCGGGCCGCAGTTCGGCGACCCGGCGCGGGGTGAAGGCCTGGGTGACCAGGCCGCGCAGCCGCCGGTGGTCCTCGCCGTCCACGGTGATCATGCCCGGCACGGTGACGAAGTTCAGCAGCGGCCAGCCCTCGGGCAGCCGGCCCTCGGTGAAGGCGGTCCAGAGCTGCGGGTTCTTGCCCACCCGGGGGTCGGCGAGCAGCTCCTGGAGGGTGTCGTGCCGGGCTATCGCCCAGACCACCACCCCGCCAGGGAGTTCCACCAGGACCGCCGGGCCGGCCTCCCGGAGCCGGGCGTTCTCTCCGTGCTGGTCCCGTCCGAAGGGGTCGAGCCGGATGGGCTCGGGTCGGTGGCCGGGTCGGTCGAGCTCAGGGGCGGCGGTGTCCATGACGGCCTCTCGGGGGCTGGCGGGCGGGGCGGGGTGAAGGCGCTGTAGAGCACCGGCAGGCTGACCAGGGCGCGTGACCAGGGCGACCGGCGCCAGGCCAACTCGCTGGGTGGTACGGCCAGTTGGAGATCGGGAAGGCGGTGCAGCAGGGTCTCGACGGCGGTCTCGACGATGATCCGGGCCGGGTGCTGGGCCGGGCAGACGTGCTTGCCGGCGCCCCAGGCCAGGTGCGCCCGGTTGCCGCCGAGCGAGCCGTGCGCGGCGGCCGAGGCGCCCTGGGCGGCCGGGTCGGCGTTGGCCGCGGCCAGGCCGAGCACGAGCATGTCGCCGGCGCTGATGTACTGGCCGCCGAGGACGGTGTCGCCGGTCGCCCACCGGCCGGGGAAGTTCTGCGTCGGCGGGTCGCGCCAGAGCACCTCCTCCAGCGCGTCGGAGACGGTGAGCCGGCCGCCGGTGAGGGTGGCCCGGAACCGGCGGTCGGTGAGCAGCAGCCGCAGGGTGTTGCCGGTCCAGTTGATGGTGGTCTCGTTGCCCGCGACCATCATCACCACCAGGTGGTGCACCGCCTCCTCGTCGCTGAGCGCGGCCGGGTGGGCCAGCAGCCAGGAGGTGAGGTCGGCCCCGGGCGTGGCGCGGCGGCGCCGGACGAGGTCGACCAGGATCGCCTGGAACTCCGCGCTGGCGCGCACGGAGTCCTTGCTGCTGTCGACGAAGTGGCTGATCAGGCCGACCAGGTGCGGTCCGGCCTCGGCGGGCAGTCCGATCAGCTGGGTGAAGACCAGCAGTGGCAGCCGGCGGGCGTACTGCGCGATCAGGTCGGCGGTGCCGTCCGGGCCCCAGCTGTCGATCAGGGCGTCGGCGGCGGCCTCGGTGGTCTCGCGCAGCTGGCGGTGGTCGATCTCGGCCAGCGTGTCGGCGACGGCGGCGCGCAGCCGCTGGTGCTCGGCGCCGTCCAGGTTGAGCAGGGTGGGACGCCAGGCGGTCATCGGCAGCAGCCGGGAGTCGGCGGCCAGCCGGCCCTCGGCGGGGACCCTCCAGCGGCGCGAGTCCTTGGAGAACAGCGCCTCGTTGCGGGTGAGTTCGAGCAGTTCGGGGTAGCCGAGCACGAGCCAGGCCTCGACCCCCGGCTCCAGCTCGATCGGCGCGACCGGGCCGTACTGGGCCCGCAGCCGGGCGTACAGGCCGTGCGGGTCGTCGGCGACGGCGGCGCCGTACAGCCGGGGCAGCGGCACCCCGGCGGGCAGGGTCCCGGCGGCGTGCGCCGGGCAGCCGGGGGGTGCGGACAGCTGCCCGGCGGACGGCGGAACGGCCGTGCCCGGGTCGGGGGTCGTCATCGCTGGAGCTCCAGTACGGCGGTGGAGTGCAGATGGTCGACGAAGTCGATCAGCAGGTCGTACGC
The DNA here is from genome assembly GCF_055564815.1 of Kitasatospora sp. NPDC028961. Taxonomy (NCBI): domain Bacteria; kingdom Bacillati; phylum Actinomycetota; class Actinomycetes; order Kitasatosporales; family Streptomycetaceae; genus Kitasatospora; species Kitasatospora sp. NPDC028961. The sequence goes on along the minus strand of NZ_JBVHVO010000022.1, from coordinate 32,973 downwards.
GGCCCGGCGGTCCCGGGCGTCGCAGTACAGGATCGGTACGTCGGGCAGCAGGTCGAGGGCGGAGCGCAGCTCCTCCTCGGGGTAACTCGGGGTGTCCGGGAAGGTGTTGACGGCGACCGCGAACGGGATCCGCTGCTCCTCCAGCCGGCCGAGCACGTCGAAGCTCTCGTCCGGGCGGCGCAGGTCGACCATCGCGATGGCGCCGAGCGCGCCGCGCGACAGGTCGTCCCAGAGCGGCCAGAACCGCTGCTGCCCGGGGGTGCCGAAGAGGTAGAGGGCGAGCCGGGGGTTGAGCGTGATCCGGCCGAAGTCCAGCGCGACCGTGGTGGTGGTCTTGCCCGGCCGCCCGGTGAGGTCGTCGATGCCGCTGCTGGCGGCCGTCATGGTCTCCTCGGTGCGCAGCGGCGTGATCTCGCTCAGTGCGCCGACCAGGGTGGTCTTGCCGACCCCGAACGGGCCGGTGACCAGGATCTTCACGGCGCCCTGGACGGACGGCGGCAGGTACTGGGGCTCCGGCGCCGAGGGCTCGGCGGTGCGCGGGTCAGCGGAGTTGGCGGAGGCCAACGAGCACCTCTTCCAAGAGGGTTGCGGGCAGGCGTTCGGCCTGCGGGACGGGCGGGAGCACCTGGACGGCGCCGAGGTCCCAGAGGTCGCCGACCAGCACCTTGACGACGCCGAGCGGCAGCCCGAGGTAGGCGGCCACCTCGGCGACCGACAGCAGGCTGCGGCAGAGGTCCAGGATGCGCTGGTGCTCGCGGTTGAGCAGGGCGTCCTCGGGGAGGTCGGGCCGGTCGGGTAAGGCGCTGACCAGGCTCTCGACGGCGAGCGCGGACCGGGTGGACCGGCTGCGGCCGCCGGTGATCACATAGGGCCGGACCGGCCCGTTCACCGCCGGCCCCCCGCCGCGTGATCGACGCGCGGCGGGCTGGTGAGGTGGCTGCCGATCCGCTCGACGAGGACCTGCATCTGGTAGGCGACCAGGCCGGCGTCGACCGCCTCGCCGGTCACCACGGCCAGGTGGGCCCCGGCCCCGGCGGCGACCACGAAGAGGTAGCCGCCGCCGTACTCGATGACGATCTGGCGGGTGGCGCTGCCGTGGCCGCCGAAGCCCTGGGCGACGCCGCGGGCCAGCGACTGCAGGCCCGAGCAGGCGGCGGCGAGCCGCTCGGCGTCCTCGCGCAGGATGCCCGCGCTGCGGCCGATCTCCAGGCCGTCGTTGGACACCACGACGGCGTGCTGGACCTCGGGGACGGAGATGATGTCGGCGAGCAGCCAGCCGAGATCAGGGGTGGTGGTCATGGAACTCTCCGAAGCGCTGGGGGAGCTGGGGGGAAGCGGGCAGGGAACGGTGGGGCTGGGCCTGCGTCCGGGCGGCCGACCGGCCGTCGGCGGTGCCGGCCTGGAACATCGCCATGAACGCCCGGGCATCCTGCGCCGACCGGTAGGGCGGGGCGGGCGCCGGCGGGGGAGCGGCCGGCGAGGCGTGGCGGTTGGAGCGGTCGCGCCGGTGGCTCCGGCGGGGCAGCGGCGGCGGAGCGGCGGGGCCGGCCGGCGGGGTCTCCACCAGGGGGTGTGCGGTGGTCCGCGGATGTCCGCCCGGGTAGGGGGAGGCCGGGTTCCGGTGGGGATCGGCCGGGAACGCCGGGTCGTCGGGGCCGAGGCCCGGGACGGTCGGCGGGAGCGGCTCGGTGAGCAGCGCGTTCGGCAGCAGCACCACGACCCGGACCCCGCCGTACGGGGAGGGCGCCGAACTGAGGGTGACCCGGAACCCGTACTGCTCGGCGAGCCGGCCGACCGCGGCCAGGCCCAGCTGCGGCACCTCGCCGAGGCGGGACACCTCCAGCGAGGTGCCGCCGGCCAGTGCGGAGGCCGCCTTGGCGACGGCCGGCTCGGGCATCCCGACGCCGCCGTCGTCGATCTCGACGACGGCGCCGTTGTGGACGGGCATCAGCGTGACGAACACCTGGGTGCTGGGCGGTGAGTAGCGGGTGGCGTTGTCCAGCAGCTCGGCCACGGCGTGGATGAGCGCCTCGGCGGCGGCGCCGACCACGGCGGTCTCGATCCGGCTGCGGACCACCACCCGCTGGAAGGGCAGGATGCGCGACTGGGCACCGCGTACCACGTCCTCCAGCGAGACCGGTTCGGGCCAGTGCCGCCCGGCCCGGGCGCCGCACAGGACGGCCAGGGTCTGGGCCAGGCGGGCCTGTTGGGCGGCGGCGTGGTCGGCCTTGAGCAGGCCCTCCAGCAGCGCCGGGTCGTCGTGGGTGCGCTCCATCTCGTCGAGCAGGGCCTGCTGGTCGTGGGCCATCACGAGGATCCGGCGGGCCACGCTGAGGAAGGCCCGCTGGGTGGAGGCGTTGAGTTCCTGCTCCTGCTGGACGGCCGCCAGTTCGCTGCCCCGGCGGGCGAGTTCGACGGCGAGCTGGTCCTGGAGGCGGGCGTTCTCGCGCTGCTGCCGGTCGGCCCGGCGGCGCTGGGTGACGGAGACGGCGCGGTAGCGGGCGGCGGCCACGAGGGCGAGGGCGGCGAGAACGCCGGTTGCCGTTGCACACCACTGAGTCATCGTCACGCCGCGAATTCTAGGGTGATGATCCTACGAAGGTGTGAACGGATCTCGCCAAGTGACCGGATCTCGTCAATATCCCGTCCATACGACGTCAATCCGACCTGCTTCCGGCCCGGCCGCGCCGCGCCCGGGGCCGCTCCCCCGGCGCCGCCGGAGGCTCACTGAACCGGCGAACTCCGGTGCAGCAACAGCAGAGCGACGTCGTCCGGCCGGGAGCGGCGCTCGGTCACGTTGAGGGTGAGCAGGTCGGCGAGGCGCTCCAGGGCGGCGGCCGGGCCGAGCCGGACCGGACCGGCCTGCCGGGCCCACAGCTCCAGCCCGCCGAGCATCCGCTGCACCGACTCGTCGTAGTCCTCCTCGCGGTCCTCGACCAGCCCGTCCGTGTAGACCAGCAGCGTCTCGCCGACGGCCAGGTGCCCGACCGTCAGGTGGTACGGCTGCCCCGGGTCCACGCCCAGCGGCGGGCCGCCCGGCAGGTCCAGCTCGACGGCCGCGGCGTCCGGCGCGATCCGGACCGGCGAAGGGTGACCGGCCCGGGCCGCCCGGACCGTCCCGTCGGCGGGGTCGAGGGTGAGGTAGAGGCAGGTGGCGAAGAGGTCGGTGTCGAGTTCGGACAGCAGCCGGCTGGTCCGAGCCAGGGTGGCGGCCGGGTCGTGGCCGTCGGTGGCGTACGCGCGCAGACCGCTGCGCAGCTGGCCCATCACGGCGGTGGCCTCGGCGTTGTGGCCCTGGACGTCGCCGATCACCAGGCCGATCCGGCCGTCCGGCAGCCGCAGCAGGTCGTACCAGTCGCCGCCGATCTGCATGCCCTCGGTGCTGGGCAGGTAGCGCGCGGCGCTGGCGATCCCGGGCAGCCGGGGCAGGGTGCGCGGCAGCATGGCGCGCTGCAGCTCGGTGGCCCGGTGGTGGTGGGTGTCGTAGAGCCGGGCGCGCTCCAGGGACTGCGCCAGGATGCCGGCGAAGGCGGAGTAGAGGGTGCGGTCCTCGCGGCCGAAGACCCGTTCGGTGGAGAAGGTGATCAGGCAGGAGCCGACCTGCCGCCCGGAGGCGACCAGCGGCAGCACCGCCCAGGACGCCGGGGTCAGTGGCCCGCCGCCGCCCGGCCGGGTGGTGGCGGGCTCGCTGAACAGCGGGGCGGAGCGGGCCAGCGAGTGCTGCATCACGCCCTCGGAGAGGTCGGCCAGCCGGGTCAGCTCGGTCCGGCGCGGGCCGCCGTACACGGTGTGCGAGACGGGCAGCAGCCGGCCCTCGTCGACCAGGTCGAGCACGATGCTGGCGGCGCCGAACGCCGGCCGGGCGACGTCGGTCACCGCGGTGGTCACGTCCCGGACGGTGACCGCGCGGGACAGCGCGCGGGTGAGCGCCAGCAGCAGCGCCGAGCGGGCGCCGACCGCCGGGGCGCCGCCGCCCGCTCCGCCGCCGGCCGCCTCCTCCGCGGGGGCGCCCGCGCGGTCCCGGTCGGCCAGCAGCCCGGCGACCCGGACCGGCCGGCGGTGCACGTCCAGCATCACCTCGCCGGTCTCCTCGATCCGGATCACCCCGCCGTCGCGCCGCGGCACCCGGTACTCGATCCGGTACGGGCCGCCGGTGGCGAGTGCCTCGGCGAGGGCGGCCTGAACGTCCGGGAGGTCCTCGGGGTGGACCAGCCCGTCCAGGTCGGGTGCGGTGGGCGGGCCGTCGGGCGGCACGGGGCGGTCGACCAGCCGGTAGGCGGTGGCGTCCCAGAAGGTCTCGCCGGTCACCAGATCGCGCTCGAAGGCGCCGTGCCCGGCGGACCGGACGGCGAGCGAGAGCATCGGGTGGGCCAGTGCGGCGGACCGCCCGTCCGTACCGGCCTCGCCGCCGGGCCCCGGGTGGGCCGTCCCGGCCGGGCGGGCCCCCGCCCGCGCGCTGTCGAGCAGATGGGCGAGCCGGTGGGCGCAGGCGTCGCCGAGCGTCTCCAGCACGTCCAGATCGCGGCGGGGGACGGTGCCCCGGTGGGCGAGGGCGAGGGCGAGCACGCCGATCGGCCGTTCGTCGACGATCATCGGCAGGGCGATCAGCGCGACCATTCCGGTGCCCATACCGGCATTGCGGTTGGGGTAGTCGACGCTGGTGCGCTCCGGACTGAGCAGGTACGGGCGGCGAAGTCGCAGGGCCATCGCGGCGGGCAGCTCGCTCGCCGGATCGATGACGCCGTAGCGCTCGTGGACCCAGTCGGGCAGGCCGTGCGAGGCGGTGAGCCGGAGCATCCCGGCGCTGTCCAGCAGGTAGAGCGCGGAGCCCTCACCGGTGATCCAGCCCGGGCCTTCGGCGAGCACGGTCCCGAGGAGTTCGGCGGCGGTGGTGCAGCCGAGCAGTAACCGGACACAGCGCATCGCGCTGCGCGCGGTGGGGCTGCTGCGCGGGGCCCGGCTCTCGTCCTCGGAGGGGGGAAGCCACGGTGAGGTCAGGTCCATGGGATTTCCCGGCCTTTCCGTCGCCTTGTCGGGCACCCAATTCTTCATACCTCATTTCCGATGCCGGTGAAGGGTGACCCGGACGGCGCACCGGTGCCGGGGTGCGGGCGCCGGCCGTGCCCTTTCCGGCCGCTCCGACCGGGTGGTCCGCCGTGGTCCGGCCGGCCCGCCGCGCGGGGTGCGCCGGGTGCGGCGGGGGTGGAGGGGGCGGGGTTCAGGCCCCGGGCCAGTTCCGGAGGCCGCCGGTGAGGAGGGTGATCAGGCGGTCCTGGGTGTCGGAGAGGTTCTCGGCGAGCTGGAACCCGCCGCCGATCGACAGCGAGGCGAAGCCGTGGGCGACCGAGCGGACGGTCCGGGCGGCGTGGACGGCCTCGGAGCCCTCCAGCCCGTAGCCGCGGAGCACCGCGAGGATCACCCCGACCAGCCGGCCGCCCGCCCTGGCCAGGTCGTCGTCCGGCTGCGGGGCCTGCGGCAGCGCGGCGTACCGGTGCGGGTACTCGGTGGCGTAGCCGTGGTAGGCCCGCAGGACGGCGGCGACGGCGTCATCCCCGCCGCGGCCGAGGGCGGCCTCGGCGAGCCGGTCGGCGAGTTCCTCGGTGACCCGGACGGCGATCAGCCGGCGCAGCTCGGCGAGTCCGCCGCTGACGTGCTTGTACAGCGAGGGGGTGGCCACCTGGGCCCGTCCGGCGACGGCGGCCAGGGTGAGGGCCTCGGGGCCCTGTTCGTCGATGAGGGCGAGGGCGTGGTCGACGACCTGCTCGGGGGTCAGTCCGACTCGGGGCATGGTGCGGTCTCCGTGGTCGAGGAAGCGGGCGGGCTCGGGCCGGCCCGGCGCGGAAGGGCGGGCTCAGGCCAGCTCGGCGAGGAAGGGCAGCAGGGCGTCGGCGGTGGCCTGCGGCCGGTCGGTCATCGGGTAGTGCCCGGAGCCCTCGATCATCACCCTGCGGCCGTTCAGCGCGGCGGCCTGCCGGTCGGCGACCAGCTCGGGGTTCGGGAAGTCGGGGTCCTTGGTGCCCATCAGGACCAGCGCCGGGCAGCTCACGGCGGCGGTCCAGCCGTTCGGCGCGGAGTCCCCGCGCACGTAGCCCCGGGTGGCCTGCTTGCGGCCCGGCGTGCGCATCGCGGCGACCAGTCCGTCCACGTAGGCGTCGAAGTCGGCCGGCTTGGGACCGGGGTACGCCATCTTGCGGTGGTAGAGGCCCCAGAACGCGGGCGAGTGCACCAGCAGGACGCCCATCACGCCGAACATCACGCGCTGCAGCGCGTTCGGCGGCGGGTTCTCGACGAAGGCGTCCACCAGGACGATCCCGGCGACCCGCTCCGGCGCGTCCCCGGCCACCTTGACCACCGTCGCACCGGCGTAGGAGTTGCCGACCAGCGTGGCGCGGTCGATGCCGAGGTGGTCCAGCAGGGCGAGGACGTCGGTGGCGATCGCGGCCGGCGTGTAGTCGTCCCAGGCGATCGAGGACTCGCCGAAGCCGCGCAGGTCCAGGGTGATCACCCGGTGGCCCGCGGCCACCAGCAGCGGGCGCAGGTGCCGGTACGCGGCGCGGCTGTCGAGCATCCCGGGGAGCAGGACGAGGGGGGCGCCGTCGCCCTGCTCGGTGTCGTCGAAGGCCAGCCGGCCGCCGGGGAGGTCGAGGTACTGGGTGCTGGGGGTGAAGGTGCCGGGCATGGGGGCCTCCTCGGTCTGCGGGGACGGGCTGTCGGCGTTGCGCTGATAGCCATAAAGCTAAGGCTAATAGCCTTAGCCGTCAAGCCCTCGACCGGCCGGACCCCGGGGTGGCCCCGGTGCCGCGGCTCAGACCCCCTCCACCTTGAACGGGTCGTGCTCGGCGAGCAGCTTCTCCAGCCGCGCCTGGTCCACCCGGGTGACGATCTCGTTGGTCTCCTGCCGGTCCCGGATCACCTTGGCCAGGGTGAAGGCGGAGGTGACGGTGTAGAGCAGGCCGACCGCGAGGAAGGCGCGGGTCCAGCCGCCGACCGGCAGATAGGCGATGCCGACGGCGAGGGCGCCGCCGGAGAGGGCGAAGGAGAGGACGGCCTGGAGGTGATACGCGGCCGTGGTGCGTGACTGCATCGGTGCGTTCATGGCGCCAGGATGGCCGCGCCGGGAGCGCCGCACATGAGTAGGAGTACTCAAGTGGGGGACCGTTCGTTGACGTCCCCTCACGTTCGGTAGTGTCAGGTGCCGTCGATCCGCCCAAATCGCCCATCAGGTCACGTACCGTCCGGGTAGTATCCGGCTGTCCCGAACGGACGGCTTGGAATCAGAGGCTCCTAGGATTAACGTTTGATAACGCAGCGCGGTTCGTAACGCCGTACCCAGACGGCACCGTGCGCCGTCGCCTAATCCCGCCGGCCGGCCTCCGGGCAGGCCAGGGAGCCGGGGAACCATGTTCCTTGGGGTGAATCGGCCGGGCCCAGGCCCAGCCGTAGGAGACCTTCCTGCTCCGAACCCGTCAGCTAACCCGGTAGGCGCGAAGGAAGGAAAGGAGCGCGCCTCCGTGGCGTCGTCGCACTCTCCGGCACACCTGCCCGGCTCCCCCGCCGGCACCCAGCTGCTCGACCACCCCTGGCCGCCCGCCCACCCGGGCGAGTTCGGCGGGTCCGGCGCCGAGACCGGGCCGCAGGCCCCCGACAGCAACCGGCACCGGATGCCCCGTCAGACCCGCGGCACCGCCCCGCTGCTCGGCGTCACCGCCGTGGCCGCCACCCTCGGTGCGACCGGCTTCGCCTCCGCCACCCCGGCCGCCGCCCCCGCCGTCGAGGTCCCCGACGAGACCCCGGTCGCGCTCGCCGCGGACCCGGGCCTCGCGCTCGCCGCCCGGATCCAGCAGCAGGCCGACAGCCAGCGCACCGCCGCCGAGGAGGGCGCCCGCCTGCAGGCCGCCAAGGAGGCCGAGGTCAAGCGCGCGGCCCAGCAGCAGGAGGCCAAGCGGGCCGCCGAGGAGGCCGAGAAGGCCAAGCTCGCCGCCATCGAGCTGCCGGTGCGCGACTACCACCTCTCGGCCCACTACGGCCAGAGCGCCTCCTACTGGGCCCACCTGCACACCGGCCTGGACTTCGCCGCCGACACCGGCACCCCGGTCTACGCGGTCGGCCAGGGCACCATCACCTCGGCCGGCTGGGCCGGGTCGTACGGCTACCGGATCGTCGAGACGCTGCCCGACGGCACCGAGATCTGGTACTGCCACCTCTCCTCGATCATCAAGGGCTCCGGCAAGGTCGTCCCCGGCCAGCAGCTCGGCAAGGTGGGGGCCACCGGCAACGTCACCGGCCCGCACCTGCACCTGGAGGTCCGGCCCGGCGGCGGTGCCCCGGTCGACCCGGAGAGCTGGTTCGAGCAGCGCGGCGTGACGCCCTGACCGGCGTCACCTTCTGACAGCCCGCCGCGGTGCCCCGGTCGTCGTCACGACGGCCGGGGCACCGTCGCGTCTCAGGCCCCGGCGGCCGCGCCGGCCCCGTCCGGCCGGTCGGCGGACCCGTGCCCGTGCCCGGGCTCGTCCCCGTACTCGTCCCCGTAGTCGTCCCCGGGCTCGTCGTCCCCGTACTCCCCGGCGTCCTCCGCCTCGCCGGGTGCCCCGGGCAGCTGCGCCAGGTACGCGTCGATCTCCTCCTGGCCCGGCTCCGGGGCCAGCTCCGGGAACTCCTCCACCAGCAGCCGCGGCAGCCCCGGCACCGTCCACTCGCCGAAGAGGTCCAGCGCGGCCTCGACGGCGGCCTCCTCGAACGCCCCGAAGTCCCCGGCCAGCTCGTCGGGCATCGGCCGACCCTGCGCGGTGAGCTCCTCCAGGTTGCGGTAGCTGCGCCGCATCAGCCCCTGCTCCAGCAGCCGCCGGGCACCGTCGGTGGCCATCCCGACGCTGAGCGGCCGGGCGCCGTCCCAGCCCCCGTCGTCCACCGGGTCCAGCGCGCCCGCCGCCTCCAGCCGCTCGTAGGCGGCCGCCCGGTCCTCCGGCGCCAGCTCCCGGAACGCCTCCAGCCAGGCCCGGACCGCCGCCCCGTCGGCCGGGTCCACCCCGTCCGCGTGCAGCAGCAGCGTGTACAGCCGGGGCCAGGTCACCAGGTCGGCGCGGCGCAGCAGCCCGGCAGCCACCTCGCCCTGCCACTCGGCCTCTGCGTGCAGCCGCTCCTGCCGCTTGGCGTTCAGCCGCTTCGCCGCCCGCTGGTGGTCGATCAGCAGCCGCACCGCGGCGCCGTACGCCAGCGGGTCCTGCTCCGGCTCGGGCTGGACGTACAGGTAGAGCCGCTCGTACAGCAGTTGTTCCACGGCGTCCGAGGTCAGCTCCGGCCAGCCGTCACGCATCCTGCCCTCACCCAGCTCCAGCAGCGCCAGCACCGCCCGCACCGGCGCCTCGGCCACCGGCGGGTGGCCGTGCGCCTGCGCCCAGGCGAGCAGTTCGGCGGCTTTGGTGCGCGGGGCGAGCCGCAGGTCTTCTTCTTCCATGTCACGTAAGGTAACCGGAAAGCCCGGGTAGGGTCGGCAGGCATGGTCCCCGTCCGACTCACCGGCCCCCGCCTGGCCATCCGCGAGTTCCACCACAGCGCCGCCGACGTCGACGCCCTGTACGCGGTGTTCGGCGACCGGGAGGCCACCCGCTACCTCCCGTTCGAGCCGCGTGACCGCGAGGACTGCGCCGACCAGATCGAGCAGTACCTGGAGGAGGCGCAGCAGGACGAGCGGACGGTCTACCGGCTGGCCGTCACCCGCCGCGCTGACGCGGACGCCCCGTCCTGCGCCGTCCCGATCGGCAACGCCGCCCTCACGCTCGGCGGCCACCGCAGCGCCGACCTCGGCTACGCGCTGCGCCCCGACACCTGGGGCAACGGCTACGCGGGCGAGATCACCGGGCTGCTCTGCGACTTCGCCTTCGGCCCGCTCGGGCTGCACCGGCTGGTCGCCCGGGTGGACGTGGAGAACACGGCCTCGGTCCGGGTGCTCATCCGGGCCGGCTTCCGCCTGGAGGGCCGGATCCGGCACGACGTGCACCTGCGCGGCCGCTGGCGCGACTCCTTCCAGTACTCGCTCCTCGCCCACGAGTGGCCCCGGGCGGGGGGTTAACCCCCGGCCCGCTTCACGGGGGAGCCGGATGTCCGCCCGGCCCGGCCTTTGACAGGGTTGTGACGTCAGCCCGGCACGCCACCGAGAAGGACCCGAGGGCCATGAGCAGCAGCCTCAGCACGCAGCGCAGCGAGTACGACCGCGACGACGCGGTACGGCGCACCGAGGAGCCGCCGTACGCCTGGCGGGCGCCGTTCTCGTCCTACTACTACCGGGAGCTCGGCTTCACCCTCACCGCGGTGCCGGTGGCCCTCGCCGGGTTCGCCTTCGCCATCACGCTGTTCACCTTCGGTGTTGGCACTCTCGTCACCGTGCTCGGCATGCCGGTGCTGGCCGCTCTGACCGCCGGGGCCCGGGGCTTCGGCCGGCTGGAGCGGGCCCGGGTCCGCGGCATGCTGGCGCTGGACGTGCCCGGCCCGAAGCCGGTCCGGGCGCGCCGGCCGGGCAGCTGGGGCGCGATCACCGCGCGGCTGGTGGACGCGGCGGGCTGGAAGGCCGTGCTCTACCAGGTGGTGATGCTCCCGTGGGCGCTCTTCAGCTTCGCGATGTCGCTGACGTTCCTGCTGGTCGGCTGGACGCTGGCGCTCTACCCGCTCTACCACTGGGTCTACCCGAAGTACGTCGGCTGGCGGGGCCTCCGGGTGTTCGACTACTACGACGGCAACGGCGTCGAGCACGTCTACTACGTCGAGGGGCCGCTGCAGATCGCCGGGCTCTCGCTGCTGGGCTTCGTGTTCGTCTTCCTGACCCCGCAGCTGGTGCGCGCCCTGACCAACGTCAACCGGCTCGCCGCCCGGGCTCTGCTCGGCCGCTGACCGGCCCACCCGCCGCCCCACCGCCCGGACCCACCAGCCCCACCGGCCCCGCCCCGCCCCGGACGCTCCGGGGTGCGGGCGGGGCCGGCCCGTGGTCCGATGACCGCATGGCCGCCCCGACCGACCTCGCCGCCGACGTCCCGGTCACCTCCCGCCCGCTGGACGAGTACTGCGCGCTGTTCGATCTGACCCGGGCCGGGCTCGCCGCCCTCCCCGGGCCGGTCCTCGACTGCCCGGGCGGCGCCGCCGGGCTCGCCGCCGAGGCACGCGAGCTGGGCTGCCGGGTGATCGCCACCGATCCCGCGTACGCCTGGCCGGCCCCCGAGCTCGCGGCCCGCGCGCTGGCCGCCCGCGCCGCCATGGCGGCCGCGATGGCCGCCCGCCCCGAGCTGTACCCGGCGGCCCACCACCGCCCGGCCGACCGCTACCTGCGCAGCTGGGACCGGGCCCGCCGGCTGTTCGCCGCGGACGCCGCCGCCCACCCGCAGCGGTACGTGGCCGCCGCGCTGCCCCGGCTGCCGTTCGCGGACGACACCTTCGCGCTCACCCTCAGCGGGTTCCTGCTGTTCGTCTACCCCGAACTCTTCGGCCCCGAGCAGCAGTTGGCCGCGCTGACCGAGCTGGTCCGGGTGACCGCCCCCGGCGGCGAGGTCCGGGTCCACCCGCTGAACGACGCCGCGGGCCGGCGCTGCCGGCACCTCGACGGGCTGCGCCGCGCGCTGGGCGAGCGCCGGATCGCCAGCGAGGTCCGCCCGCTCCCGGCCGGTGCGGGGCGACTCGGCCGGGTCCTCGTCCTGCGGGCCGCCGACCGCCGGCACCGGGGCGGCTAGCCCGGCTGCCGCTCCGGCCGGTCGGTCTCGGGCGGGCCGACCGGCTGCCCGGCCGGCTGCCCGACCGGACCGGTCTGCTGCGGGAGGGTGACCTGCGGGGGGAGCGGAGCCGGTGACTCCAGCCGGGAGAGGATCTTCTCCGCCAGCCAGCTCCGGTCGGAGCCGTACGGGATGCCGTCCGGCGCCACCAGCCGGCCGGCCACCGCGTCCCGCAGCCGCTGCGCCTGTGCGGCCGGCAGCCAGGAGAGCAGGCCCCGGGCGGCCAGCAGCGCGTGGTACTGCTCGAAGCCGGAGCGCGGGTGCTCGATCGCCTCCAGCACGCTGGCCAGGTCGGCCAGCGCGGGATCGCCCTGCATCAGGGCGAGCGCCTGGATCCGCCGGTCGTCGGCGCCGTCCGCGAACAGCTCCCGGACCCGGTCCGCGGTGAGCGCCGAGCGCCGGGCCGTCGACCGGACCTCGGCCATCACGCTCTCCGGCCCGGTCGTCGCGTTCGACGGCAGCAGGCGGGCCGGGTCGTCCGCCCGGCCGGTGCTGCCGCCCAGCAGGCCCAGGTGCTGCATCGCGCGGACCCGCAGGTCGTCCGCGCCCACCTTGTCGCCCCGGAGGTCGCGGTCCTGGCCGGCCAGGAAGAGGTCGAGCGCCTGGTCGGCGCCGGAGAGCACCCGGGGCAGGGCGAGCCGGGTCACCAGCCAGCCGGTCAGGAAGCCGAGAACGAGGAAGTAGAGGACGAGCGCGGCCGCGAAGGGGGCCGCGCCCTCGCCGCCGCCCAGCGCGGGGGCCAGTGCCGCGCCGAGCTGGTGCAGCCGCTCGCCGAGCGAGCCGAGCTGGGTCAGGCCGACGCCGAGCAGCACCTTGGTCAGCCAGTCGGAGACCTGCTCCAGATTGGTGTTCGGGGCGTAGGAGCCGTGCGGCTCACCGGCCGGGCCGCCGCGCGCCCGGGGCACGCCGAACAGGAAGCCGAGCGCGCCGCCGAGCACCGCCGAGGCCCCGGTCACCACCAGCCCGCCGCCCAGCGCCTGCCAGCTGTGCGCCCGGTCGAGGGAGAACAGCACCAGGCCGAGCGCCCCCACCCCCACCAGCGCTCCGGCCGCTCCCCGTTGTGCCGTTCGCAGGGCCGTCGTGCCCCCGGTCCGCCGCGTCCTCGCCATCGCCTACCCCCTGTGGCCGCCCCGCTCCGCTCCGGAACCCGCGCCGACTCTAGCGTCGGAGCGGTGGGAGGCAAACGCCCCGGGCCGCCGTCCGGGCCGATCGGTGCCGGAACAGCAGACAGCCCGTGGGCTGCTCCTCGCTGCAGCGAGGCACCGGGGATGTTCCGGTGAGCCCACGGGCCGGGTGACTGCTTGGAATTCGCCTGCCGGAGGCACGGGGCCTCGTCCTGCGCAGGCAGGGGCGGCTCTAGCGAGCAGCCACCTCACGCATCCTGATGGAACTCAATTCAGGATCACCTCCCTTCAGTGTGCAGCCAGCTTAGGCAGCTCCTCGGAACGGGGGCAACGGATTTATTCGCGGCCGCCGCACCGGTTCCCGGGCGGCTCCGGTGCGGCTCCGGGATGGCTTCCGAACCGGGCCGGGAGCGGCGGGGAGCCGGGGCGACGGGCCCCCGGGAGCGGGCCCGGACCCCGGACACGCGAGAGGCCCGGAGGACGAATCCTCCGGGCCTCTGTGCTACTGAGTAGCGGGGACAGGATTTGAACCTGCGACCTCTGGGTTATGAGCCCAGCGAGCTACCGAGCTGCTCCACCCCGCGTCGGTGAACGCAACCCTACGGGGAAGTCGCCCGGATGGGAAATCAGTTCGTCGCCGGCCTCGGAACTCGGACGCGGACCCCGGACGCGGACCCCGGGCCCGGACCCCGGACATGCGAGAGGCCCGGAGGACGAATCCTCCGGGCCTCTGTGCTACTGAGTAGCGGGGACAGGATTTGAACCTGCGACCTCTGGGTTATGAGCCCAGCGA
>NZ_JBVHVO010000022.1:0-19205 GCF_055564815.1 Kitasatospora sp. NPDC028961 | reverse complement strand
GAGCTACCGAGCTGCTCCACCCCGCGTCGGTGAACGCAACCCTACGGGGAAGTCGCCCGGATGGGAAATCAGTTCGTCACCGGACCGCGGCGGGCGCCCGGGCACGGCGGGCGGCGTGCCGCGCCGTCCTGCTCCTGGCCCAGGCGGCGAAGCAGACCAGGGCGGCGAAGCACGGCACCATCAGCACCGCGTACACCAGCAGGAAGCCGTGCGTGCCGAGGTCGGCGGCGGCGTTCCAGGTGCCGTGCAGGACCATCGACAGCAGCAGTCCGGCCGGGGCGGCGATCCTGGCCAGCCGGCGCCGGCCGGTGGTGAGGGTGATGGCCAGGCCGAGCCCGGTCAGCGCGGTGAACAGCGGATGGGCGAAGGGCGAGAGCAGCCCGCGCAGGACGAAGGTCTGCACCGTGCTGTCGAAGTCCCGCAGGCTGGGCGCCTCCCCGAGGCCGATGCTGTCCAGCCGCTGCTGCTGGTCGTCGGTGAAGGCCCGCCCCAGGTAGAGCGCGTTCTCGGTGAAGGCGAAGCCGCAGGCGGTGATCCCGCCGAGGACGACCCCGGCCGCCAGGGTGCGCGGGCGGGCCCGGGCACGCGGGCGGTCGGGCGTCGGCGGGTAGGGCCGCAGGTAGGGCAGCGGGCGCAGGTAGGGGCGCGGCCGCGGCCGGCCCCGGGCGTGCGGCAGGGCGGGTCCGCGGCCGTGGCCGAGGGGCAGGCCGGGGCCGGGCAGCCGGCGCAGCACGCCCGCGCAGGGGCGGTCGGTGCGGTGGCCGTGGCACCGGATCCGGGTGCCCAGCGGCAGCAGCAGGAGGAGCAGGGCGGCGCCCTTGGCGCTCTCCTCGATCACCGGGGTGACCAGGTCGGCGCCCAGCACCTCGCCCAGACTGCCCTGGTGGGCCGTGAGGTAGGTGCTGGTCCAGCCGTTGGCGAGGATCGCGACGGTGGTCGCCGCGAAGGCGCCCCAGCCCAGGCAGAACACGATGTGGCGCAGCGGCACCCGGGCGGTCTGGTTGAGCCAGGCGAGGCCGCCGAGCACGAAGGGCAGCGGGACGAGCGCCAGGCCGAGCCCGACCAGCAGCCCGGTGGTCCCGGTCTGGCGGCGGACCAGCTGGAGGATCAGCACGCCGCAGCCGGCCAGAGCCAGGACGGCGGTGGCGGTGACCGAGGAGAGCACGACCGAGCGGGCGGGGCGCGGCCCCGGTCCGGCGGCGGCCGGCGGGGCGGCGGTGGGCCAGGGCGTGAGCCGGTGGCCCCGGCGCGTCCTGGGCCCCGGGATGGCGCGGGTGCCGGCGGTGCGCGTGGGCATCTCTCGGTCGCCGACGGCCCGGGCGGTGGCCCGGTAGCCGCCGGACGGGCTGCTCACCCGGCACAGGGTAGGCCACGGCACCGGCCCGCCGGGAGGACTCGGGACGAATCCACCCCTGCGGGCCGGGCGGTCGGGGCCGGGCGGTCGGGGCCGGCGGTGAGGCCGGGCAGCCGGGCCGAGTGGTCAGCCCGGCGGCGGTTCAGCGGCGGCGGAACAGCAGGTCGTGCACCACGTGGCCCTTGGCGATGCCGGCCCGTTCGAACTTGGTGACCGGCCGCCAGCCGGGCCGGGGAGCGTAGCCGGGCACGCTGCCGGCCGGGTGGTCGGCGGGCTCCAGCCAGCCGGTGCCGTCACCCTCGGGGTGCAGGTTCTCCAGCTCGGGCGAGGCGGAGAGCACCTCCAGCATCTGCTCGGCGTACGGCTCCCAGTCGGTGGCGCAGTGCACCAGCGCGCCGGGGGCCAGCCGGGGCAGCACCAGCTCCAGGAAGGAGGCCTGGACCAGCCGGCGCTTGTGGTGCTTCGGCTTCGGCCACGGGTCGGCGAAGTAGACCCGCAGGCCGGCCAGCGAGGCGTCGGGCAGCATGTCGCGCAGCAGGATGACGGCGTCGCCGGCGGCCGGGCGGACGTTGCGCGAGCCGTCCCGCTCCAGCAGGCCGAGCAGGTTGCCGTGGCCGGGGGTGTGGACGTCGGCGGCGAGGATGCCCGTCGCCGGGTCGGCGGCGGCCATCGCCGCGGTCGTCTCGCCCATCCCGAAGCCGATCTCCAGGGTGACCGGCAGGCCGCCGAAGAGCTCCGCCAGGTCCAGCGGGCTGCCGTCGATCGCGATGCCGTACGTCTCCCAGCCCCGGTCCAGCGCGCCCGCCTGGGCGTTGGTCATCCGGCCCCGGCGCGGCTGGAAGCTGCGGATGCGTCGCTCGCTGTGCTGGGCCTCGGTGGCCCGGTGCGGGTACATCGGCGCGGGGTAGCCGGCCGGCGCGGCGGAGAGCCGGGCGGACGGCGATTGCTGGGGGATCGGGGCGGTGGCAGTCACAATCACCCGATTCTACGGGGCCGCCGGGTGCGGCCCCAGGGGCTGTGACGCACCTGACGCGGGGCCCGGGCCGCGTCCGCCCCGCTCCGTCCCGGCCAGGGCGCGCGGTTGGGACGGGCCGGTCGGGACGGGCCGGCTCAGCCGCCCGCTGCGAGGGCGGCCAGCGCCCGCCGGGCCACTTCGCGGCCGATCGGCAGCGAGGCGGTGGCGGCCGGGGAGGGGGCGTTCAGGACGTGCACCAGACGGCGGGTGGAGCGCGGGTCGTCCGGGTCGAAGCCGGCGAAGGCGAAGTCGTCCAGCAGCGCGCCGTCCCGGGCCACCGCCTGGGCCCGGACCCCGGCGACGGCCGGCACCAGGTCCTCGGCGGTGACGGCGGGCAGCAGCCGCCGGACGGCCGCGGTGAAGGCCCGCTTGGAGAGCGAGCGGTGCAGCTCGCCGAGCTCGTACCGCCAGTGCCGGCGGGCGATCTGCCAGGTGCCGGGGAAGGCGAGCGTCCCGGCGAGGTCGCGCGGGCGGACGGTGCGCCAGTCGTACCCTTCGCGGGCCAGCGCGGGCACCGCGTTCGGGCCGACGTGCACGTCGCCGTGGATGCCCCGGGTCAGGTGCACGCCGAGGAAGGGGAAGGCCGGGTCGGGGACGGGGTAGACCAGGCCGCGTACCAGTTCCCTTCGCCCGTGGGCGAGTTCGTAGTACTCGCCGCGGAACGGCACGATCCGCACACCGGGGTCGTCGCCGGCCAGCCGGGCGATCCGGTCGCTGTGCAGTCCCGCGCAGTTCACCAGTACCTGGCCGCGCAGCTCGCCGGTGGAGGTCTGCACGGTCACGCCGTCGGCGCGGCGGGCGACCGCCCGCAGCTCGGTGCCGGTGCGCAGCTCCGCGCCCGCCTCGCGGGCCAGCCGGGCGTAGGCGGCGGCCACGGCGGGGAAGTCGCAGATGCCGGTGGTGCCGATGTGCAGCCCGGCGATACCGGTGACCTGCGGCTCGTACGCGGTGATGCCGGCCCGGTCCAGCTCGGCGACCGGGATGCCGTTCTCCCGGCCGCGCTCGGCGAGGGCCCGCAGCCGGGGGAGCTCGGCCGGGTCGGTGGCGACGATCAGCTTGCCCGTCACCTCGTACGGGACGCCGTGGGCGCGGCAGAACTCCACCATCTCGGTGGCCCCGGCGACGGCGTACCGGGCCTTGAGCGAGCCGGGGCGGTAGTAGACGCCGCTGTGGATCACGCCGCTGTTGCGGCCGGTCTGGTGGGCGGCGAAGCCGGGCTCCTTCTCCAGCAGCGCCAGCCGCAGCCCGGGCCGGGCCCGGGTCAGCGCGTACGCCGTGGAGAGCCCGACGATCCCGCCGCCCACCACCAGCACGTCGAAGTCGTACGCCACCGCTCGCTCCTCGTTCGGCCCGGCCCCGCCCGCCGATGCTGTCACGGTGGGCGGGGCCGGTCGAGGGCGCCTCAGCGGGCGTCCGGCTCCAGCCACGGCCAGGTCGCGTCCCGGCCCGCTTCGAGCAGCGGGATCAGCCGGAACGCGGCGTCGCCCAGCCCGCCGAAGGTGTGCCGGTTCGCCGCGCCGCTCGGGCCGTGGCCGGGCGCGTAGCCCGCCAGGTTCCAGGTGTAGACGGGGACGTGGGCCGGCACGGCGGCCAGGGCGTCGCCGCCCCGGTGGTCGCGGCCGGTCTGCTCGTCGGTGACGACGACCACCCGGTCGTGGCCCCGGTAGTGGGTGCGGACGGCCTGGGCGGTGTCGGTGCCGCCGAGGTCGGTGAAGCGGTCCAGGACCCGCAGCACGGCCTCGCCCGGGGCGACCCGGACGACCCGGCTGGTGGTGCCGAACTCGACCAGGTCGGCGTCGGCGGCCCGGACCTTGAGGGCCGTGCCGAAGATCGCCGCCGAGTCGGCCCGGTTGAGCTGGGTCTGCGCGCTCGGCCGGTCGAACATCGAGCCCGAGCGGTCGACCAGGATCAGCGTCCGGCCGGGCAGTGCGGGCACGTTGCCGAGCGAGTGGGAGAGCGCGGTCTCCAGTGCGTGCCCCCAGCGCAGCGACGGCGCGTGCCGGTGCGCGGCGAGGTAGCGGAACGGGAACTGGCGGGAGCGGCGCACCTCGTCCGGGTCGGCGATCCGCCGCGCGACCTCGGCCGCGACCTCGTCCGGGACGCCGGCCTGGTCGAAGTTGCGCAGGTTGCGCACCAGCGCCATCGGACCCATGGACGGGATGACCGCCGACCAGACGGCCGCGTCCAGCGGGCCCCGCAGCCAGCCGGCCAGTGCCTCCCAGGTCAGCCCGGCCGCGGCGAGCCGCTCGGCACCGCCCTCGGCCGTCACCGCCGCCCGCCGCTGCTCGACGGGCAGGGCGAGCAGTTCGCGGTTGGCCGCGAGCAGCCGGTCGGCGGCGGGCGGGACGGCCTCGTCCGGCCGGTGCCGGCGGTCCAGCGCGTAGCGGAACAGCTCGCCCTGCCACGGCTTGGCCGGGTCGGGCGAGGGGTGGGTCAGCTCCAGCACGTCACCGAAGCGGTAGCCCTTGGACGCGGTGTCGTACTTGAGCAGCGAGCGGGCGTGGTAGAGCCGGCGGACGGCGTCCGCGACCCCGCGCTTGAGCGGCTTCGGCAGCGTCCGGCCGTAGCGGGACGTCCAGTAGGCGAGCAGTTCGCCGGGCTCGTCCGCGCGCTGCAGGACGGCGTCGACGGCCTGCCGCGAGTGGCCGGGCGCCCCGGCGTCCAGCCGGGCCCGGGTGAACTCGGCGGCGCCGACCAGCGCGGCCGTGCGCAGGTGCGCGTCGGACCGCAGCCAGCGCAGCAGGCCCGTGGTCCACTCCGGGTCGGTGACGGCGAGTCCGCGCACCAGCGCGGTGTAGCGGTCGTCCCGCGCGCCGCCCTTCTCGTAGAAGGTGTCCTGACCGACCAGGTTCGCCACCGCCAGCAGGAAGAGTTCGGACCTGGCGTCGCGCTGGAACCCGGTGCCGCCGTTGTGGTTCACGGTGCGCTTCCCGGTGCTGCGTACCGGCGAGGCCGGACTCGGCCGGGCCGTACGGGTGTTGAAACGCGACATGGTGGATGCTGCCCCCTGCTGGCTGGTGGAACGCGAAGGAGGCACGGCGGAGGAAGGGGTGCCCGAGATCGTGCCGGCCCGGCGGCCGGCGTCGGCGGAGGTGTATGCCTTGTGCTCTACCGGATTGAGCTAACGGCCGCGCTCGCGCGCGGCACGCCCGGGACTCGAACCCGGAACCGCAAGATCCGAAGTAACCCCCGCCTGCGCACCGGGCACCCCCCGGCGCTGTGCCTCCCGAGATCGAGGTGGCGGCGGTGTTGTTGTCCGGTTCACCGCGCCCCGCTGGGGGCGCTCCACGAAGTAACCGCTGCCGTCGCACCGGGAGGTGCGGAAAACCTATTGAGGTATGGGTGTCCAGAGATCGATGGCGGCTGAGGTGACGAAGCTGCTCTGCCGACTGAGCTACACCGGCACGAGTGCCGGCGGCGGGACTCGAACCCGCGACCTGCCCATTAAGAGTGGAAGTAACCTCTGCCTGCGCACCTGGACGAGAGCGACGATAGCCAGGCCTCTCCCGCCGGTGCATCCGAATTACCGCCGGGTCCGCTACGCCGGGGTTGCCGCCGGGCCCGCTACGCCGGGGCGACGATCACCGCGCGCGCCCGTTCCGTCAGTTCCCGTACCCGGCGCTCCCCCTGGAAGGGCTCGAGGCGGCGCAGCATCTCGACCACGTACTCGCGGCTGCGCTGCGAGGAGATCCGGCCGGCGACCTCGACGGCCCGCTCCCCGGCCGCGACCGCCGCGTCCAGGTCGCCCGCCTCGGCCTCGGCCATCGCCGAGACGACCAGCCGCAGCCCGTGCGAGCGGACGAACCCCTCGGTGGGCCGGGCCAGCGCCTCCCGGGTGAACTGGCGGACCTTGGAGGGCACTCCGAGGTCGCGGAAGCACTCGGCGGCGTCGGCGGCGAGGCGGTCGTAGGCGTAGAAGTCGATCCAGGCGGGATCGGGATCCCCGGCGCGCGCCCGTTCCAGCGCGTTCTCCGCGGCGCCGAGCGCCGTCGCGCACGCGGCGGCGTTGCGGGCCTTGGCCTGGGCCCGGGCCTCGACCAGGTGGAAGAAGCTCATGGTGCGGGCGGTGGCCAGCCCGCGGTTGCGCTCCAGCGCGGCCTGCGCGAGGTCGACCGCCTCCTCGGCGAAGCCCCGGTAGCCGGCCTGCAGGCTCATCGAGGCCAGCACGTAGCCGCCGAGCGGAACGTCGGCGGCGGCGCGGGCGAGCCGCAGCGCCTGGATGTAGTACCGCTGGGCAGCCTCGTGCTGGCCGGTGTCGAAGGCCATCCACCCGGCCAGCCGGGTGAGTTCGGCCGTGGCACCGAACAGTGCCCGGCCCACCGCGTCGCTGTAGGAGGCCAGCAGCAGCGGCGCCGCCTCCACCCGCAGGCACTCCGGCACCATCGACGAACGCCAGTCCCCGCCACCGTACTTGGAGTCCCAGCGGCGGGCCTCCTGGGCGGCCTCGCGGAGCTTGGCGGCGTCCGAGTGGCCGACCCGGTACGAGCCCGCCTCGGCGGGCGTGCGCGGCGCCTCGCGGGCCACCGAGCCGTCCGCCGGGTTGATCAGCCAGCGGGAGACGGGCGTCGCGTACGCGGCGACCGAGAAGGTGCCGGCCAGGCTGTCGCTCCAGCGGCCGCCGCCGGGGCCGCGCCGCAGGTCGAGGTCGACCCGCCAGAGGTCGGTGGCCGAGCGGACCGCCTCGGACACCTCGCGCGGGAAGGCCAGGCCGAGTTCGGGCGCCGGGTCGGTGTCGCCGAGGCCGATCTCCTCCAGCGGCACCGGCCGGCCGAGCTTGCCGCCGATCGCGGTGGCGATCAGGTGCGGGACCGGGCCCTGCGGGACCATGCCCTTGCTGACCCACCGGGCCACCGAGGTCTTGTCGTAGCGCAGCGTCAAACCCCTTTGCGCGCCCAGGTCGTTGACCCTCCGGGCCAGGCCGGCGTTACTGATCTGGGCGAGGGTCAGGAGCGTGCCGAGCCGTTCGTTCGGTCCTCGTGGGCTGATGGTCATGGTGGCGGCGGCACCTCCTGCGGCCTTGTGCGCGGGGCCCGGGCGGCACCGGGCCGTAGCTGCTGTACCTAGAGTAGTCGGACGCGTTCCGAGGGTTAAGAGGCCGCATTCCGGATGGCGGGATCGCGCACCCGCCGATCGGCGGCGGGCGCTCCGGCGGGCCCGGGCGGACCGCGCGGACATGGCCGGGGGCGATCGGGCCGGCCGCGCGCCGGAGCGTTGTGCTCCGGTCCCGTGTCGATGTGCGCCCGGCCGTGCCCCCTGGCCCGACCGGCTGGTCGGCGATTCGCTGGTGGTCGTGGGTCGGCCCGCCGTCGAGGACCCGGCGGGCCGGGGGATGCCGCCGTCTCAATCCCCGCGGACGGCGGCGAAGTCCGGGAGGGCATGCGGATGCCCTCCCGGGCCGGACGACGCCTTTCGGCCATCTCGCGATGGCCATGACAAAGGCGGCGAAAGGGCGGTTCGGGCCGGGGAGGGGAAGGCCCGGCCCGCCCGGCCGAGACGCGGCCCGCGCGGCCGCTCCGGCCGGACCGTCCGGAGTGCCCGCCGCACCCCCGGGGGCCCCGCCCGGCGAATCGGAAACGACAACTCCGGTCACGGGACGGGCGAGCGGTGGCACGATGTCTCCTGACGGCGCGCCCGATCGCGGCGGCCGGTCGCCGCGGCGCGCCACGGCCCGGCCGGGCCGCCCGCCGGCGGACGCGCCGCACGGTGCTGGTCCTCGTCCGGTGGAGGCGCGATGCGGTGGCTGACGGGCTGGAGCACGGGTGCGCCCCGAGCGGGCGCCCCGGCGCACGAGCCGCCCGGAGCGGTGGCACCGATCGCCGCGCGCCCCCTGTGGACCGGCCCCAACCCCCTCTGGGCGGTCGGCGACTGGCGCCCCGAGGAGATCCGGCTGGTCACCCTGCGCCCCGGCGCCCCCGCCGTCGTCACCACCGGTGCCGGCGCGCCCGACCCGGTCGAGGACACCCCCGCGACCACCCGGCTCGCCGTCGTCGGCCACTGCGGCGCCACCGACGCCGAACTCGCCGCCGGCCTCGCCGCCGCCCGCGGCGGCGCCGTCCGCCACCTCACCACCTGGCCCGGCAGCTACACCGTCGTCCTGCGCACCGGCACCCGGTCCACCGCGCTGCTCACCGACCTGGCCGGCGCCCGGCCCGTCTTCCACACCCCCTGGGCCGACGGCACCGCGTACGCCACCGCCGCCCTCCCGCTCGCCGATCTGATCGGCGCCCCGCTGGACACCGGCCACCTCGCCGCCCGGCTCGCCTGCCCGGAGTCCCCGGAGGCGCTCGGCACCGGCACCCCGTACCTCGGCGTGCAGCGGGTGCCTCCCGGGCACACCCTGGCCATCCGCGGCGGCCGCCCCTACCTCGCGGCGTACGACGAGCCCGGCGGCGGGCCGCGGCCGCGCGGCGAGGCACCGGCCGTCCGCGAACTCACCCGCGCCCTGCTGGAGTCCGTCCGGTCCCGGGTCCGCACCCCCGCCGCCGGCGCCGCCGACCCCGGCCGGGCCCGGCTGGGGGTCGACCTCTCGTACGGGACGGCCTCGGCCACCGTCGCCCTGCTCGCCGCCGCCGTCCCGCCCGCACCCGTCGCCGGACCCGCCCCCGCACCCGTGCCCGCCGTCGCCGGACCGGCCGCGGTGCCCGGAGCGCGGGCCAGGAACGGCGCGGTCAAGGGCTCCTGGGCCCGGGCGTCCGCCCCGGGCCGGTCCGTTCCCGAGCAGCTGGCGGCCGTCACCCTGGGCGAGAGCGAGGGCCCGGCCACCCTGGCGATCGCCCCCCACACGCCCCGGCTGCGGCACACGGTGCTCGCCCCCGGGCCGGACACCCTCCCGTACGCCGACCTGGTGGCCGACCCGCAGGCCGGACGCCTCACCGACGAGCCCGGTCCGGAGCTGATCGCCGCCGCCCGCGCCGCGGCCCGCTTCGACGCCGGCGGCACCGACCACCTCACCGGGTACGGGGCCCGCCAGGTCCTGGACGGCCACCCGGCCCGGCTGGCCGACCTCGTCCGGGCCGGCCGGCCGCGCGAGCTGCTGCCCCCGGTCGCCGCCCTGGCCGGCGCCGACCGGGTGACGGCGGGCGTCCTGGCGGGCGCGCTGCGCACCCCGCTCACCGTGGTGCGCGCGGCCCACCGGCTCTCCCGGATCCGCTACGCCGACGCGCTCGACGACGCCGCCGTCCGGCTGACGCTGCGGCACGTCCCGGACGGTGGCGGTACGGCGGGCGCCCGCTCGGCCGACGACCTGCTCTGGTGCGTCCCCGGACCGGCGGCCCGCTGGCTCTCCGACGAGGCGCTCTCCGCGGTCGCGCTGCGGCTGCGGCTGGCAGCGCGCGGACCGGCGCCCGCCGAGCCACCGGGCGTGCGCCGGGCCCGGTACGCCCTGCACCGGCACGCGCGCGGGTTCCGCACCCTGGTGCACGCCGCCGAGCAGCCCGGCCAGCGGCTGCACGCGCCGTTCCTGGACAACCAGGTGGTCCGGGCGAGTCGGCTGCTGCCCGACGACGTCCGGCTCCAGCCCGGCGCCCGGCACGCCCTGCTGCACGCCGTCCTCACCGGGGCCGGCCGGACGGACCTGCCGCCCGACTGGGGCCGCGGCCCCCGCCCCGACCGCACCGCCCCCGCCCGGGCGGGCCTGCGGCTCGCCGCCGACGGCATCGCCGAGCTCTTCGACGCCCCGCTGCTCGCCGAGGCCGGGCTGATCGACCTCCCCGCCGTCCGGGCCGGGCTGGCCCGCTGCGCCGACCCCGACGCGCCGCTCGCACCCGGCACCCTGGCCGGGCTCGCCGAGCTGGTCTCCACCGAACTCTGGCTCCGCCGGGTCCGCGCCCGGCGGCACGGCGCCTGCTGGACCGGCCTGCCCCTCGCCCGGCGCACCGCCCTCCCCGCCGCCCGCTTCGCCTGACCCCGACCGCGGTGGTCCGACCCGGTGACCGACCCCGGCGGCCGCGACCGGGCGGCCGGGCGGCGGCGCCCGGTTCGGCGCGGCTCGCGGGCGCCGTCCCCCGGGCGGGCGATCATGACGCCATCCCGTCCCGTCCCCGTGGAGGCCGTGGTGACCAGCGCCAGCCCGGATCCGTCCGTCCCCGTCCTGCTCTCGGTGCTCGGCCGGCCGCCGACGGGCCGTCCGCCGGGGGTGCTGGCCGCGTGCGACGGCTCGGACGGTTCGCTCTGGGCGCTGGACCGGGCGATGACCGAGGCCGAGCGGTTCGAACTGCCGCTGTACGTGCTCGCGGTGGTCAACCCGGCCCCGACCGGGTACCCGCCGGGGATGGCCGAACTGGTCCAGGAGAGCGTCGAGACGCTGGTCGAGAGCATGGCGGACGGCCTGCGCCGTGCGGTGGCGGCGGTGCAGCGGGCCCGGCTCCGCCCGTACGCGGGGGAGCTGTCGCTGCACGTGGTGCTCGGCAACGTGATCGAGGTGCTGCTGGCGGCCTCGGCCCGGCAGCACACGCTGGTGCTCGGCACCCGTGGCAACGGCGGCTTCGGCCGGCTGCTGCTGGGCTCGGTCGGCTCGGCCGCCGTCCACCACGCGGCCTGTCCGGTCCTGATCGTCCCCGCGCCCCCGGACCGCTGAGCCGGCCGTTGAGCCGACCGCTGAGCCGGCCGCCGGGCCACGGAGGCCGGCCGGGGGCGCCCGGGCACGGTCCCGCGCCGATCGGGCACGCTCGGCGCCGGAGCGCACGGCCCGCCGGGAGGCGGGAGGGGAGCACTCGCGCGCCGGGAATGTCCCGAGATGGTTCATCGTTCACCTATCCCGGAACCCCGCCCTCCCCACCCCTGGAGAACCGCCGCCATGAAGGTCGAGATCTACTCCGACATCGCCTGCCCCTGGTGCTACATCGGCAAGCGCCGCTTCGAGCAGGCGCTGGACGGCTTCGCGGGCAAGGAGGACGTCGAGGTGGTCTACCGGCCGTACCAGCTGGTGCCGGACGCCCCGGCCACCGCGAGCCCGCACCGCGCGTGGCTGGCCGAGCGCTACGGCCCGCAGTCCGTTGCGATGGACGCCCGGGTGGCCGAGCTGGGCCGCGCCGAGGGCATCAGCTACGACTTCGACGCCGCGCTGCACGCCAACACCTTCCTCGGCCACCGGCTGCTCCACCTCGCCGGGACCGAGTACGGCGCGGCGGCGCAGGGCCGGCTGAAGGAGGCGCTGCTCAAGGCCCACTTCAGCGACGGGGTGGACGTCGGCGACCGCGCCGCGCTGACCCGGCTGGCGGTGTCCGCGGGCCTGGACGGCGACCGGGTGGCGGCCTACCTCGCGGGCGACGAGGGCGCCGCCGAGGTGAGCGCCCAGCTCGCCGAGGCCCGCGAGCTGGGCATCACCGCCGTGCCGACCTTCGTCTTCGAGGGCAAGTGGGCCGTCCAGGGCGGCCAGGACGCCGAGACCTTCCGCAAGGTGCTGGAGCAGGTCGCCGAGGAGATCGGCGAGCGCCGGCCCGCGCCGGTGCCGGTCGTCGCGGCCGGCGAGGCCTGCGCGGACGGCTCCTGCGCCGTCTGACCGGCCCCTACCGGGACCGCCGGCACCCTCCCGGGGCTCGCTTCAGGTACACCTGAAGCGAGCCTCGGCCCAGTCGGACACGTTCAGCGCCGACCAGACGCCGTGCGCCGGGGTGACCACCAGCCGGATCGACGTCTGCCCGGCCAGCGGCACGTGCACCGGCACCGCGTCGTCCCCGGTGGCCAGCGGCGGCGAGCGCCACAGGGTACGGCCGTCGCCGCCCTGCACCGAGAAGACCACGCCGCCGGTCGAGGCGGCGATGTCGTCCACCCCGGCCACCGCGTCGAAGGCCGTGCAGCCGCGGTTGAGGTCGATCACCGTGGTCGCGGGCGCGTGGACGGTGATGCCGTGGGCCCGGGGGGTGCCGCCGATCGAGACGCTGTCGCGCTGCCAGAACCAGTCGCTGCCCCGCTGCCGGATGCTCGGGGCCGACGCCGGCACCCGGTTGTTGCCGGGCTTCAGCACGGGCAGGTCGTCGGCCCAGAAGTCGGTCGGAGCCGGCGGTGTGACCGTCGGGGTCGGCAGCGGCGGGGGAGTCGGGGTGGGCAGGACCGGCACCTCGGGGGTGGGTACCGGGGGCGGCGTCGGGGTCGGCACCACGGGTACCGGCGGCAGCGGCGGAGGGGTCGGCCGGGTCGGCCGCGGCGAGGGCGGGGCCGGTGCGGGGGAGGACGCGGCCGGGCTGCTCGGCGCGGGCGGCGGCACGGCCTTCGGCGCCGGGCGCGGTGCGACGGAGGGCGTCGGCGTCGGTGACGGGGTGGCGGAGGGGCTCGGCGCGGGTTCCACCACCGGGACCGGATCGGGGGTGCGCGGCGCCGCGCTCGGTACCGGTGCCACCGGCGGCGGCGCCGGCAGGGCCGGGGAGGAGGCCGGCGGCGCGGCCAGCGGCGGCTTCGGCTCGGGCGAGCCGGTCAGCGCGTAGGCGGCGACGGCCGCCGCCGCCACGGCGACCGCGGCGGCGATGCCGGCCTTGGCCGCCATCCCCAGGCCCTCGCCCGCCGCCGCGGCGCCACCGCTCCCGCCGGCCGCGCCACCCGCGGACCCGGCCGCGGCGCCTGCCGTCGCCCCGGAGGTCCCGCCGGCCGCGCCGCCCGCGGCGGCCGCCGCCGTTCCCGCGGCCGCGCCGCCGACCGCCGCCGCACCGCCCACGGCGGCAGCGGCGGCGCTGAAGCCGCCCACCCCCACCCAGACCAGGACGCCGCCGGGCAGCAGCGCCCGCAGGCTGTGGTTGATCTCGGACAGCTCCAGGCAGGCGGCCGTGCACCGGTCGCACTCCCGCAGGTGCCGGCCGACCTCCGCGGACGCCCGCTTGCGCAGCGAGCCGCGCGCGTAGGCGCCGAGCCGGTTGGCGTACGCCTCGCAGGCCCGGGCCTGGCTGCCCGAGACATGGGCCTGGAGGAAGGCCGCGGCCAGCCGGTCGCGGGCCCGGTGCGCCTGGACGGCGGTGGCGTTGGCGGTCTTGCCGAGCATCACCGCGACGGTCTTGGGGGACTCCCGTTCGACCTCGGTGTGCCAGAGCACCATCCGGTCGTCCTCGGGCAGTTCGGCGTAGGCCTGCATCACCATGCGCTGGTCGGCCAGCGCCATCGCCCAGGCGTCGGCCCCCGGGTCGGCCAGGTCCAGGTCGACGGTGGCGGCCGAGGTCTGCGCGAACGTGCTGAAGTCGTCGACGAGTTGCTCGCGCCGCTCACTGCGGGTCCAGGCCGCGGCGACGTTGCGGACGGCGGTCAGCAGATAGGCGCGGACGGCGAACTCCGGCCCCTTGCCCGCCCGCAGCGCCTGCAGCGTGCGGGCGAACACCTCGCCGGCCAGGTCCTCGGCGGTGAAGCTGTCCCGGCAGCAGGTCCGCGCGTAGCGGCGCACCGAGTCGGCGTGCCGGCGGTAGATCTCCTCGTACGCGGCGTCGTCGCCGGCCCGCACCCGGGCGGTCAACTCGGCGTCGGAGGCCGGGCGCTCGCCGTCCACCGGGTCGGCGGGGGCCGGGACGGTCGGCCGGGCGCGGGAGCCGTCGTCGACGAAGGCCTCCGGGGCCACGCTGCCGCGGCCGGCCGGCGCCTGGCCGGGGACGCGGGTCTGCGGGTACGCGTCGGAGGCGGAGAGGGTCTCGCGGCTGGGCATCCCGGCCTGGTCAGGCACCTGCCCCGAGGCGCTCGGCACCGCGCCGGGCGCCTGCCCCGGCCCGTGCCCCGCCCTGCCGGGGTCCCCGTCCGCGCCACCCGTCCCGCCGTTCGGTCCGCCCGGGCCGGAGCGGCCGAAGTCGAGGCCGTAGCCGTAGTCGTTCTGTTCCTCGGCGCTCACAACGGACCCCAGATTCCACGACAGCCCCCGTAGTGCGGCAGAGCGCACGGGAGTGCGTGAGCGCACGGTTCCCCGCTGTACGGCGCCGAGGGCGCGCGAACGGCGCGCATCGGGACATTGGCTCCAACCACGGGCAAAGGATGGCATAGCGCAGAGTTGGGCGGTAGCCGGACCGCCGCGACCCACTCTTCCGAGGGGCCGTCGAGGATGTGTTCGCCCCGTCCGGTGCACCGGCGCGGCGGCGGCCGCACCCGGCGCGCGGCCGAGCCGCTCACGCCGGGTTGATCCTCAACTCCCTTGCCCTCCGGGGCCCGCGGTCACCAGAGCGGTGGGATCAGCGCGCCCGGAGCCCGTCCAGCAGGATCCGCAGCAGCCGGTCGGCCGGTCCTTCGACGGGTTGACCGTCCGTCTGCTGACCGCCCGCCGCCGGGAACGCGCCGCCGAACGCGGCCGACACGGGCGCCGTGTACGGGTCCGCCCCCGGTACGCCGCGCGAGGCGTGCACCGGAACCGAGGCGGTCAGCACCAGCACCACGTCCGCGACCGTCACCCCCGGCCGCAGCTCCCCGGCCGCGCCCGCGCGCGCCACCAGGGCGGCGAGCAGTTGCAGCAACTGCCGCGGGTCCGCGTCGGCCGCGGGCTCTCCGCCGCCCTCCGGCAGCCCGCCGTGCCGCGGCTCGAACCGGTTGCCGAGCAGGGCGCCCGCGCCGGCCGGATCCCCGGAGCGCTGCTCGGGCACCCTGCCCAGCTCCTCCGCGTACCGGAAGGCCTCCGGCGGCAGCAGCCGCCCGGCCCCCGTACCCACCGCCCGCGCCAGATAGCCGGCCAGCGACTCCCAGGCACCGCCGCCGCCGTACAGCGACTCCCGCGCCTGGGCGGTCAGCCACGCCACCTCCTCGGCGGCGATCCGCTGGACCAGCACCTCCTTGCTCGGGAAGCGCCGGTACACCGTGCCCACCCCGACCCCGGCCCGGCGCGCGACCTCCTCCATCGGCGCGCCGTAGCCGAACTCGCCGAACACCTCGCGGGCCGCACGCAGCACGCTCTCCAGGTTCCGCCGGGCGTCCACCCGCAGCCGGGCACCGGACACCGGTCCACCACCGCCCTGCGGCGGTTCGGCCGGGTAGTGGACCGCCGCGTACGCCACCGCGGCCTGCGGTGGCAGGTCCGCGGGGCTGCGTTGCTCCGGCACCACGCCCTGGCCGACGCGCGGTACCGCCGCCCGGCCCAACAGTCGCTCCTGCTCCATCATCCCAACTCTCCCCCGCAGGTGCCCGATCCCGGACCCTGCCGTCGCCCGCCCCTGCACCCCCCGGTGCAGCTCCGCCTGTCAGAAATGACCCGATGACCCATCGCTCGTAGTCGGTTGTGACGCAAGCCGCGTCCGGGTGACGCCAGACCGCACGCGCACGGCGACCGCGCACGCAAGGCCATGCGGACTCCGCCACGACCGGTGCCACCGGGCCGGGACCGCACATCCGGCCCGGCGCGTCGGCACCCCACGGGGCCTCGTCCGGGAACTACCCTTCCCCGGAACACCGTCCCGCAGTCGGGTTTACGCGCCAACACTGGAACTGGCCGTAATGGCCGCTCCACGGTGCGTCGCCGCCAGTTGTCATGGCGATGGCCGCCCCGATGCACAATCCGACCATAGTTCACGGCCGTTCGAAGCCGAAAGTGCGTCAGAAACTCACCCAGGCAGCACATCTGGCACCACGGGGCAACTCCCGCCCCAACCGACCCGGCACGGACTGTGGACAAGAGGCCCTCCGACGGTCCTTCATTGAGGGCGTGGTGGGGGGCACCCCCGGCCGAGAGCCGGGGACAGGTCGCATCGGCAGGAGGTTCGCCATCAGAATTCTGATCGTCGGCGGCGGCTGCGCCGGGATGTCCACCGCGCTGCACCTCCAGCGCGGCCTGCGCGAACGGCTGCGCCGGGGCGAGGCGGAGATCACCGTGGTCGAACCGCAGTCCTACTTGACGTACCACCCCTTGCTCGCCGAGGTCGCGGCCGGCTCGATCGACCCCCGCCACGTGGTCGTCCCGCTGCGCCGGGCCCTGCCGGACTGCCGGGTGCTCACCGCCCGGATCACCCGGATCGAGCACGGCACCCGCCGCGCCTGGGCCGACGCCGCCGCCCGCGGAGAACCGCCCGCCCCGGTCGAGCTCGACTACGACGTCCTGGTGGTGGCCCCCGGCTCGGTCTCCCGGACGGCGCCGGTGCCCGGGCTGGCCGAGCACGGGCTGGGGTTCTCCACCGTGGGCGAGGCGGTGAGCCTGCGCAACCACGTCCTGGAACAGCTCGACCTGGCCTCCGCCACCCGTGACCCGGCCCTGCGCCAGGCCGCGCTCACCTTCGTCTTCGTCGGCGCGGGCTACGCCGGCGTCGGCGCGCTCGCCGAACTGGAGGACATGGCGCGCACCGCCGTCCGCGGCTACCACAACATCAGCCCCGGGGACCTGCGCTGGGTCCTGGTCGAGGCCACCGACCGGATCCTCGCCGAGGAGTCGCCCGAGCTGGCCGCGCACACCCTGGCCGAACTGCGCGAGCGCAGCGTCGACGTCCGCCTGGGCACCAGGCTGGAGTCGGCCGCCGACCGGGTGATGGCGCTCTCCGACGGCAGCCGGTTTGCCGCCCGGACCCTGGTCTGGACGGCCGGGGTGCGCCCGTCCCCGCTGCTGCGCGACACCGACCTGCCGCTGGACACCGCCGGCCGGATCCGCTGTCTGGCCACCCTCCAGGCGGTCGGCCCGGACGGGCGGGCGCTGCCCGGGGTCTGGGCCGCCGGGGACTGCGCCGCCGTTCCCGACCCGCACGCGGACGGGGCGCCCTGCGCGCCCAACGCCCAGCACGCCTTCGCCCAGGCCGAGCTGCTCGCCGCCAACGTGCTCGTCGCCCTGGAGGGCGGCCCGCGCGCCGAGGGCATCGTCGAGTACCGGCCGGACCGGGCGGCCTGCTCGACCTCGCTGGGCCTGGGCCGCGCGGTCGCCCACACCAGCGGGGGCGGCCGGCTCACCGGCCGTCGCGCCTGGTGGCTGCACCGGGCCCGGCACCTGCGCCGGCTGCCGAGCGCGGACCGGCGGGTGCGGGTGCTGATGGACTGGGTGCTCGGCGGTCTGTTCTCCCGGGAGGTGGTCTCGCTCGGGACGGTGGAGCACCCGCGTTCGGAGTTCGAGGCCGGCTTCGGCAAGGGCGGCGCCGACGACCGGCCGACCTGAGGGCGGCGCCGACGGCCGGCTGTGACCGACAAGACGGCCGCGCCCAGCGCGCGCGACTTCCGGAATCGGGCCTCCGCCTGACAGGATCGGCCCGACCGAGTCATTACCCGGTGTGGCAGTCCGCACACAAAAAGTGATGATATGCCTGGTAAACGAGGAAGCGGCCGTCGTTTGAACCTCATGCGCTGGAGCGCCCGGCTCACCGGAGCCCCGTGGCGGACCGCCCCGCCCGCCGGGAGCGGCACCGACCAGGGCACGCCGTCCGGCGACGGCGTGGTCGTCCCCAGCCCCCGCGACCCCACCAGCCTCGTCAGCCCCACCGAGGTGCTCGACCCGCAGCGGCCCCAGGACCTGCGCGAGGTGCTGAACCGCATCCCCGCCCCGGTCGCCGTCACCTACGGCCCGCTGCACCAGCTCGGCTACGCCAACCGCGCCTACCGCGAACTCTTCGGCGACCGGCCCACCGGCCTGCCCGCCTGCGAGGCCCTGCCCGAGCTCGGCACCATGGGCGTCCTGCCGCTGATGGACCAGGTCATCCGCGGCGGCAGCCCGCGCAGCGTCAAGGCCCGTTGCATCCTCGGGCTCACCGGCAACCGCTACTACAACGTCTCCTGCGTCCCGCTCAGCCGGCACGAGAGCCGGGCCGAGAGCAGGGTGGACGGCCGTCGCGAGAACAGGGCCGATGGCCGGACCGAGGTGGCGGAGGGCGAGGAGCCGAGGGACGCGCTGCCCGCCGGCGTCCTCATCTTCGCCGCCGAGGTCACCGATCAGGTGCTCGCCGCCACCCGGCTGCGCG
The DNA here is from genome assembly GCF_055564815.1 of Kitasatospora sp. NPDC028961. Taxonomy (NCBI): domain Bacteria; kingdom Bacillati; phylum Actinomycetota; class Actinomycetes; order Kitasatosporales; family Streptomycetaceae; genus Kitasatospora; species Kitasatospora sp. NPDC028961. The sequence goes on along the minus strand of NZ_JBVHVO010000022.1, from coordinate 1,024 downwards.
AGGCCGAACGCCGCCAGCGCGAGGCCGCCGTCACCCTCCAGCGGAGCCTGCTCCCCCAGAAGCTCGACCAGCCCGCCGACCTCCGGGTCGCCGCCACCTACCAGCCCGGTGGCGCGGAGGCCGCGGTCGGCGGTGACTGGTACGACGTCATCGCCATCGACGGCGGCCGCACCGCGCTGGTCATCGGCGACGTGATGGGGCGCGGCCTGCGCGCCGCCGCCGTGATGGGCCAGCTCCGCACCGCCGTCCGGGCCTACGCCCGGCTCGACCTGCCGCCGCACGAGGTGATGCGCCTGCTCGACGGCCTCGCGATGGAGATCGACGCCAACCAGATCGCCACCTGCACCTACGCGGTCTGGGACCCGGAGCGCCACGCCCTCACCTACGCCTCCGCGGGACACCTGCCGATGCTGCTCCGCTGCCCCGACGGCACCATCCTGCGCAGCGAGGAGCAGAACGGCCCGCCCCTCGGCACCGGCGGCGGCGTCCACCTCTCGCACACCCTGCGGCTGCTTCCCGGCACCACCGGCGTCCTCTATACGGACGGCCTGGTGGAGCGCCGGGACGAGGACATCGACCAAGGCCTCGACCTGCTCGCCCGGACGCTCGCCGGGGCCGCCGGCGCTCCCGAGGTGATCTGCGCCCGGCTGCTCCGGGCCATGGGCGTCAGTTCGGATCACGACGACGACGTCGCCATCCTGGCCTTCCAGCTGCCGGCCGAGGAGAGCCTGCCCGCCCTCCCGGAGCTGGGAGCGGCGCTTGACTCGACCCCCTGACAGGTCTAGTGTTCTTCGAGCTGCCTGGCTGGGAGCACCGGACACGTATCAACGCGGACGGTCCCGAGGCGGCCAATCCCTGGAAACACCATTTCGGCTCGGTCTGAGCTGTGCGCTGTCATATTGACGGTGTCGCTCATGCCTTATTCGTCATGCCTGTTTATATGGATTGCGGCCGGATTCGCCTTTCGGGGCGGGGATCGGCTAGAGTTTGAAACGTCGGACAGGGCGTCAAGCCCGGGAAGACA
>NZ_JBVHVO010000021.1:0-113180 GCF_055564815.1 Kitasatospora sp. NPDC028961 | reverse complement strand
TCTCCCCCCCCCCCCCCCCCCCCCCCCCCCCCCCCCCCCCCCCCCCCCCCCCCCCCCCCCCCCCCCCCCCCCCCCCCCCCCCCCCCCCCCGTGCCGGGGCATCGGTGCGGCGGTGCGTCTGGGCGCCGGCTCAGGCGGGGTCGGGGCGGGGCGCGGCGAGCTGGGCCAGGTGGCGTTCGGCGGCGCGCAGCTTGCGCCCGTCGGGGCCCGGGAGGTGGGCCCGCATCTCGATGATCTCGGGAGCGATCCGGATCGCCTCCGCGCGGTCCGGGATCGCCCGCCAGCAGGCCTCGGCGTTGGTGGCCGCCTGCTGGGTCTCCGGGTAGTCCGGGCCCTGGGAGCGCAGCAGCGTCAGGGCCACCTCGCGGTAGATGTCCGCCGCTTCGACCGACTTCCCGGCCAGCCGGCAGACGTGCGCGCGGACCTGCCGCACCTGGAGCACGGGCGCGGAGACGGCGCCGTGCTCGGCGATCGCCTCCAGTTCCAGGGCGAAGGCGAGGTCGGTGGCGGCGGCGTGGTCCCCGGCGTCGGCGCTGCGGACGATGCGGCCGATGACCTCGCGGTAGTCGTCGCGGGGCCGGGGCGCCTCGGGGGCGAGGGCTTCGGGGGCGGGGGCGGGCTCGGGAGCCGGTTCGGGCTCGGGCGCAGCGGCGGGCTCCGGCTCGGGCGCGGCGTCCTTCGGCTGCGCCTCCGCGGGCCCGTCCACCGGCGGCACCTCGGCCGGCGCGCGGTCCGCGGGTGCCGCGTCGGCGGGTGCCGCCTGCGCGGCCGCCTCGTCCGCCGGGCGCGCGTCCGTGGACGGCGCCTTGCCCAGGGTCACGCCCGACGTCACCGGCGGGCGCCAGGCGTAGGCCTTCAGCAGGTCGACCGGCCGCGCCGGGGGCGGGGGTGTCGGCGGCACGCCGGGCTTCAGCAGGTTCACCGGTCCGTCGGACGGCGCCACCGCGGCAGGTCTCAGCGGCACGGGCACGGGTGCCGAGCCGGGCGCGGGTGCCGAGCCGGGCGCGGGTGCCGAGCCGGGTGCCGGGAAGACCGGTGCGGCGGCCTTGTCGAGGGTCACGGCGGGCCGGGCGGCCGGGGCGGCGTCGCGCTGGACCGGCGGACGGGGCAGCAGCGCGGCGGGGCGCGGGCCCTCGTACGGGACGGCCTCCGGCAGCACGCCGTCCGTCCGCCGGGCGGTGTTGCGGAAGAACGGCCGGTTCGGCGCGTGGGTGGCGAGGATGACGACGTCCGGGCGCAGCACCGAGTACACCTGCTGGCGCAGCTGTTCGGGCGCCAGGACGGCCTCGGCGCCCGGACGTCCGCCGTGCAGGGCCTCGATCAGCGCGCGGGTGAAGGTGCCGATCTGCTCCGGGTCCGGGCTGACCACCGCCCAGAGCGGAAGGCCGTCGGCGAGCGGCGAGACGGTGCCCTGGAGGTAGGGCCAGGCGTTCTGATCGGCGCTCAGGTCGGCGATCACGAGTGTCTGCCAGTCGGCGGGCCGGTGACGCAGCTCGGCGGCGACGGACTGCCAGGCGATGCCGTCCTGGCGGATGCTCCCCGACTTCGAGTCCCGCAGGGTGAGGTGGAGTTGGCCGCCGCGCTTGTCGGCGAGCAGGTGGCCGCCGAGGTGGACGAGCAGCGGACCGGGGTGCCGGGCGGCGGCGCGCAGGTGGGCGAGCACGGTGTGCGGGTCGCTGGCGCCGGGGAGGTGGACGGCGTCCACCGCGTCGGCCGCGAGGAGCACCTGGGGCGAGACGGCGGCGAGCATCGCGGAGAGGACGGGCGCCTGGGCGGGTCCGCCGCGCCCCCAGGTACGGCGGCCGGCGTTGCCGTAGCCGCCCTCGACCACCAGGATCCGCCCGCGCGGCGCGGACCCGAGACCGCCCGGTCCGGCGCCGAAGCCGTGGGCGGGGGCCGTGCCGTGCGCGGGAGTCGTGCCGTGCGCCGGGGTGGCGGGAGTCGTGCCGTGCGCGGGGGCCGTGCCGTGCGCCGGGGTGCCGCCCGGGACGGTGAACGGCAGCGGGGTGGCGGTGGACGGTGCGGCGGGCGCCGCCGCGGCGGGCGGCGGGGCGACGACGGACATCCCGGTCATGGTCCAGCCGGTGGGCGGCGCCATCGGCGCGGCCGGAGCCGGGACGGGCGGCTCGTACAGGGCCGGAGCCGGGACGGACACCGGCGCGGCGGTCTGCACGGCGGCCGGGACGGCCGCGGGCGGCTCGTAGAGGGCCGCGGGACCGGGCGGGTGCTCCTCGTACGGATTGCGCGGCGGCCACGGCGGTACGGCACCCCCGGGGCCCTGGTCCGCACCGGGATCGGGGCCTCCTGGGACAGCTGTCGACTCCGCCATCTCTGGTCACCGCCCCGCCCCGCCGCTGAGCGGCGTCTGCTGCCCTTGCCCCGTGGCGCCTGCGACCACGTCCGTCAGCGCCACCCTACGAGATCCCGGCACACCCGAGCCAGGCCGGGTGGGCGATCACCGCCCCGCCGCCGGGGCCCGCCGCGTCGCCGCTGCTCAGCCGCCGCGCCCGGGCGTCCGCTGGGCGGGCCCGCACGCACGTACGCGCCCGAACGGCCGTGGGCGGACGGCACGGTCGGCGCTCCGCCCGCCGCGCGGGCGGCCCTGCGCCCCGGGGCTTCTGACGGCCGGTGACCGGAGGGCCGCCGCCCCTGACGCGGACCGCCGCCGGTCGGCGGGCCTGCCCTTCCGACCCCGTGATCCGACCCCATCGTGCAACGGGCCGCCCCGGTGACGGGGCGTCCGCCCCGGCGAAGCCGCGGGCCTCAGGCCGGGCCCGCGGCGACGCAGAACTCGTTGCCCTCCGGGTCGGCCATCACCACGTGGTGCCCGTCGAACTCCGCGAGGACGCTCCCGCCCGCCCGCACCAGCCGCCCGGCCTCCGCCCGGATCCGGGCCCACCGCTCCTCGGGGCTGCCGTGCCCCGGGACCCGGACGTCGACGTGGAGCCGGTTCTTCGCGGTCTTGGGCTCGGGGACCTTGAGCAGGGTGAGCCGGGGGCCGACCCCGTCGGGGTCGCAGAGCCAGGCCCCGTCGTCCTCGGACTCGTCCTCCGGCAGGTCGAACTGCGCGAGCCACTCCGCCCTGGTCGCGAAGGGGGCGGGCGGCGGCTCGTCGACGTAGCCCAGCGCCGTCTTCCAGAAGGCGGCGAGGAGCTGAGCGTCCGCGCAATCGAGGGTCAGGTCGATTCTGGCTGCCATGACAGGACCGTACCGCCCGCCACCGACACCCGCAGGCGCACCGGCCCGCGCCCACCACCGGCCGTCACGGGATCACGGGACCGGGAGCCCCGGCGGCGCTGCTGCCCCGGGCGGCACGGCTGTTCCGTGCCACCCGGGGCAGTGGCGGCCTCAGGCCCCCGAGAGCAGGTCCCGCAGCAGGGCGACGGTGTCGGCGTCGAGGTCCCGGCCGGTGCGCCGGCTCAGTGCGTCCAGCCGGTTGACGGCGCGCAGGAGCTGGTCCCGGGCGCCGGCGGAGGCGTAGGCGTAGAAGAGGTCGCGGTGCAGGAGTTCGACGTCCGGGGCGACGGCGAGGCCTCGGAAGACGGCGGCCTCGGCGCTGCGGTGGTCGCCGTACTGGAGGCGGCGGGCGGCGAGTTCGTGGGCGGTGTCGACGATCGCCGCGATCATGTCCTGCCGCTCGGCCTCGGCCCAGCCGTAGGCGGCGGGCGGGGCCTCCGCGAACGGCGCCCCCCGGACCAGGGCGAGCGCGTGGGCGAGCGCCGCGTCCGCGGTGGCACTGGTGCTGCGCATGCCGCGCCGGTACAGGCCGCGGAACTCGTCCCAGTCGCAGGTGACGGTCGGCGCGAAGGCGTAGCCGTCGGTGGTGTCCGTGGGCAGGAAGGCCCGGCCCTCCGCCGAGGAGCCGAACCAGGCCGCCAGATCGGCGAGTTTGCCGGGCAGCGGGCTCTTCGCGTCGGCGACGGTGGGGTGGGTGTCCAGGTGGGCCGCGCCCGGGTGGAGGTCGTGGTCGAGCGCGGCGTGGTCGGCGCCGGAGCGCAGCGCCAGGTAGGCGGCGAGCTCGGTGAGCCGGGGCAGGTTCGCTGGCTCGACCGTGCCGGCGGCGCCGGCCACGTCCACCGGGCCGAGCAGCCGGATCCGCGGGGCGGTGCGGACGGCGTGCGCCTCCGGGGAGCGGAGGATGGCGAGCAGGTCGTCGCTGTCGCTGCGCACCGGGGTGGTGCGCGCCACCGGGGCGGGCTCCGGCTCGACGTCGGGCTCCGGGGCCGGCTCCGCGGCGGGCTCCGGGGCCGGCTCCGGGCGGCCCGGGACCCTGGGGGCGCCGCCGCTGGGCGCCGGCGCGGGTTCGTGCGTCGGGACCGGCTCCGGTACCGGCGCGGGCTCCGCGGCCGGCTCCGGCCCGGGGGCCGCCGGGGGCACCGGCTGGACCGGGACGACCACCTCGACGGCCCGGGTCTCGGCCGCGGCCGGCAGCCGGAGGTTCTGGGTGGTGTCGTCGGCGTCCCCCTCGGGGGCCTCGCCCTCCTCGGCGACCGCCGGGGTGGGCGGCAGCGCGGGCGGCGCCGCCGACAACGCGGCCGGGCTGCTCGCCTGCCGGCCGAGGCCGTTGACGAGGAAGCGGGACCCAGGTCCACCGGCGGCGGCGGGCGAGGCCGGGTCGGTGCCGGCGAACGGGCTGGCACCGGTGCCGATCACCCGGGCGAGCAGCCGCGGACCGGCCGCTTCGGTGCCGTCGGACCGGGCGGCGGAAGCGCTGTCGAAGCCGCCGCCGAGCGACCCGCCGAGGGCACCGTCACCGAACGGTGCCGAGGCCCCGACCGCCGCCAGTACCGGTACGGGCACCGGGAGTTCGGCCGGTTCGAGGTCGATGCCGGGGCCGTCGAGCGTCCAGGCGGGGGCGGGGTGCTGGGTGGTGTCGTCGGCGGCCCGGAGCAGCTCGGAGACCTGCTCGTACTGCCCGTCGCTGAGGCGCTGGAGTTCCACCGTGACGTGCAGGCCGGGAATGGTGGCCTGGCCGGTGGCGGGCAGCGTCCAGCGGGCGACCGGGCCGGTGCCGCGCTCGGGCGCGCGGGTGACCACGGCGACGCAGGTCCGCGGCCGGGCGTCGAGCAGGCGGCCGAGCTCGGCCGGGACGTCGCCGCCGGGCTGCTGGGCGCAGAGCACGATCTCCGGCACCCACGACTCGTCGGCCAGGCCGCGGCTGCGGGCGTCCCGCGGGCTGGCGGCCTCGGCGGCGACCAGCGTGGCGCGGGCCTTGGCGGTGCGCGGGCCGAGCGCGCCGAGCGCCGCCTCCAGCGTGGTGTGCCGGTGGATCCGCTCGGCGGCCGGCCCGCTGATCGGCAACTCCTCGGCGAGGTCGACCAGGTGCAGGTGGAGACGGTCGGCGAGCGGGCTGTGGGCCAGCTCGATGGCCAGGGTGCGCAGCACGTCCCGGGCGTCGTCCGGGTGGCCGGAGAGGTGGAGTAGCCGGACGGTCTCCAGGTCGGCGAGGACGACCGAGCCGTCCGGCGCGCCGCCGAGGGTGACCAGGGCCGGGTAGGGCGAGGCGGTCTTGCGCGCCTGGGAGGGCGAGAGGAGTTCGCCGGAGTCGTCCGCGCACCACCAGACGTTGGGGGCGTGGGCGGCCCGGAACGGCGCGATCGGGGCGGCCGGCCCGGAGAGGTGCAGTTCGACCGTGTGGCCGGGGGTGATCCGGGCCGCGACGATGGCGGGCAGGCGCTTGCCGCCGCGCACGGTGTTGCGCGCCATGGTGCGCAGGGCGCGGTCGAGCAGGTCCAGGCCGCGGTCGTCCTGGCGGACCTTCAGCTCGGCCTCGAACGCGGCGGCGGGGGCGGCCGGGAGCGCGATGCGGTGGCGCGGCCGGCGGGCGCGCAGCTGCGTGCCGCGCTTGTGGGCGACGGTGCCGACCATCATCGCGGCGAGCAGCACGCCGACGGTGGAGGCGGTGAGGGCGACGGTGTAGTCGTCGCCCTGGGCCTGTTCGGCGTGCGCGGCCGGGGCCTGGGCGTCGGCGGGCACCGGCGCCGGGGTGGAGGGCGCCGGCGGGGCCGGGGCCTGGGGGGCCGGAGCCTGCGAGGCGGGGGCCTGCGGAGCCGGCGCGGGCGCCTGGTCGGCCGGGGCGGGAGCCGGGGTCGGCGTGGGAGCCGGGGTCGGCGCCGGTGCGGGCGCGGGGGCCGGGGCCGGAGCACCGGGCAGGGTCAGCACCATCCCCGGCACGACCACGTCCGGATCGGTCAGCCGTTCGCCGTCCGGCGCCTGGGCGCCCTGGTTGGCCTCGAACAGCTTCGGCCAGGCCTCGGCGTCCCCCAACTCCCGCTCGGCGATGGCCGACAGGCTGTCACCGGCCGCCACCGTGACGGTGCCGCGGCCGCTCGCCGCGCTCCCGTCCGTGCCCGGCTGCGGCGCGCTCGGCGCCGGCGGCACGGGCGCGGGCGCCGGGGCGGGCGCCTTGGCCTCGTCGGCCTTGGCGTCGCCGGGCATCAGCAGCTCCCAGCCGGGCTGGATGGGCCGCTCGGCGTCGAAGCGCAGACCCGAATCCCCCATCGTCCGGCCGTCGTTGAGCTTGGCGATCTCCACCCACCGCTCCCCCGAGCCCAGTTGGCGCTCGGCGATGGACCAGAGGCTGTCGGCCGGCCGGCTGTCCCGGACGGTGTAGGTGGGCTGCTGGTCGGCGGCGGGGGCGAGCGCGGGCGCGGCCTGGGCCGCGGGCAGCGCGGCCCGCTGCACACCGGCCGCCGGCTGGATCTGCGCGACGGCCGGTGCCCGGTCGGGCACCGCGGCGAAGGCCGAACCGGCCACCGGCAGCAGCGCGATCACCGAGCCGACCAGGCCGGCCGCCATCCGCTGGCTCCAGCCGAAGGCCGGGATCCGCCGGGCGATCCGCCCGCGCAGCTGGGCCGGGACCTCCAGCAGGACGGAGAGCGCGAAGCAGGCCCAGCCCAGCCAGCCGACCACGACGAGCAGCCAGAGGAAGAGCCGCCCGTCGTCGGGACTGGTCAGCAGTTGCCGGACGCCGTCCGGCGCCACCTCGCCCATCGCGGCGACCGCCCCGGTGCCGTACACCAGCAGCGCGGGTACGCCGACCAGCAGGACGAGCAGGGTGACCAGCGCGGCGAGGGCGCCGAGCAGCGCGCCGCCCCGCCCTCGGCGCGGTGGCAGCGGTGCCGGCCGGTGGCGGGCTCCCGCCGCGGCGGGCACGCCCCGGGCCGGGCGTCCGGCGCGGGCTTGGTCCTTGGCACGTGGCGCGACCATCAGTCGGTCTCCGCTTTCTCGACTCCGTGGACGAGGGTGGCACTGCCCTTGCCCGTGACCTTCTGTTTGCCGAGCTCGCCCAACAGGGCCGGCTTGTAGTCGGCCTGCACCGTGACGGTCACGGACGAACCGTCGTCCGAGAACGCCACGTCGTGGACGGCGAGGTGGTACAGGGCGAGGTAGCTGTTGGCGGCGTCCTTGACGTACTCCTGCTTGACCTTGTACCCCTCGCCCCGGAGCACGGCGGCCTCGTCGAGCTGCTGGCCGCCCACCCGGGCGGCCTCCTGGGCGTAGCCGTCGGTGCGCTCGGCGACGCGCAGCCGGCCGCCGGCGTCCACGACGAGCGCGATGACCAGGACCAGGAACGCCGCACAGATCGCCACGAAGATCGCGATCGCGCCGCGGTCCGACCGGTCCCGGCCGCGCCGGCCCCCGGTCCGCCGTCGGACGGCCTGGCCGCCCCACCGTTCCCCCCCGGGTCTGCGCACCGTCACGCCCCCTCCCGCACCTTCGTCTCCCTGGCGGCCCCACCGGGGACCGCTCCGCCTCGTCCTGCCGTCCCCCGGGAGCTCTCCGCTTGCGTCTCCCCCGCGCGGGCCGTCCCCAATCCCCGCCCGGAGCCCTCGTCGGCACCGGCCGTCCGCCCCACCGCCATCGGCCGGCTCACCCGGCCCGGTAGTGGTCGACCACCGAGACGAACCGGCCCACCAGCCGTTTCGTCCCGGGCATGCCCGGCCCGGCCAGGAGGTCGCTCAGACCCACGTCGCACCGGACCGTCACCTCGACCGTCGCCAGCGTCACCCCGTGGCTGGTCAGCTCGCCGTGCTTGACCGCGGTGTCGCTGTCCCGGCAGCTGACGCCCTGCTGCCGCAGGGTCTCGGCGGCCGTCTTCCGGACCAGTTCGTCCATCCCGTCCACGCTGCGCGCCAGCGAGGCCGTCCGGGCCGCCGAGCGGGCGGCCGCCTCCACCGTGCCGGCCGCGGTCTGCACCCGCCCGGCGGCGATGGCGACCAGCACCAGCGCGACGACGCCGGGGGCGACGATCGCGGCCTCGATCGCCACCCCGCCGCGGTCCCGCCCGCGCGCCGACCGGGCCGGGCGCAGGCTCACGAGCCCGTGCCCCCACCGGACGGGCCACGGGGGTCGGGCCGGGCGCGGGACCCGCCTCACGGCGCGGCCGCCGGTGGGACGAAGCGCTCGCGCGGCGCCTCGGCGTGCTGCGTGATGGTCGGCGGGGTGATGCCGGGGATCAGGACCGGCGGCGTGAGCTCCACCGTGACCCGGATCAGCTCCGGCGTACTCCCGTCGGTCCGCACCCGGTAGCCGGGGCCGTCCTGCCGTCGCAGGAAGTCCTCGGCCTGCCGCCTGGCCGCGGCGTCCTTCACCTCGTCGCTCCGGTTCCCCTGTACGCGGCCGGCGTCCACGCCCTCCCGGGCGGCGGTGAGCGCGAGTTGGCGGTTGTACCACCAGATCGAGCCCTGGACGACGAGCAGCACGAGCAGCAGGACGACCGGGAAGACGACGGCCAGGCTCAGGCTTATCGCTCCGCGGTCGCGACGGCGACGGGGTCGGTGCCTCACGGGGTGGCCGCACCGCCCCCACCGGGCAGGTTCGGGTCCTGCTCGACCTTCTTCACGACCTTGTCCTTCAACGCGTACAGCGCCACCGCGACCGCTCCGGCGACGAACACCAGCGCGATGATGGCGAGCGCGAGTTCGATGCTGATCGCGCCGCGGTCGCCGCGCGCCCGGGCGGCCTTCAGCCGGCCGACCCGGAACTGGAAGAGCAGCAGGGCGAACTGCACGGGCAGCAGGGTGGGCCGGATCAGTCGGCCTGCCAGGGATTTGAGCTGGTCGGACATCGGAGGACTCCCGGGGGTTGGGTGTGGTGACAGGCGCTCACCGGCACCAGGACGGTGTCAGGCGAGCATCTGGTGGAGCGCGGGGAAGACGATCAGGGCGGTCATCAGCAGGGTCAGCGCCGCCCCGGGCGCGACCATCCGTTCGCTGTCGGCGTTGGCACGCGCGAGGTCCTCGGCGAGCAACTCGCCCCGCAGGCCCTTGGCCCGGGCACGCAGGGTGTCGTACACGGCGGCGCCGTCGGTACCGGAGAGCCGCATGATGTCGGCGACGTCCTGCAAGGGCGTCAGCCCGAGTTCGGCGGCGAGCGCGTCCAGCCCCGCCCAGGGCGGCAGCCGGTCGGTCGCGGCGCGGTCCAGGGCGTCCCGGATCCGGCGGAAGACGGGGCCGCGGCCGACCGCGGCGGCCCGGCGCAGCGCCTCGGCGGGCCCGAGGTCGGCGGCCCGCTCCAGCGCGACCAGCTCCAGGTAGGCGGCGATGCCGTGCAGGTACTCCGTCCGCGCCTCCTTGGCCTCGCCGCGCACGATGGCGTCCGGGACGAACCAGAGCAGCCCGCCGAGCAACGGCCCGACCAGCAGCGGCAGCGCGAACGGCAGGCCCATGTCCAGCAGCACCGCCATCGCCGACAGGTAGGCCGGCAGCACGAGGCCGATCACGGCGAACAGCAGCTTGTGCGCCATGAACCGGGCCGGGGCCCGGCCGATCAGCGACAGCTCGCGCTGCGGGACGCGCACCCCGCGCAGCCCGATCGAGCGCTCGCCGATCCGGTCGAACCAGCGCGGCCGCTCGTCCGGGTCCGGCGCCCGGTCGGCGGGCGTGCGGTGCAGCCGGTCCAGGGCCTGGCTCAGGTCGGGCGGCGCGGGCCGGAGTTCGGAGATCAGCAGGGCGACGCCGCCGGCCGCGACCGCGCCGGCCAGCACGGACCAGGGGGAGATCATCGGACCTCCCCGAGGAGTCGCCGGTCGTCCCCGGTCTCCTGCGGCTCGCCCTCGGCCGGCGCCTCGGCGGCGCGCCGCCGGCCCCCGCCGCGGCCGCGCCGTTCGGGCTCCAGCAGACGCGGCACCGGCGGGTGCGCGGCGAGCGCGCGCATCCAGGCGATGATCGCCACGAAGAGCGCGGCGACCACCGCGAGCACGATCTGGCCCAGCGCGGTGCTGTAGGGCCGGGTGTAGTCGGTGTTGAACGAGCCGATCACGACGACCAGCACGATGATCCCGACCAGCCAGCGGATGGTGGTGCGGTGCTTGGCCCGGTCGGCCTCGATCGTGCGGCGCTGACGGACCTCCTCGCGGACCGACTCGGCCATGTCCGAGAGCGCCCGGGCCAGGCCGGGGCCGCTGTCCCCGGCGCGCAGCAGCAGGGCGGCGAGCACCTTGTCCGCGGTGGCGTCGGCGAGGCTGTCGGCGAAGGCGCGCAGCGCCTCCTCCGGCCGCCAGCGGGCCTGCAGCCGGGCGGCCAGCTCGCCGACCTCCTGCTCCAGGGCCGCGGGCGCGGTGCGGCGGCTGGTGACGATGGCCTGGTTGAGGCCGACGCCGAGCAGCAGCACGTCGGCGATGCGCTGGGTCCACTCGGAGAGCGCCTCCAGCCGTTCGATCCGGTGGGTGTCCGAGCGGGTGGTGTCGAAGAGCCAGGGCAGGCCGAACACGGCCAGCGGCACCAGCAGCGCGGTGAGCGGGATGCCGGTGAAGAGCCAGCCCAGCGGCGCGGCGACGAGCGCGACCGGCAGCTGGATCCGGCGCAGCCGCGCCGTCCGGGCGGAGGCGGTGCCAGGTGCGCCGTACCAGAGGACGTGGCCCCGGGAGGCCAGCGGGCTCCGGCCGTCCTCGTCCGGGTCGCCGGTCTCCTCGCTGCCGAGCGCCCAGAACACCAGGGTCACCAGGCCGGCCGTGACCAGCAGGCCGCAGAGGACGAAGAGCAGGGTCATCGCGCCCCACCGCCGATCCGCAGTTGCAGCGGCTGGCCCCAGCTCCCGTAGCGGGAGCCGAGCAGCGCGGCGTCGAAACCGGCCCGGCGCAGGTCGTCCAGGCAGTTCGGCGGGGTGTGCGGGACGGCGCGGGGCTCACCGAGCTCGGGGCGCGGGCCGAACACGGTGTTCAGCGCGGGCCGGCCGCTCTCGCCGAGGCCGGCCACCTCCAGGACGTGCGAGACGAAACGGTGGCGGCGGCCGCCGACGGCCGTCTCGTCGACCATCGCGACGTGCACGATGAGGTCCACCGCGTTGGCGGTGAGCCGGTAGGCGAGCGTGTCGGTCATGTGCGAGCCGTACTCCAGGCAGAGTTCGGCGATGCGGTCGACGACCATGTGCGGGCCGCGGGCGTGCAGGGTGCACATCGAGCCGCCCTCGCCGTTGGTCATGACGCGCAGCATCGGGACGACCTCGCCGGAGCGGACCTCGCCGACGATGATCCGGGAGAGCGTCATCCGCAGCGCGGCGGGGATGAGGTCGCCGATGCTCAACTCGCCCGCCAGCCGGCCCTCGACGCGCTCACCGTTGCCCTCCCTGGCCTCCATCGGGACGACCTGGCGCAGGTGGCCGAGGGTGTGCAGCCAGAGCTCGAACTCCGACTCCAGGGTGCCGATCCGCTCGTCCGGCGGGATCTCGGCGGCCATCGCGCGCAGCAGGCTGGTCTTGCCGACGCCCTGGGTACCGGTGATCATCACGTTCTTCCGGGCCCGGATCGCCGCGGCCAGGAAGGCGGCCAGGGTGGTGTCCAGGGTGCCGAGTTGGACCATCTCGGACAGCGTCGCCGAGGCCACCCGGTGGCGGCGGATCGCCACGTACGGGCGCGGGGTCACCTCGGTGAGCGCCTGGAGGCGCATCCCGCCCTCCAGCCGGAGCGCGAGGGTCGGGCTGGAGGTGGAGAGGCTGCGCTCGCCGCCGCCGTGCTGGCGGGCGAGGTCCTGGAGCAGTTCGATCAGCTCGGCGTCGCTGTCGGCCACCGGCGGTACCTGGCGCAGGGGTTGGTGGACCCTGGAGACCCAGACGTCGTCGCAGCCGTTGATCAGGATGTTCTCGATGTCCGGGTCGTCCAGGTAGGGCTGGAGCCGCCCGGCCCGGAAGAGCAGGTCGAAGACGGCCTCGGCGAGCGAGCGGTCCTGCTCGCGGGTCGGCGGGATGCCGTGGGTCTGCGCGTAGGCGTCGGACCAGCGGGCGACCGCCTCCTCGATCAGCGCCCGCCCGCGCTGGCGGCGGGTGGCGCGGTCCGGCTCGACGCCGGAGGTCGCGGTCAACCGGGCGATCTGCTGGTGCAGTTCGGCCGCCACCTGGCGCTTCAGCTCGCGCGCCACCTGAGGGTCGACCGCCGGCCGGGTGCCGGCGCCGCGCAGGTCCAGCGCGGGCAGCGGGGCGGGCACGGCGGTCGGGGTCGCACCGGCCTGGTACCCGTCCGGGTACGGCGCGGCGGCCGGGCCGACCGGGCCGGGGGTGACGTGGCCGGGCCGGGGCGCCGACGGGGGCTCCGGCTGGGGAGCCGTCCAGGGCAGTGCGGCCGGGTCGGCCGCCGGACGCTGGTGCAGGGGGCTACCGCGCACGGAGCACCTCCCCGTAGCTGACGTGGGACTCCGGACCGGCGGACGGGTGCCGCGGCCCCTGGGCCAACGGCGGCTGGGGCTGCGGTGGTTGAGGCTGCGGTTGAGGCTGCGGCTGCGGCCCGTACGGCTCGGCCGCGCCGAACTGCGGCTGCCCGTAGGGCGCCTGGCCGTACTGCTCCGCCCCGCCGTACTGCTGCTGGCCGTACTGCTCCGCCCCGCCGTAGGCCCCCGGGGCGTCGGACCGCGGCGACGGCCCCTGCTGCGGCGGCTGGACGTGCGCCGGGAACGGCGCGGGCGCGGCCGGCTGCGGCGCCAGCCCGGCGAGCGGGGCCACCGGACCAGTGGTGATGACCGGAGCCGGCGGCACCGGCCCGTACGGCTGGGGCGCCGACGGGTACCCGGGGGCCGCGCCCTCCCCGTCCGGCACGGGCGCCGGACCGACCTGGGCGGGCGCCGCCGAGGGCGCCAGCCGCTGCCTGCGGCGGCGCACCAGTCGCTGCACTTCGTCGGCCGCCGACCGGGCGGTCCGCATCAGCTCCGAGCGGATGAACCGCCGGTCGGTGATGTCCCCGCCGTCCGAGAGCACCCGCGCGGTGCGGGCCGCGTACGGCAGCAGTCCGAGCACCGGAAGGCCGTACTCGCGCGAGACCTCCGCGCCGGAGTAGGGGCCCTCGGCGACCAGCAGCAGCCCGAGCGCGTCGGCCCCGGTGCCGGCGGCCGTGAGGTCCTCGGCGAGCGCGGACAGCCGCGGCCGGGCCGCGCTCAGCCCGCGCAGGGTGGTCCGCACGGTCACCGCGACCACGTCCGCCCGGCGGGCCAGCACGGCGCTGGTCCCGGTGGCACCGGAGCGCCCGAGGTCCAGGATGACGTCGTAGCCCTGCGGTTCCAGCCCGTGCAGCACCTCCATCAGCGGCTCCCAGGTGTAGGCGAGCCCGGGTGCCTGGGTCGGGTCGGTCAGGCCGGGCAGCAGCAGCCGTTCCGCGTTGCCCTCGGGCGAGAGGTCGATCAGCTGCTCCCAGAGCGTCTGGGCGAGCAGTCCGCGCCGGTCCGCGACCGCCAGGTTGCGCAGCCCGTAGACCGCCTCGACCCGGCCCTCCAGGGCACCGGCCAGCACGGCTCCGCCGTCCGGGTCGCACTCCACCAGGACGATCCGGCGCCCCGGCGGAAGCGGCCAGGCCAGTAGCAGCGCCAGGGCCGTCGTGGTCGCGCCCGGAGCTCCCGGGCCGCCCACCACTGCGATCACCGCCATCTCAGCCCCCACCCGCCCCGGACGGCGTCGCGGAGCCGGACGGCGCGGCGGAGGCCGTCGGCGCGCCCGTGCCCGAAGGCGCCCCCGAGGGCGCCCCGGACGGCGCGGCCGCGCCGCGCGGCGCCAGCACCACCTGGATCCGCCCGCTGGCGACCCAGGAGGCCAGCCGGGGCGCGTCGGCCGCCGCCACCGCCACGTCCACCACCTGGCTGCCGTCGGTGTCCACCCGGCCGACCGTGACGACGAGCGCGGACAGCGAGTCCGGCCGGCCGCTGTCGGGCGTGTAGACGACGACGACCGACACGCCGGGGGTCAGCCGGGCCGCCGGCAGCTGGGTGCGCTTGGCCGACACGCCGACCAGCAGTTGGCCCGGCTGGACGGTCAGGGCCTGCGCGAGGTCCGCCGTCAGCAGCAGCGCGCCGCGCCTGAGGTCGGTGCTGGCCCGCATCCCGACCGCCTTGCCGCGTTCCGCGGCCGCCAGCGGTTTCAGCGCCGGATCGGTCGCGATCCGCGCGACCACCAGGTCCGCGTCGGTCACCACCTGTCCGAACGGCACGTCACGGGCCAGTGCCAGGACGGCGACCCGCTGGCCGGTGCTGTTGTAGAGCACCGCGCCGCCCAGCCCGCCGGCGGCTATCAGCGCCACCGCCATCGCCAGCACGGCCGGCCGCCGGCGTCGTGCCCGCAGGTTCCGCCCGGGGGCGTGCGGCGCCCCGCGCCCCTGCTCCGGCACCGCCACGGACACCGCCGCGGCCCCGGCCGTACTGGCCCCGGGCGTCGCAAATGTACGGTTCTCCACCGGGTTCCGGCCTTCCCACGTCGTTCGGACATTGCTGCGTGCGCGCCGGTGCGGCGGGGGTCGCCCCCGCCGCACCCGCGTCAGTTGAGGACCTGCACCTCGCCCACCCGCAGCTCCAGCGGAGCGAAGGTGAGCGGGACCTTGATCGGATCGACCTTCTGGGTGCTGCCGGTGACGGTCACCACGCCGACCCAGTTGGCCTGGATGCTCCCGACGAAGGTGCCGCGCGGCTTGCCGCCCGAGCCGGTGGTGAACTCGTGGCCGCAGGTGGGCGACTTGGCGGCGCCGTACTTGGCCTCGTAGGGCGTGCCGGCCGCGGCGCCCGGCTTGTCACAGGTCTCCTTCCGGCCGTCCCCGAGGTCCCAGACCACCGAGTCCAGTCGCGGGGTGACGGTGACCGTGATCCCGCCGCCGCTCACCGACTTGGCCGCCGGCGCCTCGGCGTTCTCCAGCCAGAGCCAGACCGGCACCCCGACCACGGCCGTGTCCTTGGGCGCCACGCCCGGCTCGGGGAACGGCAGGACGATGGTGTCCATGATCCTGCGCGCCTCCGCCACCGGATTGAGCGGCGGCGGCCCGGCGGGCGCCTGGGCGAAGAACCTGGGCGCGGGCGCGCCGATGCCGCCGTCGGTGAAGCGGCAGGTCACCGCGTAGACCGTGCCCTCGGAGGGCTGGTGCCCCTCCCAGGCCTCGGAGCCGGCCGGCGGCTGCGGGGAGACCTCGCGGTAGTAGCAGCCGGTCGAGCCGCTGAACCAGCCCAGCTCCGGGTCGTGGCAGGGCCAGTCCTGGCCGTTCCAGCGGCAGATCTGCGGGCCGCCGGTGCTCCCGCCGCCCGTCCCGCCGCCGCCCGGGGAGGGCGTGCCGCCGGGGATGGTGCCGCCCTCGCAGATGACGTTGACGGCGCAGTGCGTGACGTCCCCGCCGATCGGTGGTTCGTCCGCCATCGCAGGCGCGGCCGGGGATAACAGCAATCCCGCGACCAACAGCGTGCGGATCACGAATCGCCGTACCGGTTTCAGCATGTTCGGTCCACCTCCCGCTTGAACTCGTAGATCAGCCAGCGCGTCTGGAACTGTCGCAGGGAAACGGTCGCGATGTACCGGGTGAGCCGCCGCGGTGGATCCTTTACCGCGCGGGTGGTCGCATCGGCCTGGTGCCAGTCGGTCACATCGAGGCAGTCCTCGATGACGGCGGCCTGCGGGTCCGCCTTCAGATCGACGCTCTTCACCACGGGTGAATTCCGCGGGGCGCCGATCATCACCAGTTTGGCGTCATGGAGCTGACGGAGATTGACGAGGGCGTCGGCCAGTGCCTTCCCGGACGAGTACGTCTCCAACTGGGAGCCGTCCGAATCGGCCCGAGCGAAGTCCGCCGCCTGGGTCTGCCACCAGTCCTGATAGGTGCTCAGCGCCAGGCGCCCCGCCGCGCCTTCGGGCCCTTCGGTCGGCGCGATCCCGACGTTTGCCGAACCACCCGAAGGAGTTACCGGGTTCACTCCCGCAACACTGGGCGCAGCCGTCCCGAGATGATCGACGGAACCGGCGCCACCACCGCTCCCACAGGCGGTCAGAAGCATCGCCAAAACCAGCCCAGCGACCCCAACCGCCCCAGGGCGCAATACATTTCCGCGCCGCCGCATCGCCCCACCTCGTCGCGACCGACCCCGTCCGTGGTCTGTGGTCGCCAGAAGAATTCCGCTGTCCCGCCGGTGTTGCCGCGAGAGCATCGATTCTTCGCCAAGCCACCCCTTCACGGCAACACCCCGGGCCACCTGACCTTACGTGGAAGGTGGATCCGTCGGGGCACTTTCACGCCACAGGACGGCCAACAGTTCTTCGGAAAGCGACAATCCGGCCAATGCGCCCCGCACCGCGGCCCGATTGCGCATCAGGAGGCGCCCGCCCGGCGGCGGTACGAGCAGGCGCGCGCCCGGCGCACCGGCCGGATCACCGCCGTCGAGCAGACCGGCGACGGCCGGCTGGAGGTCGAGCGGGGCGACGGCGGCCGGTGCTCCGGGGAGCCCCTGCCGGAGCACCCCGGTCAGGGCCCGGCTGAACGACCCCTCGCCGCCCGGCAGTACGGCGTCCCGCCCGCGTCTGCCGGGGGTGTAGCGGCCGATCCGGCCCCAGAGCGGGACCCGCGAGTAGCTGAGCAGCTCGCCGACGCCGTCCTCGCCGCCACCGCGTTCGAGGGCCGACCAGGTGTCCCGGTCCACGACGGCGTCGACCAGCAGCAGCGCCTCCTCCTGGTCGCCGTGGACCATCGCGCTGACCACCCAGTCCCAGGCGAGCCCGCGCCGGTACGCGTTGTCGGCGGTGCTGCCGCCGGTGACCAGGGCCAGCCGCCGCCCGCGCGGATCCGCCACCAACTGGCCGACCAGGCAGACCAGCAGCCACCGGCCCGGCCGCGCGGCCGCCTCCCGCACCGTCGTGAGCATGGTGTTGGCGTCCGCGCCCGGCTCCACCACGGCCACCCGGCAGCCCGCCGATCCGGCGTCGAAGCACATCCCGGGCAGCACGTCGGCGAGCAGCCGGGCGCCGTCCGCCGCGAGCGCCGAACCGCCGAAGCCGCGGTCCGGCCCGCCGTCCGCCCCGATCACCACAAGGTCGACCCCACTGACCACCCGCACCGCCCCCTCCTCGCCGGCCCCGGCAACCCGGGACCGCCCGCCGCGCCCGTGTACCGCCGCGGCCCCTGTCCTGCCCTGTCCTGCGTGCGCCGCCGGGCCCGCCCGGCCCGGTCGCCGGGTGCCGCCCGTGCCGGCGGCACGTTCCACCCGCCGCCGGACAAGCTACCGCCCCGGGCCGCGGCGGCGGGGCTCCCGGCCCGGCCGCTCCGGGACCATGGGCCCTATCGGCCGCACACCGGCGGGGGCACGATCGGACCCATGGACCGTGACGACCGGGTGGAGACCCTGTGCGAGGCCGAGTGCCTTCGGCTGCTCAGCACCGTGCCCGTCGGACGCGTGGTGTACACCGAGCACGCGCTGCCGGCCGTGCTGCCGGTCTCCTTCGACGTCACGCCGGACGGGCGGCTGCTGCTGGCGGTGCGCCGGAGCAGCACCACCGCGCGCGGGCTGGACGGCACCGTCGTCGCCTTCCAGGCCGACCGGCTGGACGCGGTCACCCGGACCGGCTGGAGCGTCCTGGTGCACGGCCGGGCGGACGTGGTGCGCGACCCGGAGCTGGTCCGCCGGGCGCTGCGCAGCGGGCTGCGCCCCTGGGCCGGCGATCCCGACCCGATGTTCGTCGCCCTGGTGCCCGAGCTGGTCGGCGGCCGCCGGCTGCTGCCGGCCGGCCGCACGGTGCAGCGGTCCTAGGGGTGTGCTGCTCGTCCGACCGGCCCCGAAGCTCGCCGGACCGGTGACCGGCGCGCCGTGGACGGCGGAGCGCCCGCCGTGGACGGCCCCCTGACAGGTGACCGGCGAGTAGGCATACTCTCCCGGAGTTCCCCCACCTCCGCCTGCCACCAGGAGCGCACCGTGACGACCTTCGCCTCCCTCGCCGACCTGACCGCCGCCGTCGGCACCGAACTCGGCACCAGCCGGTGGCACACCGTCGAGCAGGAGCGGATCGACCTGTTCGCCCGGGCCACCGGCGACCACCAGTGGATCCACGTCGACCCGGAGCGGGCGAAGGAGAGCCGGTTCGGCTCGACCATCGCGCACGGGTACCTCACGCTCTCGATGATCCCGGTGCTGGCCAAGGAGTGCTACAGCGTGGAGGGCGTCCGGATGGCGCTGAACTACGGCTCCGAGAAGGTGCGCTTCCCGGCTCCGGTGCCGGTCGGCACCGCGCTGCGGGCCACCGCCGAGCTGGTCTCCGCGACCGAGGTGCCCGGCGGCGTCCAGGCGGTCGTCCGGTTCACCATCACCAGCGCGGAGAGCGAGAAGCCGCACTGCGTCGCCGAGACGATCACCCGCTTCTACGCCTGAGCCCAGGGGGCCGGGCCGGGCCCTCCCGAACGTGCCGTTCGGCCCGGCGTACGCCGAACGGCACGCGTGGGGCCGTCCACCGGGTCCGGACCGCCCACTGCGAGTAACCTCCGACGAGATGGTCGTCGTACCGCTTCGGTCTCACCGCCGTGGGTACGCGCCCCGGCATGCCCGGTAGCCGCAGCCCCCTTGGAGGTGCCGTGCCCCGCCCCGTCCCGTGGTTCTCCCGCGTCGCCGCTCTGGCCTCGCAGTTCTCCGTCCCCTCAGCGACCACGACGGCCCCGGGCCTGGCCGGACTCCCCCGCGCGGCCTGGCAGCGGGTCCGGACGGACGCCTTCGGGGCCGACCCCCGGGGCGAGCGGCTGGCCCGGATCCACCGCTCCCCGCAGTTCGCGGACGGCGCGTTCCGCAACCCGCTGCCGACCCGCCGACTGGTGTACGAGCGCAGCCCGCTGGAGATCACCCGCGCCCAGCTCACCGCCGACAAGACCCGCCGGATGCCGACCGCCGCCGTGCCGCTGCACCGGCTGCTCCCGGTCGACCTGGCCCGGCCCCCCGCGTCCGGACTACGGCTCAGCTGGCTCGGCCACGCCACCGTGCTGGCCGAGATCGGCGGCCGCCGGGTGCTCTTCGACCCGGTCTGGGGCGAGCGCTGCTCACCGTTCGGCTGGACCGGTCCCAAGCGGCTGCACCCCGTCCCGCTGCCGCTCGCCGAACTCGGCCCGGTGGACGTCGTGGTGGTCTCCCACGACCACTACGACCACCTGGAGATGGCCGCCGTCCGCGCGCTGTCCGCCACCGGCGCGGTCTTCGCCGTCCCGCTCGGGGTCGGCGCGCACCTGGAGCACTGGGGCGTGCCGGCCGACCGGATCGTCGAGCTGGACTGGTGGGAGTCGGCCGAGGTGGCGGGTCTGACGCTGACCGCCACCCCGGCCCGGCACTACTGCAGCCGCGGCCCGCGCACCAGCGCGCTGTTCCTCTGGGCGTCCTGGGTGGTGTCCGGCGGCGGGCACCGGCTCTTCCACAGCGGCGACACCGGCTACTTCCCCGGGTTCGCCGAGATCGGCCGCCGGTTCGGGCCCTTCGACGCGACGATGATGCAGGTCGGCGCGTACAGCGACTTCTGGCCCGAGGTGCACATGACGCCCGAGGAGGGCGTCCGGGCCCATCTCGACCTCGGCGGCGAGCTGCTGCTGCCGATCCACTGGTGCACCTTCAACCTGGCGCCGCACCCCTGGGAGGAGCCCGCCGAACGGGTGGTCGCCGCCGCCCAGGCGCTCGGTGCCCGGCTGGCGGTGCCGCGCCCCGGCAAACCCTTCGAGCCGGCGGACCCGCCCGCCCCGCGGCTCTGGTGGCGGGCGGTCGCGGCGCTGCCCCGCGACGACCGGGAACTGCTCGTCCCGGACGGCCTGGCCGGGGCGGCGGGCCACCCCCCGGTCCGCCCCCAGGGCGCCGCGGAGGACGACGGCGTACCGGTCTGAGCCGCAGCGGCCCGGCGTGCCGTCAGCCCGCCGCGCCGTCAGCTGCCGCCGTCAGCCCGCCGCCGCCTGCTTCGCCCGGCGGCGGATCACCCGCCAGGCACCCTGCTGCACCAGCAGCGTCAGCACCCCCGCCACCACGATGCCCAGCATGTTCACCAGCAGCTGCCAGCTGGAGCCCCAGAACTGGTTCAGGTCGCCGTAGCCGAGCGCGACCGCCGCGTTGGCGGCCGCCGGCACGGTGGTCACCGAGATCGCCACGCCGACCAGCATCCCGGCCTTCGCCGAGGTCAGCGAGAGCAGACCGGCGACCCCCGCGAGCAGGGCGACCACGAAGGAGGTCGCGTCCGGCTGCCAGATGAACGAGGTGTTCGGCCGCGCTCCGTCGAAAGCCGCCTGGCTGAACAGCCCGAGGGCGTCCATCAGCAGGGAGAACAGGACGGTCAGCGCCATCGCGACCGCGAAGCCGGCCACCAGCGCGTTCAGCGACCGCAGGGCGGGCCGGGCCCGCCGCTGGACCAGCGCGACGCAGAACCCGGCCAGCGGCCCGAACTCCGGCCCGACGGCCATCGCGCCGACCACCAGGATCGCGCTGTCCAGCACGGCCCCGCACGCGGCCAGCATGGTCGCGACGGTGAGGAAGGCCAGGTACACGGCGGTGAGGGTGGACTCCTCGTGGGTGATCTCGGAGACCGCCTCCCAGACCAGCGCGTCCGCCCCCTCTCCCGGCGCGAGCCGCTCGGCCTCGTCGGCGGCGGCCGAGAGGGTCAGCGCGACCTCCTCGGCGCTGATCGCCCCGCGCTCGGAGAGCCCGGTCTCCCGCAGCGCCCCGAGCACCTCGTCCGCCGACTCGCGCGCCACGTCGCAGAGCACCACGTCCCCGGCGGGCCGGACGGCGGCGTCCGGCAGGACCACCACATGGGTCACGCCGACGAAGCCGTCCAGGCTGTCGAGGACGGCTTTCCGCAGGTCGTGGGGGACGATCAGGCGCAGGTGCAGCACGGGGGCTCCGGGCAGTGGTCTCGGCGAGGAACGGACCGGCTCACCCTAGGGCCTGCCGCCCGGGCCCCGGCGGCCCGGGGCGGGCGGCCGGGGCTCCACGCGTCGCCCGGGCGTCACCCCGCCAGGATGTCGCGCAGGGCGCGGGCCTCCTTCACCAGGCGGGCGGTACCGGGCCGGGCCGCCGCCTCCGTCACCTCGGGGATCGGGCCCCGGGCCGAGCTGCGCCGGGCGCAGTCGGCGGCCAGCGCGACCAGCTCACCGGTGCCCCGGCCCGCGGCGCCCGCCAGCACGGCCGGCAGCGCGGGCGCCAGGACCGACCAGACCGTGCCGTACGCGCCGGTGTCGGCGGCCGCGGTCAGCGCCTGGGCCAGCCGGTTGGGCTTCACCGTGCCCTCGGTGACCAGCTCCCCCAGCTCACGGCCGAGCAGCCCGCCGTCGAGGCACCCGCGGGCGGCGAGGACGAGCAGGGCGTCCACCGCGGCCGTGCGGTCCTCGGGGAAGCGGGCGCCCAGCCCGTACGCCAGCGCCAGGTGCAGCGCGAGACCGGCTGGTCCGCCGGCCTCGGCGAGGACCGGCAGCAGCCCGGCGGCGCCGCGCTGCTCCCGGTCGGCGCCGTCGGCGAACCCGTCGAGCCAGCGGGCGGCCAGCTCCTCCCGGTGGTGCGGCAGGACGGCGACCCAGTGCGCGGTCGGCTGCCAGAGCCACTCGTCCTGGGCCGACGCCCGCGCCACGCTGGGCTCGGTGGCCGCCAGCAGCGCCCGGAACTCGGCGCCCAGCCGCTCGCCGGCCGGGCCCCGCGGGCCCGCCCCGACGCCGGGCTGGGCGACGCAGATCCGCTTGACGCCCTCCCACTGGTGCTCCCGCCGGCGCTCCCAGAAGAACGACCGGGCGCCGGCGTCCCGGGCGGGCGGCGCGAACCGCACCCGTTCGGAGGGCTGGCCCGGCAGACCGCCCTCGCGCAGCCAGCGGGCCGTCCAGCGCCCGGCCGGCGAGGTCAGCCGGTCGGCGGCGGCCAGCACGGCCTCGTCCGTGGTCACGGTGAGCCGCAGCAGCGCCGCGTGCAGATCGGCCTCCCCCGGCTCGACCCCGGCCTCCTGGTAGCGGCCCAACCGGTCGACCAGGGCCTGCGGCGACAGCGCGCCGGTGGTGTCGGTCGGGGTGGCGAGCAGCAGCGGCGGCCGGTCGGCCATGACCCGCTCGGCCGCCTCGGTCAGCCGGACGGCGAACACGTTGCCGTACACCGTGTTGTGCCCGCCGCGCAGCGGCACCGAGTTCCTGTCCCGGAAGACGGCGCCGCGCAGGCGCGGGTCGGCCGCACCGGCGATCACGGCCGCGACGTACAGCAGGTCCTCCGGCCCGCAGTCGTGCCAGCGGCCGAACCCGGTCCACGGGTGCACCCTCAGCACCGGCGCCAGCGCCTCGGCGAGCGCCGCGCGGTCCAGGTGCGCGTGCCGGACGAGGCCGTCCAGGGTGCGCTCGAAGTCCGCGACCTCGGGCTGCGCGGCGGCCAGCAGCACGGACAGCTCCTCGGCGACCTCGGCGGCCGTCGCGATCGGCTCGCCCAGCGGCCTCGGCACCGGAGCGGGCGGGAGCAGCTCGCTCCAGCCGGTGTCCGGGTCGTCGCCGCCGACCGGCGCGCCCAACAGCTCGCCCGCGCGGGCGTGGTGGGCCGGGTTCAGCCCCTCGGCGGCGAGGCGCAGGTCGGGCAGCACCGCCTCGCCCGCCGCCCGGAGGTGGCGGGCGACCACGGCGAGGGCCCGCTCCTGGAGGGCGGAGTCGGGGTGGCCGAAGGCCTCGGCGGCCGCCAGCACCACCGGGCCGGCGCGCTCGGGCGAGCGCTTCGCGGCCTTGTCCAGCCAGCCCAGTTGGGCGCGCACCAGCTTCTTCTCGGTCCGGAACAGCACCACCGCCGAGGCCTCCGCCAGCACCTCGGGCTCGACCAGCCCGGCGGCGTCCAGCTCGGACAGCACCTGCTGGGCGTGGCCGGCGATCACCGAGAGCGCGTCCAGCATGGCGACCAGACTCCGGACCTGCTTCGCGTACTCGTCCGGGCTCGGCGCGAGCGCCGCCAGGACGCCCAGGAAGGCCCGCTGGTCACCCGGCTTGCCGCCGCGCACCAGGCGGGCCAGGCAGCGGTCGATCAGCTCGGCGCGGTCCACCCGGCCCTCGGCCGCCAGCGCGGTGAGGGCGGCGGGCCAGGAGTCCCCGGGCCGCTCGGTGCGCCGGTGCTCGAACCGCCAGCCGACGTCGGCGAGCTCGAACACCCGGGGCGCCAGCAGCGGGGTGAAGGCGTCCTCGCGGAGGTGCTCCAGCAGCGTCCGGCTGCCGTCCCGGCGGCCGTCGCCGGCCCCGACCCGGTCGAGCCACTCGCCGGTGAAGGCGTCGGTGGCCGGCACCGGGCAGCCGGTCCGCCGGACGGTCCGCTCGATCAGCGGGTAGAGGTCCCAGCTCCAGCCCGAGCCGCGGCGGGCCGCCAGCCGGTTGACCACCTCGATCTGCCACTCGACCGGCTGGGCCTCGACGACCGTGCCGAGCGCCGGGTGGCGGGCGCAGGAGCGGCCGGCGAAGTCCCGCCCGCCGATCCAGGCGGCGGCGCCGGCCGGCCCGGCGTGGCAGCCGGCGCCGGCCACCAGCACCGCCCCGGCCCGCGCGGTCGCCGCGTTCGACCACTCGCCGCGGAGCTCCTTGCGCAGCTCCTTGAGGGCCGGCAGACAGGCCCGCCGCTCGGCCGGGCCGAGCGCCGCGACCAGCGCCGGCACCTGCGGGGTCCGCCCTTCGCGAACCGCCCGCAGCAACTCCTCGACGCCGCTCACGCGCCCGCCTCCCGCCCGCTCACGACCCGCTCCCGCACCACGGCGACCGCCAGCGCGTGCTTGCACGGACCGCGCCCGCCCCGGTACTTGGCCCACCAGAGGCAGGTGCAGCTCACCCGGCCCGCCTCGTCCGTGCGCACCCGCTGGTGGTGGTCGTCCACGGTGACCTCGGCGAGCGCGCCGCCCGGCTCCAGCCGTACGGCGCCCGCCGCGACCAGCGCGTGCGCGGCCCGCAGCCGCGGGTTCCGCGCCTCGGCCCGGCCGGCGTCGTACGGCAGCTGGCGGTGGAAGTAGGCGGCCTCGGCGGTGTCGTAGCCGATCTGCCCGGCGGTGCCGAGCCTGGTGAGGGCGGCCCGGACCCGGGCCGGGGTGAGCCCGGACTGCTCGGCGAGTTCGGCGACGTCGATCCGCGGCTCCCAGGCCAGCAGCACCGCGACCAGCTCGGCGTCCTGCTCGGCGGCGCCGGTGGCCAGCGCGCCGAGCACGCCGCCCTCCCCGGAGAAGCCGCGTGAGGCGTCCGGCGAGAGGGTGAGGGTGAGGCGCATGCCGGGCAGCACCACCTCCCAGGCGGAGGCCGCCGGGGCGTCGCCCGCGACCGGGCCGTACACCCGCAGGGCCAGCGCGTGCCGCAGCACCCGCTGGAGCGCCACCAGCCGCTCCGGGCCGGGCAGGCAGACCGCGCCGGGGACGGGCCGGGGGGTCGGGCGCAGCGTCCGGCCGGCCGGGACGACCCAGCCGGCGGCGGACCGGGCCCGCCCGCCGCCGCGCGGCAGCGAGCGCAGGAAGCGGACCGCCTCGGCGGCGGGCAGCTCGGCGCGCAGGTCGAAGGCGGCGGCCGTCACCTGGGTCTCGGCGAAGCCGCGCACCCAGCGCTCGGGCAGCGGGACCTTCTTCTCGACGACCGGTCCGTCGAAGGTGGTGACCTCCAGTGCGTCGGGCCCCACCGCGAGGTGCAGCGGCTCGGCCGGACCGATCCGGGTGAGCGCCTCCCGCAGCGGGTTGTTGACGTCGACGTTGGTGGTGCCGTGGCCGATGTCGTCGCCGTCGAGCCCGGCCCGGAGCACGTCGAGCCGGGCGTAGACGCCGCAGCAGCCGGAGAAGGACTCGAAGCGCAGCCGGTCGCCGTTGGCGGTGACCACCGGGTCGAGCGAGGAGCGCAGCAGCGGCTGGTAGTAGCGGGCGGCGGCCACGTCGGCGACCGCGAGCAGCGCGGCGGCGGCCGGGGCCGGGTCGGCCAGGAAGCCCGCGAAGAAGCGCGGGTTGGCGACCGCGCCGAGCGGCGTGGTGCCGCCGGAGGTCTCCAGGGCGAGGCGTGGGCCGTCGGCCCCGTCGAGAACGGCGGACGGGCGCAGATAGGCGTACGCGTGTGCGGCTTGCGTCATGCGGAGCACGCTAGGAGGGGCGACTGACAATCCGTCGGAGAGCGCCCGGACCGGGGCCGGTACTGGAACAGGTTCTATCCGGCTCCTCCGCTCCCCGGGTTACCCCGGTCACACCACCGGACGGCGGCTTCTGCCACTATGTCCCCGTGACCGACCTGACCGAGAAGGAGAGACCGGCCGCCGACACCGCCGGCTCGTTCGCCGAGCTGCTGCGGATCGAGCGGCTGGATGAGAACACGTTCCGGGGGCGCTGCCACGCCGGCGCCCCGATGCGCGCCTTCGGCGGCCAGGTCGCCGCGCAGGCGCTGACCGCCGCCGGGCACACCATCGGCGACGACCGGGACGTGCACTCGCTGCACAGCTACTTCCTGCTCCCCGGGGACCCGTCCCGGCCGATCCGCTACGAGGTCGACCGGGTCCGCCAGGGGATGTCCTACGCCACCCGCCGGGTGACCGCCGTCCAGGGCGGCGAAGCGATCTTCACGCTCTCCGCCTCCTTCAAGCGGCCCGAGCCCGCCGCCGACCGCCACCGGGAGATGCCGGCGCTGCCCGGCCCGGAGGAGCTGCCGGACGCGCTGGCGGGCTGGGACGCCGAGGCCCGCGCCGCGCTGACCCGCACGGGCGGCTTCGGCTCGCTGGACCTGCGGTTCGTCCCGCCGGACGCGCCCGGCGTGCCGCCGGCCGTCCCGGGCATGCCGCAGCAGTTCGTCTGGCTGCGCACCGCCTCCCCGCTCCCCGCCGGGGACCGGCTGCTGCACGTCTGCGCGCTGACCTACCTCTCGGACCTCACGCTGGCCTCGACGGCCGGGCTGCACGTCCAGCCGAACTTCTTCCAGCGCACCGAGCCGCCCCGGCTGATCATGGCCTCGCTGGACCACGCGATGTGGTTCCACCGCCCGTTCCGGGCCGACGAGTGGCTGCTGTTCGCCCAGCGCAGCCCCTCCTCCTCGGACGGCCGGGGGCTGTCGCTCGGCGAGTTCTACGACCGGGACGGCCGGCTGGTCGCCTCCGCCGTCCAGGAGGCCCTGATCCGCGACCGGGCACCCCGGGCGCACTGACCCCGGTTCCGCGCCGCCGTCCGCCGGCCACCGGTGGACGGCGGACGAACGCGGGGCGACCGGTCGGCGTCATACTCCTGAGCGGTTCCGAGCCGTATCATGGTGCGGGTGACCAAGGTTGACCTGTCACCACGACCGGTGGAGGCGATGTCTCCACGTCAGCTCGAACGCCGCGAGTCCCTGATCGCGGCCGCGCTCGCCCTGGTGAACGAGATCGGTGTCGAGCGGCTGCAGATGAAACAGGTCTGCGAGCGGTCCGGAGTCGCCCTCGGGACGGCGTACCGCTACTTCTCCTCCAAGGACCACCTGCTGGCCGCGGCCATCGCCGAATGGCACCGGCTGCTGCTGGCCGACCTGGTGGCGGAGCTGCGCGGACCGCGGGCCGGGCTGGGGGCCACCGACCGGGTGGTGCGCTTCGTGCGCGGAGGCATGCGCGCCTACCAGCGCCAGCCCGAACTGGCCCGGCTCCGGGTGGCCGTCGCCGCCTCCACCGACCCCTTCGCCAGCGAGGCGCTGCAGGGCATGGCCCGCGCCGACAGCACCGCGCTGCAGGCGGTGATGGCCGAGGTGCCGGCCGCCGCGAGCGACCTGGTGCGGCACATCGTCGGCCACGCCTGGCAGGGCGAGCTGACCGCCTGGGTGACCGGCCGCACCACGCTCGGCGACGCCCGGCGGCGGCTGGAGGACGTGGTGCGGCTGGTGCTGACCCCGTACGAGGCGCCGTACGAGGCCAGCCCCACCGGCTGAGCGGCGTCAGGCGACCGTCACCGGGTGGACCACCACCGCGTCGAACAGGTAGCCCTCGCGGTTGAACACGGACGTCGCGGGCTGGGTGTTGCCGCGGCGGTCGGTCGCGCGCGCCCGCAGCTCGTACGGGCCGGTCCGGTCCGGGCGCCAGTCGAGGCTCCAGCGCGTCCAGTTGTCGGCGCGCGGCTCGTCCCGCAGCTCGGCGCGGTGCCAGCGCCGGCCGCCGTCGGTGCTCACCTCGACCCGGCGGACCGGCGCCGCGCCCGACCAGGAGCGTCCGTACAGGCGGTGCTCGCGGCCCGCCGCCAGCACCGCGTCACGGGCGAGTTCGAAAGCGCTCTTCACCACCTGGGTGGTGACCGGCGCACTTCCGCCGGCCGGGTAGTCAGGACCGAACATCCGGTAGAAGTCGGTATTCCAGGGCGAGTACAGCGGCTGGTCGGCGACCTCGATCGAGCCGACCCACTTGATCGAGGCGATCCCGATCCAGCCCGGCACCACCAGCCGCAGGGGCGCACCGTGGTCGGGCGTCAGCGGTTCGCCGTTCATCTCGTAGGCGAGCAGCACGTCGTCCAGCGCCTTCGCGACCGGCAGCGGGCGGCGCACCCGGCCGAAGTCGACGCCACCGCTCACGTACGCCGGGTCGAGGCCGCTGGGCAGCACGTCCACCGCGTCCCGGGTCAGCCCGGCCCGGTGCAGCACCTCGGCCAGCCGCACGCCGCGCCACTGGGCGGAGCCGACCCCGCCGAGCGTCCAGGGGGTGCCGGGCACGGGCTGGTTCTGCTGGGTGGCGTAGAAGCTGCGGCCGTTGCCGGCGCACTCGATCAGGGCGCTGATCCTGGTCGAGGGCAGGGCGCGCAGGTCCGCCAGGCCGAACTCGACCGGCCGCCCGGCGTCCGGGCCGCCGCGCAGGCCGCTGCCGAAGAGCCGCAGCCGCCAGCTGTCGGCGTCGATGACCGGGGTACTGGTGTGGTTGCGGACGAAGAACCGCTCCACCGGGACGTGCCGGCCGATCGCGCCCTCCGCGTCGCGCAGCGCGTCCCAGCGCATCTCGGCGTTGGTCCCGCGCGGGAGGAACCACTCGGCGGGCAGCGGCTTCACGATGCCGGGCACGGGGGACACCGTACCCGCGAGGGCCGTGGGCGGCTCGGCAAGCGCTCCCGGCGCGGCGGTCGCGGTCCGCGCCCGGGCGCGGTCCGGGACGACCAGCCCGCCGGCGGCGGGTGCGGCGAGCACCCCGGCGGCGGTGAGCATCCGCAGCAGGGTCCGGCGCTCGACGCCGTCGGCGCGGGCCTCGCCGGCCGACCACTGCCGGCGGCGGAGCCGGTCGTAGGCGGCCTCGCCGGGGATCGGGCTCGCGGGGGTGGTCCGAAGGGGGTTCGCGGTGGGCACGGGCACACTTCCGTTCGGTTGCGGCGGACGGTCGGGCGGGCCGCGCGGCCGGGCGGGCGGGGACGCGGGCGCCGACGGCGCGGGCCCGCTCCGGCCCGGCGCGGAGCGCGCGGGCGGGGCTCAGCGACAGCGGTCGGTGCGTCTGGCGCGGCGGGCGACGGCCCGGCGGGCAGCGGCGCTCCGGACCGGGGCGGCGGTCCGCCCGGTCGGTCTCGCGGCGCTCGGGCCTCCGGTCACGCCCGGATCATACGATCGCGAACCGTGTCGCGTCCGCCGATCCCGCCGATCGACGCCGCGCGGGCGGTTCGGCCCGCACCGGACTTGACCTTCACACCGGTGTGAACTCCTAGCGTGCCGGTCACCGAGCCATCCAGGTGAACAGGAGCCCCGCCATGACCGAGCCGTCCCCCGCCACCCCGCCCGCGCTGGCCCGGATCGTCCGGGGCTCCGGCCCGGGCCTGCTGCTCGCGCACGGCGCCGGCGGCAGCGCCCGGGACAACTGGGGGCCGCTGCTGGACGACCTCGCCGCCCACCGCACCGTCGTCGCACCCGACTTCCCCGGCTCCGGCGGCACCCCGTTCGAGCCGGCCGGGCCCTCGCTCGACGAGCTGGCGGACCGGCTGGTCGCCGCCGCCGTCGAGGAGGGCCTGGAGAGCTTCGACCTGGCCGGGTACTCGCTCGGGGCCGCCGTCGCCGTCCGCGCCGCCACCCGGCACCCGGCCCGGGTCCGCTCGCTGCTGCTGCTCGCCGGGGTGGCCGGCGGCGACCACCGGCTCCGGCTCACCGCCGAGCTGGCGGCCGGCCTGGCCGACCACCCGGAGCTGCTGGCCCGTTTCGTGCTCGCGGTCGCCTTCGGCGAGACCTGGGTCGACGCGCTCACCGCCGAGCAGCTCGCGGACCTGCGCGCCGCCCTGCTCGCCCCCGTCCCGGCCGGCTACCGCCAGCAGTTCGGCCTGGCCGGCCGGGTGGACGTGCGCGGCGACCTGGCCCGGGTCACCGTGCCGACGCTGGTGATCAGCACCACCGAGGACATGCTGGTCGCGCCGAGCCAGCACCGGGCCCTGGCCGAGGGCATCCCGGGCGCCCGGCTGGTCGAACTCGCCAGTGGCCACCTCCCGGTGGTCGAGCGCCTGCCCGAACTGCGCGCGCTGCTGCTGGACTTCGTGACCGGTCGGCCGGCGTAGCGACGGCCCCGCCGCGTCCGGGCCGGGAACAGCCCGGCCCGGACGGGCGTTCGCCCGGTCATGCGCATCGGAGAACTCGCCCGCCTGACCGGGGTGTCCACCCGCCTGCTGCGGTACTACGGGGAGCAGGGGCTGCTCGAACCGGACCGGTCGGCCGCCGGCTACCGCGAGTACCGCGAGGGCGACCAGATCCGGGTGCGGCAGATCCGCGGTCTGCTCGCGGCGGGCCTGTCCACCCGGGTGATCGCCGAGATCCTGCCGTGCGCGAGCGGCCCCGTCCCGGCCCTGGAGGCCTGCCCCGACCTGCTCGCCACCCTCCGCGGCGAGCTGGCCGAACTCGACACCCGGATCGCCGAGCTGACCCGCAGCCGGCAGGCGCTGGCCGGGTACCTGGACACCGCCGCCCCGGCCACCGGGCCCTCCGCCCGCGCGTACGCGGCCGCGTGACGACCCGCCGCCCGGCGCGCCGATCCTCGCCCTGACGGCCCGTCCGGTCGCCTCTCCCCGGCGTGCCCTCCCCCCGGCACCCCCGAGGACTGGACATAGTACGACATGTATCCATTTTCCGATCGTGTCGCCGACCGTCCAGTACGCCAGGAGAGGGACCTTCATGAGCAGCCAGCCACCAGGCCCGGACGAACCCGCCGCGACCCTCCCCGTCGACCGGACGGTGTTCGGCGTCAGTGCCGTCCTGGTGCTGGGGGTGGTCGCCTGGGGCGTCTTCGCCGAGGACTCGCTCGGCCGGACGTCCGACACCGCGCTCGGCTGGGTGCTGCACAACTTCGGCTGGCTGTTCGTGGTCGCCGCCGACGTCTTCCTGGTGCTCACCGTCCTGCTCGCGTTCAGCCGCTTCGGCCGGATCCGGCTCGGCCGCGACGACGACGAGCCGGAGTTCTCCACCCTCGCCTGGGTCGCGATGATGTTCAGCGCCGGCATGGGCATCGGCCTCATGTTCTACGGCGTCGGCGAACCGCTCCAGCTCTACGCCGCGCCGCAGCCCGGCTCCGGCCTGGAGCCGCAGAGCCCGGCCGCCGCCCAGCAGGCGCTGGAGTTCTCGCTCTTCCACTGGACCCTGCACCCCTGGGCGATCTACGCGGTCGGCGGCCTGGCGCTCGCCTACACCACCTTCCGCAAGGGCCGGGGCAACCGGATCTCCGCCGCCTTCGTCCCGCTGATCGGCGAACGCGGCGCGAACGGCTGGCCCGGCCGGGCGATCGACCTGCTGGCGGTGTTCGCGACCGTCTTCGGCTCGGCGACCAGCCTCGGCCTGGGCGCCCTCCAGGTGGCGGACGGCCTCGGCTTCATCTCCTCCGTCGAGAACACCGAACGCACCCAGCTGGTCATCATCGGCTCGCTGACCGCCGCCTTCGTCCTCTCCGCCTTCTCCGGCGTGCACAAGGGCGTCAAGTGGCTCTCCACCTCGAACGTCGTGCTGGCCTCGCTGATCATGCTCTTCGTCTTCGTGTTCGGCCCGTCGGTCTTCGTCCTGGACGCGATCCCGTCCACCGTCGGCGGCTACCTCTCCGACCTGGTCGCCATGTCGACCCAGACCGGCGCCTTCACCGACGAGAGCTGGCTCGGCTCCTGGACGATCTTCTACTGGGCCTGGTGGCTCTCCTGGGCGCCGTTCGTCGGCACCTTCATCGCCCGGATCTCGCGCGGCCGGACCATCCGGCAGTTCCTCACCGGCGTGCTGCTGGTCCCCAGCGGGGCGACGGTGGTCTGGTTCTGCGTGATGGGCGGGACGGCGATCCGGCTGAACTCCACCGGCGAGGCCGACCTGGTGGCCACCATCCCCCAGGGCGCCGAGGCCTCGCTGTTCGAGATGCTGCGCTCGCTCCCGCTCGGCTCGGTGACCAGCGTCATCGCGGTCCTGCTGGTGATGACCTTCTTCATCACCAGTGCCGACTCCGCCTCGCTCGTGCTCGGCTCGCTCTCCAGCCGGGGCTCGCTGCACCCGCGCACCTGGCTGGTGGTGGTCTGGGGCGTGCTGATGGGCGGGGTCGCCGCCGCGCTACTGCTGGCCGGCGGGCTCACCGCGCTGCAGAACGCCACCATCCTGGTCGCGCTGCCGTTCGTGGTGGTGATGCTGCTGCTCTGCGTCGCCCTGGTGAAGGAGCTGCGCGAGGATCCGGCGGCCGGGCCCTCGCGGTTCCACGCCGCGCACGGCCTGCGGGACGCCGTCCGGGTGGCCGTCGGCGAGGCGATGGCCGACGCCCGGCGGGGGCCGCGACCGCCGTCCCGGTGACCGCCCCGGATCCGCCCCGCCCCGGGGCGGGGCGGATCCGGCACGAACCGACGCTTGGCCCCCATCCGGACTTCACCCGCGCGTACCGCTCGTTCACGCCGCCCTGGAACGCTCCCTGTCATGAACGCCAACCCTCCGGCGACCCTCCAGGATCCGCGCTTCCCGCTCCCGCAGCGCCACCGCCGCTTCCTGGCCTGTGCCGCCGTTCTCGCCTCCATCGCCCTCGGCACGCTCGGTGTGGGAGCCACCGTCGAAGCCGCCCAGCACGGCCCGCTCACGGCGGCCACCGCCCGACGATGACCCGCTGATCCCGCCGCCCTCCGCGCCCGACCCCAGGCACCGCCGTCCGGCCCACCGGCCAAGGACGCGGTGCTTCTTTCGTTCCCGACGCGCGACCCGCTCGACGGCGGGCCGGTGGCGCTCAGGCCCGCTGCTCCGCCCGGGGGCCGGCCGGAGCCGCCACCGGGGCCTCCCGGCGGGAGTGCCGGCCCGTCCCCGGGGCCGGCCGCAGATCGGGCGCCGGAGCGAAGCGGGCGGCGGGGGCGCGCAGCAGCCAGCCCGGCGGCCGGGTGCCGCGCGGCGTGGGGGTGATCAGGCCCATCCGGTGCAGCAGGTCGAGGGCGTCGCGGCGCAGCGCGGTGCGGTCGGCGAGGTAGTCGCGCCGCCAGCCGGCCGGCAGCCCGTACTCGTCGGCGATGTCCCCGAGGACGCCGTCTATCAGCGCGTCCGGGATCGGGACGTCCGCGCCGGTGGCCTCGCCGGGGAGCGGGCGGACCTCCTCGACCAGGCGCTCGACCAGCAGCAGGGCGGCCTGGGCGAGGGTGCCGGCCCCGGGCAGGGCGAGGTCGGTGAGTTCGTCGGCGGGGTCGAGCAGGGCGACCCCCTCGGCCCGCAGTTCGGCCTCCAGGCCGAGGAACTCGGCGAGCGCCGCCGGGCCGGTCCGGCGGTGGAGGTCGAGCCAGTCGCGCTGGTCCGCGGGCAGGTCGGCGGCGAGCACGGCGGGGGTCTCGGCGAGGCGGCGGCGCACGGCGGTGCCGGGCTCGGCCCCGGCGGCGCGGCGGATCAGGTCGGCGGCGTCGTCGGCGAGGGCGGGCGGGCCCGCGGGTACGGCGCGGGCCAGCTCCCGGTCGACCGTCAGGACGACGCCGTCCGCGCTCCGGTCGGCGGGTATCTCGCCGAGCACCTGCCAGTCGGCCAGTGCGGCGAGGGCCATCGCGAGGTCGGCGGGCGTGGCGGCCGGACCGGGCGCGGTGTCCCGCATCGCCGCCAGCAGGGGGCCGAGCGGGAGCCGTTCGGGGGCGTCCACCAGCAGGGACAGCGCGAGGGCGAGCTGGGCGTAGCCGCCGGGGGTGAACGGCGCGCCGGTGCCGGGGTGTTCGAGCCGGCGGGCGGCGCCGGGGCCGAGCCCGGCCTTGTAGAGGCGGGCGTGCCAGGGGCCGACCACCAGGCGGTAGCCGAGCAGGGTGTCGAACTGGCCGGTCAGCCAGTCGCGGTGACGCCGGATCAGCGGGAACCCGTCGGCGTGCGGCCCGGAGGCGGTGACCAGCGGGTGGGCGAGCAGCAACCGGGCGGCGATCCGGCGCTCGGCGGCGGCGGAACGGTCCTGCGCGCCGGCGGCCGAGCGGGCCGGCTCGGGCTTGCGGTGCTTTCCGGGCAGACCCGGCTTGGCTCCTGAGCGGACGACGGGCAGCGCCCCCTCGTCCCGCCGGGCCCGGCGCTGGCGGCGCGCCGGCCGCGGCTCGCGCACCCGCAGCGCGGCGGGGGCGTGCGCGGTGGGACCGTGCCACCAGCTGACGGCGTCACCGGCCGCCGCCTCCGGACCGGTCACCGGCTCGGCCGGGACGCCGAAGTGGCGGGCCGGGTAGAGGCCGAAGGTGGCGACGCAGAGGTCGTCGGCGGTCCCGGGATCGGCCTCGGCGAACCAGTGCGCCAGCCGGAGCAGCCCCGGATCGGGCGAGAGGACGGCCCCTCCGGTCTCCTGGGGAGCGTCAGGACCGGCTTCGCGTACGGCGACGACGGCGACGGTGGTGCCCTGCCCCGCCCCGCCCGTGCGCCCGTCCGACGTGCCGCCGGCCACCCGCGTGGTGCCGGCCGCGTACTCCTGCTGCTCCATGTCGTGGACCAGACTAGACGGTGGGCGCGGCCGCCGGTGGCCCCAGCCGGAGCTCGCGGCGAATTGGTCCGCGCGTACCCCGCCGGAGCGGCCCCGGCCGTCGGCGCGCGCCGGCCTACGCCCGGGTAGTACTCGTGGGTAACCCGGCCTTCCCCGGACGGACCCGGTCGCCTAGGGTGCGGACGAACGGGCCGCCCGCCCCCACCCACCGGAGGACACCGCCGCATGAGCATCCGCACCACCACCCGCGCCGTCCTCGGCGGGCGCCTGCGCTCCGCCACCGGGCTGCTCACCGGCTTCGCCGCCACCTCGGCGGCCCACCTGGGCGCGCTGCTCACCGACACGCCCGCCCTGCGGCACGCCACCAAGCCGGCGCTGATGCCGCTGCTGGCCGCGCACAGCGTCACGGCCGCCACCGCGGCCGGGCGGGAGGCGCCGAAGCTGCTGGCGCCCGCGCTGCTGCTCAGCGGCGGCGGGGACGTCCTGCTCCAGCTCGGCGACGACACCGCGTTCCTGGCCGGGATGGGCTCCTTCGCGGCGGCGCACGTCTGCTACGTGACGATGTTCGTCCGGCAGGGGGCGCTCACGGACCGGCGGCGGGCGCTGATCGTCACGGCCGCGTACGCGACGGCCTGGGCCGTGATGGTGGGCCGGCTCTGGCCGGACCTCGGCGGCCTCCGGGCGCCGGTGGCCGGGTACAGCCTGCTGCTCGCCTCGACCGCCGTCACCTCGGCCGGGCTGGGGTGGCGCACCGGCCTCGGCGGGGCGCTCTTCCTGCTCTCCGACACCCTGATCGCCACCAAGCTCGCGAAGTGGCGCGAGCTGCCCGGGCACCAGTTCTGGATCATGGCGACGTACCTCCTGGCCCAGTACCTGCTGGCCTCCGGCCTCCTGCGGGCCGCGGAGGCGCCGGAGACCCCGCGGGCTTCCCGGGCGTCCACGGCGGCCGGGGTCACCGGGGGCTCCGCGGCCCGGGCCGCGACGGCCTGAGACGGGCCGGTGCCGCCGGACCGACCGGTCCGGCGGCACCGTGGGGCGGGCCCGAGGGCCCCCGGGTGCGGGGCGCGCCTTCAGGCGGACCCGGCGCCGCCGCGTCGCCGCAGCAGCCAGAATCCGCCGATACCGCCGACCACCAGCGCCGCGCCGCCCGCCAGCTCGGCGGGGTCGGCCGCGACCGAGCCGCCGAGACCGGTCTGCACGGCGCCGTGCGGGGCGACCTGCTGGCTGCCCGCACCGGACTGGCCGAGCGAGCCGGCCCACTCCCCGGCCGCCTTGCCCCACTCGCCGAGGCTCTGGCCGGGCGAGGAGGAGGCTCCGGAGGACGCGGCGACGGTGGTCACCGTGACGCTGGTCGAGAAGGCGGCGCCGTCGGGGCAGGTGCCGTCGACCTTGCTGTCGCCGCCGGCCTTGCCCGCCAGCCGCGCGGAGCCGGTGTGCCGGCCGTCCGATCCCAGGGTGAGGGTGGCCGGGCCGCCCTCGAAGGCCTGGGAGCTCGCGGTGATGGTCTTGGCGTCGGGCTTGTCGGACTTCTCGCAGGAGACCGTGACCGTCACGGTCTGGCCCGGTGCGGCCTGGGACGGGCTGACCGTGGCGGCGCCGTCCTTGGCCAGCGCGAGGGGGGCCGTCAGGCCGGTCAGCACCGTCGCGCCGATCAGGGCGGCGGCGGCCGTACGCGTGGGGCGCATACCGGAACCTCCGGGATTCTCGGGCGCGGCCGGGGACTCCGAAGTCCACGTGATCGAACAACCACACCCAGTCATTCACCGACGGTAGGCACACACCCGGCGCCCGGCCACCGCTCTGGCCCGTTCGGGCGAGCCGCCGCTACGGGGCGTGACGCCGGGCCCGGCCGGGCTCAGAGGTCCAGGTCGACCACGACCGGGGCGTGGTCCGACGTCCCCTTGCCCTTGCGGGCCTCGCGGTCCACATAGCTGTCCGTGACGGCGTCGACGAAGGGCTTGTTGGCGTAGGTGAGGTCGATCCGCATGCCCCGGTTCTTCGGGAAGGCCAGCTGGCGGTAGTCCCAGTAGGTGTACGGGCGGTCGTACTTCAGCGGGCGGGGCACGACGTCCTGCAGACCGGCCTCGCCCAGGGCGGCGAGGGCGGCGCGCTCGGCGGGGGTGACGTGCGTCAGGCCCTCGAAGGCCGCCACGTCGAAGACGTCCTCGTCGGTCGGGGCGATGTTGAAGTCCCCGAGGACGGCGAAGGGACGCTCCCCCGCGGCGTCCTCCAGCGAGGCCAGCCGCAGGGCCTCCAGCCACTCCAGCTTGTAGCGGTAGTGGGCGTGGTCCACCTCGCGGCCGTTGGGCACGTAGACCGACCAGACCCGGACCGGGCCGCAGGTGGCGGCGATGGCCCGCGGCTCGGTGTCGGGCAGCAGGGCGCCGTCGGCGAGGAAGCCGGGCTGGCCGGGGAGGTCGCGCACCACGTCCTCCAGACCGATCCGGGAGACGATGGCCACGCCGTTCCACCGGCCGGTGCCGTACGCGGCGGTCTCGTAGCCGAGCTCGCGGACCGGCTCGTAGGGGAAGGCGTCGGTGGAGCACTTGAGCTCCTGGAGGCAGAGCACGTCCGGCTTGGCGCTCTCCAGCCATTCCAGCAGCTTGGGCAGCCGCGCGGTGACGGAGTTGATGTTCCAGGTGGCGATGCGGACGGTCACGGCGGGCGGCCTTCCCGGTGGTACGGACGAGGGTGGGCGCCCGGCAGGACGCCCACCCCGAATCTACCGCCCGGCACCGACAGGCCCGTGGGCCCGCGGGCCCAGGGGCCACCGCCGTCAGGCGTCGGGCGTCAGGGCGCGGGGCGCACCACCGCCGCCGCGCCGCCGCCGCGCCGCACCGGCTCGGCGGCCGCCACCCAGCGGCCGTCCGGCAGGCGCTCGACGCCGGTCGCGGCGCCGATCTCGGGCGTGCTGGTGAACACGTGGCCGAGCGCCTCCAGCCGGGCCCGCTCGGGCAGGTCCAGGAAGGCCGGCTCGGCCTGGGTGGCGGCCGTGTTGCGCTGGCTGGCCCGCGGCGCGGCGATCGCCTGCTCCAGGCCGAGGCCCCGGTCCAGGCGTCCGAGCAGGACCTGGAGGGTGGTGGTGATGATGGTCGCGCCGCCGGGCGAGCCGGCCGCCAGCACCGGCTCGCCGTCGCGCAGCACGATGGTCGGCGAGAGCGAGGAGCGCGGGCGCTTGCCCGGCCCGGCGAGGTTCGGGTCCGGCACCCCGGGGGTCAGCGGGGTGAAGTTGAAGTCGGTCAGCTCGTTGTTGAGCAGGAAGCCCCGGCCGGGGACGGTGATGCCGCTGCCGCCGGTCTGCTCCAGGGTGAGGGTGTAGGAGACGACGTTGCCCCAGCGGTCGGCCACGGTCAGGTGACTGGTGCTCAGTCCCTCGTAGGGCTCGGGCTGGGCCGCGCCGGTGTTCGCGCAGTCGGCCGGGTGGCGCGGGTCGCCGGGGGCGAGCGGGCTGGTGAGCGCCCGGTCGGGGCTGATCAGGCAGGCCCGCGAGGCGACGTACCGGGGGGAGAGCAGCTCCTTGGCCGGGACGTCGGAGAAGGCCGGGTCGCCGACCCAGCGGTTGCGGTCGGCGAAGGAGATCCGGGAGGCCTCCAGGAAGTGGTGGTAGTACTGCGTGTCGTCGTACCGGCCGACGTCGCCGTCCTCCAGGATGCCGAGCGCCTCGCCGACGGTGGTGCCGCCGGAGCTGGACGGGGCGATCGAGTAGAGGTCGTAGTCGCGGTAGGCCACGTGGGTGGGCTGCTGGCGGCGCACCTGGTACGCGGCCAGGTCGGCGGCGTCCACCTTGCCGGGGCGGGCGTTGCGCCCGGAGGCCGGGTCCACCGGCGGGTGCTGGATGGTCCGGACGATGTCGGCGCCGAGGTCGCCCCGGTAGAGCGCCGCGGTGCCCTGCTCGCCCAGCTGGCGGTAGGTGGCGGCGAGCTCCGGGTTGCGGAACGTGGAGCCGACCGCGGGGAGCTTGCCGCCGGGCAGGAAGAGCTTCGCGGTGGCGGGGAAGTCCTTGAACCGGTCCTGGTTGAGCGCGGTCTGGTCCTGGAAGGTCTGGTCGACGGTGAAGCCCTGCTCGGCGATCCGCCGGGCCGGCTTCAGCGCGTCGGCGAAGGAGCGCTTGCCCCACTGCCGCACGGCCGTCTCCCAGGTCGCCGGGGAGCCGGGCACGCCGACCGACAGCCCGCTGGTGACGGCATCCGCGAAGGCCAGCGGCTTGCCGCCCTCCAGGAAGAGCGACGCGTCGGCCGTCCGGGAGGCCGTCTCGCGGCCGTCGATGGTGGACACCCGGCCGCTGTCGTGGTCGTAGTAGACGAAGTACCCGCCGCCGCCGATGCCGGCCGAGTACGGCTCGGTGACACCGAGCGCCGCCGCGACGGCGACGGCGGCGTCCACCGCGTTGCCGCCCTTGCGCAGCACCTCGATGCCGGCCGCCGTGGCGTCGGCGTCCACGCTGGCCACCGCGCCGCCCCAGCCCACCGCCTCGGGCACCTTCGGCGGCGGGGCTGCCGCCCCGGCCGGCCCGGCGGCGGAACAGACCAGGGCGGTGGCAAGCAGGAGCGGCGGGGCGATTCGGGCCAGAGCTCTCATCCGGAGGCCTCCTGAGTCGACGTCAACTCCGTTGTTTCACAGGAGGCATGGCCCGGACAACAGGGCGCCGCGACTACCGGCGGGTAGTCCGGCGCTACAGCACGCTGCGCTCCACCCGGCGCCGCTTGATGGTGCGGAAGCGGCGGGCGACCTGGCGGGCGAGGTCGGCAGCGCCGACCAGGCCCGCCTCGTTGCCCAGGGCCGCGTGCGCGATGGTCGCCTCCGGGCGGAAGCCGCGCCCGGTGAGGGTGCGGCGGAAGGCGTCCCGGGCCGGGGCTAGGAGGAGGTCGCCGGCCTCGGAGACGCCGCCGCCGACCACGAAGCGGCCCGGGTCCAGGGCGGCCGCGAGGTTGGCGATGCCGACCCCGAGCCAGGTGCCGACCTCGTAGAGCAGCTCGACGGCGGTCGCGTCACCGGCCCGGGCGGCCTCGGTGACCAGCGGGCCGGTGATGCCCTCGACCGCGCCGCCGGCCCTGGCCAGCAGCAGCTGGACCACCGGCGACTCCTCGGCGACCAGCTCGCGCGCGTCGCGCACCAGGGCGTTCCCGGAGGAGTACTGCTCCCAGCAGCCCCGGTTGCCGCACGGGCAGCGGTGGCCGCCGGGCACCACCTGCATGTGCCCGAACTCCCCCGCCAGCCCGTACTTGCCCCGGTCGACGTAGCCGTCGCGGACCACCGCGCCGCCGATGCCGGTGCCGAGGGTGAGCATCACCATGAGGTCCTCGCCGCGCCCGGCGCCGAACCGCCATTCGGCCCAGGCCGCCGCGTTGGCGTCGTTCTCGACGATCACCGGGAACCGCAGCCGCTCGCTGAGCGCCTGCTGGAGCGGTTCGTTGCGCCAGTTCAGGTGCGGGGCGAAGAGCACCCGGGAGCGCTCGGCGTCCACCCAGCCGGCCGCGCCGATGCCCACCGCGTGGACGTCGTGGCGGTCGGCGAGTTCGAGCACCAGCTCGACGATGACGTCCTCGACGACCCGGGGGCTCTTGCTCTTGTCGGGGGTGTCGGTGCGCAGCTTCTCCAGCACCTTGCCCTCGCCGTCCACCACGCCCGCGACCACCTTGGTGCCGCCGATGTCGACGCCGATGGTGGGCAGCCGCAGGAGGCCGGCGGGCAGGGCCCGGCGGCGGCGCTCGGCCCGCGGGCCGAGGCCGAGCAGGCTGGGCAGGACCGGTGGCCGGGAGGCGGCGTTGGGGGTGGTCACGGCTGCGGACGCTCCTCACGGGGGTCACGGGAGTCACGGGTGTCACGGGGTTCACGGGGTTCACGGGTGCCGGTGCCCGGGCGGGCCAGCTCGTGCGAGAGCTCCTCCAGGTCGGAGCCGCCGGCCATCTCGGTGGTGAGCTCCTCCAGGCCGGTCTCCGCCCGCGGGTGGCTGCCGGCCATCCGGCCCCGCTTGAGCAGGGTGAAGTGGTCGCCGACCAGGTAGGCGTGGTGCGGGTTGTGGGTGATCAGCACCACCCCGAGGCCGGCGTCGCGGGCGGCGGTGACGTACTTGAGCACCACCCCCGACTGCTTGACGCCGAGCGCGGCGGTGGGCTCGTCCAGGATCAGCGCCTCGGCGCCGAAGTGGACGGCCCGGGCGATCGCCACGCACTGGCGCTGGCCGCCGGAGAGGGTGCCGATCGGGCGGTCGACGTCGTGCAGGTCGATGCCCATCCGGGCGAGCGCCTCCCGCGTGGTGGCGCGCATCCCGTCGGCGTCCAGGCGCAGTCCGCCCCAGCGCCGCAGGCCCCGTTCGGAGCCGAGGAAGAAGTTCCGCCAGACGGGCATCAGCGGGACGACCGCGAGGTCCTGGTAGACGGTGGCGATGCCGCGGTCCAGCGCCTCGCGCGGGGAGCCGAAGCGGACCTCCTCGCCGCCGACGGTGAAACGGCCCTCGTCGTGCCGGTGCAGCCCGGCGATGATCTTGATCAGGGTGGACTTGCCGGCGCCGTTGTCGCCGAGCACGCAGCTGATCTCGCCGGCCCGCAGGGTGAGCGAGACGTCCTGGAGCGCCCGGACGGAGCCGTAGGTCTTGCCGACGCCTTCGAGGCGGAGCAGCTCGGTCATCGCGGTCCCCGTTCGGCGCGGCGCTTGACGAAGGTGTTCAGCAAGGCGGCGAGCAGCAGCATCGCACCCAGGAAGAACTTGAACCAGTCAGGGTTCCACTGGGCGTAGATGATGCCCTTGCTCGCCATGCCGAAGATCAGCGCGCCGAGCGCCGAGCCGACCACCGAGCCGTAGCCGCCGGTGATCAGGCAGCCGCCGATGACGGCCGCCACGATGTAGATCAGCTCGTTGCCGACGCCCTCGCCGGACTGCACGGTGTCGAAGGAGAACAGCAGGTGCTGGCCGAGCACCCAGGCGCCGAAGCCGACGCCGAGGTAGAGCACCGTCTTGGTCCGGGCGACGGGCACGCCGACCGCCCGCGCCGCGGCCGCGTCGCCGCCGACCGCGAAGATCCAGTTGCCGAAGCGGGTCCGCAGCAGCACCCAGCTGCCGACCAGCAGCAGGCCGAGCCACCACCAGACGGTGGCCTTGACCGTCAGCCCGCCGACGGTGACCTCGGAGGCGAACAGCCAACGGCAGGCGCCGAAGCCCTCCATGTCGGAGATCGGCTTGGTCGAGACGGTGCCGGAGACCAGCTTGGTGACGCCGAGGTTGGCACCGGTGAGCATCAGGAAGGTGCCCAGGGTGACGATGAAACTGGGCAGCTTCGTCCGGCTGAGCATCCAGCCGTTGAAGCCGCCGACCGCCAGCGTCACCAGCAGCGAGACCAGCACGCCGACCCAGGTCACCGCGGTGAGCTGGTAGGACACCATCGACGAGGTCAGCGCGGCGGTGGTGACCAGCACGCCGGCCGACAGGTCGAACTCGCCGCCGATCATCAGCAGCGAGACCGGGACGGCCATGATCCCGATGGTGGAGGCCGCGTACAGCACGGTGCCCAGCGAGGAGACCCGCAGGAACGGTTCGGCGACCGCGGCGAAGACCAGGAAGACCGCGGCGGCGGCGATCAGCGCCCCCAGTTCGGGGCGGGCGAGCACCCGCCGCAGCGCCGCCGGGCGGTCCTGGACGAGGAGGTCGGTGGTGCTCAACGCGTCCCCCTCGCGACGTACTCGGCGAGGGCGTCGGCGTCGTCGCGGGTGAGGATCTGCGGCCCGGTCAGCACGGGCTTGCCGCCACCGAGCATGTCCAGGTTGGAGCGGTAGAGCCAGAGCAGGTCGACGCCCTCGTAGCCCTGGAGGTAGGGCTGCTGGTCGACGGCGAAACCGACCGAGCCGGACTTGAGGCCGGCCACCACCTGGGTGCCCAGGTCGAAGGTGTCGAGCTCGACGGGGCGGCGGGCGTCCTGGATCGCCTGCAGTCCGGTGGCGGCCATCGGCCCGGAGAGGGTCAGCACGGTGTCGATGGCCGGGTCGGCCTGCAGCTTGGCGGAGACGGCGGCCCGGGCGTCGGGCATGTTGACGCCGTCCACGTAGAGCACCTGGAAGGCCCCGCCGGCCTTGGACTGGGCGCCGGAGCAGCGCTGCTCCTGGCCGACGTTGCCCTGCTCGTGGATCACGCAGAGGACGTTCTTGCGGCCCCGGCCGGCGAGCTCGGTGCCGGCCGCCTGGCCGGCGGTGGACTCGTCCTGGCCGATGTGGGTCAGCGCGCCGAACCGGGCGGAGTACTCCTGGCCGGAGTTCACGGTGATCACCGGGATGCCGGCCGCCTTGGCCTTGCCGAGCACGTCGCCGAGCGCGTCGCCCTTGGCGAGGGTGACCAGCAGGCCGTCGACCTTCTGGTCGATGGCGGCCTGGACCAGCTGGACCTGGTTCTGGGTCTGGGCGTCGTTGGAGTACAGGAAGGTGATGTTGTCCTTGGCGGCGGCCTGCTCGGCGCCCTTGCGCACGGTGTCCCAGAAGGCGTCGCCGGCGCCGGCGTGGGTCACCATGGCGATCTTCCAGCGCGGGGTGGTGACGGCACTGCCACCGGCGGCCGCGGCCTGGCTGCGGGCGTGCTCGGCGCG
Organism: Kitasatospora sp. NPDC028961; assembly: GCF_055564815.1. Lineage (NCBI taxonomy): Bacteria > Bacillati > Actinomycetota > Actinomycetes > Kitasatosporales > Streptomycetaceae > Kitasatospora > Kitasatospora sp. NPDC028961. Next base: position 70,613 of record NZ_JBVHVO010000021.1, on the reverse strand, counting down.
GAGGCCTCCGGTACTGCTGCAGCCGGCCACGGCGGCCAGCACGGCGAGGACGGCGCAGGCGGGCCGGAACCGGCGGAAGGGGCGAAAGCGGGTTGTGCTCATCCCCATAGTCTCGCTGCCCGCCGCGCGCGGCATCGCACCGCCTCGCCCGCCGCCCGGATCCGCCCGGGCGGTATCGTGCCCCCGGTGGCGTTCCTGGGAGTCCGCTGGGTGCAGCGTCCGGGTGCGGGCCGTCAGGGTGGCAGACTGGTGCGGGCCCCAAGAGGGAAACAGCGCCGAAACGTGATGTTCCTCTCAGGTTCCTTACAGATTTGGACGGCAACCGATCCCGTGTTCCCGACCGTCTGATGCCATTGGAGCGCGTTCCGGGCGAGTGGGGCCCCGGACGGCTTTGAACCCGGATACGAGAATTTGATGCAACTGACAGGCACGCCATTCCTCATCTGCACGATCGTCCTCGTGCCGATCTCCATCGCGGCGGCCCTGCTGCTCTGGGGAAAGGTGCGCGGGCCGAGGCCGGTGCAGGTCCTGTCCAGGCTTGCCATGATCGTCTTTTGCCAGATCACCGCCGTGACGACGGTCTTCGTCATGGTCAACAACGCCAACCTGATCTACGGCAACTGGGACGACCTGCTGGGCACCGGCAACCACGTCCGGGCCGTGCCCTCCGTCCCCCCGGCCGAGGCGGGCGCCGGCGGGGCCCAGGCCGGCGGCGACGCCGCCAAGCAGCCGCCCAAGGTCCACCAGCAGTTCCGCAGCGTGGACGACCCCAAGGTGCCGAACGACGTCCAGAAGACCGACCTCAAGGGCCAGCTGTCCGGCGTGGACGGCGAGGTGCTGGTCTGGCTGCCGCCGCAGTACCACGACCCGGCGTTCAAGGACAAGAAGTTCCCGGTCGTCGAGCTGATCCCGGGCTTCCCCGGCTCCTCCTCCACCTGGTACGGCACGCTCAAGGTCTCCGAGCAGCTCAAGCCGCTGATGCAGGAGGGCAAGGTGGCGCCGTTCATCCTGGTCTCGCCGCGCACCCTGCTGCTGGGCAACAGCACCGACGCCGGCTGCACCGACGTGCCCGGCAAGGTCAACGCGGACACCTGGCTGACCCGCGACGTCCCCCAGATGGTGCTGGACAACTTCCGCGCCGAGCCGTCGGCCGACCGCTGGGCGGTGGCCGGCTACTCGGCCGGTGCCCACTGCGCCGCCAAGCTGTCACTGGCCCACCCCAACCGCTACCGGGCCGGCATCAGCCTCTCGGGCTACAACGACCCGGCGGTCGAGAAGTCCTCGCTGGTCGGCAAGGACGCCAAGCTGCGCGAGGCGAACAACCCGGTCACCATCGTGAAGACCGCCGCCCAGCCGCCGAAGGTCGCCCTGTACATCAGCGGCAACAAGGGCGACGGCTACGAGGACGGCCAGGCGATCGCGGCCGTCGCGAAGGCGCCGACCACCGTCCAGGTCCAGGAGACCACCGGGCCGCACTCCAGCGACGTCTGGAAGAACATGGTGCCGGGCGTCTTCCAGTGGCTCACCTCGATCATCCCCGTGCAGCCGTAGTCATGCGGAAGGGGTCCGCCCCGCACACCGTCGGTGTGCGGGGCGGACCCCTTTCCGTGCGGGCTCAGGCCAGTTCGAGGGCCAGGTAGAAGTCCACCCGGTCCTCCAGCCGGGAGAGGTCACGGCCGGTCAGCTCCTCGATCCGGCCGATCCGGTAGCGCAGCGTGTTGACGTGCACGTGCAGCTGGGCGGCGCAGCGGGTCCACGAGCCGTCCGAGCGCAGGAACGCCTCCAGGGTGCGGACCAGGTCCGCCTGGTGCTCGATGTCGTAGGCGATCACCTTGTCCAGCAGCCGGCTGCGGAACGCCCGGCGGACCTCGTCGGGCACCGCGGCCAGCAGCAGCACGTGCGAGGCCAGCTCCTCCGGGCCGGCCACGCAGACCCGGCCGACCCGGGCGGCGGCGATCCGGCGGGCGTGCCGGGCCTCCTCCAGGGCGCCGCGCAGGCCGCCCGCCTCGGAGGCGGGGGCCGACACGCCGAGGGTGATCCGGCCCTCCGAGCCGAGGCCCGCCTCCAGCGGGGCGAGCAGCTCCCGCAGGGTGTCGGCGGGCACCGCGCTGTCCAGCGCGGGCAGCACCACCACCGCGCCGGTGCCCGCCCCGGCGACCAGGGCGCGGTCGGTGGTGCCGTTGAGAGCTTCCTCCAGGATCAGCCGCACCGCGCCCTCGGGCAGGCCGGTGCCCTCGGCGCTGAGCACCAGCCAGGAGCCGTCCGGCGACTGCGGCTTGGGCTCGGGGTTCTCGTACCGGGCGGCCATCGCCGAGGAGGCGTACAGGGTGCGGCTGATCTCGCCCGGGTCGGCGTCGCGCTGGAGCAGCGTCAGCACCTCGTCGGCGAGGCGGCGGCGCAGCCGGCGGCCCTCGTCGCGGCGGTGCCGCTCGGCGGCGACCAGCCGGGCCAGGTTCTCGGCGAGCTGCTGGCGCTTGGTGGTCCATTCGGTGACGTCGCCGGCCACCGCGAGCACCCAGTCGGCGAGCGGCGCCTGGACGTCGTCGAGGGCCGGGGCGGGCAGCAGCGAGTAGGAGCCGTTGGCCAGCCGGGCCCGGTGCGGGGGGCGGCGGCGCTGGCGCTGGGCGCCGAGGTGGGCGCGGACCAGCTGGTCGCGGTCCTCGGCGGAGAGCCGGTCGGCCGGGCCGGCGATCACCGCGCCGGTGGGCGTGAGCACCCAGCAGTCGAGGTCGAGGTCGCCGCCGAGGAGGTCGAGGACGGCGTCCAGTCCGCCGCCGCCGGCCGCGGAGACCAGCAGCCGGTGGCGGTCGACCAGGGCGGCCAGGTCGGCGGCGCGGTCGGCGGAGACCTGTCGGCCGATGAACTCGGTGACGGTGCCGAAAGCGATGTCGTCGGGTACCGCCAACAGGGGCATCCGGTGCCGGCGGCACGCGTCGACGAGGTCCTCGGGGACGGGGCCGACCTCGGCCTCGCCGGCCGCGAGGGCGACCGCGCCGCCGGCCACGATGGTCCGCACGAAGCGTTCGGAGTCGGCCGGCCCGGTGCGCCAGAGCATGCCGGTGAGCACCAGCTCGCCGCCGTGCAGGTAGCGGCCCGGGTCGTGCAGGTCCGTGGTCATCACGCCGCTGACCTGCCGGTCGAGCTCTTCCTCGGCCGCGAGCAGGCGCAGTCTCGGGGCTCCGGGGGCGAGCAGGTCGCGGACACGCATCCGGGACTCCTTACGGGCTTGGGGTGGGGGTGAGGGGGCCCGAGCGCGCGGTCCGGGGGTCACAGTGTGCCCGAACATCCGTGCTCGGTGTTACGTCCCAACGGACGCCCGGATCACGGGGTCATAGCTTGGGAATCACGGCCGGATTACGGTCGTAGGCAGCACCCGGAAATCAGCTGGGCTGCGAGATTCTCGTCCTTAGAGGAACGTACAGGATGCCGGGCGGGACCACAGCCGGGGCTTCATGCCATCGGTGACTGCCAGTGGGCCCCGTCACAGAGGTTCACTGGCCACACGCCGCCGGACACACCCCGGTGACCAGGACCCGACGCGGAGGCGACGAAGCGGACAGCGCGGTCCGAACACCGAGTTCCCGGGCACTGTGCCCACCCGTCCGGCCGGCAACGACTTGAGGAGACACCCGCATGGAGTTCCTTCGGCCCGCTACCTGGGACGAGGCACTCGCGGCGAAGGCTGAGTACCCGACCGCGCTGCCCATCTCGGGCGGTACGGACGTCATGGTCGAGATGAACTTCGACGTGCACCGGCCATCCGCGATTCTCGACCTGAACCGCATCACCGAGCTCACCGAATGGTCGAACGGCGGCGACGTCGTCCGGCTCGGCGCCTCCGTCCCCTACTCCCGGATCATCGACGAGCTGTCCGGTCCGCTGCCCGGCCTCGCGCTGGCGGCCCACACCGTCGGCTCGCCGCAGATCCGCAACCGCGGCGGCGTCGGCGGCAACCTCGGCGGTGCCTCCCCGGCCGGCGACGCGCACCCCGCGCTGCTGGCCGCCGGCCGCGACGTGTTCGTCGAGGCGGGCTCCGTGCGCGGCACCCGGATGATCCCGATCGACGAGTTCTACGTCGGCGTCAAGCGCAACAGCCTGGCGGCCGACGAGCTGATCAGGGCCGTGCACATCCCCGTCGCGGACGGCCCGCAGCAGTTCTCCAAGATCGGCACCCGCAACGCCATGGTGATCGCGGTCTGCGCCTTCGGCTTCGCGCTGCACCCGAAGAACGGCACCGTCGGCACCGGGATCGGCTCGGCCGCCCCCACGCCGCGCCGCGCCGTCGAGGCCGAGGAGTATCTGCGGGGCGTGCTCGCCGAGCGCGGCCTGTGGGAGTCCGGCGAGCTGCTGGGCGCCGAGGTGATCCAGCGGTTCGGCGAGCTGGTGAAGGCCGCCGCCTCGCCCATCGACGACGTCCGCGGCACCGCCGACTACCGGCGGCACTCGCTGGCCGTGATGGCGCGCCGCACGCTCACCTGGACGTGGAACGACTACAGCAAGCAGATCAGGAGCGCGGCATGAGGGTCACTTTCACCGCCAACGGCAAGCCGGTCGAGGCCGACGACGTCTGGGAGGGCGAGAGCCTGCTCTACGTGCTGCGCGAGCGGGTCGGCCTCCCGGGCTCGAAGAACGCCTGCGAGCAGGGCGAGTGCGGCTCCTGCACGGTCTACCTGGACGGCGTCCCGGTCTGTTCGTGTCTGGTCGCGGCCGGCCAGGTGCAGGACCGCGAGGTCCGCACCGTCGAGGGCCTGAGCGACGAGCAGGGCGAGCTGGGCCTGGTCCAGCAGGCCTTCATCGACGCCGGCGCCGTCCAGTGCGGCTTCTGCACGCCCGGCCTGCTGGTGCAGACCGACGCGCTGCTGGCGAAGGACGCCCAGCCGAGTGACAACGACATCCGTGAGGCGCTGTCGGGCAACCTCTGCCGCTGCACCGGTTACGAGAAGATCATGGACGCGGTGCGGCTGGCTTCCGCCCGCACGTGCGAGAGGGCGACGTCGGAGTGAGTACCCGCACCATCCAGGGTCAGAAGAACCTGCAGAACATCAACCAGGCCAGCAAGGACGGCATCGGCGGCTCGCCGCTGCGCCCGGACGGCAACCTGAAGGTCAAGGGCGAGTTCGCCTACTCGTCCGACCTGTGGCACGAGGACATGCTCTGGGGTATGGCGCTGCGCTCGCCGCACCCCCGGGCGAACATCCTCTCGGTGGACATCGCCGACGCGCTGAAGGTCCCCGGCGTGTACGCCGTCCTCACCCACGAGGACATTCCCGGCACCAAGTACTACGGCCTGGAGATCCAGGACCAGCCGGCCCTGGCGATCGACAAGGTCCGCTACCACGGCGAGGCCATCGCGCTGGTCGCGGCCGACCACCCGGAGACGGCCCGCCGCGCGGTGAAGAAGATCAAGGTCGAGTACGAGGTGCTCACCCCGATCACCACCGAGGAGCAGTGCCTCGACCCGGAGACCCACGGCTACGTGCACGAGCCGCACGAGTTCAAGTCGCACGGCTACGGCAACATCTGCCACGAGCAGAAGCTGGTCTCCGGCCTCGGCGTGACCGACGAGGTGCGGGCCCTGGCGGACGTCATCGTCAAGGGCAGCTACGAGGTCGGCATGCAGGACCAGGCCTTCCTCGGCCCGGAGTCCGGCCTGGCCGTGCCGGCCGAGGACGGCGGCATCGACCTCTACATCGCCACCCAGTGGCTGCACGTGGACCGCCAGCAGATGGCCCCCGTGCTGGCCCTGCCGGAGGAGAAGGTCCGCCTCACGCTGGCCGGTGTCGGCGGCGCCTTCGGCGGCCGCGAGGACATCTCGATGCAGATCCACGCCTGCCTGCTCGCCCAGCACACCGGCAAGCCGGTCAAGATCGTCTACGCCCGTGACGAGTCCTTCTACGGCCACGTGCACCGCCACCCGGCGAGGATGACCTACGAGCACGGCGCCACCCGGGACGGCAAGCTGGTCTTCGCCGACTGCCGGATCGTGCTGGACGGCGGCGCGTACGCCTCCGCCTCGCCGGCCGTGGTCGGCAACGCGGCCTCGCTCGGCCACGGGCCCTACGTGATCCCGAACGTCAAGATGCACGCCATCGCGCTGTACAGCAACAACCCGTCCTGCGGGGCGATGCGCGGCTTCGGCGCGGTCCAGGCCGCGTTCGGCTACGAGACCCAGATGGACCGGCTCGCCGCCGAGCTGGGCATGGACCCGGTCGAGCTGCGCCAGCTGAACGCGATGTCGGAGGGCGACTTCATGCCCACCGGCCAGCAGATCGACTCGCCCGCCCCGGTGGCCGAACTCCTGCGCCGGGTCAAGGACATGCCGCTCCCGCCGCCGCTGGACACCGAGCACGTGGACGTCCGCCAGCTGCCCGGCGCGCTGTCCAACACCTCGCACGGCGAGGGCATCGTGCGCGGCGTCGGCTACTCGGTCGGCATCAAGAACGTCGGCTTCTCCGAGGGCTTCGACGACTACTCCACCGCCCGGGTGCGCCTGGAGGTGATCGGCGGCGAGCCGGTCGCCATGGTGCACACCGCGATGGCCGAGGTCGGCCAGGGCGGCGTCACCGTGCACGCCCAGATCGCGCGCACCGAGCTGGGCGTCGAGCAGGTCACCATCCACCCGGCCAACACCGAGGTCGGCTCGGCCGGTTCGACCTCGGCCTCCCGGCAGACCTACATGACGGGCGGTGCGGTGAAGCTCGCCGCCGAGGCCGTCAAGCAGGCGCTGATCGAGAAGGGCCGCCGGCGCTACGGCTGGACCCAGCACGACCTGACGCTGACCGGCGGCAAGGTGGTCTCGCCGTCGACGGGCGCCCTGGTCTCCATGGTCGACCTGCTCGGCGACGAGGCGATCGACCTCACCCGCGAGCACCACCACCGCCCGACCGTGCCGTTCGACAAGGAGACCGGGCAGGGCTTCGGCCACGTCCAGTACACCTTCTGCGCCAACCGCGCGGTGGTCGACGTGGACGTCGAGCTGGGCCTGGTCAAGGTGGTCGAGCTGACCGCCGTCCAGGACGTCGGCAAGGCGCTCAACCCGCTCTCGGTGGTGGGCCAGATCCAGGGCGGCTGCACCCAGGCGCTCGGCCTGGCCGTGATGGAGGAGATCATCGTCAAGGACGGGAAGGTCCGCAACGCGTCCTTCACCGACTACCTGATCCCCACCATCCTGGACACCCCGCCGATCCCGGTGGAGATCCTCGAACTCCCCGACCCGCACGCCCCGTACGGGCTGCGCGGGGTGGGCGAGGCGCCGACCGTCTCCGCGACGCCGTCGATCGTGGCCGCCATCCGCAACGCCACCGGTCTGGCGCTCAACCGGATCCCCGTCCGGCCCGAGCACCTGACCACCGAGGCCCCCGGACCGAAGTAGCCACCGGGTCTCCCCCACACCTCCCCGGGGCGGCGACCGTCTTCCCCGCCGCCCCGGGGCAGTTCCACCCCGAAGTACAGGCACCACACATGCACCAGCCGAAGCAAAGCGAACGCATCCTCCCGCTGCCTCTCCCACGCCGGGGTTCTGCAGCGGTGCGCACCACCCACCCCCGGCCGACGGCCGGTGGAACGCACTGCACCGCAGCACTGCCACAGAGTGCGCCCAGTGAGTCGAATCGTCCCCCTGTGCCAACTTCGTTGACTGGCTGTCAGGTCGGCTCGCCCACCCCAACCCCCTTTGACACTTGGGAGTGGACATGACCAGGATCCCCACGGAGCCCGGCACCACTGAAGACAGACCCACCGAGGACGACACCCCCACGTCGGCCCCGGTCACACCGCCGAAGAACGCCATGGACGCGTACTTCAAGATCACGGCCCGGGGATCGACCTTCGGCAACGAGATCCGCGGTGGCCTCACCACCTTCATGGCGATGGCCTACATCGTCCTGCTCAACCCGATCATCCTGAGCGGTGCCGACGTCAACGGCCTCAAGCTGGACCACGCCCAGCTCACGACCGCCACCGCGCTCGCCGCCGCCGTCACCACGATCCTGATGGGCGTGGTCGGCAACGTCCCCCTCGCGGTCGCCGCCGGCCTCTCGGTCTCCGGCGTGATATCCGCCCTGGTGGTACCGCACACCACCTGGCCCCAGGCGATGGGCCTCTGCGTCGTCTACGGCCTGCTGATCGTCCTGCTGGTGGTCTCCGGACTGCGCGAGAAGATCATGAACGGCATCCCCCTGCCGCTCAAGCACGCCATCACCATCGGCATCGGCCTCTTCGTCTCGCTGATCGGCCTGGTCAAGGCCGGCTTCGTGCACACCGGCGGCCCCACCCCGCTCGCGCTCGGCCCCTTCGGCGAACTCGCCGGCTGGCCCGTGCTGGTCTTCTGCCTCACGGTGCTGACGATCTTCGTCCTGCTGGCCCGCAACGTCCGCGGCGCGATCCTGATCGGCATCGCCGGCGGCACCGTGGTGGCCTTCGTCATCAACGCGGTCGCCGACCTCCCGGCGAAGACCTGGGTCAGCTCCGCCCCGGTGTGGCCGAGCGGCGGCCCGGTCTCCGCACCCGACTTCGGCCTCTTCGGCCACATCGACGTCTTCGGGGCCTTCGGCAGCCACGGCCTCGGCGCGATCAGCGCCTCGGTCGCCGTCTTCACCCTGGTCCTGGCCGGCTTCTTCGACGCGATGGCCACCATCATCGGCGTCGGCACCGAGGCGGGCCTGGCCGACAAGCAGGGCCGGATGCCCGGCCTGTCCAAGGCGCTGTTCGTCGACGGCGCCGGCGGTGCCATCGGCGGCGTCGCGGGCGCCTCCGGCCAGACCGTGTTCGTCGAGTCGGCCACCGGCGTCGGCGACGGCGCCCGGACCGGCCTCGCCTCGACCGTCACCGGCGGCGTGTTCGCCCTCATGCTGTTCTTCTCGCCGCTCGCCGCGATCGTCCCCACCGAGGTCGCCTCCGCGGCCCTGGTCGTCATCGGCTCGATGATGATGAGCCAGGCCCGGCACATCGACTGGTCGGACCGCGAGGTCGCCATCCCGGCCTTCCTCACCTGCACCCTGATGCCGTTCACCTACAGCATCACCGCCGGTGTCGCCGCGGGCGTCATCTCGTACACCGTCATCAAGGCCGGCACCGGCAAGTGGCGCGAGCCCGGCCCGCTGATGTGGATCCTCACCGGCGTGTTCGTGGTCTACTTCGCGCTCACTCCGATCAAGTCCTGGCTGGGCGTCCACTAGCAGCACCGCCGCCGTACGGGAATCGTTTCCCGTACGGCGGCACCTCCCGTTCCGTCTTCCGAGGTGTTAAGGAGCTCCCCGACATGCACGACATCGCCGAGCAGCTGCAGGCCTGGCACGCGTCCGGGCGTTCCTTCGCCGTGGCCACGGTGGTCGGGGTCTCCGGCAGCGCGCCGCGCGACCCGGGTGCCGCGCTCGCCGTCGACGCGGCCGGCGAGGCGATCGGCAGCGTCTCCGGCGGCTGCGTCGAGGGAGCCGTCTACGAGCTCTGCCAGGCCGCCATCGAGTCCGGCCGGCCGGTGCTGGAACGCTTCGGCTACAGCGACGAGGACGCCTTCGCGGTCGGCCTGACCTGCGGCGGCGTGCTGGACGTCTTCGTCCAGCCGGTCGTCCCCGGCACCGACCCCGCGCTCGACGCCGGCATCACCTACCTCGCCTCCGGCACCCCGGTCGCCCTGGCCCGGGTGATCGACGGCCCCGCCGCACTGGTCGGCGCCACCGTCGCCGTCACCGCCGACACCCACCACGGGGCCCTCTCCCCCGCGCCCACCACCGTGGCCCCGCTGGAGCGCGCCGTGGTCGACGAGGCCCGCGCCATGCTGGACGCCGGGCGCACCGGCCGGCTGGTCCTCGGCCTCGACGGACGCCCCTGCGACGACCGGGAGCAGGGCACCGTCACCTTCTTCGTCGAGTCCTACGTCCCCGCGCCGCGGATGATCGTCTTCGGAGCGATCGACTTCGCCGCCGCCGTGGTGCGGATCGGCAAGTTCCTCGGCTACCACGTCACCGTCTGCGACGCCCGGCCGGTCTTCGCCACCGAGCGGCGCTTCCCCGACGCCGACCAGGTGGTGGTCGACTGGCCGCACCGCTACCTGGACTCCCAGCTGGACCGGATCGACGGGCGGACGGTGCTCTGCGTCCTCACCCACGACGCCAAGTTCGACATCCCGCTGCTGGAGCGCGCGCTGCGGCTGCCGGTCGGCTACATCGGCGCGATGGGCTCGCGCCGCACCCACCGGGACCGCAACACCCGGCTGCGCGAGGTCGGCCTGACCGACGCCGAGATCGGCCGGCTGCGCTCGCCGATCGGCCTGGACCTCGGCGCCCGGACCCCCGAGGAGACCGCCGTCTCGGTCGCCGCCGAGATCGTCGCCCACCGGCGCGGCGGCAGCTGCCTGCCGTTGAGCCGCGGTGAGGGGCCGATCCACCACGACCTGGCGCGGGCGGCCGGTCCGGCCACCGGGGACACGCGGTCCCACGCGGCCTGACCGCGGCGCGGCCCGGCCCCGCCGTCACCGCACGACGTCGTGGACCTCGCGGATCAGCGGCGGTGCGGCCGGGATGCCGACCTCCTGGAGGATCGGCAGCAGCACCGCCGAGAAGTGCTCGAAGGCCTCCCGGGACTCCCACACCTCGGTGACGTGCCAGCCGCCGCCCGGCGTCGGACCGGACACGTGCAGGACCAGCCCGCGCACCGGCCAGTCGGAGGGCGCGTTCAGCCCGGTGCCGCCGGTCAGCCGGTCCACCGCCTCCTCGTACTGGTCCCGGGTGGTACCGGGGAATTCGAACATCACGATGATGGCCATGCGCTGCTCCCGTCGGATGGGCTCCGTCGCCTCCCATGCAGCCCCGCCCCCGCCCGCCCGGCCATCCGGCGCCACCACCCGGGTGACGTCGGGCAGCGCGCCGGGCGGGCTACTCCGAGAGCGCCAGCCGCACCCCGAAGCCCACCACCACCGCACCCGTCACCCGGTCCAGCAGCCGGCGGGCGGCGGGCCGGCTCAGCCAGCCGCGCACCGCCCTGGCGAAGCCCACCAGCACGGCCGACCAGAGCAGGCCCTCCACGACGTGGACGCAGGTCAGCGCCACCCCGGCGGCGAAGTGCGGGGCCCCCGCGGGGATGAACTGCGGCAGCACGGCGACGTAGAAGACGCCGACCTTGGGATTGAGCAGATTGGTGAGCGTGCCGCGCCGCCAGCCGGACCGGACCCCGCCGCCGGTCGGCAGCCGCTCCGGTTCGGCCCCGCCGCCCCGGTTGCGCAGCAGGCCGATCCCCATCCAGACCAGGTACGCGGCCCCGGTCCAGCGCAGGACCTCGTACGCCAGGTGGGAGGCGGTCAGCAGGGCGGTCACCCCGGCCGAGGTGAGGGTGCCCCAGATCAGGGTCCCGGTCTGGATGCCGAGCACCACGCCCCAGGCCTGCCGGCGCTCCCCCAGGGCGGAGGTGCGCAGCACCAGCGCGGTGTCGATCCCGGGCGTGAGCGTGAGCAGTCCCACCACGAGGGCGAAGGACCACAGGGCGGTCGTCATCTCCATGGGCCTTGATCGTAGGGCCTCGGCCGGCCGGGGCGGGCCGACCGCGGGTCAGAGCGGGCGCACCCGCTCGGCCACCCAGCGCCCCTCCTGCTCCATCGGCTCGTACTCCACCCGCCGCCCCTCGGTGAGGACGCGGTCGCCCTCGGCCAGGATCGAGTCGAAGTAGACGTAGAGGGCGGGGCCGTCCTCGTCGGGGGTGATCAGGCCGTAGCCGTGGTCGGCGTGGTAGGACTGCACGGTGCCGGTGGCCATGGGGGTTCCCTCGCTTCCGCTGGGTGATGGAACTCCTGGGTACCAAATGCCCGGCCCGGAGCGGCCACGGCGCGCCCGGCCGCGCCCCGCGGCCTCGCTCAGCGGTAGCCGGCCGGGTCCAGCGGGCCGTCCGCCGTCTCTTGGTCGACCAGGTAGCGCCAGGCGTCCGGGCGGCTGCCGTCCAGGTCGGTGAAGCCGTACTCCTTCGCCAGGGCGCCGCTGGAGAGCGAGCCGCCGTTGAAGCGCGCCACCCCGGGGTCGCAGGCCAGCGCCACCACGGCGCGGCCGACGTAGCCGGGCGACTCCGAGACGCCGAAGCCGGGCTGCTTCGCGGTCGCGTCGCGCCAGTTCTCCTCGGTGACGCCGAAGTGCTCCAGCATCATCTCGGAGCGCAGCCAGCCGGGGGTCAGCGCGACCGCCGTCGCCCCGCGCGGGGCCAGCTCGTGGCCCAGCGCGAAGGCCATCCGCAGCACCGAGGACTTGGCGAGGTCGTAGCAGAGCGAGTTCCGGTAGCGGGTGGCGTTGTAGTCGGCGGTGCCGTCGGTCATCTCCACCACCAGACCGCCCGGGCGGCGCAGCAGCAGCGGCAGCAGGTGGTGGTTGGTGATCACGTGCGTCTCGACGGCCAGGCGCAGCAGGCGCAGCCCGTTGTCCAGGTCGTGCTCCCAGACCGGGCTCTCCCACTCGAAGAGGTTCTCGCCGCCCCAGATGTCGTTCACCAGGACGTCGAGCCCGCCCTGCTCGGCCTCGATCCGCCGCGCCACGGCCTCGACCTCGGCGGGGACGAGGTGGTCCGCGCGGACCGCGATCCCCCGGCCGCCGGCCGCGGTGACCAGTGCCGCCGTCTCCTCCAGGGTCTCCGCCCGCCCGTACTCCGAGCGGTGCCCGCCGGCACTGCGCCCGGTCGCGTAGACCGTCGCCCCGGCGGCCCCCAGCTGCACCGCGATCCCCCGCCCGGCCCCCCGGGTCGCCCCGGCGACCAGGGCGACCTTGCCCGTGAGCGGCTGCGCCATGTCCCGTCCTTCGCTCGTGCTTCCTCCGGCACCCTGGATGCTGCCCCGGTCACCCGGGACTTACCGCGCCGTGCCGTCGGGCGGCGGCATCATGTCTTCGCCGCCGGCCCGTCGATGCGGCCACCCGCGACGACGTACGAGCGCACGCGGCAGGCTCCCGGCGCCGCCGGGGGCGGGTCAGTCGGCCGTACCCGGCGGAACGACCCAGCGGGTGGACTGACCGGTCACGGCGGCGATCATGTCGTAGTCACCGTCGTAGTGCAGGACGGTCGCGCCGTGACGCTCGGCCGTGGCGGCGGTGACGAGGTCCGCGACCGACAGGGCCCGCCGGTTGCCGGCGGCCGTCAGTCGTGCCTGCACCTCGATCGCCCGGTCCCAGACCTCGTCCGGCGTCGGAAGCCAGTCGAAGCCGCGCATTCCTTCGCGAATGCGCTCGGCATCGGCCTTCGAGCGGGCGCTGTGCATGACCTCCAGCTCGACGGCCCCGCAGACGGCGAGGAGTCCGGCGTTGTGCAGCGGCTCGATCGCGGCGCGTACGGCAGGTGTCGGGTACCGGGCGAAGGCCGACTTGTCGATCAGGAAGCGCTCACTCACCCGGGTGCGCCTGGCCGGTGAGGTCGGGCAGTCCGCCCTCGGAGAGCCAGGTGAGGAAGGACTCGCGCTTGCGGCGCTTGATCGTGTCCTCCAGGGCCGCGTTGACCGTGGCGACCTTGGTGGTCGTCCCGAAGATCTCCGCGGCCTCGGCGAGGAGCGTGTCGTTGACGTCTATCACGGTGCGAGCCATGGCGGGCCTCCCGAGCGAGCTGGGCCTGTGATATCGATTTCCAGCCTCTCCGATATCACAGGCCCACCGGCCGCTCGCTCAGGTCACGTTGAGGCGGGCCGCCAGGCGCAGCAGGCCCGGGGAGAGGCGGCTGAGGAAGCGGGCGGCCTTGGCCTCGGGGGTGACCGGGACGACCGGCTTGCCGGTGCGGACGGCGTGCAGGATCGCGGTGGCGACCTTCTCCGGCGGGAAGCCCCGGCGGGCGTAGAGCTTCGCGGCGCGGGCCTGCTTGGCCGCCTGCTGGTCGGCGCTGGTGGCGGAGAAGGTGGAGGTGCGGGTGATGTTGGTGTTGACGATGCCGGGGCAGATGGTCGAGACGCCGATGCCGTGCCCGGCCAGTTCGGCGCGCAGGCAGTCGGAGAGCATGAACACGGCCGCCTTGCTGGTGGCGTAGGCGGTGAGCGCCTTGGACGGCAGGTAGGCGGCGGCCGAGGCGAGGTTGACGATGTGCCCGCCCCGGCCGCGGTCGGCCATCAGCGAGCCGAAGGCGCGGCAGCCGTGGATCACGCCCCAGAGGTTGACGTCCAGGACGCGCTGCCACTCCTTCTCGGTGGTCTCCAGGAACGTCCCGGAGTGGCCGATGCCCGCGTTGTTGACCACCACGTCGGGGACCCCGTGCGCGGCGGCGACCGCCTCGGCGAAGGCGTCGACGGCGGCGCCGTCGCTGACGTCGACCCGGTAGGCGTGCGCCTGGGGGCCGAGCAGGGAGGCGAGTTCGGCGGTGCGCCGGGCGGCGTCGTGGTCGAGGTCGCAGACCACCACCCGGGCACCCTCCTCGGCGAAGGCGAGCGCGGTGGCCCGGCCGATGCCGCTGCCGCCGCCGGTGATGACGACCAGCGGGCCGTCGCCGGCCGGGTCGGGGGCCTGTCCGGCGTCGACACCGGCGGTGAACTCGCGGACCATCCCGGCCACGGCGGTTCCCTTCTCCAGGAGGGCGGACCAGTGGGTGGCGTGCAGGGAGCGGCGGGTCAGCCTGGGCACCCAGCGCTCCAGCCCCTCGGAGAGGTACTCGCCGACGTAGTGGTCCCGGGTGAGGGTGATCAGCTGGACCGGCACCTCGGTGGGCCGCTCGCGCGGATTGCGCAGGGTGGGGCGCATGTTGGCCCGGTAGAGCTCGATGCCGCGCACCGCGTCCCGCCGCAGGGTGGGCTGCGGGTGGCCGGGCCGCGGGGTGACGGCCTCCAGGTCGCGCAGCACCCGGGGCCAGGCGCGGGCCAGGCCGAGCCGCCAGATGCCGGGGGCGAGGTAGGGCAGGTGGAAGGCCGTGATGTACCAGGAGTGCACGCCCTGCGCGAGCAGTTGCCGCAGGTGGCGCGGGGTGGGGCGGCGGTAGCGCTCGCGCATCCAGTGGCCGATGTGGTCCAGGCAGGGGCCGGACATCGTGGTGTAGGAGGCGAGCCGCCGCTCGGCGCCGGGCGAGGTGACGGCCTCCCAGGACTGCAGCGAGCCCCAGTCGTGGGCGACCACGTGCACCGGGCGGTCCGGGCTGACCGCGTCGGCGACCGCGAAGAGGTCGGCGGCCAGGTGCTCCAGCCGGTAGCCCTCTCGAGAGGCGGGCACTCCGGACTCGCCGGCGCCGCGCACGTCGTAGCGGACCACGTGGTGGTCGCGGGCGAGGTCGGCGGCGATGTCGTCCCAGACCACGTGGGTGTCCGGGTAGCCGTGCACCAGCAGGACGGTGGGCGCGTCGGGGTCGCCGTCCTCGAAGACGGCGAGCGGCAGCCCGCCGGAGTGGACGGTGCGGCGGCGGGTGGTCGTCATCGGGTCGCCTCCTGGGCGGTCGCCTCGGCGTGGGCAGCGGTCCAGCGCCGCACGTGCGGCAGGTCGTCGTCGAGCCAGTACGCGTCGTCCTCGGTGACCACCAGCAGCTCCTCGAACTTGATGCCCACCGCGCGGAACCCGATGTGCGGCTCCACCGCCCACAGGCCCGGGGTCGGCGCGTGCCGGGAGGACCGGCCGTCCGCCCAGAGCGGGGAGCGGCCCTGGAGGCGCTCGCCGATCAGCTCGCGGCCGAGCGTCTGGAGTGTACGCACCCCGAAACCGAGGACGTTCACCCCGGCCGGGCCGCGGCTGGTGGTCCGGGTGACCTGGTGGCCGATCACCCGGCCCGGGTAGACCCGGTGGCGGTTGTCGTAGCCGTGCGCGGCGATCTGCGCGTCCACCGCCGCGTACACCTCGTCGAGCGGGCGGCGGGCGCGGACCTCGGTGAGGATCAGCTCGCGGTAGACCCGGAGGTCGGCGGCCAGCCGGTCCCAGACCGGGTTCTCGCCGACCTTGCCGCCGTAGCCGATGTCGGCGGTGTAGCCGTCCACGATCGGCGCGCAGTCCAGGACGTACGGCATGCCGTCCTCCAGCCGGCGGTTGCCGGCGAAGAACTGCAGCGGGGTGCGGAAGTGCCGGAAGGCGGTGCGGTCGCCGAACCAGGCGAAGGGGACGTGGAAGAAGTCCTGCACGCCGGCGGCGACCAGGCACCGGCGCAGCTCGGCGGTGGCCTGCCGCTCGGTCACCCCCGGTTCGATCCAGGCGGCGACCTGTTCGGCGCAGTGGTAGGCGAGTTGCTGGACCTCGCGGAAACGGTCCAGGTCGTGGTCGGTGAACGGGAAGGCCGGGGTGCGGGGCACGGCCGGGGGGCGAAGCAGCACGGCGGGCTCCAGTGCTAGAGGTCCAGGACGAGGGTCTCGCCCCCGGCGGCCCGGGAGACGCAGGGCAGCAGGGCGCCGGCGGCGCGCTGCTCGGGGGTGAGGCGGCGGTCGCGGTGGTCCGCGGCGCCGGCCACCAGCCGGACCTCGCAGGTGCCGCAGAAGCCCTGGTGGCAGGAGTACGGCAGGTCCGGACGGGCCTCGCGGAGCACGTCCAGGGCGGACCGGTCGGCGGGGACGTCCAGCACCGGGCCGTCCGTGCCGAGCTGGACGGCGAACGGCTCGCCGCCGGTGACCGGGGCGGCGCCGAACCGCTCGAAGTGCAGGGCCCGGGCCGGCGATCCGTCCAGCGCGCGCTGGACGGCGGTCAGCATGGGGGCCGGGCCGCAGCAGTAGACGGCGGCGCCGCGCGGGGCGTGGGCCAGCAGCTCGGCGCCGGTGGGCACCCCGCCGTGCTCGTCGTCGGTGCGCAGGTGGACCCGGCCCGGGTCGAGGCCGCGCAGCAGCTCCGCGTAGGGGAGGGTGTCGGCGCTGCGGCCGACGTGGACGAGGTGCCAGTCCAGGCCGTGCCGCCGGGCCTCGTGGACCATCGGCAGCAGCGGGGTGATCCCGATGCCGCCGGCCAGCAGCAGGACGGCCGGCTCGGCGCAGAAGGCGAAGCCGTTGCGCGGGTGGCGGGCGGTCAGCCGGGTGCCGGGGTGCAGCTCGCGGTGGATCTCCTCCGACCCGCCGCCTCCCCCGGGCAGCCGGCGGACCGCGATCCGGTAGGCCCGCCGGTCGCCCGGGTCGCCGCAGAGCGAGTAGTGCCGCTCGCGGCCCGAGGGCAGCGCGAGGCGCAGGTGCGCGCCGGGCTGCCAGGGCGGGAGCGCCCCGCCGGAGGGGTCGCCGAGCAGCAGCTCGACGACGTCGGTGGCGATCGTCCGACGGGCGGTCACCACCAGTTGCAGCGCCGGGGTGGGGCGGCCGAACGGGCGCCGGGGGCTGCGGCGCAGCAGCGGGCCGCCCAGCGCGGGGGTGTAGCGGTCACCGAAGGCGGTCAGGCCTCGCATGAACCGGTCCGCGCGGGGGCGGCCGTAGAGGTCCGGGGGCGGGTTGTGCAGGTCCATCCGGGCGACTCTCCTGGCGTCAGTGGGCGGCGGCGCGGGCGGCCGGGGAGGTGGCGAGGTAGCCGAGGGCCTGGCTGGAGGAGCCCTCCTGGGTGGGGTGGTAGCCGGGCCGCAGGTAGCGCAGGCCGGAGCGGAGCGAGCGGACCGGGTCGGGCAGCAGGCCGCGCCGGGCGAGCCGCCGGGCCTCGCGCCAGCTGGGCCGGATCCGGCCGTCCAGGGTGGGGTCGGCGGCCAGCAGGAAGCGGGCGCCGCGCACCCAGAGGTGGACCAGCAGCGGCCCGGAGACGGCCATGCCGCGGATCCGGCGGGCGTAGCCGGGGTCGAGGTGGACCATCAGGTCGTAGGCGACGCTGCGGTGCTCGACCTCCTCGGCGCCGTGCCAGCGCAGCAGGTCGAGCATCGTCGGGTCGGCCTTCGCCCGGTCCAGGCCGGGCGAGTTGAGCGCCCAGTCGCCGAGGAAGGCGGTGAAGTGCTCGATCGCGGCGACGAAGGCAACCCGCTCGACGATGTTCTCGCGCCGCCGGACGGGCGGGAGGCCGGGCTTGTCCCCGAGGACGCGCTGGAACAGCCAGGTGACCTGGCGGACGTAGGGACGCGGGTCGAGGCCCTGGCCGAGCAGGTGGTCCAGCACCTCCTGGTGGGCCTCGGCGTGGATGGCCTCCTGGCCGATGAAGCCCAGCACCTCCTCGCGCAGCCGCTCGTCCCGGATCAGCGGCAGCGCCTCCTTGAACACCTTGACGAACCAGCGCTCGCCCTCCGGGAGCAGCAGGTGCAGGACGTTGATGACGTGGGTGGCCATCGGCTCGTCGGGGATCCAGTGCAGCGGCAGCCCGGACCAGTCGAAGCGGACGTCCCGGGGCTCCAGGACGAGGCTGTCGTGGACCCGGGCGGCCGGGGCGGCGACGGCGGGAACGGGTGTGGTGGTGCGGGGCATGGAGGCCCTCCTGACCTGGGGGCGGGGCGGCTCGGCTCGCGCGGCACCAGGCAACTTACTCGCGGGTAGCGCCTGCTACAAGGGTTTCGGCAGCCCTTATCGACATCGAGTCTAATAGGTGATGTGCACCGGACGGCGGCCCGGGAAACACGCGAGCCCCGCCGGGATCCGGCGGGGCTCGTGGGAGGGGGCGGCCCCGAAGGGTCAGACCGCCATCGCGAGCATCAGCGGCGCGGCCCGGGCGGCCAGCAGCTCGGCGGCCGCCTTGAGCCGGTGCGCGTTGTCGAGCGGCATCGAGGTGGCCAGGCAGCCGACCGTGCTCCCCGCCGTCACCGGCACGGCGGCGCAGACGGTGCCGAGCGCGTACTCCTGGATGTCCAGCACCGGCACGGTGGCCGGCTGGCGCTCCAGCCGGTGCATCAACTGGTCGGCGTCGACGACCGTCCGCGAGGTGAGCCGGGCCACCGGGTGGCGGGACAGGTGGTCCCGGCGGGCGTCGTGGTCGAGCTGGCTGAGCAGGCACTTGCCGATCGCGCTGGCGTGCGCGGTGGCCCGGAAGTCCACCCACTCCTGCACCGCCGGCGCGTGCTCGGCGGCCGCCACCGCCTCGACCGACAGCTCGCCGTCGTGGTACCGGGTGAAGTACACCGCCGCGCCCAACTCGTCCCGCAGCTCCGCGAGTTTGCGGTCCAGCCGGGCCCGGACCAGCTGCTCCCGGTTGTACTGCCCGAGCAGCGCGAAGGTGCCGCCGAGCACCCAACCGCCGTCCTGGCACTGGAGGTAGCCCTCGATCTCCAGGATCTCGGCCAGCCGGCGGACGGTCGGCAGGGCCAGGGACGTCTCCCGGGCGAGGGAGACCAGGGTGGCACCGCCGGGGTGCCGGTCGACGGCCTCCAGCAGTCTGAGGGCGTGCTGCAGGGAGGTGAACGGACCGGGCACGCCCTCGTCCAGCATGGCGTGGCGACCCGGGGCTGGTGTCGACATGTCGTCCCCTTCCGATGTCCCCCAGGGAGTTACCCGCGGGTGTTCTCCAGCCTAACCACCCGGGGAGGTCGGCCGGTGCCGCTCCGCGGATATTCGTGCAGGTACGGTAAAGAACTTGACCGGCGCCGGTGTCGGGTGCTCTGTGCGGACAGCACAACGGCCCCTCCCCCACTGCCCTGGGGGGAGAGGCTCGGTGTGCGGCCGCCGGGGTGCGGGCCCCGGCGGCCGGTGAGGGTG
Organism: Kitasatospora sp. NPDC028961; assembly: GCF_055564815.1. Lineage (NCBI taxonomy): Bacteria > Bacillati > Actinomycetota > Actinomycetes > Kitasatosporales > Streptomycetaceae > Kitasatospora > Kitasatospora sp. NPDC028961. The sequence continues at coordinate 51,133 of NZ_JBVHVO010000021.1, read as the reverse complement.
GTTCACAGCGGACCGGTGGGACGCGGGGTCAGCCCTCGTCGCCGGCCCGGAGCTTGGCCACGGCGGCCTCCAGGCGGCTGCCGTACTCCTCGTCGGCCGCGTGGAAGTGGGCGAGGTTCTTCTCGACGATGTCGTCGCGCGTCACCTGCGCCAGGAAGCCCGCGATGTTGTCGATCAGGCGGGTCTTCTCGCCGGCCGACATCAGCCGGTAGAGCTCGCCGGCCTGGAAGAAGTCGTCGTCCTTGGTGTGCGCCGGCGTGGTGTAGGTGCCGGTGTGGCCGTTCAGCGCGACCGGCGCGGCGAGCGCGTTGTCGGTCTGGGCCGGGCCGTCGTACGAGTTGGGCTCGTAGTTCTTGCCGCGGCCGGACTTGTTGACGGCGGCGAAGCCGTCGCGGCCGTAGTTGTTCGCCTCGGTCGCCCGCGGGGCGTTGACGGCGAGCAGCGTGTGGTTGACGCCGAGGCGGTAGCGCTGGGCGTCCGCGTAGGCGAACAGCCGGCCCTGGAGCATCTTGTCCGGGGACGGGCCGATGCCGGGCACGAAGTTGTTCGGCGAGAACGCCGACTGCTCGACCTCGGCGAAGACGTTCTCCGGGTTCTTGTTCAGCACCAGGCGGCCGACCTTGACCAACGGGTAGTCGGCGTGCGGCCACACCTTGGTCACGTCGAAGGGGTTGAAGCGGTAGTCCGCGGCCTCGGCGACCGGCATCAGCTGGACGTACAGCGTCCAGCTCGGGAACACGCCGCGCTCGATGGCCTGGTGCAGGTCGCGCTGGTGGCTGTCGGCGTCGGCGCCGAGCACCTCGGCGGACTGGCCGCCGTCCAGCGAGCGGATGCCCTGGTTGGTCTTGAAGTGGTACTTCACCCAGAAGGCGTCGCCCTGCTCGTTGACCCACTGGTAGGTGTGCGAGCCGTAGCCGTTCATGTGGCGGTACGAGGCCGGGATGCCGCGGTCGCCGAAGAGCCAGGTGATCTGGTGGGTGGAGGCCGGCGAGTGGGCCCAGAAGTCCCAGACGTTGTCGGCCTCCTGGACGCCCGTGTACGGGTCGCGCTTCTGCGAGTGGATGAAGTCCGGGAACTTGATCGGGTCCTTGATGAAGAACACCGGGGTGTTGTTGCCGACGAGGTCGTAGTTGCCCTCCTCGGTGTAGAACTTCAGCGCGAAGCCGCGCGGGTCGCGCACCGCGTCGCTGGCACCCAGGTTGCCCGCCACGGTGGAGAAGCGCAGGAACAGTTCGGTGCGCTTGCCGACCTCGGAGAGGAAGGCCGCCCGGGTGTACTGCGACACCTCGTCGGTGACCTCGAAGTACCCGTACGCGCCGGAGCCCCGGGCGTGCACGACGCGCTCCGGGATGCGCTCGCGGTTGAACCGGGCCAGCTTCTCCAGGAGCTGCTGGTCCTGGATGAGCAGCGGGCCGTACTCGCCGGCCGAGGCCGAGTTCTGGTTGTCGGCGACGGGCGCGCCCGACTCCGTGGTCAGGATCTTGGACATGGAGGGTCCTTCAGGGTCGACAAAGGCATGCGTGGAGAGGAGGTTGACGGCGTCTCAGACGCCGAGCAGGCGCCAGACGGCCGAGCGGCGGCGGGAGGAGTGCTCGCCGTCCGGGCCGTCGCCCGGCCGCAGCGCGGCGACGGCGGCGGTGGCCGCGGCCCGGTCCGCCAGCGGGCGGGCGGCGGCCAGGTCGGCGGCCTCCGCGCCGGTGAGACCGGCCTCGGTGAGCGCGGCGGCGGCCTCGGCAGCGGGAACGGCGTTGAACCAGCGCAGGGCGAGGGCCGCGCGGCCGGACTCGGTCAGGCGGCCGGTGAGGCGCAGCCGGGCGAGGCCGCCGTCCGGGTACACGTTGATCCGGACGTGGGTCGCCGGGCGGCCGACGTCGAGCCGCAGGCGGTGCCGGGTGTCGGGCTGGAGTCGGGTGCGGGGCAGGATCTCGAACCAGCCGTCGGGGTCGGTGGAAGGGTCCCCGCCGTCAGTGGCGTCGTAGCCGGTCAGGTCGGCCCAGCCGGGGGCGTTGGCGACGAAGTGGGTGGTATCCACCTCGGCGGCAAGGACCTCGCCGCCCCCGGCCAGGGCGATCTGCACCCAGTCGTTGGCCTTGTCGCGCCGACGCCGGGTCTCCCAGCCCTCGCCCATGACGGTGGCGCGGCCGGGAGCGTTCAGGTTGTGCGGGGAGGAGAAGTAGCGGTCGGACGCCGCCTCGGCCACGCCGCCGAACTCCTGGGCGGCCAGGTCGAAGGTGAGGCCGTCCAGCTCGCGCGGGTCGGGCAGCACCTCGCCGTGCACCCGCAGCCGGGCGACCCCGCCGTCCGGGAAGATGTTGAGGCGCACGTGGGTGTAGCGGGTGCCGTCGGTTATCGCGAACTCGTGCGCGGTGTCGCCCCGGAGCGGGGTGCGCGGCAGCAGTTCGACCCACTCGGCGGCCGCGAGCTCCGCCGGCGACGGGTGCCCGGGAACGGCGGCGGCCTCGACCGAGGCGCTCTCCGGGTAGTTGCCGGTGAAGTGGGCGGTGTCCACGACGAGGCCGCGGATCACTCCGCCGACGCCGAGCCGGACGACCGCCCAGTCGTGGTCCTCGTCGGTGGGGTGCGGCTGCTCGGGGCCGGCGCCGCGGCGGCGCCTGGACTCCCAGCCGTCCATGATCTGGCCCTTGTGGCCGAAGGTGTGCGCGCGGAACTCCGCGGGCTTGGCGACCAGCAGGTTCTCCGCGTCCGCGAAGGTGTCCTCGTTGGTGGCGACGACGCCCGCGCCGAGCCGCCGGGAGGCCAGGTCGACCAGCTCGGTGAACGGAGCGCTCGGGGTGTTGACGGTGCTCACTGGGTCTCCTGGTGACGGGTGATCCGGCGGCCGAAGGGCTCGGCGGCGGTGTCGACCACCCGGCCGCGCAGCCAGGTGGTGCGGACGGCGCCGGTCAGCGTGCGGCCCGCGTAGGGGGTGACGGGATTGCGGTGGTGCAGCTCGGCGGCGTGCACCGCGAACGCGCCGTCCGGGTCGAAGGCCACCAGGTCGGCGTCGTGGCCGACGGCGATGGCGCCCTTGGTGCCGGTGAGGCCGACCAGGGCGGCCGGCCCGCTCGCCATCCAGCGGACGACGTCGGACAGCGTGTGGCCGCGGCGGCGGGCCTCGGTCCAGATCGCCGGCAGGCCGAGCTGGAGGGAGGCGATGCCGCCCCAGGCCGCCGCGAAGTCGCCGCTGCCGCCGAACTCGGGCAGCAGCTTGAGGTCCGGGGTGGACGGCGAGTGGTCGGAGACGATCGCGATGAACTCGCCGGCGGCCAGCGCGGCCCAGAGCGCGTCGCGGTTGGCCTCGTCGCGGATCGGCGGACAGCACTTGAACGCGGTGTCGCCGTCCGGCACCTCCTCGGCGGCCAGCGTGAGGTAGTGCGGGCAGGTCTCGGCGGTCACCCGGACGCCGTCCGCGCGGGCCTGCCGCAGCAGCGGCAGCACCGCGGCGGAGGAGACGTGCAGGATGTGCACCCGGGCGCCGGTCCGGCGGGCGGTGTCGAGCAGCCGGGCGACGGCCGCGGTCTCCGCGTCGGCGGGCCGGGAGGCGAGGAAGTCGCGGTAGTGGACGCCGGGTTGCTGCGGGGCGGCGGCGAGCACGGCCGGGTCCTCGGCGTGGATGATGGCCAGCGCGCCGATCCGGGCCTGCTCGGCCAGCGCGGCCTCCAGGTCGGCCTGCTCGACGTGCGGGAACTCGTCCACGCCGGACGGCGCCAGGAAGCTCTTGAAGCCGAACACGCCCGCGCGGTGCAGCGGTTCGAGGTCCGGCACGTTGCCGGGGACGGCCCCGCCCCAGAACCCGAGGTCGACCCAGGCCTGGCCCTCGGCGGTCTTCCGCTTGGCCTCCAGGCCGTCCACCGTGGTGGTGGGCGGGATGGAGTTGAGCGGCATGTCGATGATCGTGGTGACCCCGCCGGCGGCGGCGGCCCGGGTGGCGGTGGCGAACCCCTCCCACTCGGTCCGGCCGGGCTCGTTGACGTGCACGTGGGTGTCGACCAGACCGGGGAGCAGGGCGGTGTCGCCGAGGTCGGTGAGTCCGCCGTCGCCGGCCGTGAGCGCGCCGTGCCCGGCGATCCGCTCGATCGTGCCGTTGCGGATCAGCACGTCAGCGGGACGTTCGCCGTCCGGCAGCACGACCCGGCGGGAGCGGATCACCGCCGTCTCACTGAAGGACGCCTCGCTGGGGGGCATGGGGGACCTCCGAAAACCTGGGTACGAGTGGGGTGTGCCGAAGGAATGCCCGGAGCCTAGGGCCGCCTTCAACAAAACGTCAATGTAGGAAGGTACGAGAGCCGGACGGCCCGCTCAGCCGCGCAGCAGCGCCCTCGCGATGCGCTCCCCCGCGACCTCGGCCAGCTCCCCGGCCCGGGTCATGCTGTCCCCCGGCTGTTCCGCCAGGTCCGTGAGCGCGTAGGCCGCGGTGAAGCCGGCCGCCCGCCACTCGCGCTCCGACAGCTCCAGCCGTCCGGCCACAGCGGCCACCCGAACCCCCGCCCGGGTGGCCGCCGCGGCAACTCCGGCGGGCGCCTTGCCGTGGAGCGTCTGAGCGTCCAGGCAGCCCTCGCCGGTCACGACGAGGCGTGCCCCACGCACGGCCTCGTCGAAACCCAGCAGTTCGAGCATCAACTCGATGCCGGGTCGCATGGTGGCGCCGAGCAGGGCGAGGGCGGCGAAGCCCACCCCGCCCGCGGCCCCGGCGCCGGGGGCCTCCCGGACGTCGCGGCCGACCGCTTCGCCGACCACGTCGGCGAAGCGGGTCAGCCCCTCCTCCAGTACGACCAGGTCGTCACCGTCGGCGCCCTTCTGCGGCCCGTAGACGGCGGTCGCGCCGCGCGGGCCGAGCAGCGGGTTGTCCACGTCGCAGGCCACCACGACCTCGACGCCGGTGAGGACGTCGGCCAGCGGTCCGAGGTCGAGCCGGGCCAGCTTGCGCAGTGCGGCGCCGCCCGGCGGCAGTTCGGCGCCGTCGGCGTCCCGCAGCCCGGCGCCGAGCGCCTGGACCATGCCCGCGCCGCCGTCGGTGCAGGCGCTGCCGCCCAGGCCGAGCACGATCCGCTTGGCCCCCAGGCTCACCGCCCGGCCGATCAGCTGGCCGACCCCGTAGGAGCCGGCCGCGAGCGGGGCGGTCCGGCCGCCGGGGAGCCTGGCGAGCCCGGAGGACTGCGCCAGCTCGACCACGGCGGTGTCGCCCCGGACGGCGAGCGCGGCGTCCACCGGCAGGCCGGTGGGGCCGGCCACCTTGGCCGGGATCCTGCTGAACCCGGCGGCCAGCGCGGCGGCCAGGGTGCCCTCGCCGCCGTCGGCGACGGGAAGTTCGCGGATCTCGACGCCGGGCGCGGCACGGCGGATGCCGGCGGCGATCCGGGCGGCGACCTCGGCGCCCTCCAGGGTGCCCTTGAACTTGTCGGGAGCTACGACCACATGGCCCTGGGTGGGGGTGGCGGGCATGGTGCGGGCCTCACTTCCGGACGGTTCTGGCGCTGGTTCGTCAAGCATGTGCCCCGGGAGGCCGGGACGCGGGGTGCGGCCCCCTCCCCGCCGTTCCCCTCGTCCCGCTTCCGACGTACGAGGGGCTCCCCTCGGCGAGGGAGGGGGCCGGGCGGCGCGCGGGCACGACCGAAGTGCCCCCGACAGGGAGTGCGCGCCGCCGGTTTGGTCGATCGGCAGGAGGCGGATGAGCCCCGGCCCGCCTGCCGATCGGGTCTGGCCTCCTGGTGGCGCGGGCACGACCGGTGAGGTACACGCCACCAGGAGGAGTCTCAGAGGTACCGCGGGGGTACCGCCGGTCCCGCGAGCGTCACGCGAGCTCGCGGCCGGAGAGCCGCTCGACGCCGCGCAGCAGCGCCGAGTGGTCCAGCGAACCGTCGCCGTTGGCGCGGGCGGAGGCGACCAGCTGGGCCACCACCGCACCGACCGGCAGCGCGGCACCCACGGCGCGGGCGGCGTCGGTGACGATGCCCATGTCCTTGTGGTGCAGGTCGATCCGGAAGCCCGGCGCGAACTCGCGGTTCAGCATGTTCGCCTTCTTGCGGTTCAGCACCGTGGAGCCGGCCAGGCCGCCGCCGAGCACGTCCAGCGCGGCCGCGAGGTCGACGCCGGCGTTCTCCAGGAACACCACGGCCTCGGCCAGCACCTGGATGTTGACGGCGACGATCAGCTGGTTGGCGGCCTTGACGGTCTGGCCAGCGCCGGCCGGGCCGACGTGGACGACCGTGGTGCCCAGCACGTCGAACAGCGGCTTCGCCTCGGCGAAGTCCTCGGCCGCGCCGCCGACCATGATCGACAGCACCGCCTCGACGGCCCCGGCCTCGCCGCCGGAGACCGGCGCGTCCAGGGTGCGGACGCCCTTCTCCTTGGCGGCGGCCTCGACCTTGATCGAGGTCTGCGGGGTGATGCTCGACATGTCGATGACGAGCGTGCCGGGCCGCACGTTCTCCAGCACCCCGCCCTCGCCCAGGACGGCCTGCTCGACGTGCGGGTCGGCCGGGACCATGGTGATGACGACCTCGGCGTCCTTCACCGCGTCCGCGATGCTGCTCGCACCGTGGCCGCCGACCGCGACCAGCGCGTCGATCTGCGGCTGGGTGAGGTTGTAGCCGGTGACGTGGTGGCCGGCCTTGACGAGGTTGGCGGCCATCGGGCTGCCCATGATGCCGAGGCCGATGAAGGCGATCTTGCGGCTCATCGCGTCGTTCCTTTGTCCGTGGTGGGGTGGGGTGCGGTGGCTGCCGGAGCGCGGTGCGCTAGCCGGCGCGGTGCTCGCGCGGGAGCCACTCGAAGCTGTCGGCGCTGACGCCGCCCGCCGGGCGGTACTCCAGGCCGATCCGGCCGGTGTAGCCGGCGGCGGTCAGCCGGGCGAAGAGGTCCTCGAAGTCCAGCCCGCCGGTGCCCGGCTCGTTGCGGCCGGGGTTGTCGGCGATCTGCACGTGGCCGAAGCGGTCGGCGTAGGTGTCGATCACGGCCGCCAGGTCCTCGCCGTTCATGGCCAGGTGGTAGAGGTCGCAGAGGAACTTGGCGTTGCCCAGGCCGGTCGCGGCGTTGACCTTGTCGACCACCTCGACCGCGGCGGCCGCGGAGACCAGCGGGTAGTCCGGGGACTCGGGCTTGTTCAGCGCCTCGATCAGCAGGACGGCGCCGATCTCGTGGGCGGCCCGCGCGGCGACGACGAGGTTCTCCAGCGCGAGCGCGTCCTGCTCGGCCGGGTCCACGCCCTCGACCCGGTTGCCGTAGAGCGCGTTGAGCGCCGTGGTGCCGAGCGAGGCGGCCAGCCCGGCGGCGACCGGCACGTTGGCCCGGAAGCGCTCCTTCTCGGCCGGGACCGAGACGGTGCCGCGGGCGCCCTTGCCGAGGTCGTCCAGGAAGTTGAGACCGGTCAGCCGCACGCCGGCGTCGCCGAAGGCCTTGCGGAGCGCGTCCAGCTCGGCCTCGGACGGGGCGTGCTCCTCACCGAACGGCCACCACAGCTCGGCGGCGGTGAAGCCGGCGGCGGCGGCAGCGGCCGGGCGCTCCAGGAGCGGGAGCTCGCCGAACAGGATCGACAGGTTGACGGTGAAGCTGTGCGCGGAGGCGGCAGTCACGTCAATCACCTCTCATCTCTCTTCCGTCTATCCGCAACTTCCACGATCCGGAAGAGGGATTCTGCTTGGTGGAAGCATGTCCGCCGCGCCGAGCGAGTGTCAAGACCGCCGCAACAATTTGTTGAAGATGCCGAAGCCGATCCCCCGCCCCGGGCCCGCACTGTTCGATCGACCAGCCGCCCCCCGGCGGCCGACCGCCCGATGACCGGCCGCGCTCCCGCTCGCTACAGTGAGCGGGTGCGATTGATGGTGGAGTTCACGACAGAACCGTTCGAACTGGACACGTTCCCGGAGCACGCCGTGGCGGCCCGGAAGGTGGTCGACGAAGCCGGCCTGGCCGTCGCGGTCGGCCCCTTCGGAACCGGCGCGGAGGGCGAGGCCGACCAGGTCCTGGCCGCCGTGACCAAGCTGCTCCGGGAGACCCTGGACGCCGGCGCGACCCGGATCTCGGTCCAGGTCAGCGTGCTCGGCGAGGAGGGCGGTACGCCGTGACCGAGCACGTGGACCACCCCCTCGCCGCCGCGATAAAGCCGCTGCTGGAGGCCGTCGGCGCGACGCCCGTGCCGCTGGCGGAGGCGAAGGCCGAGGACGTCCTGCTGGAGTGGGAGGGAACCCCGGCCCTGGCCGTCCGGCTGCCCCACCTGAGCAGTGCGCTGGACCGGCTGCTGACCGAGATGGCCCGCCAGTTCGACGGCCGGCCGCTGGCCGAGCTGGACCGCTGGGAGAAGCAGCGCGTGGTCGCCCTCCTGGAGGAGCGGGGCGCCTTCACCGTCCGCCACGGGGTGGAGACGGTCGCCTCGGCGCTCGGCGTGAGCCGCTTCACCGTGTACAACTACCTCAACCGCCAGGACGGCACGAAGTCCGGCTGAGCGTGCGACGCCCCGGTCGGCCGCGTCGGCCGATCGGGTGTGCTCCGCCGGCCCGGCCAGTCTTCATCAGCCCCCGGCGGGGCACACTTGTCTCATCGCACACGAAACGGCCCGGCAACCGGGGCCGGTTCAAAACGTAACCACCAACCGTTCAACAAAGTGTTGACGGCCCGGTTGGGTGGATCTAGCTTGTGCGGGTGGCACCACTCTTCAGGAGGTCCACCCGTGACCAACCACCCCCACGCCCTTGACGCCCTGGCGGCGGCCGACGCCGCCGAGCTGAGAGAGCTCCTGCTGGAGGTCTGCTCCAGCCCCACCTGGGCCGACGCCGTGGCAGCGGCCCGACCCTGGCCGGACCGCGCGGCCCTGCTCGACGCCAACGCGACGGCCATGGCCGCACTGACGGCCGCCGACCTGCACGACGCGATGGCAGGCCACGCCCGGATCGGCACGCCCAAGTCGGGTGACGCCACCTCCGAGCGCGAACAGGCCGGCATCCGGGGAGTGGACACCGCACTCCTCGACGAACTGCACCGGGCCAACACCGCCTACGAGGCCAAGTTCGGCCACGTGTTCCTGATCTGCGCGACCGGCCGCACCGCGGACACCATGCTCGCCGCCCTGCGGGAGCGCTTCCCGAACGACGCCGCCACCGAGGCGGAGATCGTCCGGGGCGAGCTGCGCAAGATCAACGACATTCGGATCAACCGACTGCTCGACGAGAACTGACCTGTCGTCAGCTACTTTCGACGTATCGACGTACCGTCACATCTGCCATCAGTAAGGTCACTTCACCCATGACTGGCATCTCCACCCACGTGCTCGACACCAGCCTCGGCCGCCCGGCCGAGGGTGTCCCGGTCGAGCTCGCACTGCACACCGAGGGTGGCTGGAAGGTGCTCGGCACCTCCGCCACGGACTCCGACGGCCGGGCCAAGGACCTGCCGGCCGCGGAGGCGGGCTCGGTCGTCCGGCTGCTCTTCGACACCGCCGCGTACTACGCGCGCACCTCCGCGGAGCCGCCGTTCTTCCCCGAGGTCGCGATCGTCTTCACGGTCGCACCCGCGCAGCACCACTACCACGTGCCGCTGCTGCTGAACCCGTTCGGATACTCGGTCTACCGCGGAAGCTAGACCGCTTGATTGATTGGGAGCCTGTCATGGCCCACGTGCTCGGTCAGAACCAGTACGGCAAGGCGGAGAACCGCATCGTCCGCGTCTACCGTGACAGCACCCGTCACGAGATCAAGGACCTGAACGTCTCGGTCGCCCTCTCCGGTGACCTCGACGACGTCCACCTCACCGGCTCCAACGCCAACTGCCTGCCCACCGACACCACCAAGAACACCGTCTTCGCCTTCGCGAAGGAGTACGGGATCGAGTCCGCGGAGCAGTTCGGCATCACGCTGGCGAAGCACTTCGTGGACAACAACGAGCCGATCCACCGGGCCCGGATCCGGATCGAGGAGTACACCTGGGACCGGATCAAGACCCCGGACAACTCCGCCCGCTTCATCGGCTCGGAGGAGGTCGGCCACTCGTTCGTCCGCAACGGCGGCGAGACCCGCACCTGCGAGGTCGTCTACGACGGTGAGACCGTCCAGGTGATCTCGGGCCTCAAGGACCTCGTGGTGATGAACTCCACCAACTCGGAGTTCTGGGGCTACATCAAGGACAAGTACACCACCCTCCAGGAGGCGTACGACCGGATCCTCGCCACCCAGGTGACGGCCCGCTGGAAGTACGGCTTCGACGGCCGGGACGAGGAGCCCCAGCCCAACTGGAACCGCTCCTACACCCATGTGCGGCGCCACCTCCTGGAGGCCTTCGCCGAGACCTACTCCTACTCGCTGCAGCAGACCCTGCACTCGATGGGCACCCGGGTCCTGAACAACCGCGCCGAGGTGGACGAGGTCCGCCTGGAGCTGCCCAACAAGCACCACTTCCTGGTCGACCTGGAGCCGTTCGGCCTCAAGAACGACAACGAGGTCTACTACGCCGCCGACCGGATGTACGGCCTGATCGAGGGCACCGTGCACCGCGAGGGCGTCGTTCCGGTGATCCCGGTCGCCTGACCGCTCGCCACCCATGGACCCCGTCCGGCACCACCGCACCCCCCGGCCTCCCACGGCCGGCCGGCACCGGACGGTGCGCAGTACCCGCAACTCCTGCACCAGCAGTTTCTCCACCCCCCACCCACCGGAGATCGTGCCCGCCTCACGGCGGCCGGCCCGGGGTGCTGGAGAAGCGTCCCGAGGGATCCTTGCTCCGCCGTCCCGCCCTCGGGGGATCTCCAGCGCCGCGGGCGCGCCGAGAGCCAGGGCACAAGAGGGGCTCGACATGGCACTCCGTTCCACCCGCACCACAGACGGCGGTTCCACCCCAGAAAGACCACCCGGTCCGGACGGTGTGTCAACCCACCTCCCCGACACCCCTTCCGGGCCGGGAGTCCACCCCGTGGACGAGATGCTGCCGACGGTGAAGCTGGTCTCCACCGGTCTGCAGCACGTCGCCGCGATGTACGCGGGAGTCGTCGCTCCTCCACTCATCGTCGGCGCCGGCGTGGGGCTCTCCCCCACCGAACTCGCCCTGCTCATCTCGGCCAGCCTGTTCACCGCCGGACTGGCCACCCTCCTGCAGACCCTCGGCATCTGGAAGATCGGCGCGCGGCTCCCGTTCGTGAACGGCGTCTCGTTCGCGGGCGTCGCGCCCATGATCGCCATAGCCAAGGAACACGGACCGAAGGACGCCCTCCCGGTGATCTTCGGAGCGGTGATCGTGGCGGGGCTCCTGTGCTTCCTCGCGGCGCCGTACTTCTGCAAGCTGATCAGGTTCTTCCCACCGGTCGTCCAGGGCACCGTGATCACCCTCATCGGGGTGTCCCTGCTGCCGGTGGCGGTGAACTGGGCGCGCGGCGGATCGCCGGGCGCCCCGGGATTCGGTTCCATGCGGGCCATCGGCCTCGCCGCGATCACCCTCCTCGCGGTGGTGCTCTGCAACCGGCTGCTGCGCGGCTTCTGGCAGCAGCTCTCGCTGCTCGTCGGGCTGGCGTTCGGCACCCTGCTCGCCTTCCCGCTGGGCCTGGCCGACTTCGGCGCGGTACAGGACGCGAAGGTCTTCGCGCTCCCCTCCCCGTTCCACTTCGGCGCCCCCGTGTTCGACGCGGCCGCGATCGTCTCGCTCTGCATCGTCATGGTGGTCTCGATGACCGAGTCCACCGCCGACATGCTGGCGCTCGGCAAGATCGTCGACCGTCAGGCCGACGAGGCCACCCTCGCCGCCGGCCTGCGGGCGGACGGCCTGGCCACCGCGCTGAGCCCGGTCTTCAACGGCTTCGCCGCCAGTGCCTTCGCCCAGAACATCGGGCTGGTGGCGCTGACGAAGATCCGCAGCCGCTTCGTGGTCGCGGCCGGCGGCGGGATCCTGGTCCTGCTCGGGCTCTTCCCGGTGCTCGGGTCGGTCGTCTCGCTGGTGCCGCAGCCCGTCCTGGGCGGCGCCGGGATCGTGCTCTTCGGCACGGTCGCGGCGAGCGGCATCCGCACCCTCGCGGAGGCCGGCATGGAGTCCAGCTCGAACACCATCCTGGTGTCGGTCGCGCTCGGGGTCGGGATCATACCGATCGCGGTACCGACCTTCTACGACGCTTTCCCGGAGGCCGTCCGCACCCTGCTGCACTCCGGGATCTCGGCCGGCAGCGTGATGGCCGTCCTGCTCAACCTGCTCTTCCACCACGTCGGGGTCGCCCGCCGGTCGCCGGCCGACGGGAACCCCGCCACGACGGTGCCGACGGCGACACCGTCCTGACCGGTTGACGGGGGGCGCGTGCCGCTCATCGCGCGCTCCTCGTCAACCCTCCCCCCATAGGAGTAACACCATGGCAGTCCAGCCCCCACCCGCCGACCAGCGGATCGTGATCGAGAACGTCGCGATCGCGACGGTCGACGCCAACGACACCGAGTACGCCCGCGGCCACGTGGTCGTCCTCGGCAACAGGATCGAGTCGGTCGGCGACGGCCCCGCCCCGCAGTGGCTGGACAACGTGGTACGCCGGATCAACGGCGAGGGCCACCTCGTCACCCCCGGCCTGGTCAACACCCACCACCACTTCTACCAGTGGATCACCCGCGGGCTCGCCCAGGACAACATCCTCTTCGACTGGCTGGTCGCCCTCTACCCGACCTGGGCCCGGATCGACGACAAGCTCGTGCACGCCGCCGCCCAGGGCTCGGCCGCCGCACTGCTCAAGTCCGGCTGCACCACCGCCGCCGACCACCACTACGTCTTCCCGAAGGACGGCGGCGACATCCTCGGCGCCGAGATCGAGGCCGTCCAGGAGCTCGGCATGCGCTTCACCGCGCTGCGCGGCTCCATGGACCGCAGCAAGAAGGACGGCGGCCTGCCGCCGGACCACGCGGTCGAGAACACCGAGGAGATCCTGATCGCCTCCGAGGCGGCCGTGGACAAGTACCACGACGCCTCCTCCGACGCGATGCTGCAGATCGCCATCGCGCCCTGCTCGCCCTTCTCGGTCTCCACCGAGCTGATGCGCGAGGCCGCCCTGCTGGCCCGCCGCAAGGGCGTCCGGCTGCACACCCACGGCTCCGAGACCGCCGAGGAGGAGGCGTTCTGCAAGGAGCTGTTCGGGATGGGCCCGACCGACTACTTCGAGTCGGTGGGCTGGCTCGGCGAGGACGTCTGGATGGCGCACTGCGTCCACATGAACGACTCGGACATCGCCAAGTTCGCGGAGACCGGCACCGGTGTCGCGCACTGCCCGTCCTCCAACGCCCGCCTCGCCGCCGGCATCGCCCGCGTCCCCGACATGCTGAAGGCCGGTGTCCCGGTCGGCCTGGGGGTGGACGGCACCGCCTCCAACGAGTCCGGCGAGCTGGGCACCGAGCTGCGCAACGCGCTGCTGATCAACCGCCTGCACGGCTACCCGACCGCGCTCACCGGCCGCCAGGCGCTGCGCCTCGGCACCATGGGCGGCGCCCGGGTGCTCGGCCGGCAGAACGAGATCGGCTCGATCGAGGCCGGCAAGCTGGCCGACCTCGCGCTGTGGAAGATCGACGGGATCATGCACTCCTCGATCGCCGACCCGGTCGCCGCGCTCACCCTCGGCGCCCTGCCGCCGCTGGCCGCCCTCTTCGTCAACGGCAACGCCGTCGTGGAGAAGGGGCAGCTGACCACGGTGAACGAGGACCGGATCGCGCAGGCCTGCGCCCGCGCCGCCAAGGAGCTCGCCGCCCGCCCCGTGTAACCCCCTGAACTCCGGGCCGCCCAGGGACGGTGCGTCACCCGGACTCCGTGCGCCACCGCTCAGGACGGCGCACGGACCCCAGCCCCGGACCCACGGCGAGGGTCCGGGGCTGTGGCGTGCCCGGGCGGAGGCGGCCCCTCCGCAGCAGCGGGCCGGCCCGATCGGGGTCCGGACACGACGGAGGGCCTGCGCCGGTCGGCGCAGGCCCTCCGGGTGTGGTGGGTGTCAGGCCGTGCGGCCCAGGGTGGCGAGGTAGCGGCGCCAGCCGCCGTAGCGGGTGATCTCGCGGTGGACGCCGCGGTCGGCCTCGCCGCGGGCGAGCAGCATGGAGAGGCAGGGCGAGCCGTCGGCCAGCGTGATGACGCCGAGTTCGAGCTCACGGGGCTCGCCGGGGAGGATCACGTCACGCAGGTGTTCGAGGGTGATGTCGTACAGCTCGCCCTCGATGGCGGTGTCGACGGACGGGTCGGCGAGCAGGCCGGGGCAGACGTCCCCGATGGAGAAGAAGCGGTAGCCCGGCGCGGTGCGGACCGGGCCGACCAGCGCGTCGGCCACCGAGGGGTGGAAGGGGCCGCCGACCATGGCCTGGCCGTTGAAGAAGATGCGTGCCACGGGGATCGATGCCTCCGGAAACGGCCGTTCCGCACGGCGACGATGAGGACAGCTGGATTCGTCGCCGTACGGAACGGAGCAATGGGGCGCGGCGACTGCTACAAGCCGGCAGGCGGCAGCGGGCGCACGCGCGGATAGATTGGGCTCAGCCCAGCAGGGGCAGCGCGGGCAGGGTCAGGAAGTCCGCGAACTCCTCGGCCAGGGCGACCTGTTCGAAGAGCTTGGCGGCCTCGCGCCAGCGCCCACCGGCGTAGGCCTCGTCGCCCAGCTCGGCCCGGAGCGCGGCGAGCTCCTCGGCCACCAGACGGCGCACCAGGTCGGCGGTGGCCTTCTCGCCCGTGTCGGAGAGCACCACGCCGTTGTGGATCCACTGCCAGATCTGCGAGCGGGAGATCTCGGCGGTGGCGGCGTCCTCCATCATGTTGAAGATGGCGACGGCACCGAGGCCGCGCAGCCACGCCTCGATGTAGCGGACCCCGACCTGGACGGCGTTGTGCAGGCCGGCGTGGGTGCAGTGGCCGCCGGCGCCGGCGATGTCGAGCAGCTGGGCGGCCGTGACGGGCTCGGCCGGGCCCGGGTCGTCCTTCTGGTTCGGGCGCTCGCCGAGGACGGCGTCGAAGCAGGCACGGGCGACCGGGACGAGGTCCGGGTGGGCGACCCAGGAGCCGTCGAAGCCGTTGCCGGCCTCGCGGTCCTTGTCGGCCCTGACCTTCTCCAGGGCGGCCGCGTTGACCTCGGGGTCGCGGCGGCTGGGGATGAAGGCGGCCATCCCGCCGATCGCGTGCGCGCCGCGCCGGTGGCAGGTCTGCACCAGCAGCCGGGTGTAGGCGGCCATGAACGGGGAGGCCATGGTGACGGAGTTGCGGTCCGGCAGGATGTAGTGCTCGCCGGCGTCGCGGAAGTTCTTGACGATCGAGAACAGGTAGTCCCAGCGGCCGGCGTTGAGCCCGGCGGCGTGGTCCCGCAGCTCGTAGAGGATCTCCTCCATCTCGAACGCCGCGGTGATGGTCTCGATCAGCACGGTGGCCCGGACGGTGCCGTGCGGGATGCCGAGCGCCGCCTGGGCGTGGGTGAAGACGTCGTTCCAGAGCCGGGCCTCCAGGTGGCTCTCCGTCTTCGGGAGGTAGAAGTAGGGGCCGGAGTTCGGGTCCTCCGCGCCGCGCGCGAGCAGCCGCGCCGCGTTGTGGAAGAAGTAGAGGCCGAAGTCGAGGAAGGCCCCGGCGACCGGCCGGCCGTCGACCAGCAGGTGGTTCTCGTCCAGGTGCCAGCCGCGCGGGCGGACCACCACGGTGGCCAGCTCGGCGGCCGGCCTGAGGGTGTAGGCCTTGCCGGCCGAGGAGGTGAAGTCGATCCGGCCCTCGAAGGCGTCGATCAGGTTGATCTGGCCGCCGACCACGTTCTCCCAGGTCGGCGAGGTGGCGTCCTCGAAGTCCGCCAGCCAGACCCGGGCGCCGGAGTTGAGGGCGTTGATGACCATCTTGCGGTCGGTGGGGCCGGTGATCTCGACCCGGCGGTCCTGGAGGGCGCGGGGGGCCTCGGCCACCGTCCAGTCGCCCGCCCGCACGGCGGCCGTCTCGGGGAGGAAGTCCAGGGTGCCGGCCGCGGCGATCTCGGCACGGCGGGTCCTGCGGCGCACCAGGAGCTCCTGCCGGCGGTCCTCGAACGCGCGGTGGAGGCCGACGACGAAGGCGACCGCCTCCGGAGTGAGCACCTCCTCGGCCCGGTGGACTCGCGGACCGGCGACAGTGACGACCGGAGCGGCGGGGGAGGCGCCGGCGGGTCCCTGATCTGTAGCCATGAGCAGGACACTCCTAAGACGGTTGAGCATGGCGAAGGCAGTTCCGGTGGGAACGTCCTTGATCTGAACCGAGGGGAAACCCCACCTGTCGGAGGGTTCGATTCTGTAAGGTGGAGACTAGTTTCCGCGATACAGAATTTCAACGGTTTGTTGAGGTGATCGCTGGGACTCTACTCCTCCCCCGACAGCGAAGGGAACGCCGGTGGTTGCGACCCCCGACACAGCATCGACGACGGGTCCGGACCGCGCGAGCGGCGGCGTGCAGTCCGTCGAGCGCGCCTTCGTGCTCCTGGAGGCGCTGGCCGACTCCGGTGGCGTGGCGACGCTCAGTGAGCTCTCCACCTCCTCCGGGCTGCCGATGCCCACCATCCACCGCCTGGTTCGTACCCTCGTGCAGCAGGGCTATGTCCGCCAGGACACCGCGCGCCGCTACACCCTGGGTCCCCGGCTGATCCGGCTCGGCGAGACGGCCGGGCGACTGCTCGGCAGCTGGGCCCGCCCCTACCTGGCCGAACTGATGGAGGCCACCGGCGAGACGGCGAACCTGGCCGTGCTGGAGGGCGGCGAGGTGGTGTACGTCGGACAGGTGCAGTCGCGGCGCTCGATGCGGATGTTCACCGAGGTCGGCCGCCGGGTGCAGCCGCACTGCACGGGCGTCGGCAAGGCGCTGCTGGCCCAGCTGCCCGAGGAGGAGGCGCGGGCCGTGCTCGGCCCGAACCCGCTGCCGGCGCACACCTCCTACACCGTGACCGACCCGCAGGAGCTGCTGGTCCAGTTGGCGCAGGCGCGTGAGCGCGGCTACGTGGTGGACGACCAGGAGCAGGAGATCGGGGTGCGCTGCATCGCGCTCGCGGTACCCGGCGCGCCGACGCCGACGGCGCTCTCCGTCTCCGGCCCGGAGGCCCGGATCCGGGCACTGGAGGAGCAGGCCGGCGCGGCCTCGCTCGTCCCCGTGATGCACCAGATCGCGGCCCGGCTGGGGCAGGTCCTCGCCCCCTGACGGGCACTCACCGCTCCTGCCGCGCGGGGAAGGACGGGCGGCCTCCGGCGCGCCGTTCCGCCGTTCGGACGGCCCGAGGGCGGGGTGCGACGAGGACGGCGAGCCGGTCGGTCACGCTGGTGCCGACGCGGCCCGCAACGGTGCGGGCCGCCGGAACGCAGAGGGCAGGGTGAGCGACGATGTCGCGCAGAAGGTCCGTACGGAGTCTCCTCGGCAGGACACTGACGGTGGCGTGCGCGGTGACCGCGCTGGCCGCCGGATCCGCGGGGGCCGCCTGCCCGGGCGCCGATCCCGCGGTCGGGGACGCCCCGGCGGCGGAGGTCGCGCCGCTCGCGGTGCCGGCCCCGTCGAACTCCGAC
The DNA here is from genome assembly GCF_055564815.1 of Kitasatospora sp. NPDC028961. NCBI lineage: Bacteria > Bacillati > Actinomycetota > Actinomycetes > Kitasatosporales > Streptomycetaceae > Kitasatospora > Kitasatospora sp. NPDC028961. The sequence continues at coordinate 33,665 of NZ_JBVHVO010000021.1, read as the reverse complement.
CTGGAGGTGGTCCGGCTCGACCCGGACCCCGTCGTGCCGGAGGGCATGGTCACGTTGCACGCCTTCATCGGCAACCGCGGCCCGGACAAGACGGCCTCGCCGTTCACCGTGGTGGTCACCCTGCCGGAGGGCGTCACGCCGAAGGAGCCGTTCTACCCGGAGAACTGCACCGTGTTCCAGAACGGCCACCGGGTGCGCTGCCACTTCCCCGCCGGCCTGCCGAACCTCGACAGCGCCACGGCACTGATCCCGCTGAAGGTCGGCGCCAACGTCCCCTACGGCGAGCTGAACGGCGGCTACGTCGCCGTCAGCAGTGCGGACGACCGGAACCCGGACAACAACAAGCTGCCGTTCACGATGCGCATCATCGAGCCCCCCGACGACCTCTGACCGGGCCGGACCGGCCGTACCGCGCTGGGCCTCGACGGCTCAGCGCGGTACGGCTGTCCTGATCCGGACCGGGCCGGGTGCGTTCCGGTCCGGACCGGGCGCCGATCGGCCTAGCGGTAGACCCGGACGTAGTCCGCGGCGAAGGTGATCGGGGCCGTGCCCTGCGGCGCGGCGTGGTACTGCCCGGCGCTCAGGGACAGGTTGAGGATCAGGTACGCGGACCAGTTGGCGCCGACGCCCTTGCCGTCCGAGAAGACCTTCGTGCCGTTGACGTACCAGTCGACCGAGGTGGCGCCGTAGTGGGTGCCGATGGTGACCCAGCCGTCCTTCGCGATCGCCTTGGCGTCGGTGTAGTACAGGTGGCCCGGGTTGACGTGGTTGGTCAGCTCCAGCAGGTTCGGGTTGTCGGGGTGGTACTCGAAGGAGTCGATCTCCCCGTTGCCGTTCTTCCAGGTCCACAGGGCCGGCCAGGCGCCCGTACCGGCCGGGAGCTTGACCCGGGTCTCGGCGTAGTCGCCGGTCTTCACCTGGAAGCCCTCGCTGGAGTACTCGGTGGTGAGCAGCCCGGTGTCCCAGGACTTCTTGCCGTTCTCCAGCGTGTTGGCGCCCGGCTTGGCGGTGAACGTGGCGACGCCGCCGGCCACCGAGACGTTGTTCTTGTTCAGCCAGTCGAGCTTGTTGTCGTCCGGGTTGTGGTTGCCGTAGTGGTAGGCGCTGCTCTTGTCACCCGTCCAGCGCGAGCCGTAGGCGATCGGGCCGTTGAACTCGTCCGACCAGGTCAGCGACTTCCCGGCGACCGGGGCGCCGGTCGCGGGCGTCGTGGGGGCCGGGGCGGTGGGCGACGGCGTCGCGGTCGCGGTGGGCGACGGCGTCGGGGTGGGGTTGGGGGTGGGGGTGGCGGTCGGGCTCGGGGCGGGGGCGACGGTCGGGTCGGAGACCGCGAGCTGGCGCGAGGGCAGGTTGTGCCAGGTACCGCCGAGGTCCTGCCAGAAGCCGAACTGGGTGTACGTCCCGGCGGGCAGGGTGCGGGCACCGGTGGTGATCGACAGGCCGCTGGGGCAGATCTGCGCGTTGGAGACGTTGCCGGGGAAGTCGAGGTTGCGCCCGGCCGCGTCGCGGACGCCGACGCCGACGGTCCTGGCCGTGAAGCAGGACGAGGAGTGGACGGTCAGCGCGGCCGTGGTGGCCTTGCCCGCGACCATGGTGGCCGGGGCGAGCCTGTCCTGGGTGACGGTCGGCGCGGTGGCCGCCTGGGCGCCGCTGAGCGCCGGGACGCCGAGCAGGCCGGCGCCGCTGATGGCGAGCGCTCCGGTGGCGGCGAAGGCGGCCTTGCGGCCTCGGTGGGCGGGGCGGGCGTGGCGCGGGGTCGCGCGCCGGGCAGGCTTCTGCATGGCGGTGTCCTCTGTAGACGCCTGCGAGGTGAGCTGTCGGGTTCGGGCTGAGGTTGCCCGGCCGCCTGTGGGAGCGGCTTCACCCCTAGCCTCGGTCCGCACGCGCGAGCGCGTGGGCCGGGCACTGACCTGGGTCCCCCGCTCCCGTCCGCTGCGGTGCTCGAATGCCGACCGGCGGGTGGACAGGACTCGGCGTCCCGACGGCGGGGTCCGCGAAGACGGACTCGTGCAGGCTAGGCAGGCCGCTCGAATGTCGACAAGCCGACGGGGGGCGTTGTCGCGCAGCTCACAGTGGGAGCCGTCCGGAGTGGATCAAGTCACCGGGGAAGTTGATCAGTTGGAGGCGGGGCGGGGCGTGGGGCGCGGCCGGGGCGGCCGACGGGGTCGGCGGCGGGCCGGCGAGCGGGTGGCGGAGGTCCGGCCGGGGTGGGCGCGGCGCCGGGGCGGGCGCGGCGCCGGCCCGGTGTCCGCTCCGTGGCCGGGTGCCCGCATGTCCGCCGCGAAGGTCGGCCGGTCGGATAGGTTGGGAGTCCAGCCGTACCGCACAGACGAGAGACGAGGACCCGCTCCGCCATGACCGCGCCCCTGCCCGCCTTCGCCGGCCGTACCTACCTCTTCCAGGTCGACAACGGCGCGGCCTTCCGCAACGCCTACTCGCCCGACGGCAAGCGGCTGCGCTGGGAGGGCCTCGGCGAGTCGGCGGGCCAGTGGGAGGACGTCGCGCTGCACATCGCCGAGATCGGGCCGGAGCTGTACTTCGTCAGCTGGACCGAGCAGAGCGGCATCACCGTCAGCCACGTGATGGACCTCGGCAGGCTGACGGTGCGCGCGTTCTGGACGTACGAGGGCGAGGGCGGCCGGGTCGGCGAGCTGCACACCGGGACGCTGGAGCCGGTGGCCTGAGGCCGGTCCGGGGCCGCCGGTGACCGGGCGTCCTGGTGACCTGGCGTCCTGGTGACCTGGCGCGCTGGTATCCGGGCGTTCTGGCCGGGCGGGCGGGCCCGGCGGCGGTCAGACCGTGTGGCTCGGCACCTTGAGGTGCTGGGAGAGCCACTCCAGCGAGGACGGCAGCAGCCTGCTCCAGGTCTCGAAGTTGTGGCCGCCGGTCTTCATCATGCTGTAGGAGACCTTCATGGGCGCGTGCGCGGCGGCCACGAAGGCCTCGGTGTCCCGGCGGTAGTCGCCGTCGCCCTCCCTGGTCCCGGCCAGCAGGACGGACACCTCGGGCTGCGGCAGGTTCTTCAGCCGCCACATCAGGTCCGCCTCGTTGCGACGCTGCTGGCTGCCCCGGAAGAGGTCGCCGGTGGTCGGGTCGTCGGCGGCCTGGTAGTAGCCGGAGAGCGAGACGGCGGTCGGGAAGACCTCCGGATGCCGCATGGCGAGCTTGAGGGCGCAGTAGCCGCCGGTCGAGTTGCCCATGAAGCCCCAGGCCTGCGGGTCCGAGGAGACCCGGTAAGTCGCCTGGATCGCGGCCGGGACGTCCTTGGTGAAGTACGTCTCCGACTGCGCGCCGCCCGGGATGTCCTCGCACTCGGTGTCCTGCGGGAGTGCGGGCGAGGGGCGCATCAGCACCATCACGGTCGGCTGCATCCGACCCTCCTGGAGCAGCTTGAGCGCCGCGCCCGGGTAGTTCAGCCGGGTCACCAGGTTCTTCGCGATCCCGGGGAAGCCGGTGCTCACGATCACCGCCGGGAACTGCTTCTGCGCGTACTCCGGCTGGAAGTACTGCGGCGGCAGGTAGACGTACCCGTCGGTGGAGAGCCGGGTGCCGGCGCCGTCGATCCGGACCTCGCGGATCTCGCCGGACTGCTTGGGGTCGCGACCGAGCGCCCCGCCGCCCTGGACCGACGCGTGCCCGATGGTCTCCACCTGGAGGCGCCCGGAGGCGTCCGCCTTGTTCTGGATGACGACCGGGCCGTTGTCGCCGGTGCCGAGCAGATCGTCCCAGCTGCTGTAGAAGGCGAAGTAGTTGTTGGCCACCAGGCCCAGCGCGGCGAGCACGGTGAGCTGGGTGGCGAGCAGCGCGCCGATCCGGCCGAGCACCGCCTGCCAGGTCGTCTTCGACAGTCTCGGCCACAGCCAGACCGTGCCGGCCATCATCACGACGGCGATCAATACGGTCAGCGCCAGCACCTTGTGGCTCGTCAGACCCATGTCCTACTTGCTCCCACGCCTCGAACTCCCCCGTCCCCGTTGGCAGGACAACTGTCAGGACAACCGGAACGGCCGCCCCGGTTCCCCCGTCCACCACGGAAGCCAGCACCGAGGCGCGATCAACAACCCTAGCGGCCCGCCGGGCCCCCGTGGACCCGCCGACCAGCGGGTATGGCGGCCGGGGCAGTGCCGGGACGCCGGGAGAACGGGCCGGCACGAGCGGAGTGAGGGGCGGTGTGGCGGGCGGTGCGGCGGGCGGGCCGGGCTGAGGTCGCGTCAGCTGACGCTGCTCCAGAGGCGCAGACCGGCGGTCAGTTCGCGCATGCACCGGGCGCCCAGCTCCTGGGGCGAGCCCGGCCCGGCGGCGGGGGCGTCGGAGAAGGCCCACTCCTCCAGCGCCACCCGGATCGCGGTGGTCGCGGCGGCGGCCGCGAGCCGGATCTCCAGCTCGTCGGTGCCCCGGGGGCAGCGGGCGGTGAGCACCGCGCGCAGCCGCTCCTCCGAGTCGGCGTGCACGCGCTGCCAGACCGAGTCGAGCCGGGGATCGCGAAGCAGGTCGCGGGTCCAGTGCATGGCCTCCACGCCCGGGGTGTCGGTGGGCGTCAGCGACTCGACCGCCGAACGCTCCAGCGCCTCGCGGACCGGCAGATCGGCCGAGCTCTCCGCGAAGAGCAGCACCCACCGCCGGCCGCCGGCCGCCAGCAGCGGGGCGACGGCGTCCTCCTTCACGGAGAAGTAGCGGTAGAAGGTGCGCACCGAGATGCCGGAGGCGAGCGCGATCTCCTCGGCGGTGGTCGCCTCGGCCCCGCGCTCGGCGAAGAGCGCGGCGGCGGTACGGGCGATCTCCAGCCGGGTGGTGTCACGGCGGCGCTGGTTCAGGGTGGGGCGTCCGATCACAGCACTCAGCGTACGCGGACCGACGCACGCGGTGGCGCGACGTGCCGGGATGGCGCGTTGTGCCGGAGTGGCGCGACACGCCGGGGTGGCGCGACGTGTCGGGGTGACGTGTTGTGCCGGGGCGGCGTGACACGCCCGGGTGGCGCGGCGGGCCTCGGCGGCGTGCCGCGCCGGGCGGTCGTCAGCGGTATGACCGACATGACCGTCCAACCGAATCCGCATGGCACATCATGCCACTTTGGCCCGTCACGACTTATTGGCACGATGTGCCACTTCGGCGTACCGTGTCAATCGAGGTCGCGAGACCACGAACGAACGGAGAACCACCATGGAGCGCTTCAGCGGGCGGAACGTCCTGATCACCGGCGGCGGCTCGGGCATCGGCCAGGCCACCGTGCACCGGATCCTCGCCGAGGGCGGGCGGGTCGTCGCGGTCGACGTCAACGAGGACGGCCTGAAGGCCACCCTGGACCGGGCGACCGGTGACGGGACCGCCGACCGGCTGACGACCTCGGTCGTGGACATCTCGGACGAGGCCGCCGTCCGCGCGGGCGTGGCCGAGGCGGTGGCCGGACTCGGCGGGCTCGACGTCCTGGTCAACGCGGCCGGGATCCTGCGCTCCTCGCACACCCACGAGACCAGCCTGGAGTTCTGGAACACGCTGATCGCGGTCAACCTGACCGGCACCTTCCTGATGACCCGCGAGGCGCTGCCGGCCCTGCTCGCCGACGGGCGGGGCGTGGTGGTGAACTTCAGCTCCACCTCCGCGACCTTCGCGCACCCCTACATGGCCGCGTACGCCGCGACCAAGGGCGGCATCCAGTCGTTCACCCACGCGATCGCCTCGGAGTACGCCAAGCGGGGACTGCGCGCGGTCTGCGTCGCCCCGGGCAGCATCGACAGCGGCATGACCAACAACCCGGGCCTGCCCGCCGACGCCGACTTCAGCCTGCTCGCCAAGCTCTCCCCCGCGCTCGGCCAGGGCTTCGCCGGGCCGGAGACGGTGGCCGGCGTGATCGCCATGCTGGCCTCGGACGACGGCGCCTTCGTCACCGGCACCGAGATCCGGATCGACGGCGGCACCCACATGTGACCCTCGACCGGACGGCCGGCCGACCCGGTGGGCCCCGGGGGCTGTCCCGGGGCGCCGAGGTGGCCTTTACTGGAGGGTGAGGGCACTCGAGCCGGCGGACGGACGCCGCACCGTGTCGCCGCCGCCGGTGGTTCAGCAGCCCGCCCGGCAGGAGGCCGTGCCATGAGTTCACCGTCGCGGGAACAAGCCTTACCCCGTCTCGTCGTCGACACCCCCGGCCGGCTGCGGGGCGAGGTCTTCGAACTGACCGACCGGCCGCTGCTCGTCGGCCGGGACGCCACCTGCCAGATCCGGGTGGGCGAGCCCGGCGTCAGCCGGCGCCACGCCGTGGTGCAGCGGTCGGCCGGTCACACCACCGTCGAGGACCTGGCCTCCACCAACGGCACCCGGCTCAACGGCCACCCGGTGCACGGACAGGAGGAGCTGCACGCCGGGGACGTCCTGGACTTCGGCTCCTTCGAGGTGCACTACGAGGACCCGTGGGAGGCCGCCACCGCCATCCTTCCCGGCCCCGGCACGGGGGACCCGGCGCAGAGCCCGGCGGAGCGGCCCGCCGATGTCACCCGGACCGCCGCGCTGCCGCTCCAGCCGGAGCCGTCGGAGCGCCAGGAGTACCAGGAGCGCCAGGAGTACCGGCAACCGCAGGAGCAGCCGCGCGGACTGCGGGGTCCGCTCGTGCCGCCGTCGGCGCAGCAGCAGCAGCAGTACCCAGCACCGCAGGGCCCAACGCCGCCGCAGTACCCGTCGGCGCGGCCGCCCCCGCCGGGCCGCCGCCCGCCACCGCCCGGGCCGCCCGACCGCCCGGCGGCACCACCGTACGGGGCGGAGCGCCGGTTCGAGGTGGGGCAGCAGCAGGCGGGCAACCTCAGCAACGTCGCAGGTGACCAGTACAACTACGTCACGCAGGCCCGGCGGGAGAGCTTCTTCCGCGAGATCGCGGCCACCCGGACCAGGGCGCGGCACCTGGTGGTGGCGGGCTTCCTGCTGTTCGTGGTCGGCGGCGCGGTCTACGGCTGGGCGATCATCCGCTTCATCGCCCAGACCAACGACGCGGCCAACACCGACAGCCCCCACCTGACCGTGCCCAATGTCCTCGGCCCGGAGATCGGCGGTATGCCGGTGGGCGCCATCGGCTTCGGGGTGGCCGCGATCGGCAGCGTCCTGATCCTCGTCGGAATCGTCCTGCACATCGTGGCCACCTCCCGTCGGCGGCGCTTCGAGTCGGCGGAAGCGCAGCGGCTCCAGGCGCCACCGCCCCGCTGAGACTCCCCAGCGTCCAAGGACCGACTCCCCCGGAGGGACGCCATGGTCTTCAACATCGGCAACCAGCAGGGCGGCGTGATCAACAACGTCGCCGGTGACCAGACGGTCCGGGGCGGCCAGACGGGCCACTTCACGGCGGCCGGGCAGGACGTCCGCGCGCTGGTCGGCGAACTCCGCTCCGCCGCCGAGCGGGCGCAGCTGCCCCCGGCGGTCGCCCCCGAGGTCCGGACCGAACTCGACGCGCTGGACACGGAGGTCGCGCGACCGGAGCCGGACCGCGAGGCGGTCGCGGGCCGGCTCACCAGGATCACCCGCCTGCTCGGCTCGGCCGGTGCACTCGTCGCCGCCGGTACCGGCCTGCTCGGGCCCCTCTCGGCCCTGGCGGGCTGGCTCGGCGCACTGGGACAGCCGATCCTCCGGGCACTCGGCGGCTGACCCGGCCCCCGGCCGGGCGGACGCCCGCCAACGCGGCACCGCCCGGTCCTCAGCGGTCGGCCAGGGACGGCGCAGCCCGTACCGGTTCGCCGACCCGCTCCCCGCCTTCTCCGCCGCGGGCCACCGGCTCGGCGCATCGGACCGGCCGATCCTCCGAGCACTCGGCTCCGGCCGGGCGGACGCCCGCCAACGCGGCGCCGCGAGGCCCGCAGCACAGGGCCGACGGGACGACCAGTGCCCTCTCCGCAGCCCTGACCGGCCTACTCGGACCGCACTCCCACCCCGGCGAACGGCTCGACGCTGCGGACGGCTGTGCCGAACCCGCCGACCCCACCGGCCCGGCAGCACAAGCCCTGGACGAACGCCCACGAGCCGGCCGCCGCGCTCGCCGCGACCGGTATCGGTCTGCCCGGCCCACCGGGCAGCCCACCCGAGTCCCGGTCGAGCGGCCCCGCCGGGCAGGCAACGCAGCGGGTCGGTGAGCAGCCCGCGGGACAGCCGGTGTACCTGTCATCGGCTCGGACCGCCCCGCCCCGCCCCGGCGGGGTGGCGGCCGCTCCGGACCGGTGGCGCAGAGCGCTCAGTGGGGCGCCCAGCGGACGGTCAGGGCCTGGGCGGGGTTGGTGACGAGGAGGCGTCGGGCCAGGTCCGGGCCGAACTCGCGGTGCAGGCGCGGAGCGACGGCCGTGAGCAGGTGGGTGGGTCCGGGGCTGTGCCGGGCGGTGCGGGTGGTGGTGTCACCGCCGAGGAGCAGCCGGTCGGCGTGGCCGGCCTCGACCAGCGCGGCGACGGTGTCGAACAGGTGGTGGTCGGTGGCGTGATGGGCCCGGGAGGGACCGTCCAGGGCCAGGTAGGCGCCGGAGCCGGCAAGGTGCCGGTGCAGCCGCAGGTCGGGCAGCCGGTTGAGGTGGCCGAGGATCACCCGGTGGGCCGGCACGCCGTGCTGCCCGCAGAGCAGGTCGAGGACGTCCGGGGCGGCGGTCCCGAGTTCGTGGTGGACGGCGATCGGCGCGCCGGTGGCGTGGTGCGCCTCGGCCGCGGCCGCCATCACCCGGCGGGTGTGCGGGCCGAGACCGTGGTAGTCGCCCGCCACCTTGATCAGTCCGGCCCGGACGCCCGCGGGCGCGCCGCGCAGACCGGTGGTCAGCTCGGCGGTGAACAGCTCGGCGAGCCCTTCGTAGCGCTCGGCCAGCCACTGCGGGTCGTAGTGGACGTCCTGGTGCAGGCCGGTGGCCGCGACCAGGTGGACGCCGGTCGCGCGGGCGAGACCGGGGAGCGCGAAGGCGCCGCGGCCCATGCCGTGCGGGGTCCACTGGACCAGCGCCCGGCCGCCGGCCGCCGCGAAGTCGCGCAGCACCCCTTCGGCGGCCGCCGGGTCGTCCAGTTCCTCGCCGGGCAGCCGGGGGCTGCGCAGGAACAGGTGGTCGTGGGCGTCACAGACGCCGAGCTCGGCCGGGTCGAGGTCACCCAGAACGGTGCGGACGGCACCGCCCCCGGCGCCGGCGGCAACCTCGGCGCCACTGTCGACAGAAGCACTCACGCGGCCCGGCCCCCGGTCTCAGCCTCGGCGAAGGCGGTCTTCGCCACCCGCAGGGCGGCCAGGGCCTTGGGCACGCCGACGTAGGGCGCGAGGTGGACCAGCACCTCGGTGATCTCCGCTCTGCTCAGCCCGACCCGCAGGCTGTTGCGGACGTGGTCGGCGAGCTGCGGCTCCACCCCGCCGAGGGCGGTGAGCGCGGCCAGGTTGGCCACCTGGCGGTCGCGCAGCGCCAGCCCGGGCCGCTGGTAGGTGCCGCCGAAGAGGCTGGTGACGATCCAGTCGGCGAAGCCGGGCGCCAGCGCGTCCAGCCCGGTCAGGGTGGCGGCCTGGGTCTGCGGCCCGGCGAGTTCGTCCAGGAGCGCGTAGCCGGCGGCGCGGTCGAGCGGGGCGGGAACGAGGTCGGCGGGGTTCACGGGGTGTGGTCCTTTCACCAGTGGCGGCCGGCGGGCAGCCGGTCGAGTTCGGGGGTCGACAGGTGCAGCACCCGGTAGCGGGTGCCCGGGGCGTCCTCCGGGACCGGGCCGCTCCAGAGCGCGATGCGCAGCAGTTCCCAGCGGTCGGGGTCGACGGCGACGGCCGCCGTGTGCAGCGCCGGGTGGTCGGGCAGGGACGCGAGGGCGGCCTCGACGGCCTCGGCCGGGTCGGCGCCGTCCGGGAGTGGTTCGAGGTGGCGGCTGGCGAAGCCGGCGGACCCGTCCGCGTCACCGCGCAGCAGACCGCCGCGCGGCGGTCCGTCCCGGCGCGGACCTCCGTGGCGCAGACCGGCGCCGAGCCAGTGCCGGACGGCCGGACGGCCGAAGTCGGCGCTCAGGCCCCGGAAGCCCGGGCCCCAGAGGAAGCTGTTCATGCCCTCGGCGGTCCGCCAGAGGTAGAACGGGGCGTACTGGTGGACGGGCGAGTCGTCGTGGCCGCGCTCGCGCACCAGGTACGCCTTGAGGCCGAGGCCGGGGTAGGCGTCGAGCAGGTGGCCCCTCTCGGCGACCCGCCGGCGGATGATCCCCATGTCGTAGTCGGCGGGGAGGGTGATCTCGTACTGCATGGCGTGCACGTCGGGCTCCTGGTGGGGGCTTCGGACAGGGCGGGGCGGCTCACCTCGGCCGGTAGGCGGTCTCGGCCGGTGCGGTACGCGGCGAGCAGCCCGAGGGCGCCCCGGACGGCCCGGTCGAACGACTCGGCCGTACCGGCGGCGCGGGCCAGCACGTAGCCGCCCTGGACGAGGGCGACCCCGGCCGCGGCGGTGTCGCCGGGTCGGCGCGGGGAGCGAGCTCACCGGCGGCCTGTCCCTCGGCGATCACCTCGGCGAGCGGGTCGCACAGCCGGTCGAAGGTCGCCTCGACCGGGGCGCGCAGCCGCGGGCCGGCGATGACGTGCTGGGTTGCCGTGGCCATGCGGCGACTGTACCTACTGGTACGTCCAATGTACATACCAGTAGGTACAGAGCCGGGATGGCTGCCGGAGCCCCGGGAGGCGAGAGCCTCACCGGGTGACGGTGGTGCGCGCGGGGCCGCCGGTCAGGGCAGCTCGCGGCGGATCACCGGGGCGACCTCGGCGGCGAACAGCTCCAGCTGCTCGTGCTGGACGTCCTCGGTGAGGGCGTCCACGCCGATGCCCACCACCTCGTTGCCGAACGCCTCGTGATAGCGGTGGATCTTCTCGATCACCTGCTGCGGGCTGCCGACCAGCGCCGAGCCGCGCTCCAGCGCGTCCTCCAGCGACTCGAACGGCGAGTTGTTGTGCCTGCCGGCCGCCGAGCCGAGCAGGGCGTCCCAGTACGGGCGGAAGCCCTCGATCGCGTCCTGCGAGCGCCTGGCGACGAACAGGCCGCCGAAGCTCGTCCCGACCCGGGCGTCCTCGGGGTCGCGGCCGTAGTGCTCCCAGCGCTCGCGGTAGTGGTCGACCAGCGCCTTGTACTTGGCCAGCGGATGGAAGGAGTTGGCGGAGAACAGCGGGTCGCCGAAGCGGGCGGCGAGGTCGGTGGACTGTTCGCTGGTCGCGCTGCCGTGCCAGACCGGGATCGGATCCTGGTACGGACGCGGCGAGGTGGTGACCTCCCTGAGCGGCGGGCGGGTGCTGCCCTCCCAGCTGACCTTCTCCTCCCGCCAGAGTCGGTGCAGCAGTCCGTAGTTCTCGGCCAGCGCGTCCCACTGGCGGTCCTCCGGCAGCCCGAACAGGTCGAAGTGGCGCGGGTCGTTGCCCTTGCCGATGATCAGTTCGAGGCGGCCGCCGGAGAGTTGGTCGAGCACCGCGTAGTCCTCCGCGACCCGGACCGGGTCCAGGATGCTGAGCACCGTGACGGTGGTGAAGAGCCGGATCGTGGAGGTGCGGGCGGCGATGGCGCTGAGCAGCACGGGGGGCGCCGGGGAGAGGAACGGTTCGCCGTGCCGCTCCCCCACGCCGTAGCCGTCGTAGCCGAGCCGTTCGGCGGTGACGGCCTGGTCGATGACGTTGTGCAGCTTCTCGTGGGTCGTGCGCCGCACTCCGGTGACGGGGTCGGGTCCGTTGGAGACGAGGGACGAGACGGTGAACCGCATGGCGGTCTCCTTGTGGGGCGTTCGGTGGCGCTCGGCGGGGTGCGCCGGCGCTCGGCGGGGATCCACCGGGGAGGTCCGGGGATCCGGAGGGAAACGGGGATCCGGGAGGAACGGGGATCCCGGGGGGAACGGCGGCGCGGCGCACCCGGGCCCCGGCGGCCCCGCGCCCAGGGGCCGATCGCGCTCACACGGGAGCGGCGGCGGGGCGGGAGAGGAGCTTGGGCGGCGGCGTCAGCGCGTGCCGCGGACGGGGCGACAACAGCGCGGGAGAGCTGCGCAGATGGTCATACCGGCTCCCCTTCGCCTCGCACACACACGATCCACCGCGAGCATATGCACCGGTCAGGGGCGGGGCAAGAGCTTGATCGGGGCGACGGTCCTGGCAGGATGTCCGGCATGACGTACCTCGCCGCGGATGACCGCTATGCCTCGATGACCTACCGCCGGGCCGGCCGCAGTGGCGTCCAGCTGCCCGCCGTCTCGCTCGGCCTGTGGCACAACTTCGGTGACGCCCAGCCGCTGGAGGTGCAGCGGGCGGTGCTGCGCCGCGCCTTCGACCGGGGCGTCACCCACTTCGACCTGGCGAACAACTACGGCCCGCCGTACGGCAGCGCCGAGCGCAACTTCGGCTACCTCTTCGCGCAGGACTTCCGCCCGTACCGGGACGAGATGTTCATCGCCAGCAAGGCGGGCTGGGACATGTGGCCCGGCCCGTACGGCGACGGCGGCAGCCGCAAGTACCTGCTGGCCAGCCTGGACCAGTCGCTGGGCCGGATGGGCCTGGACTACGTGGACGTCTTCTACTCGCACCGCCACGACCCCGAAACCCCGCTCGAAGAGACGATGGGCGCGCTGGACTCGGCCGTCCGCTCGGGGAAGGCCCTGTACGCGGGGATCTCCAACTACCCGGCCGAGCAGCACCGGGAGGCCGTCGCGATCCTGCGCGAGCTGGGCACCCCGGTCCTGCTGAACCAGTCCGCGTACTCGATCCTCGACCGCTCCGTGGAGGAGGGGGTGCTGGACGCGGTCGGCGACACCCGGACCAGCCTGATCGCCTACTCCCCGCTCGCCCAGGGGCTGCTGACGGACCGCTACCTCTCCGGTGAGGTGCCCGCCGGGTCGCGGATGTCGGTCGGGCGGTTCCTGAACAAGGAGGCACTGACCGGCCCGAAGCTGGAGCAGCTGCGCTCGCTGAACAAGGTCGCCGAGCGGCGCGGGCAGACCCTCGCCCAGCTGGCGCTGTCCTGGGTGCTCCGCGACGACCGGGTGGCATCGGTGATCATCGGCGCGAGCAGCGTCGCCCAGCTCGACCAGAACATCGACGCGCTGAACGGCGGCCCGCTGACCGCCGAGGACCTCGCGGAGATCGACGCGCTCAGTCGCTGAGCCGTTTCGGCCCCTGATCCGGCCGACCCGGCAGTCCCGAAGTCCCGGCAGTCCGTACAGTGCCGCCCCGAGCTTCCTCGGGCGACACCGCGTGACCTGCCGGGACTTCGGGCGTTGTACCGTCCGCACACGTCCTTCGAGACCCTGGAGTCCCCGTGCGGACGCTCCTCCTGCGCACTCTCGCGCGCTTCGCCCGACAGCTGGCACTGACCTCACCGGTGCCGTTCCCCGTCCTGCCGGGCACCTTCGCCCCTCCGCTAGCGGCGGCCCACGCCGAGCGCGGGTAGCACCGTCTCGGCGACCCGGTGCGCCTCTTCGAGCAGCGGGTTGCCGGAGAGGATGAAGGTGTCCACCCCGAGCGACTCGAACTCCTGGAGACGCTCGACCACCTGGGCGGTCGAACCGACCACCGCCGTACCGGGGCCGGGGCGGAACAGGCTCATCCCGGGCCACAGGTTCGGGTGGCTCTCCAACTCCCTTGCCCGCGCGGGCACTCGGCCCCCGTGCTGGCGGAACTGGCGCTGCCAGCCGACCCCGTCCTCACCGGTCGCCCCGCCGAGCTGCCGGGCGTAGGTGGCCTCGCTGGTGACGTCGAGCAGCCGGTCTGCGGCGGCCCAGGCCTCGTCCTCGGTGTCGCGGACGATCAGGTGCAGCCGCAGGCCGATCCGCAGGGTGCGCCCGTACGCGGCGGCGCGCTCGCGGACCAGGTCCAGCTTCTCCCGGAGCTGCTGGGGCGGTTCGCCCCAGGTCAGGTAGACGTCCACGTGCTCGGCGGCCATCTCGATGCCGGCCGCCGAACTGCCGCCGAACCAGAGCGGGATGCCGCCCGGCTGGACGGGAGCGAGTTCGCGCAGGCTCGCACCGGCGTTCTTCAGGTTGTAGAACTCGCCTTTGTGGTCGAAGACTTCACCGGAGGTGAGGCGCCGGACGATCGACCAGTACTCGGCGCTCAGCCGGTACCGGTCGTCGTGCTCGACGTCCAGGCCGTACTCGCGCAGCTGCGCGGTGGAGCCGTTCACGACGTTGAACCGGAGCCGGCCGCCGTGCAGGTGGTCGAAGCTGAGCGCCATCTTCGCCAGCAGGGTGGGCGAGATGAGCCCGGGGTGGACGGCCAGCAGCGGCTTGAACGCGGGGGTGGTGGCGGCGGCCAGCGCGTTGCCGAGGTCCCAGACGTCGTAGAGGTCGGTCGCGAGCAGCGCACCGGTGTAGCCCAGTCGCTCGACACTGCCCGCGAGTTGCTGGAGGTAGCGGAGGTCGACCGGGCGTCGGCCGGCCGGCTCCCAGGGGTAGTGGCCCTCGCGCGGGATGATGTACCAGAGGACTTCGGAGGCCATCGGGTCAGACCGCCTTGGCGAGTGCGGCGGCCACCGGGGCCTCCAGCGCGGGCAGATGGGCGTCGGCGACGGTCAGCGCGCGGTCGATGAAACCGACGCCGTGGAAGATGTCCGCGGCCTCCTGCTGCTCGGCGACGAACCCGGCGGTGGCGGGCTCCAGCCGCCACGGCAGGGCGGTCAGCGCCTGCTCCCAGTCCTCCACCGCCCCGCCCAGGTCGGCGGCGGCGATCGCGGCCGCCTCGGCCGGGTGGGCGGCCACCCAGGCATCGGCCCGGCGCAGCGCGGCCGCGATCGCCGCCACCACCTCGGGGCGCTCGGTGGCGAAGTCCCGGCGGGTGAAGAACACCGAGCGGTCGGTGATGACGTCACCGGTGCGGATCAGCTCGCGGAACCGCCCGCTCCGGCGGGCGGCGGCCAGTTCGGCGCCCTGGGCGATCCAGCCGAGGATCTCGCCGTCGCGCAGCCGCTGCGCCTGGTCCTCGTCGGCGGCCGGGCGGACCGGGGTGATGTCGGTCGCGTAGGAGAGGCCCTCGGCATGCAGCGCCTTGGCCAGCAGGTGGGTCTGCCAGGAGCCGACGGCCAGCACGACGGTGCCGCCCCTCAGGTCGGCGACGGAGGCCACCGGGCCGTCGGCGAGCACCAGCAGCGCACCGTGGTCGGGGCGGGGAGCGGAGACCGCCGCGTACACCAGGTCGTGTCCGGCGGCCTGGGCGGTGACCGGCGGGGTGGAGCCGGTGCCGCCGAAGTCGATGGTGCCGTCGGCCAGCAGGGCGCCCGTCCGGGTGCCGTCGGCGTAGTGGTGGAAGACGCCGGTCTCACCGAGCGGGGCCAGCTCCTCGGCCAGGTGGTCCAGCCGGGAGAGGTAGTAGAGCGAGGGGTTGCTGGCGTGGACGCCGAGGGTGATGGCCATGGTGATCTCCGGTGTACTGGCGGGGACTTGGGGGGCGGGGAATGCGAATCGCGGGGTCAGTGGACGCCGAGGTCGGCGAGCAGGCGGCGGCGCAGCTCGGCGAAGGCCGGGTCGGCCGGGTCCCGGGGGCGCTCGACGGCGACCCGCTCGTCGCGGACCAGCCTGCCGTCCCGCAGGACGGCGACCCGGTCGGCGAGCCGGACGGCCTCCTCCACGTCATGGGTGACCAGCAGGACGGCCGGGCGGTGGCGGCGGACGAGGTCACCGACCAGGTCCTGCATCCGTAGCCGGGTGAGGGCGTCCAGGGCGGCGAACGGCTCGTCCAGAAGGAGGAGTTGCGGCTCCCGGACGAGCGCCCGGGCGAGCGCCGCCCGCTGCGCCTCACCGCCGGAGAGGGTGGCCGGCCAGGCGTCGGCGTGCTTCTCCAGCCCGACCTCGGCGAGTGCCCGCAGGGCGGTCTCCCGGGTCGCGGCGCCGCGCGGCAGCCCGACGGTGACGTTGGCGAGCACCCGCTTGGACGGCACCAGGCGGGGCTCCTGGAAGACCACCGTGCGGACCGGCGGAACGAGCACCGTTCCGGCGTCGGCCCTGTCCAGGGCGCCGAGGATCCGCAGCAGGGTGGTCTTGCCGGTTCCGCTGGCGCCGAGCAGGGCGACGAACTCGCCCCGGGCGATGGACAGGTCCACCCCGTCGAGGACGGCCCGGGTGCCGAAGACCCGGCGCAGGCCGCGCAGGTGGACGGCGGGGGCGCCGTCCTCGGCCGCGACGGCGCCGGTGGTCGGGGTCGCGGTGGCGGTCGGGGTCGCACCGGTGGTCGCGGTGGTGGTCGGGGTACTCATCGGCCTGCTCCTTGGGTGGCCTTGCGCCAGGGCATCAGGAAGCGCTCCAGGAGGCGGACCACACCGTCCGCGGTGAGGCCGAGCAGCCCGTAGATCAGGATGCAGACGGCGAGGACGTCGGTGCGCGAGAAGTTCTGCGCCTGGGCCATCAGATAGCCGATGCCCTCGGTCGAGTTGATCTCCTCGGCGGCGATCAGCGCGATCACACTGAGCGTCATCGAGAGCCGCAGCCCGGAGAGCAGTGAGGGCAGCGCACCGGGCAGCACCACGGTGCGGACGATCGCCCAGCGGCCGAGACCGAAGCTGCGCATCGCCTCGATCAGCTTGCGGTCGGTGTTGCGCACGCCCCCGGAGGTGGAGACGTACATCGGGAAGCTGGTCGCGACCCCGATCAGGGCGATCTTCGCCGTCTCGGTGATGCCGAACCAGACCATGAAGAGCGGGACCAGGGCGAGGAACGGCACCGTGCGCAGGACCTGCACCGCGGAGTCCAGCAGCTCCTCGCCCAGCCGGAAGAACCCGGTGACGACGCCGAGCACCAGCCCGGCGCCGGCCCCGAAGACCAGGCCGAGACCGGCCCGGGTGAGCGAGACGGTGAGCGCGTCGGTGAGCTGGCCGTTGCCCCAGAGCTCGCCGACCGCGTCGGCGACCTGGGCGGGCGAGGCGAGCACGTCCTGGGTGAGCGCCCCGGTGGCGGAGGCCAGCGCCCAGCCGCCGAGCAGGGCGAGCGGGCCGATGGTGCGCAGGATCAGCGCGACGGCGCGGGGGCGGGGCGCGGGCAGCCGGGTGCGCGGGGCGACCAGACCGGCTTCGAGGGCCGCGACGGTGCCGTCGTCGGCGGTGGCGTACCCGGCGGCGGCGTCCCCGGTGGCGCCTACGGTGGCGTCCCCGGTGGCGTCCCGGGTGACGGCGGGCGCGTCGGTCACGGTGCTCACTTGGCACCGTCCGCGAGGGTGGCGATGTCGATCAGGTACGGCTTGACGTCGACCAGCTGCTTGGTGACCTTCTGGTCGGCGAAGAACGCCGCCACCGTGGCGAAACGGGCGGTGTCGGCCTCGGTGATGACGTCGGCGGTGGCGCTCTGCCGGGTGACGGCGACCGCGATCTCCTTCTCGGCGGGGGTGACGGCGGTCGGGCCGGAGTCGGTGAACACGTTGAGGTAGCCCGCCGGGTCCGCCTTCTCCTTCAGGCCGCCCTCGTGCAGGTAGGCGTAGAAGGCCTTGACCACCTCCGGGTGCTTCTCGGCGAAGCCGTTGCGCACCGCCCAGACCGCGTAGTTGTCGGAGCCGACCTCCTTGCCGTTGACCAGGAAGTGCGCGCCGGAGTTGGCGATCGACGGGGTGGAGAAGGTGTTCCAGGTCGCCCAGGCGTCCACCTGGCCGGAGTTGAAGACGCCCGAGGTCTGGTCGGCGCGCAGGTAGACGCGTTCGACCCGGTCGGCCGGCACGCCGCTCTTCTCCAGGGCCTTGAGCAACAGGTACTCGCTGGTGCCGCCCTGGCTCACCGCGACCTTCCGGCCGGCCAGGTCCTGGACGGACTTGATGGGCGAGTCGTTCTTCACCAGGATGCCCTCGCCCACGCCGTCCGGCGCCGTCTGGGCGAACAGCTTGAAGCCTGGCTTCTGCGCCAGGGCGGCGACGGCCGAGGTGATCGACCCCAGCGCGACGTCGAGCTGGTCGGCGGAGAGCGCCTGGGCGGCGGGGGCGAACGGGCCGGCGCTCCCCGTCCAGGCGACCTTGGCGTGGACGGCGGCGAGTGCCCGGTCGAGCGAGCCGTCCTTCTTGCCCAGCGCGAGGAAGCCGCTGTTGCCCGGGTCCGGCAGGCGCAGCACCACCTCGGCCTTGCCTCCCCCGTCGGCGGAGGCCTTGGCGCCACCGGCGGACGAACCGCAGGCGGCCAGGGCGGTGGTGGTGAGCAACGCGGTGGCGGCGAGGGCGAGGCGGCGGGTCTTCACGGTCAGCTCCAGGGGAATCGGCAGGCCGGCGGGCGCGGCGGGGGGGCAGGACAGCGGCGGAGGGCAGGACGGCGACGCGGACAGAGCGGCGACGCGGGCGGGGCGGCGGCGTGGGGTGAGCGGCGTCAGGCCGGCCCGGCCGCGGCGCGGCGGGCGGCGAGCAGGGCGCGGGCGGCGCGCAGCGGCTCGGGGTCCGCCCAGGCGGCGACGTCGACGGGGGCGGCGAGGAAGCCCTGGTGGCGCAGGAAGCGCTCCTGCTGCTCCAACAGGCCGAGGCGCTCCTGCGAGAGGTCGAGGTGCAGGGTGCGGTGACCGCCCGCCGCGTAGGCCCCGGCGACGCCCTCGGCGCCGGCGCCGGTCTCGGCCCGCAGGATCCGGGCCACCTCGGCGGGATTCCCGGCGGCCCAGTCGGCGGCCTCCAGCAGGACGGCCAGGAAGCGGACGACCAGGTCCGGACGCTCGTCCAGCAGCCGCTGGTGGACGGTGACCGGGCGCGGTGTGCCGTTGTTGACCCGGCGGCGGCGGTCCGGCACGGCGTCCAGCTCGATCGCTACCTCGGCGCCGAACCGGCGGGCCGCCTCGACGGCCAGCGCGCCCTTGACGTACACCGCGTCCACCACGCCGTCGCGCAGCGCGGCCAGTTCGGCGGCCCACTGCCCACCGCCCGGGACGGCCGGGACGTCGACCAACTCGGCTTCGTCCAGGGCGAGTCCGGCCGTGGCGAGGGCGCCGTGCAGGCCGGCCAGGGCCATCGCCCGCCAGAAGTCGATGCCGATCCCATGGCGTGGGACGGCCAGTCGCAGCCCGCGCAGCTGCCCGGGCGAGCCGATACCGCTGCCGGCCCGGACCAGGACGACCTGACGCTCCTCGATCCAGGTGAGACCGATCAGCCGGGTCCGCTCGCCGCGCGAACGGGCCCAGAGCGCGGGCACGTTGCCGCCTTCGCGGAACAGGCCGGT
This sequence comes from Kitasatospora sp. NPDC028961, assembly GCF_055564815.1. Taxonomy (NCBI): domain Bacteria; kingdom Bacillati; phylum Actinomycetota; class Actinomycetes; order Kitasatosporales; family Streptomycetaceae; genus Kitasatospora; species Kitasatospora sp. NPDC028961. The sequence goes on along the minus strand of NZ_JBVHVO010000021.1, from coordinate 14,589 downwards.
GAGGGCGTGGGTGTAGTGGTGGTCGGCGGCCACCTCCGGCGGGGCGTCCTGGAGGGAGCGGACGGTGATGCCGTCGGCGGCGAACTCCCGGGCGAAGCGGCCCTGGTCGGCGGCGATGCCGGTGGCGGTGGGGACGGGGCAGCGGGTGAACCAGAGCGTGGCCGGGGCGTCGGCTGCGACACCGGCCGCCGCGGCGGGTGCGGCGTCGGAGGGGGCGGCATCGGCGGTGGAGCGGGCGTGGCTGGGCACGGTGGCGGGTCCTCTGGCTGGGCGGATACGGGCAGCGGCGGGGCGCGGCACCGGCTGTGGTCGGTCGGAGGGAGAGGGTTGAGCGGAGGGCTGAGCAGCGGGCTGCACGGGGGCCGACCGGGGAACCGGGTGGGGAGCGGGCGGGCGGCCCGGCCGTGGCGCGGCCGGGCGACGGGCCCACGGCGGTGCGGGAGGGCCGACCTGGGAGGACACGGGGCGCGGTGCGGCGTTCCGACCGGCTCGGGGGCTACGGCGGGTCAGCGACAACAGGTGCAGGGGGCGGAGCACCGGTGGGTCGTCACGGCGCTGCTCCTTCCTGCCGGTTGGGTGGTCCGGGCGACAACTCGGGCTCCGGACGGGGCCGTCCGGGGCGATGTGCCGAGCGTTCCACGGCGAGGGAGCGCGAAGCAAGCTTTTGCCACATCGTGGGATCACTTGTTCATCAACGCCATCCCATTGCAATGCCACCGACACAATTCCGCAGCAGCGGCTGCCATAGTCTGGAACCGACCCCGGTGGACCCGCCGGGGCGCCGGACCGAACGCGAGGTGCCATGGCCGAGGCCGCCACCGCCGTCCAGAGCCCGCCGGCCGGTGCACAGGCCGTCCAGCGGGCCCTCGGGCTCCTGCACTGCTTCCACGACAACGGCCCCGACCTGAGCGCCTCGGACCTGGCCCGCCGGATGGACCTCTCGGTCTCCACCGCGCACCGCCTGGCCCGCACCCTGGTCAGCGCCGGCTTCCTGGAGCAGGACGAGCAGACCGCCCGGTACCGGCTCGGCCCGGCCGTCGCCGAACTCGGCCAACTCAGCTTCCACCAGCGGGGACTGCACCTGGCCGCACCCGAACTGGACCTGCTCGCCAAGCGCACCGGGGCCACCGCGGACCTCGCGATCCGCAGCGGCCCGCACGCGGTCATCCTGGTCGGCGCCTCCGTGCGCCCGGACACCGGGCTCGGACTGCGGCGCCCGCTGCACTCGACGGCGCTGGGCAAGGTCCTGCTGGGCTGGCCGCGCCCCGGCGAGCCGCAGCCTTCGACGATCGGCCCGCTGCTGCCGTTCACCGACCGGACCATTACCGAACCGGCGCGGCTGGACGCGGAGTTGGCGAAGGTACGGGCCGCCGGCTACGCGCTCAACGACGGCGAGTCGGCGGCCGGGGTCCGCACCGTGGCCGTCCCGGTGCTGGACGGCGCCGGGCAGGCCCGGTTCGCACTGGCCGTCCGCTCGACTCCGGCGCACCTGACCGACGACCGGCTGGACTGGTTCCTGGGGCACGCGCGGACCTGCGCCGCCGCACTGGCCGTCCTGCTGCTGCCGCCTGACCAGCGGACCTGACCGACTGTCATTCATACGTCACGGGCCGGGCGTTCGAAGGAACGCCCGGCCCGTGACGACGGGATTCAGTAGCGGGTCACGCCACCGGGGTGTACTTGTAGCCGACCCGGCGGACCGTGACGATGCTGTCGCGGTAGGCCGCGCCGAGCTTGCGGCGCAGGCGCGCCACGTGCACGTCCACCGTGCGGCCGTCGCCCACGTGGCCGTAGCCCCAGACGGCGGAGACCAGGTGGTCACGGGTGTGCACCCGCTGCGGGTGCTCGGTCAGGTGCGCCAGCAGCTCGAACTCCAGGTAGGTGAGGTCGAGCAACCGCCCGTCGACGTAGGCGTTGCGCCGCTCGGTGTCGACCGAGATGCCGTGACCGGCGGGCCGGACCGGGCGGGCGGCCTGCGGCTGGACCTGAGCGCGGGGCTGGGTCGGGTCCGGCGCCTGCGCGGCGAGGAGCGGGGCGCCCTGGACGTGCTGGCCGGGGCCGACCGCGGCGGCGCCGCCCTCGGCGGGCACCAGCACCAGGTAGCCGACCATCGGATGGCCGGCCGAGGCGCCGAACTGCGCGCCGTACTGGGCCAGCAGGGCCTGCGGCAGCGCCCCCTGCGGGAGCGCGGCGACGACGGTGGCCCCCTCCGGCAGCGCGGCGAGCAGGGCCTGCGCGACCTGGCCGCCCTGCGGCGCCGGGGCCGCGACCGGGGCGGGCGCGACGAAGTGCGACGGCGCCTGGCTGACCTGGTGGTGCGACCCCGACTGGTGCTGGGGGGCGGCGGGGTGCGGCGGGATCGTGGCGCCGTGCCATCGTTCGGCGCTCGACGGGACGGAGCGGACCGCGCGCAGGTGCGGGGTCGCGGCGGGAAGGGGAAGGGTGGCCGTGGAGGAGGAAGACATGGTGCCGCTCATTTCGCGCGTGACGGACGGGGTGGAGTCGTCTGCGCGTCGACCGGGTGTACTGCCGGGGGCTGAACCGAGGTCAGCGGACGGCGGGCCGGGACGCGCTGGGCGAGCCCGGACACGTCTGGTCGAACAGGTGCGGCTGCCGGGACGGCCAGAACGGCTCAAGGTCGAGGTGACCTCGGCTGCTGTCCACGACGTTGCTCATGCGCCCATTCAACCATGTGAACGGACCGTTGCACCGCACGCGGTGCGACGCTCCCGGCACGCCGACGGGCACGGCGGCAGCAGGGGTGGTGATGGGGCGGGCGAGGTTCACTGGTGGTCTCCGCGAGAGCGGGCATGGGAAACGGCGGCACGGCCGGACACCGGCGTCCGGTGCGGCTGGGCCTACGGATTGACGAAGCGTCAGAGGGTGTACTTCACGACCGGGTGGGCCGCGAGGCCCGTCGGACTACCGGGAGGTCGGCCGGTCCGTCACCGACAGCAGGCGCTGCAGATCAGCGCGTGGTCGATGTACCGGCGGATCGTCAGGGCCGGCGTGACCGGGGCCGGCGCGGCCGCGGCGCGGCGGTGGTCGACGGTCACGGTACTGCCCTCCCCCTGGTCCTGGACGCGGTCGCGTGAGCGGTGCGTCGTGGTGCGCCGCCGGGCTTCCCGCGGCGTTCCGGTGTACTCCGAGGCATCCCGAACCGCAGGGCCGGGCGGCCTTCGTCCAGAGCCTTCCACGCCGGACCCGGTCTAGGCAACCTTCCGACCGGCGGACGTCCGGCATGCGGACGCCCGAATGAGACGAGGCTCCTGGCGGCCGCCGACGACCGCCCGGGGCCCCCGGCGTCTGCGCCGGGCCTGATCGGCGGAGCGCCGGTCAGGACCGGCCCGCGCCGCCCCTTCGCTGTGCGCCGACGTGCTCGACCAGGGCGACCAGCACGTCCTTGCCGTCCTCGCGCCGGCGGGCGTCGCAGAGCAGCACCGGGATCCCCGGGTCCAGGTCGAGCGCGTCCCGGACCTCCTCGGCGGCGAACAGCTCGGTGCCGTCGAAGCAGTTGACGGCCACCACGAAGGGGATGCCGCGCTGCTCGAAGAAGTCCACCGAGGGGAAGCAGTCCGCCAGTCGGCGGGTGTCGGCGAGCACCACCGCACCGAGCGCACCTCGCGCCAACTCGTCCCAGACGAACCAGAACCGGTCCTGCCCCGGGGTGCCGAACAGGTAGAGCGCCAGCCCGGCGCGCAGGTCGATCCGGCCGAAGTCCATCGCCACGGTGGTGGTCCGCTTGGCCTCCACCCCCGCGGTGTCGTCCACCGGGCGGCCGAGTTCGCTCAGCTCCTCCTCGGTGCGCAGCGGGCGGATCTCACTGACCGAGCCGACCAGCGTGGTCTTGCCCGCGCCGAAGCCGCCCGCGACCAGGATCTTCACCGCGACCGCCGGACCACCCCGCCAGGGCGGGTCGTCGGCCGTGGCACCGGCAGCGGCGTTCTCGTGGTGGTCAGAGCGCACGGAGTCCATTGATCACGTCTCGCAGCAGGCGCTCGTCCGGCAGCTCGGCGAGCGGAACGGGTCGGGTGACGCTGATCAGCTCGGCGTCGTAGAGGTCGCCGAGCAGCACGCGGACCACACTGACCGGCAGGTCGGTGTAGGAGCCGAGCTCGGCGACGGACAGCGGCTCGCGGCGGCACCAGGTCAGGATGGTCTGGTGCTCCGGGTCGAGCACCAGTGCGGGCACCGCCCCGGCCCGGGGCCCGGGTTCGGCGACGGTGATCAGCGAGATCAGGTCGAACAGGCCGTCCTCGACCGGGCGGGTACGGCCCCGGGTCATCGAGTACAGCCGCACCACCGGACCGGCCTCGTCGTCGAACCACCGGTCGTCGACCGGGGTGCGCGGCTGGAACAGGTCGACCCCGGACTCGTCCCCGGCCGGGTCGTCCTGTTCCAGCTCGGGCTCCTCCTCCGCCATCGGGCCGCTCATCTCCCCGGCGGGGCGGCTTCGGTGCGCGGCTCGGCGGCCATGTGCTCGCCGACCCGCTTGACCAGCAGGGCCATCTCGTAGGCGATCTGGCCGATGTCGGCCTCGGCCTCGCTCAGCACCGCCAGGCAACTGCCGTCGCCGGCCGCGGTGATGAAGAGGAAGGCCTCGTCCAGCTCGACCATGGTCTGGCGGACGCCGCCGACCTTGAAGTGCCCGCCGGCGCCCTTGGCCAGGCTGTGGAAGCCGGCCGCGACGGCGGCCAGGTGCTCGGCGTCCTCGCGGTCGAGGTCGCGGGAGGCCCCGGTGGCCAGCCCGTCACTGGACAGGATCACCGCGTGCCGCAGGGCCGCGACGCGCCCCACGAGATCGTCGAGAAGCCAGTTGAGGTCCCCGGACGACTGCGTCGAAGTGGTCATGAATCTCTTCCTTCCGCTGGAGCGGGTGGTGCGGGTGGTGCCTTCACTGCGGGTGGTGCCTTCACTGCGGATGCTGCAGGTGGTGCCGGTACCGCGGGTGTCGAGGGTGCTGTCTGTGCGGGGCGCGGGGCGGGCGACGCGCCCGGTACCCAGCGGGCGAGCGGGGCCCGGTCGCCGGGCGGCGGGGCGGGCAGGGCCGCCGGGGCCGGGGCCGGTGCGATCGCGCGCCGGTTCGGGTCCGGCGGCTGCCACCCGGGCACGGCGGCCGGCCGGGCGGGCGGGACGGGGGCGGCCGAACCGCGGCCCCGGGTGAAGCCGCGCTGGAAGGAGGCGAACGTCGCCCGCGCCTCCTCCGGCGAGCGCTCGCGGGCGGTCTCGGCAGCCGACCGCTCGGCCTCCTGGACGGCGCGCTCCCGGAGCTGGGGCGCGAGGCTGGCCTGCCGGACGCGGCGCGGCAGCGGACCGGGCCCGCCGGCGCGAGGACCGTCGGCCGCCTGCCCGGCGGAGGGCTGCTCCGCCGGGGGCTGCGCTGCCACGGATCGCCCGGCCTCGGGCAGCCCGGTCTCGGGCAGTCCGGCCGAGGGCCGCCCGACCGAGGGCAGCCCGGCTTCCGGCCGCCCGACCGAGGGCCGCCCGACCGAGGACAGCCTGGCGGAGGGGAAGGCGGCCGGCGGCTGCTGCCCGACCGGCGTGCGGTCCGGCCCACCGGCGGCACCGGCGTCCTGCGGTCCGGCCTCGGCGCCCTCCGGCGCGGCCAGGCCCTCCCGGCGGTGACGGCCCGGGCCCCGGACCGCCTCGTCCGGCGAGGCCGTGACCAGCGTCGGCCCGGTCCTGTTCCGCGCCCGCCGCGGCAGACCGCCCGGGGTACGGGTGATGTCGGGCGCCGACGGCCGCGGGCCGCCGCTCCCCCGGTGGCGTCCGCCCTGGTCGGACGCGGTCCCGACGGCCCGGCGGGCCTCCGGCCCCGGCCCGCCGCCGGCCGTGCCGCTCGCACCGCCCGCCGTACCCGCGCCGCCCGGCGGCGGCACCACGACCAGATCGCGCTCGCCCTGCCCGGCCGGCACCACACGCCGGCCGGGAGCCGCCCCGGCCGGCGCCCCGTCCGACGCCTCCGCCAGCAGCTCGCGCGGGATCAGCACCACCGCGGTCGTCCCGCCGTACGGCGACGGCCGCAGGTGGACCCGGATGCCGTGCCGGCGGGCCAGCCGGCTGACCACGAAGAGGCCCAGGCGGTCGGTGTCCGCGAGGTCGAACTCCTGCTCCACCGCGAGGCGCTCGTTGATCTCGGCGAGCGCGAGTTCGCTCAGCCCGAGCCCCCGGTCGTCGATCTCCAGCGCGAAGCCGTGGGCCACCACCTCGCCCTGGACGGTCACCTGGGTGCTCGGCGGGGAGTACACCGCGGCGTTCTCGACCAGCTCGGCGATCAGGTGGGTGACGTCCGCGACCGCGCTGCCGAGCAGCCCGGTGCCGGGGAACGGCCGGACGATCACCCGCGCGTAGTCCTCGACCTCGCCGACGGCGGCGCGGACGACGTCCACCATCCGCACCGGCTTGCGCCAGGCCCGGCCCGGGGAGCCGCCCGCCAGGATGATCAGGCCCTCGGCGTGGCGGCGCATGCGGGTGGTGAGGTGGTCGACCTTGAAGAGGTCCTCCAGCTCCGCCGGGTCCTCGGTGCGGCGCTCCATGGTGTCCAGCAGCGTCAGCTGGCGGTGCAGCAGCACCTGGCTGCGGCGGGCCAGGTTGACGAAGACCGCGGAGACACCGCGCCGCAGGTCCGCCTGTTCGACGGCGGCCTCGACGGCGGCCCGCTGGACGGCGTTGATCGCCCGCCCGACCTGGCCGATCTCGGCCGAGCCGAACTGCAGCTCCGGCGCCTCGGTCGCGACGTCCACCGCCTCGCCCTTGCGAAGCCGCAGCATCACCGAGGGCAGCCGGGTGCCGGCCAGCTCGTTGGCGGCGTTGCGCAGGCCGATCAGCTCGCGGGCCAGGCCCCGGCCTATTCGGTAGGAGATCATCACCGACAGCACCACCGCGACCAGGCCGATCGCGCCGGCGATGCCGCCGCGCCAGAGCAGCCCGATCGCGTACGAGCGCTCGCGGTCGCCGATCGCCCCCGCCAGCCGGGTGTTGATGGCGGCGAGGTCCCCCAGCGCCCGGTCGGCGGTCTCCCGCCAGGAGTCGCCGTTGATCGCCTGGACCACCCGCTCCGGCCCGCCCGCGCCCACGAAGTCGGCCTCGGCGCGGGAGAGCGCCGCCCAGGCCTCGCCGCCGCGCAGCGCGATGTAGTCGCTCTGGTCGGCCGGGTCGAGCTCGGCGATGTAGACGGTGAACAGCGCCTGCTGGTTGTGCAGGGCGTCGATCGCGACCTGGTACTGCTCGGCGGTGGGCCGACCGGAGGCGGTGCTCAGGCCCTCCATCGCCGCGTCCTCCTGGGAGAGGTACTCGCGGGCCCGGGCCAGCTCGATCAGGATCGTCCCCTGGCGCGGCAGCTGGCCGCTCTGGCGGGCGACGAAGGCGGACCTGAAGCCGAAGGTGGGCTTGACGAGGTCGCTGTACTGCCCGAGCGCGAACTCCCAGTTGAGCGAGGAGCGGTTGATCTGGCTGCGGAGCGGGGTCAGCTGGTCGGCGGCCGCGAGGATCTGCAGGTACCGGCCGCGCTGCGCCGCGTCGAGCTTGCTCCCGTCGTCGGTCTTCTTCAGCCGCAGCGTCACGAGGTCCCGGTCGGTGACGGCCTGGGCCTGCTCGAAGGCGTCCCGGGCGGCCCGCGAGCTCGGGTCGGCCAGCCGCTGGACGGCGGCGCGGCGCTCGTTCTGCAGGTCGTACGCGTACTGGTCGACCGGCTTGCCGAACTCCTTGTACGTACTGCTGACCGCCAACTGGCTCCAGACGTCACCGGTGGTGGCGAGCGTCGCGTACACCCACAGGGCGGTGAGCGCGACGATGGGCACCAGGAGCAGCGCGATGATCTTCGCGCGGATCGAGCTGCTGCGCAGACGCATGGAGTCCTCGGTCGGGAAGTGCCAGGCGCGGACGGGGAGCGGTTCGAAGGGGCGGTCGGCAGAGGAGGGCTGGCGGTGGCGGTACGGCGGCGGTGGTGCGGGGTGGTGCGCGACCTCGGGCGAGGCCTTCGGGTGGGGCTGTCGTTCGGGGTCGCTCTCAGGGGCTGTGGACGACCAGGGTGGCTCACGGCTGTCAACCAGGGCTTTTGCCCTGGTTTCCGGCGGTCGGACCAGGCCGGTCGGCGAGGCCTCGGCCGCAGGTCTGCGAGAGCCTACTACGCCCTGACCACTCGTTCGAGGGTCGAACCCGCCCTCTCCCGACCCCCGGCCCGATGATGTCCGAATGATCCCTGTCATCCCGGATTCACCCCTCGACCGCCCACCCCCGGTCATCCCCCGCCACGGCACTTTCCCTACGGGCCGGTGCCGATCTCGTCGCGTCACGGTCACACCCCTGGGCAGTGACAGAGCAATCCGATAGTTTCGCTCCACCTGCCCGACCGTTCAGCGCGCCGCCGATCCGGACGCCCGTACGGGCCCGGCAGGCAGGGGCCACAACGGGATCGGGGGCAATGTGCGCGAGTTCAGCTCCCCCGCACCGACCGGACCACCGGCCACCGGCGGGCTGGCCGACTCGCTCTACGACACCGCCGAACGCATGTCCGGCCTGGTCCAGCTGGCCCGCCGGACGGACGGCGACCCGCAGTGGCACGAGGTCACCGCGACCGCCTTCCGGGACGAGGTGCTGGCGCTCGCCAAGGGCCTGCTGACCCGGGGCGTCCGGTACGGCGACCGGGTCGCGCTGATGTCCCGCACCCGCTACGAGTGGACGCTGTTCGACTACGCGCTCTGGTCGATCGGCGCGATCACCGTCCCGATCTACCCGACCGCGGCGCCCGAGCAGGTCCGCTGGATCCTCGCCGAGACCCAGGCGGTGGCCTGCCTGGTCGAGGACGAGGACCACGCCATGACGGTCGGCGCGGTCTGCGACGCGCTCCCCGACCTCACCGGCATCTGGCAGTTGGACCGGGGCTGCGTCGACTCGATCACCGAGGACGGCCGCGGGGTGCCCGACTCGCTCGTCCACCGCCAGCGGCTCGGCGTCGCGGCCGAGAACGTCGCCACCATCGTCTACACCTCCGGGACGACCGGCCGCCCCAAGGGCTGCATGCTCACCCACGCCAACCTGGCCTCGGCGGCCGACGCCCTGCTGGACGGCTGGGCCGAGGTCTTCGCGGACACCGGCGGCGGCCAGCCGTCCACCCTGCTCTTCCTCCCGCTGGCGCACGTCTACGGCCGGATGGTGCAGATCGCGGCGATCCGCGGCGGCTTCCGGATCGGGCACATCCCCGAGGTCTCCACCGAGGCCCTGCTGCCCGCGCTCGCCGCGTACCGGCCGACCTTCCTGCACCTCGTCCCCTACGTCTTCGAGAAGGTGTTCCAGCAGGCCCGGCGGGCGGCCGAGGAGGCCGGCCGGGGCGAACTCTTCGAGCAGGCCCGGCAGGTGGCCGTCGAGTGGGCCACCGCCCGCGAGCAGCGCGCGCTCGGCCACGGCCCCGGACCGGGCCCCCGGCTGCGGCTGCGTCACCTGGCGTACGAGCGGACCGTCTACCCACGACTGCGGGCCGTGCTCGGCGGCCGGGTGCGCGGCGTGATGTGCGGCGGCTCGGCCCTCAACCGGGAGCTCGCCCTCTTTTTCACCGGCATCGGCCTCAGCCTGTACGAGGGTTACGGCCTCACCGAGACCTCCGCCGCGATCACCGCCAACCCGGCCGGCCGGCAGAAGCTCGGCACGGTCGGCCGCCCCGTCCCGGGGGCCTCGGTGGCCATCGCCGACGACGGCGAGGTGTGGGTGCGCGGCTCCGGCGTCTTCGGCGGCTACCTCAACCACCCGAGCTGCACCGAGGAGTCGTTGTACGACGGCTGGTTCGGCACCGGCGACCTCGGCCGGCTGGACGAGGACGGCTACCTCACCCTCACCGGGCGCAAGAAGGACCTGATCGTCACCAGCAGTGGCAAGAACCTCGCCCCGGCCACGCTGGAGGAGCGGGTGCAGGCGCATCCGCTGGTCTCGCAGTGCCTGGTGGTCGGCGACGACCGCCCGTACGTGGCCGCGCTGATCACGCTCGACCCGGCCGCCCTGGCGCACTGGCTGAAGTCGCACGGCCGGGAGCAGTTGGACCCGTGGGCGGTGCTCTCCGACGAGCAGTTGCACGCGGAGATCCAGCGGGCGGTGGCCGCGGCGAACACCGCCGTCTCCCGCGCCGAGTCGATCCGCGCGTTCCGGCTGCTGCCGCGCGAGTTCGGCGTCGACCAGGGCCTGATGACGCCCTCGCTGAAGCTTCGCCGGGCGGCGATCACGGAGTACTACCGGCCGGACATCGACGAGCTGTACAGCTCCTGACGGTCCGTCTCGTCCCTTTTGCGGTACGGCGGACAGTGTGCTCACGGCACGTCACTCCCTTGACGATCCGAGTGGTCCAGTCCATTGTTTTGCCTCGGTCTGAGTGCGGCACGCCCACGGCTCCCGCCCCTCGGGGAGCGCTCCACCCCGTTCCACACGCCCTCCCCACGGGCGTGTCCTCCACTGCCCCCACGCAGGAGTCCTCACGTGTCCATGTCCTCACGCCTGTCGGCGCTCGCCGCCTGCACGCTGCTCGCCGTCTGCGGTCTCGCGGCCCCGGCGTCGGCCTCGACCTCTACCTCGGCCGATTCCGCCGGACCGGTCGGGACCGCGGCGCCCGCCGTCAACCTGGCCACCAACCCGGGCTTCGAGATCCCCGCCTCCTCGCTCGCCGACTGGGGCAGCGTCCCCGGCTGGCGCTGCACCGGCGGCCCCGCCGAGGCGTCCGCCACCACCACCGCCCCGCACTCCGGCGGCTCCGCCCTCGCCGTCACCCCGGCGAACGACGACTCCAACGGCGAGTGCGCGCAGACCGTCTCCGTTCGGCCCGGCACCACGTACACCGCCTCGGCCTGGGTCCGCGGCGCCTTCGTCCACCTCGGCGTCACCGGCACCGGGCGCGATGTCGCCCCGGCCTGGACGGCGACCACCAACGGCGGCTGGCAGAAGCTGACCACCCGGTTCACCACCGGTCCCGACGCGCGCACCGTCCGACTGTACGTCCACGGCTGGTACCAGCAGGGTCCGTTCGCCGTCGACGACGTCCGGGTGGACGGTCCGGCGCCCGCTCCGGCCACCGCCGCCGGCTCGGTGCCGACCAGCGACCGGGTCGTCTTCTTCACCGTGGACGACGGCTGGCAGCGCACCCCCGAGGCGGAGCGGTTCATCGCCGACCACCAGCTGCCGATCACCGCGTTCCCGCTGCCCATGCCGGCCGCCACCGACCCCGACTTCTTCCGCCGTGTCACCGCCGTGCCCGGCTCCTCCATCCAGGACCACAGCGTCTCCCACCCGGATCTGACCACGCTCAGCCCGGCCGAGCAGCAGGTCGAGATCTGCGACGCCCGCGACGCCCAGGTCCGCACCTTCGGCACCGCCCCGACCGTCTTCCGCCCGCCGTTCTTCGCCTGGAACGCCGACACCCTGCAGGCCGCCGCCAACTGCGGCATCCAGCACGTGCTGACCGCCGACGCCGACTTCAGCTGGGGTGCCTCCAACATCTGGCACGAGGGCACCCTGTCCCCCGGCGACGTCGTCCTGATGCACTGGACCGACACCCTCGCCGGAGACCTCCAGCGCGCCCTCGCCGCCGCCGACACCGCCGGCCTGAAGCCGGCCGGCCTGGCCTCCTACCTGCGGTAGCCCCCCGACCCGCGTCGCCGCTCCCCCGGGGGAAGAGCGGCGGCGCGCGCTGCCCTCGATCCTGATCGAGCTCGTTGACACGGGGTGGGCGGATGACTGTAATGGGGGCGTGCAGCGCGGTGTCGGCCAAAGAGAACTGGGCCGGCCGGCGACCGGGCGGGCACCTTCGACCGAGGGACGATGCGCGATGAGTTCTCACTCCGCTTCCCTGATCTGACCCAAGCGGCTGCGGCGCTGCCCGCACGCCCGCTTCGGTCCGTTGCGCTCGTGCGATGCGGCGCCGTGGCCTCCACTCCCCATGCACCGGAGACTCCACAGGCGTATGCCCATGTCTTTCAACCAAGCGATCATCGAGGAATTCCGAACCAACGGCGGCGAGGTCGGCGGCCCCTTCGAGGGCGGCGACCTGCTGCTGCTCACCACCACCGGCGCACGGACCGGACAGGACCACACCGTGCCGCTCGGATACGTCCGCGCGGACGGTCTGCTGCTGGTCGTCGCCTCGGCGGCCGGGGCGCCCGACCACCCCCAGTGGTACCGCAATCTGCTCGCCCACCCCGTGGTCCGGGTGGAGCTCGGCGCCGAGGTGTTCGAGGCCGTCGCGGTGCCGGCCGAGGGCGCCCGGCGGGACCGACTGTTCGAGGCGGTGGTCCGGGCCGCCCCCGGGTACGGCGACTACCAGGCGCACACCGCACGGGTGCTGCCGGTGGTGGCACTGGAACGGTCCGGGGCCGAGCGGCGCGAGGTGACCGACCTGGCGGGAAAACTGCTGGAGGTGCACACCTGGCTGCGTGCCCAGCTGCGGCACGTCCGGGCCGAGACGGAGGCCCACTTCGCGGCCGGGCCCGCCGGTGACGGCCGGCCGCCGGGCCTCGGGCTGCAGATCCGGCAGCACTGCCTCGCGCTCTGCGCGGGGCTGACCCACCACCACACCGGGGAGGACGCCGCGATCTTCCCCGCGCTGGCGCGGAGCCACCCGCACCTGCGGGAGACGCTCGCCCGGCTGGGCGAGGAGCACCGTTCGGTCGGCCGGATCAAGGACGGGCTGGTGAAGCTGCTCGCCGGGATCGGGGTGGCCGAACCCGAGCGGTTCCGGGCGGAGCTGGCCCGGATGGCGGCCGAGCTGGAGGCGCACCTGGACCACGAGGAGCGGGAGCTGCTGCCGGTGCTCGCCGGCATCCCGTTCCCACCGGGGCGGTGAGCCGGGGCGTTGAGCCGGTGCGCTGAGCAGGTGCGCTGAGCGAGGCGCCGGCCGGTCCCGCCCCGGAGGTGGGCGGGACCGGCCGGCACCCGGGTGCCGCGCCGGCTAGACCTGCGCGGAGAACACCGGGAGGTAGCCGCCCGACTGCCCGGCGGCCTTCGGGTGGTAGCTCTCCTCGATGGGCAGGGTCGTGCTGTTCAGCCAGGTGGTGCCGGAAGCGCAGATCTCGTGCCCGGTGAAGGCGCCCCGGACGTCACCGAACGCGAAGCCGGCGTCGGCCGCCCGCTTGGCGATGACACCGTCGAGGACGTCCGCCGCGCTGTTGATGGCGGCGCGCTTGGTGTCGCCGATGCCGAAGATGCAGCTGCCGCCGACCTTGTAGAGGTGCGGGTAGCCCAGCACCACCACGCGGGCGTTGGGCGCCTTGGCGTGGATGGCCGCGTAGACCTGGTCGAGCTGGCCGGGCAGGGTGTTGTTGGCGTAGGTCTTCGCGGCGGCGACGGCGTTGAGGCAGGCGCTCTCCGAGTCCAGCACGCAGGTCTGCATGGTGCTGGCGAAGCCCGCGTCGTTGCCGCCGACGCTGATGCTGACGAGCGTCGTGCCGGAGTTCAGGACCGAGAGCTGGTTGTTGAGGACGTCACCGGTTCTGGCACCGGAACAGGCGACGAAGGAGAAGGACGACGGCGCGTGCGCGTTCTTCCAGAGGTAGGCGTAGGCGTTGGTGCTGCGCTTGCAGCTGCCGCTCTCGCTCGTGTAGCTGCCGGAGCCGAGGCCGGAGGCGTAGGAGTCGCCGAGGGCGGCGTAGTTCACGCCGGCCGCGTGGGCTGACGAGGCGGTGAAGAGGGTGGTCATCGTGAGGAGAGCCGCGAGGGCGGCCATGGACATGGCACGGGTGGGGCGTAGCATGACACCTCCAGGGAGTGACGTGAGTCACGTCTGTGATACCAGGCAGTAGGGTGCTCGGTAAGTGGTCATGCCAAGGCAATTGACGGGCAGTCTGACGACGGTGGAGTGAACTCGGCGGCGGGATACGGCAAGTGCGCTGGTCAGGCCCCGGCGGCGCCGTCGGCGGCACCGGTGTCGGGGTGCCCCGATCGAGGGACGGTCACGAGGCCGTCGCGCACTCACCCGCCGGTGCCGGCGCCGGGAATCCGGGGCGGACGGCCGCCGGACGCCGCGCGGGAGCGGACACCGAGGTCCGCCGCTAGGCGCAGACGATCTCCAGCTCGAAGCCCTGACCGTTGATCAGGTGCACCGCCTCGCCGGTGTCCACCCGGACCGTCCACCCGGCCTCGAGGGCGGCGGCCACCGCCGCGCGCGAGCCGTGCACGGCGAGGTGGTTGAGCCCGGCGCGCAGGCGCTGATGACCGCCGGGGAGCAGCGCGGTCGACTGCTCGATCACCAGGTAGGCGGTGCCCAGACGCCAGCTGCGGCCCCGGGGCCACTGCTGGAACGGCTCGCAGCCGAGGGCGAGCAGCACCGGGGACCACTGCGCCTCGGCGGCGGCGAGGTCGTCCACCCAGAGCTCGACGTGGTGGAAGAGCCCTGCCGGATGCGGCACCGTCACTCGGTCACCCCCCGCTCGCACGACGGCCGGGGGCGGGAGAGGCGGGGCGGGGGGCGTCGGGGCCGGGGGCGTCGGCGGGGGCGGCTCCGGCACCGGGGCCGGGGCCGGGGGGGGGGGCCGCGCCAGGGACCACCCCCCCCCCCCCCCCCAAACCCCAACCCCCAGCCCCCCCGACGGGGCTCCCCCCAAAAAACCGAAAAAAACA
>NZ_JBVHVO010000020.1:66628-118342 GCF_055564815.1 Kitasatospora sp. NPDC028961 | reverse complement strand
GATCGTCTCGCCGGGCTGGTACCACCACCTGTTCACCACCACGGGTGATTCGGTGCCACTCTCCCCCCCCCCCCCCCCCCCCCCCCCCCTTCCCCCCCCCCCCCCCCCCCCCCCCCCCCCCCCCTGCCCCCCCCCCCCCCCCCCCGCCCCCGGGGCGGGGCCACGGTCGGGTCCGTCGGTCAGAGGTCCAGGTCTGGGTGGAGCCGGGCGACCGTCCACACGCGCCGACGGCGCAGGGCCAGCGAGGTGAGGACCAGGAACAGGACACCGAAACCCGCCAGAACGGCGATGTCCCGGATGACATGGGAGGACGGGCCACCGCTGATCGTCACCCGGAGCCCGTCGACCAGGTAGGTCATCGGCAGGAAGGGGTGGACCGCCTGGAACGGTGCCGGGGTGGTCTGCATCGGGTACAGGCCGCCGGAGGCGGTGAGCTGCAGGATGAGCAGGACCAGTGACAGGACGTCGCCCGCCGTTCCGAACGCCGTCCGCAGGCAGTGGTCGATGGCGATGAACGCGGCGGCGCCGACCGTGAGGAGCAGGACGGTCGTCCACGGGGCGGCGGCGTGCAGCCCGAGACCGGCGCTGACGACGCCGTAGAGGATCACGGCCCCGAGCACGCCCAGGGCCGCGGCCGGGAGCCAGCCCGCCACGGCGACGGTGGCGGCCCGGGTACGGGCGGCCAGCGCCCGGGTGTTGACCGGTCGCAGGAAGAGGTAGGCGAAGAGGCCGAACACCCACAGCGCGATGCCGAAGAAGAACGGGGCCAGTCCGCGGCCGTACACGCCGGCCGGGTGGAGGTTCGACCGGTCGATGGCGACGGGTGTCCCCAACACCTCGGCGGCGTGCTCCAGTTGGGCCGAGTCCAGGACGGGCACCTGCTTCTTCCCGTCGTCGATCACGCTGGCCAGGCTCGTGGCGCCGTTGTGGGCCTGGTCGGCGGCGGTCTGCAGCGCCACGGATCCCTGCTGAAGCGCGGACAGTCCCGTGGACACGGTGGCCGTCCCGGCGGCGATGCTCCGGGCGCCGGAGTCGACCAGGGCCAGCGGGGTCTGCGCGTTCTGGGCCGACTGCTGGACGGCCGCGGCCGTCCTCCGGAGACCGACGGCCTGCTGGAGCGCCGCGTGGGCGTTGCCGGCGGCGGTGGCGGCGTGACCGTCGATCTGCCCGGCCGCGGCGTCGGCCGCCGTGACGTCCTGTCGGAGGCGCTGGAACAGGGGGTCGTCGCCCAGTCCCGGGTGCGCCGCGGCCAGCTGGTCCAGATCGGTCACCGCCTTGGCGGTTCCCTGCTTCACCGTCGACGTCGCGGTGTGGACGGCGTCCACGCCCTGGGTGACGAGAGTGGCCGCGCTCACCACGGCGTCGGCGGCCGCGCCCAGCGGCGGCGCGGCCTCGCCGAGGGCGGTGGCCGCCGCGTGCACCTGGGTCGTGGCCTGGCTCAGCTTCTGGGCGCCGTCGGCGAGCTGGGTGGAGCCGGACCGCAGCGTGGCGCTCGCGCCCGCGGCAGCTGAACTCCCCTGCTGGGCCACGGTAGTGGCGTTCACCAGCCCCTGGGCCGCCTGCGCCGCCGTGTCCAGCTTCCCGCCGATGTCCGCGAGCCGACCGTAGACGCCGCGGACGTAGGCCTCGTGCGCGGCGGAGTTGACCTGCTCCTGCAGCTTCGCTTCGACGACCTCGGTCATGACGCCCGCGATGTAGTTGTTCGCGTCGTTGAGCAGGATGTGGATCCGGGCCTGTTCGGGCTGGGTGTCGGGGCCGGTGGCGAGGCCGGCGCTGAAGTCGGCGGGGATCCGGATCGTGAACGCGTAGCGCCCGCGCTCCAGGCCGTCGCGGGCCGCGGCCTCGTCGACGAACGCCCAGTCGAACTGCCGTGAGGCCTTGAGCTCCGTCACCACCTGGGCGCCCGCGTCCACCCGCTGTCCCTGCCGGGTCTCGGCCGGGTGGTCCTCGTTGACCACCGCCACCGGGATGTGCCCCGTCTTGCCGTAGGGGTCCCAGTTCGCCCACAGGTACATGGCGCCGTACAGCAGCGGGACCAGGCACAGCACGAGCGGGACGAAGCGCCTCAGTGGGCCCCGGAAGCCGCGCAGCTCCAACACGGCCAGCCTGATCGCGGTCATGCGTCCTCCTCGCACCGGCGCGCGCCGGTGCGCCCGCCGTCCGGTTCCCGCCGCCCGAGCAACCGCCACGACCGACGCGCCGACGCGTCTGTCCCGTCTGGATCGGCTGCCCTGTCTGCCCCGTCTGGCTCGTCTGGCTCGGCCGGCTCGCCTGCCCGGTCCTCCTCGGCGGTCGACGCCGGCCGCTCGGGCAGGTGGCTGCGGCGGGGCAGGGCCACCAGCACCGGCGCCGGGTCGAGGCCGGCACCGGAGGCGGGAGGGTCGAGGGCACCCGCCACGACCGTGCAGCCCACCCGGCAGACCCGCCCCACGAGTTGCCAGGCCCGGACGCGCTCGTCCGCCGGGCACCCGCGGTCCACGTCGTCCGCGACGATCACGGCGGGGCGCGTGGCCAGAGCGAGCGCGAGGGCCACGCCCAGTGCCTCCACCGGCGGCAGGTCCCGGACCAGCGTCCGGTGCTCCACGTCGACGCCGAGGACCGAGAACGCCTCCCCGAGCTGTGCTCTGCTCAGCCGGCGGCTCAACCAGCGGCGCTCGTCCACCAGCTCCCGCACCCGCAGATCCGGGTCCAGGCCGAGGGCGGGCTCCGCACGGGCCACCGCCACCTGGTCCCTGACACGACGGCCGTCGCGGGGCAGGACGTGCCCGCCCACCCGAACCGCTCCGCCGTCCAGCCGCATCCGCCCCGCGAGCGCGAGCAACGCCGTCGTCCGGCCCGAGCCGCCCGGCCCGTGGAGCACCAGCAGCCCGCCGGGTTCCACGCCCAGGTCCAGATTCTCGAACACCGCTCCCCGGGGCCCTCGCACGCTCGCTCCGCGCGCGACCACGTCCATACCGGCAATCTCCACTCCCAGTGGGTAACCCGTCCGTGCCGCGCCATGTCTGTCAGACCGGTCACACTCCCGCGTCCGCGGACCGCGGTCACCCCTCCCGGCCGGGCGGCGGGAGGGCGGACTGCCGGGCCGTGCACAAGCTGTCCACGGCACAGCGGAGTTGGGCGACCGAGCGGTCGGAGCACATCGGCCTCCCCGTAGCGCCATGGGCGGCGCGTCGAGCGCGACGCTGTCGGCCGGCGGTCAGCCGTGCCCGGGCGGCACGGCCGAGGGGGGCGGGAGGGGGTCGGGTCACGGTCACCGCTCTGCCGCACGCGGACGCCCCGATCGCGTACGCGAAGCTGCTCGGCGCCCGGGGGCCGCCGGGCCGCCGGGCCGCCGCCCAGCGGCCCACGGGCCCGCGCGGTGCGGTGCCTCCGCCCAGGCGTCACTCCGGCTCAGCAGGACCGCGCCGGCTCAGGCCCCGCACGCCACGGCGCCTCGCCCTCCGGGCGACGGTCGGCCCGGCGGAAGTCCCCGGCCACCCGCCCGCGGCGCGGGCACTCCCCCGAATGGCAGGCCGGCGCCCGCCGCCGACCCGGGCGGCGGGCCCTGCCGGGCGGCAGCGGGGTGCGGCAGCGGAACTCCAGGGGCGGTGTCCTCGTCCACGTGCGCGCGCAGGTACGCCTCGCGCAGCCCGGCGCGGGCACGGGCGGCGAGGGAGCGGACGCCGCTCGGGGTCATGCCCATCCGCTGGGCGACGGTGGCGGCCGGCTCACCCTCCACCACGAAGCACCAGAGCAGCACCTGCCAGCGCTCGGGGAGGGACCCGTAGGCCCTGGCGACCAGCGCCGTCTCCTCGGCCGCGAGCAGCGCGCCGTCGGTCTCCACCTCGTCCGCCAGGCGCTCGGCCCATTCGGTGAAGTCCTCCGGCAGCACGACGCGGCCCCTGGTCCGCGCGCTCCACTCCATCGCGGTCCGGCGGACGACCGCCATCAGGTAGGGGCGCCAGGCGTGCCGGGGGCCGCGGCCGCGGGCGACGGACGAGTAGGTGCTGGCGTAGGCCTCGGCGGCGAGGTCCTGGGCGGTCTGCGGGTCACGGCAGTAGCCGCGGGCGTAGGCGAGGACGGCGCCGTGGTGGCGGGTGAACACCTCGGCCATCACCTCCCGGACGCGGGATCCCCCGGTCTCGGTGGAGTCGGTGAGTACCGCCGAGAGTTCGGCGTCGCTCAGTGCGCTCAAACCCGTTTCACAAGCGCTGGCAGGAAGGGTCAACGTGTTCCTCCTCGACTCTGTCCTTCTCACGGCGGGGAGTTCGCCGGCCTGAACGGCGGGACGGCCGCACGGGCCGGGAACGGGAAGTGGTGGCCGGAGAAGGGCATCGACGGCGGTCTGCTGCTGCGGCCGTCGGGACGGTGTGGCGGGAAGAGCCACAGCACACCAGTGCTACGGGTTTCAGGGCAACAGTTCCGGACACCGCCGGCCGCCCGGCGATTCCGGATCAGAATGTGTGGGATCTGTGTGTCGGGCGGCCCGGCGGTGCGCCGGTCCCCGCGCGGGCCCCGCCGGTGGGTCCGCGGCCGCGCACCGGCACCCTGGCGAGGCTCCGTCGCGTGCGGCGTCCGGTGGATAACAGAAAAGTGCATAGGGCATTCGCATGGTGGAAAGCGCCGGTGGTGGTGGTTCATGATGATGTGACAGGTCGGCCGGCGGTTCGCCGGCTCCGACAACCGTCGAGAACAGGGCGAGGACTCCCGCCGGCGCGTGCCGGGGGAACCCTCGCCCTGTTCTCGTCGGTCGTCCGGTCTGTGGCCACCCGTCAGGCGGGGCGGCACCGGTCGGGCCGGCTACCCCCTGTCGGGTGGGTCGGTGCTTGTCGGGTCCGTTCTCCCCGGTCGGGCCTGCCGGCGCCGGTCGGGTGGGTCACGCTCGTCGGGTCTCCGGTCGCCGCTCACCCCCCGCCCACGGATACGTGTGCACCGCCGTGTTCGGCGCCGCCCACCACCGTGCCGCCGAGCAGCCCGTGCAGGAGGTCCGCCGTGGTGTCGGAGAGCACGACCACCCAGCCGTCGCCCACCAGGTAGGACCCCCCGTAGTCCTTGGCCTCCGACGTCCAGGCGTCCTGGGCGCGGGCGGTCGGGAAGCTGGCGATCCAGATCTCCTCGCCGTCCGAGACGCACATGCCCTGCCGGAGGTCGGCCGCGTCGGTGGTGATCTCGGCCGTGCAGCCGATCCGGCGGGCGAGCTCCTCCACCGAGCCCGGGTCGGGGCGCCGCGCCGCCTGTGAGGTTCCGGTCAACCCGCCGTGACCCCAGAGGAGTTCGATGATGCCGAGCAGGACGAGCAGGATCAGCGCGGCCCACCGGACGGCGGTGCGGTCGACGCGGGGCGGTACGGGGCCGGCGCCCGGGGCCCTCACTTGCCGGCCGGCTTGCCCTGCGGGTTGATGGCCGACCACAAGCCGTCGATCCCGTTCCCGAGCGCGTCACCGTAGCCCTGGTCGCCCGCGTAGTAGTAGGCGGGAGTGCAGTTGATGCTCAGCTGCCAGGTGCCGTCCGGTCGCTGGAGCTTTCCGATCAGCTTCGGGTCCACGCCCTTGACCTTGTCGGGACTCACCGGCGGGGCGGGCGGCCAGGTCTTGAGGCACTGTCCCTCGCAGTTGGAGCGCATCGGCCAGGCGGTGTCCTTCCCGAAGTGGTACAGGGTCCGGCCCTGGCCGTCCACCATGACCTGGCCGAGCTGGGGGTTGACGACGACCGAGATCTGCACCTTCCCCTGGTCCGGCTGGGCCGGCTTCGGCATCATGGTGGCCATGGGCGTGGCCGTGGCCGTCGCCTGGCTCGTCGGCGCGGCGGACGCCGTGGCGGTGGCCTGGCCCGTCGGCGCTGCGGACGCGGTGGCCTCGGCACCGGGGGCCTTGGCCTTCGTCCCGTCGGGCGCCATGGCGAACCAGGTGCCGCCCACGCCCTGGCCCTTGGTGTCGCCGGGTACGGTGTCCTGCGCGTAGCGGTAGGCGGGCCAACCGCCCACCGTCAGCTGCTGCGTGCCGTCGGCGCGGGTGACCTGGCCGAGCTTGTCCTGGTCGATGCCGGCGCCCGGCGCGGTGGTGCTGTCGTTGACGACGGGCGGCCAGGTGGCGGCGCAGGCGCCGGAGCAGTTGGACAACGGCGGCTTGGCGCTGTCCTTGTCGAAGCGGTACAGCGTGAAGCCCTGACGGTCCGTCAGGACCGGGCCGAGCTGGCCGTCCGCTCGGACGACCAGCGCCCCGGCGGGCCGGCCGACGGCCCCCGCCCCGGGCGAGGCGGAGGCGGAGGCGGACCCGTTGGAGCCGTAGTCGCTGTACGCGCCGGCCGGCGAGGGCGTCGAGCCGACCAGCTGGGCGGAGTCGGAACCCCCGGCGGACGGGCCGGCGTTGCT
This sequence comes from Kitasatospora sp. NPDC028961, assembly GCF_055564815.1. Taxonomy (NCBI): domain Bacteria; kingdom Bacillati; phylum Actinomycetota; class Actinomycetes; order Kitasatosporales; family Streptomycetaceae; genus Kitasatospora; species Kitasatospora sp. NPDC028961. The sequence continues at coordinate 111,993 of NZ_JBVHVO010000020.1, read as the reverse complement.
GCTGACGCCCCCGATGGCCGCCATGATCACGAGGCCGGCCAGCAGGAGGCAGAGCGCGACGAGTCCGTATCGTTTCGTTGTCAAGATCTTCCTTGCCTTTCCATCGGTGGAGCCTGGGCTTTCGGGAAATCGCGGGTCAGGTGGGGGGAAGGGGGCGGTCCGGGGTGACGCGGGAGGCGGGGTGCGCGGCCGGCGCGACGCCGGACGGCGCTCGCTACTGGATGCGCAGTGCCAGCGCGGGGCAGCGGTCGACCGCCCGGGCCGCCTGCTGGAGCAGCCGCGGCGGGACGGCCATGACGCCGGCGGCGGGGAAGCCGTCCGCGCCCAGGCCGATCACTTCGGGCAGGACGCTGGTGCAGAGGCCATGGGCCTCGCAGAGCGTCCAGTCCACGACGATGCTGCCGGCGCTCTCCATGACCGGCATCGGGAGGACGCCCTGCACGGAGCGGCCGCAGCCGTACTGGTAGGAGTGCAGTTGCAGGTCTTCGTCGAAGACCTGCAACGCCGAGGCCAGGAACCGGGCGGCGGCGTCCGGGTGGCTGCAGGCACCGCGTCCGGTGACCGCCTTCATCCGGGTCTCGACCACCTCCAGGGCGGCCCGGCCGCCGCCCCGCACCACCTCCTCCAGCGCTGTGACCAGGGCGGGCAGTCCGAGATAGCACGGGCCGCACTGGCCGGCCGTCTCGTCGGCCATCCAGCGGGCGACCCGGAGCGCTTCGCCGAGCGGGCAGGTGGTGTACGGCAGCGGCAGGATCGCACCGGCCCCGAGCGCCCCGCCGAGGCTCTGGAAGGACTCCCGGGACACCACCGCCGCGGCGGCCGCCGCGGGGGTCAGCCACTTGCCGTGGTAGCCGCCGACGAGGACGCCCTGTCCGATCTCCAGGCCGAACATCGCCAGCAGTTCGGCGAGCGGGACGCCGGTGGGCGTCTCCACCACCTGGGAGCCGGCCAGGGTGAGCAGGACCGTCCCGGGCTCCGACGGAAGGCCGACCTCGCGGTAGGGCAGCGCCCCCAGCCGGGCGGCGACGGCGAGTTGCGCGTATGTCTCGGCGTTGGACAGCAGGGTCGGCATGCCCCCGACCCCGCTGTCGCTGGTCCGTACACCGCCGCCGCGCGGGAGGGCGATTCCGCTGGTGATGCCGCGGGCCAGCGCGCTCCCCTCGCCGGAGACGAAGCGCTCGGGCAGCCGGGTGACGCTGACCGCCGGCCTGGTGAGCCTGCGTTCGGCCAGTGCCTGCCGCAGGGACTGCTCGACGTCGACCCGGGTGACCCCGAGCACCACCTGCTCCGCGTCCAGCGCGGCGGCCGCCAGCAGCGCACCGTCCAGCACCAGGTGCGGGGTGCGCAGCAGCAGCGCGGCGTCCTTCAGACAACTCGGCTCTCCCTCCGTACCGTTGACCACCACGACCGGGCGGCCCTTGCGCCGGGCGGCCGCTTTGACGACGGCCCGGATCTTCCTGGCGAACGGGAAGCCGGCCCCGCCCCGGCCGCGCAGGTTGACGTTCTCGGCCAGGTCGGCCAGTTCGTCGGCCGGCATCGTCGTCAGCCGGTCGTGCACCAGCAGGTGCGAGCGGTAGTCCAGCCGTTGGTCGTGCTCCAGGCCCGCGAACAGGACGGGCCGGCCGAGCCAGGCGATGGGTGCGCCGGTCATCCGTCCGACCACCGCCGAGCGGATCCGGTGCCGGCCGGCGGCCGTCCGTCCGTCTCGGGCCGGACCGGGACGGTGCTCCGGCGCGGCGAACCGCGGTCCTGGAAGGCCAGCCGCAACCCGAGCGCGACGACCACGCCGGCCACTGCGACGGTGTAGAGGACGGACACCCAGGGGGCGGGCAGCCGCCCGGCGTTGAGCCCGTGCACCAGCGCGGCGCCCCAGGCGGGGTAGGCGCAGATGTGCACGATCCGCCACCGGCTCGCCTCGCCGGTCCTGGCCAGCACCCCGCGGGCCGCCCCGCCGAGGGCCACGGCCAGCAGCAGGTAGCCGGCCAGGACACCGAGTCCGAGGATGACCGGCCGGTGCGGGTCGGCGAACGGCACGAAGGCCGGGAGCGCGCCGATCTGGTCCTGGATCAGGTTCATCCAGACGTGCAGGACGAGGAAGACCACACCCGCGACGCCCATCGCCCGGTGCACCGCCTGCGCGGCCAGCCGGTGCACCGGGTGCAGCAGCAGCCGGTCGGTCGCCGCGAGGCCCCACAGGACGGCCGCGGAGAAGGACACCAGGGCGAGGACCCCGGCGGCCACCCCGAGGAAGGCCCGCAGCGCGCCGTTGACGACCACGGCCGTCACGCCCAGCGCCACCGCCAGCAGCGGCAGGAACGACCACACCGTGTCCGCGGTCCGGCCGCCCGCCTCGGGCCGGTCCCCGGTGGCGCGGTCCGCCGCCTGGTCACCGCGGCGGCCCCGCGACGGCCCCTCGGCCGAACGCCGGGACCGGCGTCCTTGCCCTGTCGACATTCCTGTGTCCTCCTGCTTCGTGCGTACTGCGGTCCGGTGGGGTGTGCCGCCCGGGTCGGGCCGGCGCCGGGGCGGGCCGCGCGGGGCGCCGGAGTCCGCCCCGGTGGCAACCCAGGTGGCGGCCCGTGCGGTCGTCAGCAGCGGCGTCCCTCGTTGACGCAGCTCGCCATCTGGTCGAGCAGGCTCTGGTCCATCACGTTGATGAAGTCCCCGTGGTCGGTGATCGCGTTGTGGAGCTGCTCGGGAAAGCTGTCGACGGCGATCCGGACCCCGGACGGCACCTCGTAGGTGACCCGCTCCACGAGTTGGGCGATCGTCCGGAAGTTCTTCGGGCAGCCGCCGCTCGCGTTCGAGAAGGCCGTGTGGGAGCGGTGGTTGGCGCTGTCGATGTTCCTGCCGTCCCAGCAGTCGGGGAACTTCAGGGTCCGTACCACCCGGCTGCCGCCGGGGCAGACCGGGTACTTGTCGACGAGCTGCCGGTCCTCGAACCCGGTGCAGCTCCACGAGGCGTGCGCGTTGACCGGTCCGTTGGTGAGGGCTTTGGCGTCGCCGGTGATGATCCGCAGGAAGCGCTTCATCGGCTGGACCCTGTTCCCGTTCGGGGAGCTGTAGGTGATCCCGACCTCGGCCGGTTGCAGGATGGTGCCGCGGTTGCGGTCCCTACCGCCGCCCGGCGCCTGGAAGTCGCTCTCCTGGGCGCCGTCGAGCAGCCGCAGCACCGGCCAGTAATAGGCCGACTGGTCCCCGTCGGAACAGGTGGTGCCGGCGGCTGCGAGCCTGTCGTTGCTGGAGAACGCGCTGGTGGCGCGGTTTCCGACGTAGTCGTGCATGTGGTGGGCTCCGTTGCTCACGCCGGGGGCCACGATCACGTTGTCGGGGTTGAGGTGGCGGTTCCCGTTGCGCCCGCACTGCGAGGTGAAGGTACCGGTGGCAGGGCCGGTCCGGGTGGGCTTGACGACGTTCGGCGAGACGGACCTGATGTCCACGTAGCCGCGGCCGGGTGCGGGCTGCTTCGCGCTCGGACCCTTCACCTCGGCCGTGCCGTTCTGGCCCGCCGGGGCGTAGTCACGGGTGGAGGCGTCGACCACCAGGTCGCGCCGGATCGAGCAGTTCGCCAGCCCGGTGAGGTCCGTGGGGAGCCCGGAGTCCGGCCCGGCCTTGGCCGACAGGTTCCGCAGGGTGGTCGAGCGCTTCTCGGCCAGCGCGCCCATCACCTTCTGCTCGCCGCCCCCGGATCCGGGCTCGGCGAGGGTCTGGTAGGCGTCCGCCACCTGGACGTCGAGGTCGGCGAGGTCCCGGTCGACGTCCTCCTGGGCGTCCTCCGGCACCGCGGCCAGGGCCGCACCGACATCGCCGCAAGCGACCGTACCGACCTGGACGGCGGCCGGCTGCGACCGCGAGGGCCGCTGGCCGGCGAACGCCGCGGCGGCGAGCACGGACACGCCGCTGACGGCCAGCACCCCGGCCAGGAGCAGGGCCAGTGCCCTCCGTCGTGACCTGCCACGTTTGTGGACCTTCATCATCGCACCCTCGAAACGGGATCGGGCCTGTCGGACAGGCCGTGGACGGTCTCTTCTGCTGCAGGTGTCTAACGCTGGGTTCCGGCGGGCGCCGGGACCGGCGCCGAGGCCGGCGGGGACGTGGCGGCCGGCGGACCGGTGAGGTCGCCGAACTTCACCAGCCGGGTGTCCTCCAGGACCGTCATGTGGTCCAGCACCGTGGAGTTGGCCATGGTCGCCAGGTCACGCACGGTGGAGTTCTGGGTACTGGCGCGTACCTGGGCGACGACGGCGAAGACCTGGCCGTGGGCACTGCGCAGGATGTTCGCGAACTGCCGGTCGAACTCGGCGCCCTGGGCGTCGTTCAGTTGTTTGAGCCAGGCCTGCTGCTGGGCGGAGGGCTGGTCGGGTACCTCCAGGCCCAGGGTCCGGGCAGTGTCCAGGGTGGCCCGGTCGAGTTCCGTGTGGCCGTCGACCAGGTGCCGGCGGTCCTGACCTCGGTGCTGCCGCCCTTGGCGAGGGCCATCCGGCCGGCCGGGATCTCCCACAGCCCGGCCAGTCTGACCCGTTTGACGAAGTCCCGGTCGAGTGGTGTCAGCGGCCCGGTCGGGGTCTGCAGCGTCCCCGGTACCTCGTCCGCCCGGGGACTGCGGTACGAGCCCGCGGAGCGCACCATGGGGACCACCAGGGCCGCCGCCGTGGAAATCATGGCCACGATCACGAGAAGAGTGGCGAACGAGCGTGGAAGCCGGCTCACCTTGGGAATACCCAGGGGAGCCTTTCCGGGTCCGCGCTTCTTCCTCGAAGATGACATCGGGTTTCCTCATCATGCCGGACTGGGCGAGCACGCCGGCCCGCCACCGGAATCGGTTGAGGACGGCCGGTGGCCGCGGTGAACACTCGACGAAACGCGGGTCCGTCAGTGGGAGAATTCATCGACGGCGGACGGAGTTCCGCGGTCGCAGGTCCCGGTCGAACGTCACGGAATCTGGAAAGGAGAGCGGGGAGGGGGTCAGGCGCGGACAGGACTCACCGACCGCCGGGCACGGTCGGCGGGCTCGGGCGGCCGGCGCGGGACCGGCTCCCCGGGATCGTCACCGGGCAGGGTCGGCGTATGCATGGCGACTTCTTCCGTGTGGTGCCTCGACGGCGCCGCCTGCGACGGGCGCCGGGCCGCGCGGCGTCGGCGGCCGGGTGGCGCGAGTAGGGCGAGTGTCGCGAGTGGGGCGGGTGTCCGCCGCGTGGGAGCGTCGGACGGGGAATGCGTGGCCGGTCGACCACCAAGGCTCGGGCGCACCGGATCTCCTCCCGGGAACTGCCGGCCTACGGTCGGGCCGGTCGTGAGGAAGAGAGGCGCGAAACGAGGTTTCGTCCCGCTCCTTTTCCCATTCTTTACCCTCCGGAAGAGGTCGCCCGCGTTCCCGCGAAGGCTCCCGCAACCCGTCCGACCGGACGCCGGGGCAGCTCAGAAGGCCCAGGACGGGTGCGCCGCCACCCCGATCCGGCCGCCCGAAGAAGACGACTCCGCCGTGACGCGGCCCGTCGCACGGTACATTGCCCTACCGGCCAGGCCCGCGAGGCGCCGCGCCGCCCCTGTGTCCCTTACCTCCGGACGCGAGCGAGGCCACGATGCGACTCAACCTCAACCAACTGGCGATCTTCGTTCAGGTCATCGAATGCGAGGGGTTCTCGGCTGCGAGCCAGGTCCTGTTCCTGAGTCAGTCGTCCGTCTCGAAACAGGTGCAGAACCTGGAGATCGCCCTGCGGACCCAGCTGGTCGACCGCTCCGGCCCGAGGATCCGCCCCACCCTGGCGGGCACGGTCCTGCTGGCGCAGGCCAAGGAGGTGCTGACGCTGGCGGACCAGGCCGTCCATGCCGTCCAGGCGGCCGCGCTCCTGGGCGGGGAGCCGCTGACGATCGGCAGCACCAGCACCATCGGCGGGCACTTCCTGCCGTCGGTCCTGCTGGAACTGCGGCGCCGGGAGCCGGCCTTGCAGCTCAGCGTCGCGGTCGGCACCGGCGGGCAACTCGCCGAGGCCCTGGAGGAGGGCCGGACCGGCATCGCGCTGACCGGCGTCCCGCTGCCACCCGGCGGCCGGTACCGCTCGGAACCGCTCCTCGGCGAGGAGATGACGCTGATCTGCCCGGTCGACCATCCGCTGGCGGGCCAGGAGCTCACCCCCGCCGACCTGGCGGACGAGACCTTCCTACTGCGGGAGTGCGGGTCGCAGACGCGCCGCCAGCTGACCGACCTCCTGCAGAGCTGGGAGCTGGCCGGCGCACCGACCCTCGACCTGTGGGGCACCGAGGGCATCAAGGAGGGGGTGCGGATCGGCCTCGGGGTGGGGCTGGTGCCGCGCCGGTCGGTCCGGCTCGAACTCCGGCACGGGGTACTGGCCGAACTGGCCGTCAGCCCCGCGCCCGAGGCCCGCACGGTGACGGTCAACTGGACCCTGGCCCGGCCGCTGACGGCGTACGAGCAGATGCTGCTGCCACTCCTGCGGGAGGTGACCCGGGCGCCGGAGCACGACCGGTCGACGCCCCGGGGACGCGGCGGCGGAGGTGCCGTCAAGCGCCGATCGCCCCCTCAGAGCCGCCGGTCGGAGCAGCACGAAGTGATCGGCCGGCCGTGCCATGACGCCCTCCCCGCCGTGGCGTCCGGGGCCGTCCCACCCCGGGAAGGGCACCCACCAGCCACCGACGGCCCCGTCGAACCGCTGCCCGCCGCGGCCCCCGCCATCGAGCGCCGGCTCGAACGGGCCCTTCAGTACGGCAGGGGGCCGCGCCCGGCGCGCACCTGACCCGGGGGGGGAGGACCCGGGGGCTCCGCGCGCCGAGGGCGGAGCCTCCGGGCGGTGGTCAGTGCGCCTTTCGGTGGGTCCGGCGGGTGGCGCTCCTCATCCGGAGCCGGTAGCCGAGGAGGAGTCCGGCGATGAGCAGGGTGCTGCCGGCGGCCACGACCAGTGGGGTGCGGCTGGAGGAGCCGGTGTGCGCCAGGACGTAGTCGTGGTTGTCCCGGTCCGTGTCCGTGTCCGCCTGGGCGAGAGCGTCGCCCACGGTCGGGGACGGGGTGGGCGACACCGTCCCGGGTACTGCCGCTCCGGTCGTGGCGGCCGGGGTCCGGACCGACGGGGACTCCTGCGCCGGCTCCGAGGCGGAGGGCCGTACGGGCGGGGGTGACGGTACGGGCGTCGCGGTGGTGACGGGCGGCGGCGCGGCAGAGGAGGGCATGGTGGGAGCCGGTCCGGCGGGGGTCGGTGCGGCCGTCGGGTTGCCGGCGGCCGGGGAGATGGAGGTGATGGAGACGTCGTCGTAGTAGATGACCACGGGGGGCGTCCCGCCGTTCACGTATCCCTTCTCGGCCTTCCAGTTCGGCCGGTACAGGCCGATCTTGTGATACGGGGCCGTGTCGCGGTGGGGGGCGTTCGTGGTCCGGCTGTAGTCGTTGGGGCCCTGGTGGGAGCCCACCTGGGTGCCGTCGAGGCGGGCGGCGAGGGAACCGGGTGTGGTGGCGGTGAACCAGGTGATGTCGAAGGACCACTGGTTCCAGTGGCCGAGTCGTACGGGCCCGAGGTCGTACCTGGCCTCGTTCAGGGGACCCGCCCCCTCGGTCCAGTGGACGAGCATCAGCCACCTGTCCGCCTTGACCGCGAGGACGACGGCAGGGATCGTGCCCTCCCCGCCGTGCCACTGGGACACGATGGTCTGGGCGTCGAAGGACGTCCAGTCCTGCGGCAGGTAGTTGGCGAAGGTGTAGCGGTAACTGCCGTACGGCAAACGGCTGGTGGCGATCTCGGCGCGGTAGGAGTTGCCCTGGTCCGGCATGGTGAACCGGGCGGCCCTGCCGCCGTGGCCACCGGGCGCCGCCACGACGTCCACCGAGCCCTTGCCGTCGATGCCCTCGCGGGGCCACACGCCGGTGTTGCCGGACTCGAAACCGTCGCCGAAAGGGACGGTGGTGGACTCCGCGGCCGCGACGGGGCCGACGGACACGCCGCCCACCGCCAGGACGGCCGTCAGAAGAACGGCGGCCCGACGGCTGCGACTGTGACGCTGGGACATGGACCATCCTTGGAGCTGAGGAGTGACGGCTGCGGTGCGGTGCGGGGACCCACGCCGGGGAGGGTGACGCGGACCCCCGCACCCAGCTCTCTCCGGACACGCCTGGCATATGCGGTGAGAGCCGACTACCGGTAAGAGACGGGTCTCGCCGCCCCGTCCCGGCCCGTTACCCACGCGTTATCGCTGGCCTCCGGCCCACCGGTCGCCCGTCGGACCATCCGAGGTAACGAACCGGCCAAGCCGCGGGCCGGGGCTCTCGCTCGGTACTCCCCCTGGCACAGGACGACGCCCGGTCGGTGCGCAGCGCGCCACCGGGCGCGGACCCACCCGCACGCCCGAGGAGAACCGTGGGAGAGTCAGCCCTCGCTCCGGTCGCCGTCCCCAGCGACGAGGCCGCCTCTTCCGGCCCCACCCTTCTCAGGCGCTGCGCGCCGGCGGCCCCCCGGTCACCTCGAACACCTGGTCCGTGCCGGTGACGTCGAGCAGCCGGACCACCTGGTGCGAGGGGCGGGCGAGAGCCAGGAGAGTCCCGCGCTGCTCGGCTTGCAGGCGGGCCCGGAGCAGCTCGTTGAGGCCGCTGGAATCGCAGAACGGGACCGCCGACAGGTCGACGAGCACCACGGACGGGGCCGGGGTGCGGAGCAGGACCCGGTTGAACACGGCATGCAGGACGTCGACTTGGTCGATGTCCAGGTCCCCCGAGACCTCGATCACAGGCCCGGTACCGGTCTCCCGGACGACGGCCGCGATCTCACGCCCTGGGGTATCGCTCACGGTGGCCCCTCTTTCCGCTGTCTCGCATCGAATGGACACGACGATCCTAGAGGGGGTCCGGCCGCTGGTGATCCGGCGAAGCCTCTGTCCACCGCCCCGTCTCGTCGGTGATCGAGGGCGGGGTGTGCGGCGCCTGCCGGCTCCGGGGTGGGCGATCCCCGCCGGGGCCGGCGGCGGTGGCGGCGGGCCTGCCGTCCACCCGCGGGCACGCTGCCGCACACCCGTCCGACTCGACCGGATGCGGCCGTCCGCCGTCCGGGCCTCCGCGAGCCCGGGTGTCCGGAGGCCGGGGCCCCGCTGGTCAGGGCAGAGGTGTGCCGCCGGTGGCGTTGACGATCTCGGCGGTGATGTACGAGGACTCCTGGGAGGCGAGGAAGACGTAGGCGGGGGCCATCTCGGCGGGCTGGGCGGCGCGGCCGAGCGGGGACTGCTCGCCGAAGTGCGCGACCTTCTCCTCGTCCATCGTCGCCGGGATCAGCGGCGTCCACACCGGGCCGGGCGCGACGGCGTTCACCCGGATGCCGTCGGGCGCGAGCTGCCCGGCCAGGCCCTGGGTGAACGCGACGATCGCGGCCTTGGTCATGGCGTAGTCCAGGAGGTGGGGGCTGGGCTTGTACGCCTGGACGGAGGCGGTGTTGATGATCGAGGCGCCGTCGCGCAGGTGGGGCAGGGCGGCCCGGGTGGTCCAGAACATCCCGTACAGGTTGGTCCTCATCACCCGGTCGAACTGGTCGGTGGTGATCGCGGCGAGGCCGTCGGGCTGGGACATCTGGTAGGCGGCGTTGTTGACCAGGATGTCGAGGCGGCCGAACACGTCGACGCAGCGGGCCACCAGCTCGGCGCAGAAGTCCTCGTCGCGCAGGTCGCCCGCGACGGCGAGGGCGCGCCGCCCGGCGTCCTCGACCAGCCGGGTGGTCTCCGCCGCGTCGGCCTCCTCCTCGGGGAGGTGGCAGAAGGCGACGTCGGCGCCCTCGCGGGCGAAGGCGAGGGCGACGGCGCGGCCGATGCCGGAGTCGCCGCCGGTGATCAGCGCGACGCGGCCGGCCAGCCGGCCGGCGCCGCGGTAGCTGTCCTCCCCGTGGTCGGGGCTGGGGCGCATGCTCTCACCGCTGCCCGGGTGGGGCTGGGACTGCTCGGGGAACGGCGGCTGCGGCTGCTGGGAGGTGGGGTCCTGAGGGGTGTGCTGGTCGCTCATCACGGCGGATCCGGTGCTCCTTCGGAGTGGGTGCGTCGGGTTCGGGGCGAGTCTGGCCCCCCGCGGGGGCGTTCGCGCGGTGGGACGGGCCGTGCGGGTGGTCCGTGCGCCGCCCGGGTGTCCGCGGCGGCGCACGGGGTACACGTGCGCCCGACCACGGGCCGTCTACCCCGGAAAGGAACGCGCATGGACGCGATCGTGCTGCTGAAGGAAGACCACAAGACCGTCGAGAGCCTGTTCAAGGCCTTCGAGAAGGCCGGCGACCGGGCCTTCGCCGAGAAGCGCCGGATCGCCGACCAGGTGATCGAGGAGCTGACGGTCCACGCCGTCATCGAGGAGGAGGTCTTCTACCCGGCCGCCCGCGAGGCCGCGCCCGACACCAAGGACCACGTGCTGGAGAGCGTCGAGGAGCACCACGTCGTCGTGTGGATGCTCTCCGAGCTGGCCGGCATGGACCCGGAGGACGAGCGGTTCGACGCGAAGATGACGGTGCTGATGGAGAACGTCCGCCACCATGTCGAGGAGGAGGAGAAAGAGTGGTTCCCCGAGGTCCGCAAGGCGATGGGCCGCAACCGCCTGGTCGAACTCGGCGAACAGCTGGAGGAGGCGAAGAAGTCCGCCACCCGCGACCCCCTCAAGGTGCCCAGCGCCACCGCGTGACGGGCGCGCGAGGGGTAGGGGAGCGTGTCGTCCCGTCGACGGTGAGAGGTTCCGCCGCTTCCGCTGCCAGGGCGTGGCGGTGACCCGTTCGTTCACGGGGGATCGTGTGGTGAAAACGAACATCCGCCCGTGAGCATCCGGGGGGACGCGGTGGAGGCCGTCCTCGGAGCCTCTCCGCTCTTCCGGCCCGGCGTGTGGTGCCCGCCGGCGCCGGGCCTCCTGGTGAGCGGAGGAGCAGAGCAGCAGCCCGGTGGGCCGCCGGTCAAGGGCCCACCGGGCTGTCGGCTTTCCGCTGGTGGGACGGCACTCGGGGGAATCGTGCCGGTGCGCGCGGGGGATCCTACGGCTCGGGCGGGCCACCCCCGCCAGGCCCCCGGAAGCATCCCCCGACAGACCGTGACGGCATGTCAAAGCGATCTCTTTCACGTCCGATCCCTTGACGCTCGTCGGCATGAGGGTCTTCCATGTCACTGCACGTCGGAACCTGTTGCATTCCGTTTCCTTCTGTTGTCATGGTTCCGTCTGTGTGCGCCCGGCACCCACCCCTCCGCCGGGCACCTCTCGTGCCCGGTCCTCGGGTCCGGCCACCTACCCCCGTCGTCGTGACTTCCCACCACCAGCAGCCCGGCCGCCCTACCGGCCTGCGACGCACCCCTCCTTCCGCGCAGAGTCGCGCGTCCCCCACTGGAGCCGTCATGTTCACCACGCCCCAACGCCGAGCCGTGGCCGCCACCGGCCTCCTGCTCACCTTGGGTCTGAGCAGTGCCTGTTCCACCGGCCAGGAGTCCACCTCGGCCTCGGGGGCGGACGCCCCGATCGCTCCGGTCAGCGGGAAGATCTCCATGACCTACCTCCAGAAGCAGGGCGACCAGGAGTACTTCGTCGGCGAGGCCGAGGGCGCCAGGGCCAAGGCGACCGAGCTCGGCGTCGACCTCAGGATCGTCAACCTCGGCAGCGACGCCAACAGGACCGTCAGCGAAGTCCGGTCCGCCATCGCGCAGAAGACCAACGGCCTGATCGTCGTCGTCCCCGACCCGGCGGTGGGCCCGCAGGTGGTCCAGGCCGCGCGGGACGCCAAGGTCGCGCTGCTCACCTCCGACGACCAGATCTGCGCCACCGGCCCCGACCCGGCCACCTGCGCGAAGCAGAACCTGGTGCCCCGGATCGGCTTCTCCGGCGCCCAGATGGGCGGAGAGGTCGGCAAGCGGGCCGCCGAGGAGTTCAGGAAGGCCGGCTGGAACCCGGCCGAGACCCGCACCATCTCCGCCTGGAAGCAGGACGTCACCGTCTGCACCGACCGCGTCAAGGCGGCCAAGGAGGCCTTCGCCGCCGGCGCCAGCGCCGGTGTCCAGAACATCGACGTCGCCACCGACAACACTCCGACCGGCGCCCAGGACAGGATCGCCGCGACCGTGACCGCTAACCCCGGGGTGAGGAACTGGGTCGTCTGGGGCTGCAACGACGAGAACGTCCAGGGCGGCGTCACCGCGCTGGAGAACGCCGGCATCGGCCCGGACCGGGTCATCGGGGTGGGCCTCGGCGCCTACCTCGCCTGCAAGAACTGGGCCGGCGGCAGGCCCACCGGCATGAAGGCCGCCCTGTTCATCAACGGCAAGGACGTCGGCGCCCTGGCCGTCCAGACTCTGTACGACAAGCTCAAGAACGGCAAGGACATGCCCGCCGAGGCCTTCGCCCCCACCACCATGGTCAACGCCACCACCTGGCAGAGCAGCAGCGTCACCTGCCACTGACGTCGCTCCCCCACCGGGCGCCCCCGGGCCGCGAAGCAGGCTGTGGCCGCCGGGCGACCCGGCGACCACAGCTGGTGGAGCGTTGCCTCGACCCTCCCCTACTTCAGGTAGGGACCGTCGGTGCCGATCTTGCCCGGGGCCGCGTTCTTGCCGCCCAGGTCGAGGACGTAGACCCGCAGGTTGCCCTTCCCGGGGGCGGCGATCGCCATGGTGCCGTCGGCGACGACCTTGACGTCGCCGGAGACGGCGTCCTTGTAGGTGCCGTTGGGGATGCCGGTGAAGGTGGCGCCGTCGGTGACGGAGACCAGGGCGAAGGAGTCGACCCCGCTGGTGGCGTCGGTGTAGCGGCGCTTGAAGGACATGCCGCCGCCGCTGACACCCTCGGTGGAGTACTGGCCCATCTGCAGGGCGGGAACCGCCCGGCGGATCTGGTTGAGCCGCTGGACCTGCTTGACCAGCGGCTGCTGCAGCGTGGTGGCCACCGCCCCGCTCGCACTCGACACCACCGAGAAGTCGGAGGCGGTGACGCTGCCCTCGACGTGGTCGCCGTAGTAGGCCCGGCCGGTGGTGGCGAGCGGGCAGGACGGGCCGCAGTCGATCTGCTTGCCGGCCTGGAACTCGATCTCGGAGCCGTAGTACAGGGTCGGGATGCCGCGGAAGGTCCACATCAGGGCCATGTTCTCGGCCCAGGCGTCGGTGCCGCCGGTGTACCGGACGCTGGACTTGTTGGGCCCGTAGTCGTGGCTGTCGACGTACACCACGTTGTAGGTCGCGTCGTTGGTGGAGTCGTCGGAGTCCTTGCCGTTGTTGAAGGCGTTGTGCGCGTCACCGAAGTTCATGTGCATCCGCATGTCGATGATGTTCATGCCGGAGAACTTCGAGTGGTCGGGCGCGTGGTAGGTGTTGCCGTCCAGGAAGGCGTTGGTGGACGTCGGCTGGTTGCCGGTGCCGAGCTGCTCCTCGTAGTTGTACTGGTCGAGCGCGGCCTGCACGTCGTTGCTGGTGTAGTCCTTGCGCTCCTTCCAGGTGTAGAACTGCGCGGAGTGGTTGACAGAGCCGCGGTTCCACTTGTCGTTGACGAACGCGGCGACCTCGCCGAAGACGAAGAAGTTCTGCGCCTTGGCCGGCCCCCAGTCCTGCGTGACGCGCTGCTGGATGGCCGGCAGGAAGCGCCGGTTCCAGGTGACCCGCGGGACGTGCACGGCGGTGTCGACGCGGAAGCCGTCGACGCCCATGTCGATGTACTTGTTGTACGCGCCGATCAGGTAGTTCTGGACCTCGGCGTTCTCGGTGTTGAAGTCCGCGAGGTCGTCGGCCAGCCAGCAGGAGCGCGAGTCCTCGCCCTCCCAGTTGCCGATCCAGCACTGGTGGTAGTACTTGGACGGGAACATGCCCGAAGTGGGGTTCGGCCACTGGCAGTTGTAGATGGTGTAGCCCTCGGGGCTCTTGTACTGCGTCGGGGTGCCCCAGCCGACGCAGGTCTGGCCGGCGGGCTGGGTGGAGGACCAGAGGTCGCCGTTGTAGTACGACTTGCCGGTCTTCGGGTCGATGGTCAGGCCGTCGTACTCGAAGCCGGCCTCCTTCTCGTCGTAGTACCAGGACCACTGGGAGTCCCGGACGCCGTAGACGGTCGGCACGAACAGGCCCTTGGCGCCCCAGCGGGAGCTGTGGTTGTAGACCACGTCCTGGTAGATCTTGACGCCCTTGGCGTGGGCGGCGTTGATCAGGTCCTGGTAGGACGCCCCGGCGGACTCCAGGCGCGGGTCGACCTTGTAGAAGTCGTAGCCGTGGTAGCCGTGGTAGTCGTAGTCGGAGCGGTTCAGCACGACCGGGGTGATCCAGATCGCGGAGAAGCCGAGGCCCTTGATGTAGTCGAGCTTCTGGACGAGGCCCTTGAAGTCGCCGCGGAACATCGGGTCGTTGTTCGCCGCGTTGCCGGAGGCGACGTTCTGGTTGCCGCCCCGGTCGTTGGACGTGTCACCGTCGTAGAACCGGGCGGTCAGCACGAAGTAGATCGGGTCCTTGCGCGGGTCGGTCCCGATCATCTCGCCGGCCTTGGCGGGCGGCGGGGCGTCACCGGTGGTGGCGACCGCGGCGGCCGAGGCCGCCGAGACGTTCCCGGCGGCGTCCAGGGCCTTCACCGTGTAGGTGTAGACGGTGCGCGCCTCCAGGCCGGTGTCGGAGTAGACCGTCGAGCCGGCGTTGATCACCGAGGTGCCCTTGGTGCCGCCGGTGCGGGTTATCTGGTAGCCCGTCACCCGGGTGTCGTCGGTGGACGGCTCCCAGGTCAGCACGACGGACGTGTCGGTGGCGGAGGCGTTCACCGAGCCCGGCACGCTCGGCGCGGTGGTGTCCGGCTTGACGCCCGCGCACGGGTCGGCGGTGTTCGCCGTGACCTTGCTGTTCTGCACGGTGCTGATGCCCGCCGGGACGACGTAGTTGTTGCCGTTGTTGTTGTCCCAGGTGCCGAGGCCGTTGTTGAACGTGGCCGCCATGCCGGTCGCGGAGCCGAGCGGGACGGTGCGCTTGAACCAGCCCGGGCAGGCCAGTTCCATGCCGACGCCGGGCACCGCCGTCCACGCCCCGCCCGTCGGGGCGTAGTGCAGGTTGACGGTGCTCCAGCCCACCGCCGCGGTCGAGTAGAAGACGGTGGCGCTGTTCCCGGCCGGCGGGGTGCTGCTGCCGGACGGCGACGGGGACGCCGAGGAGGACGGCGACGCCGAGGACGAGGGGGAGGTCGACGGCGAGGGGGAGGTACTCGGGCTCGAACTCGCGCTGGGGCTGGGACCGGGGCTGCCGTCGGTGCCGCACGGCTCGGCACTGCCGACCACGCCGTCCTTGACCGTGACCACGCCCGTTCCGAGGGCGTAGTTCTTGCCGCCGTTGCTGTCCCAGCTGCCGGCACCGTTGTTGAAGGTGGCCGCCAGTCCGTTCGCGGTGCCCAGGGCGACGGTCTTCTTCACCCAGTCCGTACAGGCCGCCTCCATCGCGACGCCCGGTACGGTGGTCCAGGTGCCCCCGTTGGGGGCGTAATGCAGGTCGTAGGCCGACCAGTTGCGCGACTTGGTGTAGTAGTAGACCGTCGTGCTCGCGCCCGCCGGGGACTGGCTCGGGGCCGGGCCGGGCGAGGCGCTGCCGCCGCCGTTGTCGGCGCCGCACGGGTCGCTGTGGGCGATCACGCCGTCCTTGACCACCACCGTGCCGGTGCCCAGGGCGTAGTTCTTGCCGCCGTTGCTGTCCCAGGTGCCGGCGCCGTTGTTGAACGTCGCCTGCAGGCCGCTGGCGCTGCCCAGGTCGACGGTCTTCTTCACCCAGTCGGTGCAGGCCGCCTGCATGGCGGTGCCCGGCGTGGTGGTCCAACTACCACCGTCCGGAGCCCAATGGAGGTTGTACGTCGACCAGTTGTGGGTCTTGGTGTAGTAGAAGACGGTGGCGGTGTTGCTGCCGGTGGCCGTACTGGCCGTCGTCGCCGCGGTCGCGGCGGTGTCGAGTGGAGCGGTGGACAGCAGACCGGCGGTCAGGGCCGCCGCCGCTGTCAGGACGGCGACTGTGGAGCGCCGCCGGTGCCGTGCTCGTCTGGTCAAGGGAGAGTCCCTCGGTCATGGCCGCAGGCGGTGGGGACTGCCTTGCGGCAGGGGGTGGGTGGGGGCACTTGCGCAAGAACCTGCAAGAGCTTCCAGGAGGTTACTGACGCATGACCGGGCTGTAAAGGCTTCCCGGCCGCCTGTGAACGCCGGCATAGCGCCACAAATCCCTCCGTTCCGCGGCCGGATCTTTCGCGCCCGGCGCCGGCCCGAGCCCGGGGAGCCGTTCGGGACGCCGCACCCGGGGTGGCGCGCCGATGCGGAACATCCCGGGCACACCCGCGGCAGCGGCCCACGCTCACCAGGGCTCTGCCGCCGGCTTGGTGACCCGCCGTCGGGAGATCCAATCTGAAAAGGTTTGCAGCAAATTCATGTACGACATTGCACGAGCTCTTGACGATCCCGCCCCAGGGCGGGATGGTCGTCTCGCATCCTCCACCGCCCGCCCCAAAGTCTCCGGGCGCCCCGCACCGCCGTACAGCCGGACGCCCACCCCCGCGTCCGTGCGACGGCCGGCCCGCCGGAACTCCTGGCGGGATCCCCACGGCCCGCAGAACGTCCTGCCGCACCGGGCTGCCGCTCGTACCCGGACGACAGCCGGCTTCCGAGCCCCGGCCGTGCCCGCCTTGCCTCTCCGCGCCGTTCCGGGCTCCACGCCCGACGTGTCCGGCATGCCGTCGAACACCCCCTTCCACCCACCTAACGGAGCTTGTCCATGAACGAGTTGACCCGCAGATCCCGGCCCGAGGAACGGCCCGAACGCTGGGGGCGCCGCCCGGACCGGTCGGCGCGCACCGGACGCGGACCGGTCGGCCTGCTCGCCGCCGGGGCCCTGGTCGCCGGCGTGGTCCTGCCGCTCGCCTTCCAGGGCGACGCGCAGGCCGCGGCGACGCCGAACGGCGGCGACGTGATCGCCAACCTCTTCGAGTGGAACTGGAAGTCCGTCGCCTCGGAGTGCACCGACGTCCTCGGCCCGAAGGGCTACGGCGCGGTCCAGGTCGCCCCGCCGGCCGACTCGATCAAGCTGAACGGTGCCCACCCCTGGTGGGAGGTCTACCAGCCGGTCTCCTACTCCCTGAACAGCCGGATGGGCACCGAAGCCCAGTTCAAGGCCATGGTCACGGCCTGCCACAACGCCGGTGTGAAGGTGTACGCCGACGCGGTGCTCAACCACACCGCGGGCGTCAACCAGACCAGTGGCAGCTCCTACGGCGGCGCGGCCTTCAACCCGGCCGCGTACACCTACAACGACATCCCGTACGGCCGAGCGGACTTCCACGGCTCGCCCCCGTGCCCGAACGCGGACCTGGGCATCAACGACTGGAACAGCGTCGCGCAGGTCCAGGAGTGCCAGTTGCTCTCGCTGTCGGACCTGAACACCGAGTCGGACTCCGTCCGGGGCAAGATCGCCGGATATCTCAACAGCATGGTGGCCGCCGGGGTGGACGGCTTCCGGGTGGACGCGGCCAAGCACGTCGCGCAGGCCGACATGGCCGCCATCCTCTCCCGGGTGCACGACACCGCCTGGGGCGGACGGCCCTACATCTACCAGGAGATCTTCCCCGGCAGCGGCGGCCAGCTCGCACCCGCCGCGTTCGAGGGCAACGGCAGCGTGCTGGAGTTCACCTACGCCTTCAAGCTCAAGGACCAGTTCAACGGCAACATCGCCAACCTGAAGACGTTCGGGCAGAGTTGGGGCCTCGAACCGAGCGACAAGTCCGCGGTCATGGTGACCAACCACGACCTGGAACGCGACCAGACCACGCTCACCTACAACAGCGGCGCCAAGTACAACCTCGCCCACGTCTTCGAACTCGCCTGGGGCTACGGCACCCCGCAGGTCTACTCCGGCTTCCGCTTCGGCAACCGGGACGACTCCCCGCCGGCCGACGCCAACGGCTTCGTCACCGACACCAACTGCTCCAACAACACCTGGACCTGCACCGACCGCAACCAGGGCATCGCCAACATGGTCGGCTGGCACAACGCCGCCCAGGGCCAGGCCGTCGCCAACTGGTGGGACAACGGCAACAACGCCATCGCCTTCAGCCGCGGCAACAAGGCCTGGGTGGCGATCAACAACAGCTCCACCGCCGTCACCCAGACCTTCAGCACCGGCCTCGCCGCCGGCACCTACTGCGACGTCATCCACGGCGACCTCACCGCGACCGGCGCCTGCACCGGCACCACCGTGACCGTCGACGCCTCGGGCAAGGCCACCGCCACCGTGCCGCCCGGCGACGCCGTCGCCCTGCGCACCGGCGTCGGCGGCACCACGCCCAGCCCGAGCAACAGCCCCTCCACCAGCCCGTCCACCAGCCCGTCCGGCACTCCCTCGGGCAGCCCGTCCCCGAGCACCACGCCGGCCGACGGCACGACCGTCTTCTACAGCACCGACCGGAACTGGCCCGCCTACAACCTCCACTACGCCCCCAACGGCGGGAGTTGGACCACCGTCCCCGGCGTGGCGATGACCCCCGCCTGCACCGGCTGGGTGAAGAAGAGCATCGACCTCGGCGGCGCCACCGGCCTCGCCGCCACCTTCAACAACGGCGCCGGCACCTGGGACAACAACAACGGCAACAACTACGCGCTGCGCACCGGCGCCGTCACGGTGAAGGACGGCGTGGTCGGCAGCGGCGATCCGTGCGCCACGGCCACCTCCAGCCCGACCCCCAGCGCCACCGCCACCCCCTCCACCGCCGGTGCCTCCTTCGCGGTCAACGCCACCACCGCGACGGGCCAGAGCGTCTACCTGGTCGGCAACACCGCGGCGCTCGGCAACTGGAACACCGGCGCCGCGCTGCCGCTCTCCCCGGCGAGCTACCCGGTGTGGAAGCTGGACGTCGCCATGGCCGCCGGCACCGCCTTCGAGTACAAGTACATCCGCAAGGACGCGAACGGGAACGTCACCTGGGAGAGCGGGGCCAACCACACGGCCACCGTCCCGGCGAGCGGGAACGTCACGCTGAACGACACCTGGCGCCCCTGACCCGCCGCCCGCGGCACGGCGGAGAGGACGGCGGGTGTGAGCACCGCACCCGCCGTCCTCTCCGCCGGTGCTCCCGGGGCCCCGTGCAGAACCCGGACGCCGGGCGCCTGCGCGGCGCCCTCCTCCCCCACCCGAGCAAGGACCTTCCCTTTATGCGCCGTGCCCCCGTGACCCTCGCCCTGACCGCGGCCGTCCTCACCGCCCTCACCGCGCTGAGCGGCTGCGACGCCGGAGGCAGCGCCGCCGGGCCCGCGCCGGCCGGTGCGGGACCGATCACCATCTCCTGGTGGGACACCTCCGACGCCCAGCGGGAGGCCCCGGCCTACCGGGCCCTGGTCGCGGACTTCGAGAAGGCGAACCCCGGTATCGAGGTCACCTACGACAACGTCCCGTTCGCACAGGCCCGGGAGGACTTCAAAGCGGCGAAGGGCACCACCGACGCCCCCGACGTGCTGCGGGCGTACGTCGGCTGGATGCCCGACCTCGCCAGGTCCGGCGACCTCGCGCCGCTGGACGGCACCGCCGCCGCGGCCGACCGGGCGAAGACGCTGCCGACGGCGATCGAGCAGGCCACCTACGACGGGAAGCTCTACGGCATCCCGCAGGTCACCGACACGCTGGCGCTGATGTACAACAAGGACCTCTTCGCCAAGGCCGGCCTCGGCGCGGCACCCGCCACCTGGGACGAGCTCAAGGCGGACGCCGCCCGGATCAAGGAGCGGACCGGCGCGGACGGATTCGCGTTCATCCCCCAGGACTACTACGCCATGCCGTTCCTGTACGGCGAGGGCACCGACCTGGTCGACGTCGCGGCCAAGCGGATCACCGCCGGCTCGCCTGCGGCCGCCACCGGGATCGACACCCTCAGGGACCTGCTGGCCGCTCCCGGCGTCGCGAAGCCCGACACCGGCGACGACGCCTACGCCACCGTGATGGACGCCTTCAGCGACGGCAGGACCGCCGCGGTGATCCAGGGGCCCTGGGACACGGCAGCCCTCCTCGGCAGCACCGCGTTCCCCGACAGCGCCAACCTCGGCATCGCCGCCGTCCCGACCGGTACCGCGGGCCGGCCCGGTGCCCCGCTGGGCGGCCACAACCTCGTCGTCAACGCCGCCTCCGACACCGCGCACCGCGCGGCCGCCGAGAAGTTCGTCGCCTTCATGACCTCGGCGCGCTCCCAGGCGTTCGCCGCCGCGAAGAACGCGACCCTGCCGACCCGCGACGACGCCTACACCCCCGAGGTCGACGCCGTCCCCGGCCTCGCCGCCTTCCACGCACTGCTGCCCACCGGCAGGCCCCGCCCCGCCCTGGCCGAGTACACGCTGCTCTACGAACCCTTCGACACCGAACTCGTCAAGATCCTCTCCGGCCAGGAGGACACCCGCACCGGCCTCGCCAACGTCGTGACCGAGGCGGCGAAGCTCCTCCCCGGCTACGGCACGCCCTGACCCGGCGGGAGGCCCCCGGTCGCGGAGCCTCCCGCCGGGTGGCGCCCCACCGCCGACCCGTCGAACGAACCCCCGGGGCCCGAGCCCCGGGGGTTCGTTCCGCCCGCGCGGTGTCAGGGCCGCGCGGGACCGGACCGGCGCCGGATCAGGGCAGCGGGGCGCCGCGGGCGGCGATCCACAGCTCGTACCACTCCTCGTGGCTGAGCTCCGGCTCGCGCAGCACGGCGTCGCGGCAGGCCGCGATGCGTTCGGGGCGGGCGGTGCCGATGACCGGCGCGATGCCGGCCGGGTGGCGCTGGAGCCACCACAGCACGATCGTCTCCGGCGTCGTCCCCCTGCGCTCGGCGAGCCTGCCGACGAGTTCACCGGCCGGCGTCGGCTCGCTGCCGGTGAAGCGGCCCCGGGCCAGGGCGCCCCAGGCCTGGAGCCGGATCCCGTGGGCGACGCAGTACTCGACCGTCCCGTGCGGGAAGCCGTTCGAGGCGGCGGCGGAGGTGTTGACCAGGACGCCGGCCTCGACCCAGTCCCGGCGGTCCAGGCTCATCTCCAGCTGGTTGACGACCAGGGGCACGTCGAGCACCGACTGGAGCCGGGCGATCTGCGCGGCGCTCATGTTGGACACGCCGAACCGCCGTACCAGGCCCTGCCGGTGGAGCGAGCCGAGGGCTTCGGCGATCTCCTCCGGGCCGGCCAGCGGGTCGGGCCGGTGCAGCAGCAGCACGTCGAGGCTGTCGGTGCGCAGCCGGGTCAGGCTCTCCTCCACCCGTCGGAGGATGCTCGGCCCCCGCAGGTCGTAGTGGCCCGGCCGCCCGCCTTCGGGGAGCCTGATACCGCACTTGGTCTGCAGGGTGATGCGCTCCCGCAGGCCGGGGGTGCGGGCGAGCACCTCGCCGAAGACCGCCTCGGACTTGCCGTACCGGTAGATGTCGGCGTGGTCGAAGGCGGTGATCCCGGCGTCCAGCGCGGCCCCGACCGCCGCCTCGGCGTGGTCGATGTCCGTCGCCGTGTACGGGCTGTCGTCCCAGCTGCCGCCGAGGCCCATGCATCCGTACAGGACGCGGTCGGCGGTGGCCCCGGTCATGCCGCTCCCCCGATCAGGTCCGCCAGCATCTCCGCGACGGCGAGCACCGGAAGCTGGGTGTTCGCCGCCGGGACGGTCGGCAGGACGGAGGCGTCGACGATCCGCAGGTTCGCCACGCCGCGTACCCGGGCCTCGCCGTCGACCACCGCCAGGGGGTCGTCCGGCGCTCCCACGGCGCAGGTGCCGACGGGGTGCCAGTAGGTGCCGAGCCGGCCGCGCAGGTCCTGGTCGGACAGGTCCCGGGCGGGGTGGCCCCGGACCGGACCGGCCAGTGGCTTCAGGGCCGCCGTCGCGGCCATCCGCTCGACGATCTCCAGGCCCGAGCGCAGGACGGCGAGGTCGCGGCCGCCTTCGTCGGTGAGGAAGCCGGGGTCGATCTCGGGGGCCGCGGCGGGGTCGGCGGACGCCAGCCGCACGGTGCCGCGCGAGGCCGGTTTCATGACGAAGGCGGAGATGCCCGCCTCGTACCGGCCCGGTGGGAGCTTGCCGAACAGCGGCGGGCCGGCGACGGGCAGGATGTGGAGGTCCCAGGAGTCGTCCGGGCAGAGTTCGCCGGCCGCCCGGACCAGCATCCGGCTGACGTACAGGTCGCCGTCGGCCTCCTTCGCGGCGAGCGCCGCGTTCAGCTCGTCGGTCGGCGCCAGCGGCACGAAGACGCCGGGCTGGTCGGTGAGGTTCGATCCGACGCCGGGGAGGTCGATCTCGGGGCGGATGCCGACCGTCCGCAGGTGGTCCGCCGGGCCGACCCCGCTGCGCATCAGCACGGCGGGCGAGCCGAAGGTGCCGCAGGCCAGCAGGTAGGCGTCGGCGACCAGGGTCTCGTGCCTCCCGCCGATGTCGACGCGGACGCCGCGGACCCGGCCGGCGCCGATGTCCAGCCGGTCCACCGCGGCGCCGGCGAGGACGGTCAGGTTGGGCCTCGCGCGTGCCGCGTCCAGGTAGGCGAAGGCGGCGTTGTGGCGCACTCCGTCGAAGGCGTTGAGCAGGGGCGTGCCGTAGCCGGGCCCGCCCGGGGTGCCCATGTCCACCTCCCGGAAGCCGAGTTCCGCGGCCGCCGCCAGGGCGGCGCGGCTCCACGGCGAGAACTCGCGCTCCGGTACCCGGCGCAGGCCCATCTGTTCGACCGCCGCGAGGCGGTACGGCTCCAGCGCCGCGGCCGTCCAGCGCGGACCGCCGGCCCGGGCCCACTCGGCGTGGTCGGCCTCGGATCCCCAGGTGTTCCAACAGCCGTTGATGCAGGAGGAGCCGCCGAGGACGCGGGCGCGGATGCGGTGCGCCGGGGCGTGGCGCTCCCACACCTCCTCGCGCGGCAGGGCGCGGGCGTTCAGCACCTTCGCCGGCCAGTCCTGCCGGTCGGGGCCGAAGTCGGGACCGGCCTCGACCAGGCAGACGGTGCGGTCCGGGTCCTCGCTCAGACGGGCCGCCAGCACGCAGCCGGCCACTCCCCCGCCGAGGACGATCACGTCGTAGCCGGCCGGTGTGCCCGTCACGCGCCCGCTCCCGCTGCCGCGGCGTCGAGTTCGGCGAGGCGGGCGAGGAGTGCGTCCCGGCCGATGGAGTCGGTGCCGGTCGCCGGCACGGTGCAGGCGTAGGCGCCGGCGATCGCGCCGTACCGGGCGCAGCGCGCCGCCGGCTCACCGGACAGCCAGCCGAGCAGGAAGCCCGACGCGAAGGCGTCGCCCGCGCCGTTGGAGTCGATCACCGGTGCGGGCGGGGTGACGACCGGCACGTGGGTGATCTCCCCGTCGGCGAGCAGGTACGCGCCCTCGGCGCCGGCGGTGGCGACGACCACCCGGGCCCGGCCGCGTTCGGCGATCTGCCGCATGGTCCGCTCGGGGTCCGCCAGGGCGGTGGTGGACACGAACACGACGTCGGCCTCGTGGGCGAACGGCTCGTGGTAGGGGTTGGTGCCGTCCCAGTTGTGCAGGTCGGTGGAGACGGTCAGGCCGGCCTCGCGCAGCAGCGGCAGGGCGAAGGCGCAGGGATAGGTGATCGAGACGTGCGCGTGGCGGCTCACCGCGGCCAGCGCCCGGACGGTCTCCTCGGGCAGCCGGTCCGCCTCGTGCGAGCGGCTGTCGTCGTAGAGCGACAGGCGCCGCCCGTCGGGGCCGACCAGGTTGACGGCGCGCTTGGTGCCGCCCGGCAGCGGGACCTCGGTGAGCGGGATCCCCCGGTCGCGGTGCAGGGCCCGGATCAGGTCGCCCGCGTGGTCGGCGCCGATCATGTCGAGGTGGTGGGTGCGCAGGCCCAGCGCGCTCAGGCCGAGGGCGACGAAGTCGCCGGTCTGGCCTGCCCGCATCTCGATCCTGGGCACCATGTAGCTGTCGGCGAACGGGAGCGGCAGCTCGGGCACGTACACGATCGTGTCGACACCGGCGCCTCCCAGGACGAGGACGTCTGTCTCGGTGCTCATGGGTGTTCCTCTCGGACGTAGGGTCCGGGTGGCGGTGGCCGTGGGCCCCGACCCGGTGGTGGGCCGCTCCCCCGACGGGCGGGTCGGCGGGGCGGTGCGGCGGACGGGCAGGGTCCCGCGGACGGCTCCGGCGTGAGCCGTCACCCGGTCGAACGCGGGGCCGCCCCGGACGTCACGGGGCGGCCGGCAGGTCCCGGTAGACCTCGGCGACGGCACGGGGGCCCGGCAGGGCGGCCAGCTCCTCCAGGGTGAGCGGCCGGCCGGCCGGATCGGCTACGGGCAGCCGCCAGTTGGGGTACTCGTCGACCGTGCCGGGCAGGTTCTGCGGGCGGCGGTCCCCCACCGTGTCGGGCAGCCAGACGCCCAGCAGCTTCGCCGGGGTGAGCGCGAGGAACCGGTGCAGGCCGAGCACCTCCCGGCTCGGCACCTCCCCGGTCGGCGGGCAGGGTTCGCCGGGTGCGCCGAGTGCGCCGGCCCGCTCCGCCTCGGCGAGCCAGCCGGCGCTCTCGGCCGCCGCCGCGGCCGCGGCCTGCTCCACCGGTTCGGCGAGCAGGCCGAGCTTCTCGTGCAGGCCGACGTGGTCACCGTCCAGCCAGGCGGCGGTGCTGGGCAGGTCGTGGGTGGTGAGGGTGGCCAGGCAGCCGTCGCGCCACTCCTCGGGCGGGAGCGGACCGGAGCGCTGTTCCGAGCCCCCGAGGTACTCGAAGCGCAGCACGGACGTACCGAGGATCCCCCGGTCCGTCAGCTCCTCGCGGACTCCCCGCTCGACGGTGCCCAGGTCCTCGCCGATCACCATGCTGCCGGCCCGGTACGCCTCCAGGGCGAGCACACCCAGCATCGCCTCGTGGTCGTAACGGACGTAGGCGCCCTCGGCGGCCCGCGCCCCGGCGGGTACCCACCAGAGCCGGAACAGCCCCATGATGTGGTCCAGCCGCAGCGCGCCGGAGCGGTGCAGCGTGCCGCGCAGCACCTCGGCGAACGGCGCGTACCCGGCCTCGGCGAGCGTGTCGGGCCGCCAGGGCGGCAGGCCCCAGTCCTGGCCGTGCGGGTTGAAGTCGTCGGCCGGGCAGCCGACCGTCATGCCCTCGGCGAGGTAGCGCCGCAGGCTCCAGGCGTCCGCGCCCTCGGGATCGACGCCGACCGCCAGGTCGTGCATGAGCCCGATGGCCATGCCCGCCCCGGTCGCGGCCCGCTGCGCCTCGCCGAGCTGTTCGTCGACCAGCCAGGCGACCCGGCGGTGGAACTCGATCCGGCCGGCCAGCTCGCGCCGGGCGGCGGCGACGTTGGGCCCGTCGGGGCTGCGCAGCCCGGCGGGCCAGGACCGCCACCGGGTGCCGTGCACCTCGGCGAGGGCGCACCAGGTCGCGAAGTCGGTCAGCCCCGGCCCCTCCGTATCGGTGTACCGCCGGTAGGCGGCCTGCCGGGCCGCGTCGAGCGGTACCCGGTGGAGGAGTTCCAGGGCGCGGAACTTGAGGTCGCGGACGGCCGCCCGGTCGATCAGTGCGCCGGTGAGGACGGCCTCGCGCAGCCGGCCCCCGCTCGCGGCCAGCTCCTCGACGGCGGCCCGGTCGGCGGGTGACAGGGCCGCGTACTCGGGCACCGCCTCGATGCGCAGGTTCATCGGGTCGGGGTAGCGCCGGCTGCTGGGCCGGTACGGGGACGGGTCGGGCAGCGGGCCGGGCACGTACGCGTGGAGCGGGTTGAGCTGGACGAAGTCGGCGCCGAGGGCGCCGGCCCAGCGGCCCAGGTCAGCCAGGTCGCCGAGATCGCCCATGCCCCAGGAGCGCGCGGAGAGCACCGAGTAGAGCTGGGCCAGGAATCCCCAGCCGCGCCCGGCGGGACCGGCCAGCCGGGTGGGCGCGACCAGCAGCGGGACGGCCTCCCGCCGCCCGGCCCGCTCGGCGTGGAGGGTGTGGCGGCCGACCGGGAGTTCGGCGAGGTCCGTGCCGAGGTCGCGGACGGGCCTGGTCCGGCCGTCCTCGGTCTCGACCAGCAGGTCGGTGCGGAGCGGTGTCCGCAGGTCGGCGCGCGGGCGTCCGGAGCGGAGCACGACGCTGGGCGGGAGCAGGCGCTCGGAGAGGGCGCGCCGGCGCTCGGAGAGGGCCGCCCGGACGGAGCCGCCGGTGGCGGCGTCGACGCCCAGGGCGGCCAGCACGGCCCGCAGCGTGTCCGGGGAGGTCTCGATCCGTCGGCCGACGTCGGTGGTCCAGTGGGTGGAGACGCCGTGCAGTTCGGCCAGTTCGGACAGCTCACGCGTGGGCGACATCGGTCGGGCTCTCCCGTCGGTCGGTGGTGGATGGGGCTGCGGGCCGGTCAGCGGCGGGTCGGCCGGCGTCGGGTCGGCCGGCGTCGGGCGGGAAGAACCGTTCGAGCACCACCGCGACCCCGTCCTCCTCGTTGCTGGGGGCCGTTTCGTCCGCGCGGCGCCGGAGTTCGGCGTGGGCGTTGCCCATGGCGACTCCGTATCCGGCCCACTCGATCATCGGGATGTCGTTGGGCATGTCGCCGAACGCGATGGTGTCGGCGGGGGTGAAGCCGAGCAGGGCGGCCGCGGCGGCCAGTCCGCTCGCCTTGCTGACTCCGGCGGGGAGCAGCTCCACCAGCCCCTCGCCGGAGTGGGTGACGGCGACCTCGTCCGCGCAGACCCGTCGGGCCAGCGCGGCGAGCTCGTCGTCGCCCAGGTGGTCGTGCCGGATCAGCACCTTGTCGACGGGCCGCGCCCAGAGGTCGTCCGGGCGCTCGGCCAGTCGCCAGCCGTGCCGCAGGCGGCTCTCGAACCCCGGTGTGACCAGGAAGTCCCCGGTCAGGCCGGCGGTCACCACCGCGAGTCGCAGCGGCCCCGCCTGCTCGGCGATGCGCGCGACCAGCGGTCGCACGGTCGGACCGTGCAGGCCCTGCGAGGACAGCAGCCGGTCGGCGCCGACGTCGTAGAGCTGGGCGCCCTGGCCGCAGACCGCCAGTCCCCGGTAGTCGAGTCGTTCCAGCAGGGTCCGGCAGCCGGCCGCTGCCCGGCCGGTGACCACCAGGTGGAGGGCGCCGGACGCCTCGGCCCGCGCGAGCGCGGCCCGCGTCCGGGCGGAGAGGCTGAGGTCGCCGCGCAGCAGGGTCCCGTCCAGGTCGGTGGCGACCACCCCGAAGGGCGGCGGACGGCGGCGGGTGGGTGCGGTCATGGGTCAGTCCCTCTCCAGTCCGGCGCCGACCGGCGTGACCCGCCGGGGGGTTTCCAGCGGGCACTCGTCCCAGGCGGAGCGGCCGTCGCGCAGCCGCAGCAGGAGGACCAGCGGCCCCGGCGGCCGCTCCCGCAGCACGGTGGTGAAGTACCCCTCGGCCCCGGCCAGCCGGTGCTCGCCGGTCGGCAGTACGAGCAGCACGCTCTCGGCGTGCGGCAGGCGGTAGTCGATCCGCAGGCCGTCGCCGACCGGCTCGACCAGGCAGCGCCCGTCCACGAGGGCGGTCCGGCCCGGGTCGTCCAGGAGGACGGCGAGTTCGGCGCAGCGGGCGAAGTCGGCCCTGGCGTACGCGGCGGCGAACAACTGCTCCAGCGCGGTCCGGTCCACCGACGGCACACATCTGCGGTAGTTCGCCAGGTCACCGCGGCCGAGCGCCGATTCGGCGATCTCGCGCCGGTGGGTGACCCAGTCGGTGTCGGCCAGGCTCTCGAACCAGCCGTACCCGGCGGCCCGCTCCGGCGTCAGTCCGGGCAGGACTCCGGCGGCGGCGGCCGCGAAGGTCGCCAGCCGGGTGGTGGCGGCCTTGCGCCAGGTGAAACGGCGGGCGAGCGCACGGGAGTTGTCGGAGAGGCGGCGGTACTCGGCCGGGTCCTCGCGGTGGATCCGGGCGGCCTCCAGGATCCGGTCCGCCAGGGCGGCGGCGAGCAGCGGGTCGTCCTCGGTGAACGAGCGGGGGACGGCGAAGCCGGTGGCGTCCGGGTGTTCGCGCGGCAGGTGGTGCCGGTAGTGGGTGGTGACCTCCTGTGCGGTGCCGATCGGCACCGCGCCGCAGGCCATCAGCTGTCCCTGGGCGATCAGGAAGGAGTCCAGCTCGAACTTGGACGGGAAGAGGCAGAAGTCGGCCGCCACGGCCTCCCGGTGGAGCACGTCCTCACCGGCCATGGACCAGTCCAGCCGGACCCGCCCGGGGTGACGGTTCGCGACCTCCTCGAAGAAGGGGTCGCCGACCGGGCTGACCACGCCGTCCCCGCCGGCCGCGACGGCGCAGCGGACGACGAAGTTGACGTCCGGGTCGACGGCGAGCACGGCGTCGATCGCCCGGAACAGCTCGACCTGCCCCTTGTGGTGCACGGAGAAGCGGGCCACGTGGTAGAAGGTCGGCAGGGCCGGGTCCAGCCCGCGGGCGGTGAGCAGTCGCGCGCGGTCGGCCCCGGCCGGGTCGCGGGCCAGCCAGCCGTCGGGCACGGCGCAGCCGCCGACGAACTGGCGGGCCGCCGACTCCCGGACGATCCGCGCGACGGTCAGGTCCTGGAAGGCGCGTTCGAAGGGCGTGTCCCGGAAGGTGGAGTAGAAGTCCAGCTGACCGGGGGTGAGGAAGTCCAGCAGGTCGCAGTTGGCGGCGACGAGCGCGTAGTAGCCGATGCCGTCGGCGGTGGGGCGGTCGGCCAGGTGGGTGCTGGGCAGTTGGGAGGTCATCGCCGCGGCGAGCCGGCCGGTCGCCGGCGGGTCGGCGAGCGCGTCCAGGTCGGCGTCGGTGTCGAACAGTTCCAGCAGCCGCTCCAGCTGCGGCCGGTGGACCTGCTGGTTGATCGGCATGTTGCTGGCCAGGGTGCTGACCACCAGGAAGCGCGGGTCGGTGCGCAGCACCGGCGGCAGCAGGTAGTGGTAGTAGGGCTCGTAGGCCTGCACCACCGCCGGCTCCGCGCCCAGGTCGAGGTGGGCGCGCAGGAAGCGCAGGCCGGAGACCTGGAAGACGAGCGGCTTGAAGAAGGCCAGGTCGTGGCCCTCGCTCGTGCGGGCCGGGTAGATCCGCTCGGGCAGCAGGTCGAGGTACTCGTCGGACAGGAAGTAGATGTCGACGCCCTCGTGCCGGAGCCGGTGGGCGCGGGTGGTGAGCCGCAGTTCGAGCTCGGCGGGGTGGCCGGGCCAGACGGCGCGGTCGAGTACCAGCGGCACGGTGTGCCGGTCGACGTGGTCCAGTTCCTCCAGCTCGTAGTGGGCCCTGAGGTGTTCGAGGCAGCCGTGCGCCGGGGTGATCACGGAGACGCGGTGGCCCTGGTCGGCGAACTCGCGGGCCAGGTTCCACACCAGTGAGGCGAGGCCGCCACGCATGAGGCGGATGTCGAAGCCCACGCTCTCGAAGGCGAATTTGACGATGTGCACCGCCGGGTCCTCTCTGTCGTCGCGTCGGTCGTGCTGTCTCAGGCCTCGCCGGGGGCGTGCAGCGTGAGCAGGGTGTGCGCGGCCAGGGTGGCGGCGTCGGTGATCCGTCCGGACCGGACGAGGGCGCGCCATTCGTCCGGATCGGCCCAGCGCTGGACCATGTCCGCCTCGGAGGCCTCCCGCTCCGGCTCCCCCGCCGTCAGCTGCTCCGCCAGGAAGACGTGGCAGCCCTGGCTGGAGTAGCCGTAGGCGACGTGCAGCCGGCCCAGGTAGGTCATCCGGGCGGCCCGCAGGCCGGTCTCCTCGCGCAGTTCGGCGCGGGCCAGGTCGAGCGGGGCCTCGCCGTGGTGGCCCTCGGGCCAGGAGCCCTGCGGGAACTCCCAGTACCGGCCGCCGGCCGGGTAGCGGTACTGCTCCACCAGGTGCACCCGGCCGTCCTGGCGGGGGACGACCAGGGCGTAGTCGGGTTTGTCGACCACCCCGTACCGGCCGGCGCTGCCGTCGGCCCGTTCGATGTCGTCCTCGCGGACGGTCATCCACGGATTGCGGTAGACCTCGCGGGAGCGGACGGTGCGGATCACGGGTTGTCCTCCAGCAGGGCTCGGGTGCCCTCGGCGACTCCGCGCACCCGCAGGCCGTGGGCGGCCAGGAAGCCGGCCAGCCGGTCGCTGGTCAGGCAGGTGTTGGTGGGGCGGCTGGCGTAGCGGCCGGCGGCCTTGGGCACCTTGCGGACCAGCGAGCGGGGCACGCCGAGGCCGTCGGCGACGGCCTCGGCCCAGGCCGCCCGGGAGATCCGGTCGGGGCCGCCCAGGTGCAGCAGCGGGGGCGCCGCGCCGGCCAGCGCGGCGGCGGTGACGGCGGCGACGTCCTCGACCAGGACGGGTGTCGTCCACTGGTCGTCCGGGGCCTCCACCGGCTCGCCCCGGCGCAGGCTGTGGGCGCAGGCCGAGAAGAAGTTGAGCCACTTCCCCGCGTCGGCCGGCTCCCAGCCGTAGATCAGGCTGACCCGCAGCACGGTGGCGCCGGGTGTGCGTCCGACGATCCGCTCGGCCCGCAGCTTGGCCCGGCCGTAGGCGTTCGCGGGGGTGGTGGGCGCGTTCTCGTCGTTGGCCGGCGAGCTGCCGTCGAAGACGTTGTCGGTGGAGATCAGCACCGTCCGGCAGCCGGGTGCGGCGGCCGTGAGGTTGGCCGCCGCGGCCGTGTGCAGGTCGGCGGCGCGTTCGGGGTTGGCCTCGCACCAGGTCACGTCGGAGGGGCCGTGCACGAGCACCAGCCGGACCGGGCGGACCTGCTCCACCACCCGGGCGCAGGACCGGGCGTCGGCCGCGTCGAGCGCCACCCAGGGGGCCGGCGGGGCGGTGAGCGGGTGCCGGGAGGCCAGCACGGGGCGGTCGCCGGAGGCGGCCAGCCGGGTGGCGACGGCGCGTCCGACGAAGCCGCTGCCGACGATCAGGGTGCGGGTCACCGGGCGGCCACCGCCTGCCGGGCGGTGCCGCGGGCGGTGAGCAGCCGGCCGGCGCCGATCAGCCCGTGGTCGTCGTCCGGCTCGCCGAGGACGACCATCCGGCCGATCTCCTCGGCGCTCAGGCCGAAGCAGCCGAGCCGTCGGAGCTCCTCGGTGAGCAGTTCGACGAAGCGCGGGCCGACGGCCAGGGCGAAGCCGCCCATCAGGACGTAGCGCCGTACGCCGA
Source organism: Kitasatospora sp. NPDC028961 (assembly GCF_055564815.1). NCBI lineage: Bacteria > Bacillati > Actinomycetota > Actinomycetes > Kitasatosporales > Streptomycetaceae > Kitasatospora > Kitasatospora sp. NPDC028961. The sequence continues at coordinate 81,055 of NZ_JBVHVO010000020.1, read as the reverse complement.
TCGAGGCGAAGACCGAGGTGATCGCGGAGGCGAGGTGGGCGAGGCCGCCCCGCAGCACGGCGGTGGCGAACGCGTCGCCCGCGCGGACGGCGGCGACCAGGGCGCGGTTGTCGAGCCGCGCGGGGTCGGGCGCGTCCTGCGCGAGCCGGGAGCCGGCGTAGCCGGCCGGGTCGGCGAGGGCCGCGCGGCGGGCGGCGGCCTGCATGCCGCGGCCCGAGGCGATGGCGCCGAGGTGGCCGCGTCCGCCGCAGTCGCAGCGCGGTGCCCGCGGGGACGGGTCGCTCGTCCAGTGGCCGAGCTCGCCGCCGTGCCCCTCGGGGTCGAGCAGCACCTCCCCGGCGCGGTAGACCTTGCTGCCGATCCCGGAGCTCACCGTGATCAGGCAGAACGGCTGCCGGCCCTCGGTGGCGACGTACCGCCAGACGGCGGCCGTCAGGTCGTTGACGACGACGACCGGGAGGCCGAGCCGCTCCTCCAGCAGCAGGCGCAGCGGCAGCGGTTCGCCGCGGCCGCCCCAGACGGTGGGGGCGGTCATCACCCGGCCGTCGGCCGTGACGGGGCCCGCGAAGGCGAGCGCCAGGGCGCTGCTGCGGTGGCGCCGCACGGCCCGGCCGGCCAGTTCGGACAGTTGCGCGACGATCCGGTCCTGCAGTTCGGGCACCGGCGCGCCGGGGTGACGGTCCATGCCCTCGGTGGGGGTGCGGCGGACGTCGGTGAGCGCGTCGGTGGCGGTGTCGTAGCGGGCGATCCGCAGGGTGGTTCCGCCGAGGTCGGCGACGGTGAAGGCGGACTCAGACACGGGCCCCTCCCCGGGCGTACTCCATGGGCTGCACGTAGCCGTCCTCCAGGACGACCGCCGAGTCGATCTCGGCTCCCGCGGGCACGCTCGCGCCGGGCAGCAGGACGCTGCGGCGCACCACCGCCCCGGCGCCGATCCGCACGCCCGGGAAGGCGACGCTGTGCTCGATCCGGCCCTGGTTGGCCAGGTCGGCGGGCACCACGCTGCGCTCGACGCCCGGGGCCCGGACGACCAGGCCGCGCGCCGTGGCGGGCCGGACCGTGAGCGGCAGCCGGTCGAGGGGCAGGGTCGGGCCGTCCCCCACCATGGCCAGGTGGGCCCGGTGGTAGCGCTCGACGGTGCCGATGTCCTCCCAGTGCCCGGGGACTTCGTGACCGAGGATCCGCTCGCCCCCGGCGAGCATGGCGGGGATGACGTCGCGGCTGATGTCGTGCTGCCAGTCGGTGCCGTCGAGGTGCTCCAGGTAGCGGTGCAGCACCGTCGCGTCGAAGACGCAGAAGGCGGCGAACACCAGGTCGCTGGTCGGCTCGGCGGGCTTCTCCACGAAGCCGGTCAGCCGCCCTGCGGCGTCGAACTCGACCATCCCGAAGAGGTGGACGAAGCGGCGTTCGATCCGCTGGTAGGCCACGGTGAGCGCGGCGCCGGTGCGGCGGTGCCGCTCGATCAGCGGGCGGTAGTCGAAGCGGTAGACGTGGTCCGCGTGCAGCACCAGCACCTCGCTGGTGCCGGGGCCGAAGACGTAGCGGGCCTTGCGGATCAGCGCGTCCGCGGTGCCCCGCTCCGGCGGCCCGGCGGGGCGGACGAGCGCGCTCGCCCCGCCCTCGCGGTACGCCCGGTCGTAAGGGCCGAAGTGCACCCGGAAGCCGGGGCGCCACCACGTCCGGTGCAGGTCGTCCATCAGCTGCTTCTCCTCGTACTGGGAGAGCAGCAGCACCTCGCCCAGACCGGAGGCGGCGGCGTTGGCGAGCGAGAAGTCGATCAGGCGGCAGGCGCCGCCGAAGGGCACCAGCGGCTTGAGCCGGCCGTGGCCGAGCCGGCCCATCCGGCGGCCCTCGCCGCCGGCCAGCAGGACGGTGCGCACGGAGTCAGCCATGTCGGATCACGTCCCAGGTCGCGCGGCCGGTGGTGAGGGTGAGCAGGAAGTGCAGGTCCTCGCCGGGGGCCGGCAGCGGGCAGGTGAACACGTCGCCCTTTCGGTCGAGCTGGTGCACGATCACCTGCCGGCGGCCCGGTCCCGGCGGGGCGAGCCGGACCAGTTCGACCCGCTCGGCGTGCGGCAGCCGGTAGACGATCGAGCCGTCCTCGACGGTGCAGCGCCCGTCCAGCCTGGCGCGCAGCGCCGGGTCGCGGTCCGCGGTCGGCTCGCAGCGGACGAAGTCGGCACGGGCCCAGGCCGCTTCGAACAGGGCGCGGTCGGTCGCCGGGTCCGGTTGGTGGCAGCGCCGGTGGGCCTCGGCGTCGCCGAGCCGGGCGGCGGCCTCGGCCACCGCGGCCCGGTCGCTCTCGTACGCCTCGTCCGGCAGCAGGTCGAACCAGCCGTGCCGGAGCACGCGGTCCAGGCCCAGTTCCGGCGAGTGTCCCTCCCAGAGCGGGGTGAAGGCCGCCACGTGCAGGTCGGCGGCGTGACTCCAGGTGAACCGCCGGGCGTTGGCGACCGCGTTGGCGCGCAGCCGGCGGTACTCCTCCGGCCGCTCGCGCAGCAGTGCCGCGGCCTGGTGGATGCGCCGGGCGAGGGCGTCGGCGAGCAGGGGGTCGTCCTCGGCGAACGAGCGGTTGACGGCGAAGCCGGTGGCCCGCTCGGCCTCGGGGCCGGCCAGCGGGTCGGCGACGTGTCCGAAGTGCGCCATGCCGCGCTGGGCGGTGGCGATCGGCACCGCGCCCGCGGCCATCGCCTCGCCCTGGGCGATCAGGAAGGTGTCCATCTCGAACTTGGACGGGAAGAGGCAGAAGTCCGAGGACGCCGCGTACTCGACGATCCGCCGCTCGTCGACGCGCTGCCACTCCAGGTGCACGCGGCCCTCGTGGCGTCGCACCACGTCGTGGACGTAGGGGTCGTCGATCCCGGAGTCGCTGATGCAGCGCAGCACGAAGTTGGCGTCCAGGCCCTCGTTCAGGACCCGGTCGACGGCGCGGAACAGTTCGACCTGCCCCTTGTGGTTCACCGCGTAGCGCGCGTTGTGGAAGAAGGTCGGCCGGGCGGGGTCGAGCCCGAGCCCGCCCAGCACGGCGGCCCGGTCGACGGCGGGCGGCTCGCCGGTGGTCCAGGTGTCGCCGACGGCGCAGCCGCCGACGAAGCTCTTGTGGGCGTTGCGGCGCACCGTGTCGTGGATCGGCAGCCGGGTGAAGAGCTGTTCGAAGGGGGTGTCGGCGAAGTCGGTGTAGAACTCCAGGTGGCCGGGTGAGAGGAAGTCGACCAGGTCGGCGTGGTCGGCCACCAGGTCGTACACCCGGACGTGCCCCGGGCCGTACTCGTAGTGCAGGTGCGTGAGCTGCTGGTAGCCGCTCATCACCTGCTCGTGCTCGGTGAGGGGGTGTCCGGCGTCCTCGGCGGGCAGCTCGACCCCGGCGCCGAGGAACTCCAGCAGCCGTTCCACCTTCGGGCGGTAGACCTTCTTGGTGATCGGCATGTTGCTCTGCACGGTGCCCACCACCAGCTTGTCCGGGTCGTGGCGGAACGCCGCGGGCATCAGGTAGTGGTAGTACGGCTCGTGGGCGTGCAGGACGGCCTTCTCCTCGGCGAACCGCTCGCGCACGAAGCGGATGCTGTCCACCTGGTAGGCGAGCGGTTTGAAGAAGACCAGGTCGTGGCCCTTGCTCTGGTAGGGCGGGTAGAACCGGTCGGGCAGTTCGTCGAGCAGCCGGTTGGAGAGGAAGTAGAGGTCGACGCCGTCCAGGCGCAGCAGGTGCGCGGTGGTGGTCAGCGGGATCCGCACCTCGGCGGGGAAGCGCTCGCCCCAGGTCTGCGGGTCGAGGACGAGGGGCAGCTCGTACTCGTCCCGGTAGTCCAGGGTCTCCAGGTCGTGGAGGCGCCGCAGGTCGTCCAGCCGGCCGTGGGCCGGGGTGACGATGGAGACGCGGTGGCCGCGGTCGGCCAGCGCCTTGGAGAGGTTCCAGAGGTAGACGGAGGTGCCGCCCTGGATGAGGCGGTGGTCGAAGCCGCCGCACTCGAAGTAGGTCTCGATGATGTGCACGGGTGTCAGTCCTTCGCCGCGGAGGCGGGGAGGCGGGCGGCCTCCACGGCGTGCCGCAGGTTGATCGCCGCGTGGTAGGCGCGGTCGTGGGCGTACGCGTAGTCGAGTTCGTGGACGAGCCGGCGCAGCCGCAGCAACCGCCAGGCGGGGTGGCCGGCCAGCGGCCGGCCGTCGGTGATCAGCAGGTCGCCGGTGCGGGCCGCCCAGAGCCGGGCGGCGGACGTGAGCCGGGCCAGCTCGGCGACGTGCCGGGGGGTCCAGCCGGGGGTGTCCGGCGCCGCGCCGGCGGCGAGCAGCAGCGCCGTCCGGCAGGTGTCCTCGGGGTCCGTCCGGAGCGTCCGGGCCGCGTGGTCGGCCAGCTCGTCGGCGGTGAAGATCTCCAGGCCGCGTTGCAGGGCGGCGAGGTCCTGCCAGGGCGACTGCGCGGTGGACGGGTCGGCCGGGTCGGTCTCCGGGGTGGAGAGGTCGATCACGCACAGCTCCCAGCTGCCGTCCGCGCGCTCGCGGCGCAGCAGGTGGGACAGGTGCAGGTCGCCGTGGCAGGGGCCGGCCGGCCAGGGCCGCGGTGGCAGGGCGGCGATCCGCGCCAGCTCGCGGTCGAGACCGGCGGCGGCGGCCTGCCGGACGGCGACGGGGAAGCGGTCGTCGTCGAGGATCAGCGGGCGCAGCGCGGCGGTCCGCCCGGCGGTCTCGGCCAGGAAGTCGCTCGCCGGGAACTCCGGGTGCGGGCCGAGCCGTTCGGCCAGGTCCCGGTGGAACTCGTGGAGGAACCGGCCGGTCGCGCGCAGCGGCCCGGCCAGGGCGCGCTGGGAGTCGGCGACGGCGTCCTCCGGGTCGGCGCCGGCGTGCAGGAGGGGCCACATGGCGCGGATCGCGGCGCTCAGCGGAACGTTCAGGCCGTCGCCGTCGACGTAGCGGTAGAGCACGCCGAGCGGCTCCCGGCGGCCGGTGGCGGTCTCCACGTAGGCGTAGTCGCCGGCCGGCTGCTGGGTCCGGCCGCCCGGTGCCATCAGGCGGAGCAGCTCGGGCTCGCGGGTGCCGACGCCGATCCGCCGGTACGTCTTGTGGGCGTGCGCGGCGCCGCCGAGGTCGAGCAGCGAGAGCGCGTTGGAGGACCAGCCCGGGTCGAACGGCAGCCGGCCGCGGTACTCGGCGGGGTCGCCGCGGAACTCGATCAGGTTGCCCCGGGCGGTGGGCAGTCGCAGGCCGTTCCGCAGGGCCCGGACGACCAGTTCGTCGTACTCGGGGGTGCGGTCGGCGCCGCGGCCGGGGTCGTCGTCCATGACGGGCACGAACCAGCGGCCGGTGCGCTCGCCGGCGGGGGCGACGATCAGCAGGCGGACGGTCTCCAGCGTGGCCTGGTCCAGGAGTTCGAACCGCCCGGCGCGGCGGCCGGTCTCGTCGATCCAGGAGGCCCGGCGCAGGAGGTCGACCGTGGCCGGCGGAAGGCTGCCGAGCAGCAGGGTGTCCATGTTCAGCTCCCGGTCATCTCGTAGCGGTCGACGCCCCGGTGCCACACCAGCAGGGCGAGTGCCGCCAGGGCGGCGGTCACCACCGGCAGCCAGCGCAGCAGGTCCGTCGCTCCGAAGAGCAGGTAGGACGCGGGGGCGTAGGCGGTGAAGGCGTAGGGCAGCAGCCAGGTGAGCAGCCACCGCAGGGAGGGGTGGTACAGGTCGAGGGGGTAGCCGGCGAAGTCGCCCAGCTGGTTGGCGGCGTACAGGGCCGGGAAGCTGTTGGTGGTCCAGAAGGACAGCGCGGCGAACGCCGTCTTGATCGAGGCGAGGATCAGGGCGCCGCACAGCACCAGCAGCGGGACGAGCAGCAGCCGGCCGGTGCTCGGGCCGAGGTCCAGCCGGTCGGCGGCGTACCAGGTGATGGCCACGCCGGTGACCAGCTCGCCGAAGCCGTCCGGGTAGAGGAAGCGTTCGGACAGCAGCGCGTACAGCGGGTGGACCGGCCGGATCAGGTACCGGTAGAACTCGCCGGACTGCACCAGGCGCCGTGCCAGGATCCACAGTTGGTCGGTGAACAGCCGGTCCAGGCCGCGCGGGAGGAGCGAGAACCCCAGCAGGAACAGCACCTGGTGGAAGTTCCATCCCGCGATCAACGGGACCTGCCGGAACACCATCCCGACCACGGCGAGCTGGCCGCCCACCCGGAGCAGCAGGCCGCCCGCCCCGAGGGCGAAGTCCATCCGGTACTCGGTCAGCCGGTGCAGGCTGACGCCGCTCAGGTACCAGGTCAGCCGGGTGTAGCGGGCCGCGGTGGTGAACGCGCTCATCCGCCCAGCACCTCCACCCTGCGGACGGCCCCGCGCCAGGCGAGGGCGGCCAGGCCGGTCAGGCCGACGGCCCAGCCGGCCTGACCCGCCAGGATCCCGGCGGCCTCGGCGGGCCCCCGGTAGTGGCCGAGCAGCAGCCGCAGCGGTCCGTCGACCAGGGCCTGGAACGGCAGCAGGTGCGCGACGGCGGCCAGCGGCCCCGGCATCAGGGCGAGCGGCACGACCTGGCCGGCGAAGAACGCGACCACGCTGTCCTTGACGATCCGCACGCCCCAGATGTTGGTGGTGACGAAGCCGGCCAGGCCGACCAGCAGGTTCACCCCGAACCCGATCACCAGCGAGAGCCCGGCGGACAGCGCGAACAGCAGCCCGCCCGCCCAGCTCGGCGCGGACAGCGGCAGCAGCAGCGCGTACAGCAGCACCACCGGGACGGCGACCGTCCCGGCGTTGACCAGGGAGACCGGCAGGCCGGCGGCGAACCGCGCCAGCGGGTAGCTGACCGGGCGCAGCAGCGAGACCGCGATGTCGCCGCGCTGGACCTCCCCGGCCACCTCCTCGTCCACCCGGCTGGCCTGGAGCAGCGCCAGCATCTGGGCGAGGAGCACGTACGTGGTCAGCTCGGGCAGGTCGTACCCGCCGGGCAGACCGCCGGTGCGGCCCGCGTACACCGCGCGCCAGAGGAAGACCTGGAGGCCGACGGCCGTGGTCGCGGTGACCGCGTTGATCACGAAGGTCGAGCGGTACTGCAGCAGGCCCTGCAGGGCGGCGGCGGCGAACGGGGTGTAGCGGCGCCAGGTGACGGCGAGCGGGGAGCGGCGGTGCCAGGTGGCGGCGGCCGTCACAGCAGCGCCTCCCGGGGCTCGGCCCGACCGGTGTAGATCCGGCGGAGCACCGTTTCGAGGTCGGGCTCGGGGGCGACGCAGTCGGTGACGTCGAAGTGCTCCAGCAGGAAGCCCATCACCTCCCGGGCGGACGAGTGCCGGGTCGGGTACTCGACCCGGATCCGTCCGCCCTCGACCGGCCGGGCGGTCACTCCCGGCAGCCTGTCCTCGATCATCGCGATCGCCTGGGCCGGCGCGGGCCAGCCCTGGTGCTCGAAGACGACCGCCCGGGTGTCGGCGGCGCGCAGCAGCTCGTGCACGGTGCCCTGGTGCACCACCTCGCCCCGGTTGACGACCAGGACCTGGTCGCAGATCGAGGTGATGTCGCCGATGTCGTGGCTGGTGAGCATGACGGTCGTGCCGAGTTCGGCGTTGACCCGGTTGACCAGTTCGCGCACGGCCTCCTTCAGGACCAGGTCCAGACCGACGGTCGGCTCGTCGAGGAACACGACGGCCGGATCGTGCAGCAGGCTCGCGGCCACCTCGGCGCGCATCCGCTGGCCGAGGCTCAGCTGCCGCACGGGAGTGCTGCCGAGGGCGTCGAGGTCGAGCAGCTCGCGGTAGAGCGCCATGTTGCGCCGGTAGACCGGGGCGGGGATCTCGTGGATGCGGCGCAGGATCCGGAAGGAGTCCGGGACCGGGAGGTCCCACCAGAGCTGGCTCCGCTGGCCGAACACCACGCCGATGTTGGCGGCGTTGCGGCGGCGCTCCCGGTACGGCTCCAGGCCGGCCACCAGGCAGCGGCCGGAGGTCGGGTTCATGATCCCGGTCAGCATCTTGACGGTGGTGGACTTGCCCGCGCCGTTGGCGCCGATGTAGGCGGCCCTGGCGCCGGCCGGGATCTCGAAGGAGACCCCGGAGACGGCGCGCACCAGGCGGTGCTCCCGGCTGAACAGCGTGCCGAGGCTGCCGAGCAGACCGGGCCTGCGCTCGTAGACCTTGAACTCCTTGACCAGGTTCTCCGCGACGATCACCGGCCGGCCTCCGTGACCTGCTCCAGGGCGCGCCCGAGCAGGGTGATGCCCTCCTCCAGGAGCGCCCGGTCGATGGTGAACGGCGGGGCGAGCCGGATGATGTGGCCGCCGAGCGAGGTGCGCAGTCCGAGGTCGAGGGCGGCGAGGTAGACGGCGCGGGCGATCTCGGGCGCGGGCTCCCGGCTCTCCCGGCTGCGGACGAACTCCAGCCCGTGCAGCAGTCCGAGCCCGCGGACGTCGCCCAGGACCTCGAACCGGGACTTGAGTTCGGCCAGCCGGTCGTCGAGCAGCGCGCCGAGGGTGCGGACGTTCTCGATCAGGGTGTCGCGGGCCACCACCTGCAGCGTGGCCTTCGCGGCGGCGATGCCCAGCGGGTTGTTGGCGTAGGTGGAGGCGGTGGATCCGGCCCCGGCCGCCCGCGGGTGGCGCAGCACCTCCGCGCGTCCGGCCAGGACGGCGAACGGGAAGCCCGAGGCCATGCCCTTGGAGAGGGCGACCAGGTCGGGCTGGACGCCGAAGCGCTCGCTCGCCAGGAAGCTGCCGGTACGACCGCCGCCGGTGAGGACCTCGTCGGCGACCAGCATGACCCCGTTCTGCCGGGCGCTGTCGGCGATCTGCTCCCAGTAGCCGGGCGGCGGCACGATGACTCCGGCCGCGCCGAGCACCGGCTCGAAGACCAGCGCCGACACGTTGGACTTCTCGGTGATGTGCCGCCGGACCAGCGAGGCGCACCGCACCCCGCAGGAGGGGTACTCCAGTTCGAGCGGGCAGCGGTAGCAGTACGGCGAGTAGCCGAGGATGCTGTTGCCGGCGTGGGCCTGGTTGCCGATGTCCCAGTGCACCAGCATCCGGGCGCCCTGGGTCTTGCCGTGGAAGCCGTGGCGCAGCGCGCCGATCCGGTTGCGGCCAGGGTCGGCGACGGCCTGCACGGCGCGCAGCGCGGCCTCGACGACCTCGGCCCCGGTCGAGAAGAAGCCGTAGGTGTCGAGCTGTTCGGGCAGCAGGCGGGCGAGCAGCTCGCACAGCTCGGCCCGGTCGGCGGTGGCGAAGTCGTGGACGTTCCACAGCCGGCCGGCCTGCTCGGTGAGCGCCGCGACCACCTCGGGGTGGCAGTGGCCGAGCGACTGGGTGAGGGTTCCGGCGGCGAGGTCGATGTACTGGTCGCCGTCGAGGTCGGTGAGGACGGCGCCGCTGCCCTCGACGAACACCCGGCGCCCGAGGGCGGACTCCTCCGAGGCTCCCGGCGCGAGGCGGACGGCCTCCCGGGCCAGCAGCTCGCTCTGGCGCGGGCCGGTCACCGGGCGCCGCCCATCGGGCCGACCTCGAAGACCAGCAGTTGGAGGTCTTCGTCCGAGGCGTTGGCGAGGCCGTGCTCGCCGTATGCCCGGTTGGGGACGACGTCCCCGGCCCGGACCTCGAACTCCTCGCCGTCCAGGGTCATCAGGCCCCGGCCGGACAGGATCACGTAGGTCTCCTCGTCGTCGGCGTGGCGGTGCAGGCCGATCGAGGTGCGGGGCGGCAGCACCACCAGGTCGATGAAGGCGACGGGGGCCGGGGCGCTCTCGCCGTGGTAGGCCCGGTGGGCGAGGATCGTGCCGGCACCCCCGTGGTCGGCGTTCACCCCTCGGAGCAGGCCCTCGTGCAGGTTGGACACCCGGCTGCGGGTCACACCACGGGCCGGCGGCGGTTCGGCGGGACTCATCTCGGTGCGGGCTCCTGTCGGGGACGGGACGGACGGGGCGGACGGGTCGTCCGTCGGCGGGCCGGGTTCAGTGCGCGACGGCGAGCGGACCGGGGAGGGTTCCCGGGCGGACGGCCAGGGCGTCCAGCGCCTCCTCCAGCGCGGCGGCCGGGATGTCCTCCAGGTCGTCGACGAAGACCGCGGAGCCGATGCCGTCGGGCACCACCAGGTGCAGCCGGCGCCCGCGCCGCTCCCAGGACGCTCTCAGGGCCCGCTGCATCAGCTCGGGCGTGCAGGTCTGCGGGTCGTACACCGGAAGGCCGAGGCGGGAGATCAGGCGGACGATCCGCTCGCAGTCCTCGGCGCCGATCACGCCGAGCACGCGGGCGAGTTCGCTGGAGATCGCCATGTCGACGGCCACCGACTCACCGTGGGCGATCCGGTAGTCGCTGGCCGTCTCGATCACCGGCCCGAAGGTGTGCCCGAAGTCGACCAGCCGCGCCAGGTCGTGCTCGCGGAGGTTCGGGCAGAGCTCCTCCATCATCAGCGCCATGGAGGTGCGCAGTACGTAGTCCTCGACGCCGCGCCCACCGTCGGCGGCCAGCCACGAGGGGGGCGGGCAGGGCTGCCGGAAGACCTCCGGGCACTCCTCCAGGGCGCGGAACAGCTGCGCGTCCTTGATGATCGCCATCTTGGCGATCTCCCCCAGCCCGCAACGGATCTGGCGCGCGGGCAAGGTCCGGAGGAAGGCCGGATCGTTGATCGACGCGTGCGCCGGGTGGTACGACCCGAGCATGTTCTTGGTGCCGAGGGCGTTGACCCCGGTCTTGACGCCGACGCCGACGTCGACCTGGCCCACCAGGGTGGTGTTGACCTTGATGTAGCGCACGCCCCGGCAGTAGACGGCCGCCGCGAAGCCCACCGTGTCGCAGGTGACGCCGCCGCCGACGGCGATCATCACGCCGCGCCGGTCCAGCCCGGCGGCCTTGGCCTCCGCGCAGATCCGCTCGACGGAGTCCATGGTCTTCTGTGCCTCGCCACCGCCGATCACCACCACGCTCCAACTGCCCGGCGCCAGACGCTCGGCCAGGTAGCGGCGTAGCTGTTCGCCGTAGAGCCGGTCCACGGACGGGCCGAGGAAGGCGATCACCCGGCGCCCTTCGCAGTACTCGGCCAGCAGCGGGTTCCCCGGTGCGAACACGCCGTCGGTGAGGTCGACGCGGTACGAAGTCCCCTCCGGTGCACGGAGCGCGAAGCCCCCGTCGTCGGCCCGCACCCCGTGCCCGGCCCATGCTGTCTGCTCCGCCACAACGCTCCTCGGATCGGCCGGTCCCTGACCGGACGTGCCGTCAACTGCGGTAACGGGCCAGAGTTAAACAGTTGATAGCCAGATATGGCAAGGATCTTCAGAAACTTGCAGCAATCTCTTGCAGCGGCTTGGGGCCGGTGCGAGCATCGAGGCTCCGCCACCCGAGGAGTCCTCAGATGACCGCACCCATGACGGCGCCGGCCCCCGCACGCACACGTTCGGACTGGTGGGAGGACGCCGTCATCTACCAGGTCTATCCGCGCAGCTTCGCCGACAGCGACGGCGACGGCTGCGGGGACCTGAACGGAATCCGCGACCGTCTGGGCCACCTGCGGGAGCTGGGTGTCGACGCGCTCTGGATCTCGCCGTTCTACACCTCACCGCAGGCCGACGGCGGCTACGACGTGGCGGACTACCGCGCCGTCGACCCGGTGTACGGCACGGTCGGCGACGCCGACGCGCTGATCACCGACGCGCACGCCCTCGGCCTGCGGGTGATCGTCGACGTGGTCCCCAACCACTGCTCGGACCAGCACCCGTGGTTCCTGCAGGCACTGCGCGAGGGCGCCGGCTCCCCGCTGCGGTCCCGGTTCCACTTCCGCCCCGGCCGCGGCCACGGCGGCGAGGAGCCGCCGAACGACTGGATCTCCCTGTTCGGCGGCCCCGCCTGGACGAGGACCACCGAACCCGACGGCACCCCGGGCGAGTGGTACCTGCACCTCTTCGCCGCCCAACAGCCCGACCTCAACTGGGACTCCACCGCCGTCCAGGACGAGTTCCGGTCCATCCTGCGGTTCTGGCTGGACCTCGGTGTGGACGGATTCCGGGTCGACGTCGCGCACGGCCTGGTCAAGGCCCCGGGCCTGCCCGACCTCGGGCGCTACGAACAGCTCGGGCTCCTCGGCGAAACGTCGGTACCGTACTTCGACCAGGACGGCGTCCACGAGATCTACCGGTCCTGGCGCGGCCTGCTGGAGGAGTACCCGGGCCAGCGGATCGCGGTGGCGGAGGCCTGGACCCGGACCCTGGACCGCACCGCCCGCTACGTCCGCCCCGGCGAGCTCCACCAGGCCTTCAACTTCAAGTTCATGAACGCGCCCTGGGACGACGTCCGGCTGCGCGAACTGATCACGACGTCCTTGGCCGCCATGGGCAGCGTCGACGCCCCCACCACCTGGACGCTCTCGAACCACGACGTCATCCGGCACGCCACCCGGTACGCGGAGGGCGACCCGGCCCGCGGCCTGCGCCGGGCCCGGGCCGCCGCGCTGCTGATGCTCGCGCTCCCCGGCTCCGCGTACCTCTACCAGGGTGAGGAGCTGGGCCTCCCCGAGGTCACCGACATCCCCGACGAGGTCCGCCGGGATCCGGCGTTCCACCGCGCCGACGGCGGCCACGGCATGCGCGACGGCTGCCGGGTCCCGCTCCCCTGGTCCGGCACCCGGGCCCCGTACGGCTTCGGCCCCGTGCCCGGCGGCCCCTCCTGGCTGCCGCAGCCCCCCGCGTGGGCCGACCTCAGCGTCGAGGCGCAGACCGGCGATCCGCGATCCGTCCTGGAGCTGTACCGCAGCGCGCTGCGCCTGCGCCGGACCCATCCCGCGCTCGGCGCCGGCCGGTCCGTCGAATGGCTGGACCTGGCACCCGGGGTGCTCGCGTTCCGGCGCGACAGCGACCAGGGCGCCGTGGTCTGCGCCGTCAACACCACCGACGCACCGGTCCGCGTCACCGACGGCGGACTCGGTGCCCTCCTGCTCTGCTCGGCCGAACCGCCGGTCACCGAGCACCCCGGCGAGGTGCTGCTGGCAGCCGACAGCACCGGCTGGTGGCTGGCCGGCTGACGAGCGGCCCCGGGGGCTTCTGGCTGCCGTCACTCTATCGGCGACGCCAGAGCTTGTCATCGGATCGATGACGCGCTACAAAGGTGTCAGGTGAAGCGCACTGGCCCCCTGATCCTTCTGGAGGTGTTTCGCGATGCTGATGCGCACCGACCCGTTCCGCGAACTGGACCGTCTGACCCAGCAGTTCCTGAACACGACCGGCACCTGGTCACGTCCGACCCCGATGCCGCTGGACGCCTACCGCACCGGCGACGAGTACGTGATGTGCTTCGACCTGCCGGGTGTGAGCCCGGACGCGATCGACATCGACGTCGAGCGGAACATGCTCACCGTCAAGGCCGAGCGCCGTCCCCGCCCCGAGGGCGACGACGTGAAGTGGGAGCTGTCCGAGCGCCCGCTCGGGATCTTCTCCCGCCAGGTGATGCTCTCGGACACCCTGGACCCGGCCGGGATCAGCGCCGACTACGACGCGGGCGTGCTGACCCTGAGGATCCCGGTCGCCGAGAAGGCCAAGCCGCGCAAGATCGCCATCGGCCACAGCGGCGCCCCGAAGCAGATCCAGGCCTGACCCGCACCCCCGGAGCCGTTCCGGGCCGCCCCGCCCCCTCCCCCCGCGGGGCGGCCCGGACGACCTCGCTACGACCTCCTCCTCGGCCGCCCCGCACCACGGCACCGCTCCTGATGACACGTCCCGCACCGCGCGGGCCCCTCTCCCCCGGAAGGCCACCGTCATGACCCGGCACCGCCACCTGATCCAGCAGGTCCGCGCCCTGGGCCGCTACCCCACCGACGAGGAAGCCGAGCGCGTCCTCACCGCGGTCCTCACCGTCCTCGGCTCCCAGCTCACCGGCGAGGAGCGCTGCGACCTCGCCGCGGCGCTTCCCGAGCGGGCCCGCGCCCTCTTCGCCGCCCAGATCCCCCTTCCCGAACCGGTCACCGCCCCCGCCTTCGTCGAAGCCGTCGCCCGCAACCTGGGCACCAGCCTCACCGCCGCCCGCTGGGACACCTCCTCCGTCCTGGCCGCCCTCGGCGACCTCGCCGACGACCGGCTCACCGACCGCCTCCTCACCCACCTGCCCCGCGGCTACGCACTGCTGTTCGGCCGCGCGGACCTGACGATCGCCGCCTGAGCGGCCCCGCGCGCCCAGGCGTCCCCGCCCCGGCCGGGCGCCCGTTCCGGAAGCTCGACCTGCCGCCCGGAGTCGCCGTGCGCGGACCAACGGCGACCGGTCAGAGGTCGGCCCGGCCGCCGCGGACCACGCAGGAGGCGCTGTTCTCCCAGCCCCACCCGTCACCGTCGGGGTCGGAGGAAGCGCTCACGCAGTACGGGTAGCCGTTCGGCGCCCTGGTCGGCAGCGGGGACGGGGTACTGCCGGTGTCGGCCCGGCCGCCGCGGACCACGCAGGAGGCGCTGTTCTCCCAGCCCCACCCGTCACCGTCGGGGTCGGAGGAAGCGCTCACGCAGTACGGGTA
>NZ_JBVHVO010000020.1:43864-66534 GCF_055564815.1 Kitasatospora sp. NPDC028961 | reverse complement strand
GTACGAGCCGTTCGGCGCCCTGGTCGGCAGCGGGGACGGCGAGGGCGACTGGCCGGGCCGGTCGTAGATCGTGGCGGGGCGGGCGGTGGCGGCGATGCCGTTGGCTCCGTCGAAGAACCGCTTGCCCCAGGCGGTCGGCGAGTTCTTGTCGAAGCCGTCGACCAGGTCGAGGTACTCGACGCCGCCGCCGTTGCCGCTCCAGGACCAGCCGATGTAGCCGACCGAGAGGGACTGGGCGGTGGCCATGATGGCGTCCTCGTCGGGGTTGCCGTCGCTGTGGTTGGCGCCGAACTCACCGACCACGATGGGCAGTCCGGCGTTGACGTAGGCGCCGAGGTAGGACTGGACCTCGGCGGCGGTGTCATAGACGCCGTACATGTGGATCGAGAAGATCGTGTTGCGGTCGGGGTCGGACTGGAAGACCGAGCCGGCGTTGTCGCGCATCGTGTGGGACCAGTCCTGGCCCCAGTTCGGCCCGTCGACCATCAGGGCGTGGTGGAGGCCGGCGGCGCGGATCCTGCTGACCGCGCTCTTGGTGGCGGCGGTCCAGGCGGCGTAACCGCTGTTGCCCCAGGGTTCGTTGGCGATGTTGACGACGACGTAGGCCTCCTGGCCGGCGAGGACGCTCTTGTTGTCCACCCAGAACTGGGCGGCCCGGTCGAGCGTGGTGGCGGCGCCGTCCTCGCCGTAGCCGGTGGCGTCGTGGACCTCCAGCACGCAGATCACCTTGGCGCGCTTGCACTGGTCGATCAGGGTGGCGAGCTCGGCGGAGCCGGTGCGGGTCCAGCGGTCGCCGTTGCTGAGCACGACGCGGACGGTGTTGGCACCCCTGGCCGCGATGTCGGCGATGGCGGTGGTCCGGCTGGGGTACCAGGCGTACGCGTGGTTGACCCCTCGCATCACGAACTGGCTCCCGTTGGCCTCGTAGACGCGGCCGTTACTGACGTGGATGCCGGTACCGGCGGCCTGGGCACCGCCCGGGGCGAACCCGAACACCCCGAACAGCAACCCGAAGGCGGCCGCGAGTGCTGCTCCGACCGTCGTGAGCGCTCTACGGCTCTGCGGCTTGTCCATGGCTCTCCTCAAATCGTTTGTGGGGGCCTGGAGTCGATGGCCTTGACCAACGCGCGGGTACGCGTCGACGCCGTCATCGCCCTCCAGTCGTTCTCGAACGGCCTGCCGGTGATGGGGCGTCAGGCCTTCGGGGCGCTCACCAGGGCGAGCCACGCGTCGGCCAGCAGGCGGTGGCCGAGTGGGGTGGGGTGCACGCCGTCGGCCGCGATCAGGGCGGGATCGCCCGCCGTCCGGGCGGCCTGGTTGAGCAAGCCGTCGGCGGCCAGCAGGCCCGCGTCGTGCGCGGCCGCGAGGCGGCGGACGGCCTGGACCCGGGCGTCGAGGTCGGACCGCCAGCCCCACTGCTCCTCCCGCACGGGCACCAGGAACGGCTCGATCAGCACCAGTCGGGGAGCGCAGTACCCGGACAGGTCTCCGAGCAGCCGGTGGTAGTCCCGCTCCCACCGGTCGACCGGGCTCGGCAGGCCCCGGTCGTGGCGGCGCCAGGTGTCGTTGACGCCGATCAGGACGGAGACCAGCCCGGGCCGGTGAGCGAGGGTGTCGGCCGGCCACCGCTCGCGCAGGTCCGCGAGGCGGTCGCCGCCCACGCCCCGGTTGAGCACCACCGGGGTACCGGGGAGCCCGGCGGCGGCCAGCGCGGCGTAGCCGTGGCCGAGGTCTCCGGAGCAGCCGCGGTCGCGGCCGGCCTCGGTGATGCTGTCGCCCTGGAAGAGGACGGTGGTGCGGGGGTGCATGCGGGACTCCTCCCGGAGGGCCCGCCGCCCGGGCTGACGGTCACCGGGCGGCGGGCGGTCAGTGGGTCAGCCCGCCGCGGCCATCGCCTTCGCATGGGCTGCGAAGAGCTGCGCGCCGGCACGGGTGGGGTTGGCCGGGTCGTTGTTCCACATCACCCGGTGGCCGTCGTGGTCGGGGTAGAAGGAGCCGTCGTCGGCGCGGGAGGTGAGCAGCCAGAACTGGTCGCCGGCCGCGCCGTTCGCGAGTGCGGCGTCGGTCCAGGCGCGATAGGCGGCGTCGCGGGTCGCGGCGTCGGGGATGTCGCGGGCCGGGTCGACCTGCAGGCCGAACTCCTCGACGACGACGGGTTTGCGGAGCTCGCGGCCGTCGGCGAGATGGTCGGTGATCCAGCGGGTGCCCCATTCGGTGGCGTTGGCGCCGTGCTTGGAGCCGCTGGTCTCCCCCCAGTTCTGCGGGTAGACGTGCACGGTCCCGTAGTCGACGGCGGGCAGGGCCGTGAGTTTGCGCCAGTCGCTGCCCTCGTAGTCGGAGTAGGGATAGTCCGCGTGGCCGGGCTCGCCGTAGAAGCCCTCGTCGCCGACCGCGAGGAGCTGGCGGGGGGCCAGGGCCTTGACGTAGTCGCTCATCTCGCGGGCCCAGCCGAGGAGAGTGGCGCCGGACTTGTCACTGCGGCAGCGCGGCTCGTTGGCGAGCTCCCAGGCCATGACGGTGGGGTCGTCGTCGTAGCGCAGACCGGTGTAGCGGTTGCGGCGCCCGATGACGTGCTTGGCCCAGGCCCGGTAGGCCTTCTTGCAGGTGGCGTCGGTGTAGAAGCGGTCGTGGTGGGTGCCGTCGCCGTAGGAGTCGTCGGGCAGGTCGAGGAACCAGGAGACGTACTGGCGCATGCCGCCGTAGTCGGGCCAGTTGTTGACCAGCGGGAGGACCAGACGGAGACCGAGCCGGCCGGCCTTGTGGACGGCGTAGTCGAGGCTGTCGAAGGCGGCCTCGTCGTACTGGAACGGCTTGGGCTGGAGGGCTCGGTGGGAGAGGCCGTCGCCGTCGGCGAAGGCCCAGGCGCGGATCACGGTCAGGCCCATCGCGGCGGCGTCGTTCAGCACGGCGTCGATCATGTAGTGGGACTGCTGGTGCAGGTAGTAGCAGTTGGTGCCGCCGAAGCGGAACTTCCGCCCGTTCAAGCGCAGTTCACCGTTTCTGGTGGTGACGAACGAGCGCCGTGCGCCGTCCTCGCTGCCGCGGCCCTGCCGCTGCTCGTCGTCCTGGCCGGCGCCAGTGGTGGCGGAGGCGGCGCCGCCGAGCAGCGGGGTGGCGGCGACGCCGAGGGCGACGGCGCCGAGCAGGGTGCGGCGGCCGGTGGTGCGGGGCTGGTCGTTCACGGGTCTCCTCCGGACAAGCGGCGGGTGGGATGGTGCCTGGGGGCGTGCGGATTCGGTCAGCGGGCCCGCGGGACCTTGGCGCGGAACAGGGTGGCGTCACCGTCCAGCCGGACGGGTCCGCCGGCAGCGGGCAGGTAGGCGGACCGGCCGGGTCCGAGGGCGGGCCCGCCGTCGACCCGGGCGGTGCCGCGGACGCAGAGCAGGATCTGCGGTCCGTCGTCCGCGATCCGCAGGGGCGCTCCGAGTTCGATGCGGGAGAGGCTGAACTCCTCGGCGGGGGTGAGGAACTCGAGCTCTTCGGGCCCGACGGGAACGGCGGGGACGTGCCGCGGCGCGGTGGGACGGAAGTCGACCACGGCGGCCAGCCCGGCGATGTCGACGTGCTTGGGGGTGAGGCCGCAGCGCAGCACGTTGTCGGAGTTGGCCATGATCTCGACGCCGAGGCCGTGCAGGTAGGCGTGCGGAACACCGGCGTCCAGGTAGAGGGCCTGGCCCGGGCCCAGCCGGACGTGGTTGAGGAGCATCGCGGCGAGGATCCCCGGGTCGCCGGGGTGGTCGAGGGCGGCGCCCCGGTAGGCGGCCCAGGTGGCCGCGTCCGGGTCGGCACCGGAGGCCAGGTCCGCCAGGGCGGAGGGGAGTTCGGCGGCGGCCTGCTCTCCCCTGGTCCGGTCCTCGGCGAGTGCGCCGGTCAGCACGGTGCGCAGTGCCCGGTCAGCGGGGGCGGTGCGCAGCTGCCGGATCCAGGGGTCCAGTACCGGCAGTGCCAGCCGCTCCCAGAGCGCGGCGGTGACCCGCGGGTCGCGGAAGCCGCAGAGTGCCTCGAAGTCGCTCAGTGCGCAGATCAGTTCGGGCTTGTGATGGCGGTCGCGGTAGATCCGGTGCGGGGCGTCCAGCGGGATTCCGGCGGCCTGCTCCCCGTCGTACCCGGCCCTCGCCTGGGCGGTCGTCGGGTGGACCTGCACGGAGAGGGCGTGGTCGGCGGCCAGCAGCTTCAGCAGGAAGGGCAGTCGGGGTCCGAAGCGGCCGGCCACCCGGCCGCCGAGCTCGTGCTGCGGATCCCGGGTGATGACGGTGTCCAGGCCTTCGCTGCCGTGGCCGCGGTCGATCCGGGCGGGAGCGCCGGGGTGGGCACCCATCCACAGTTCGGCCTCGGGTACGCCGGTGGGCCGGCGGCCCGTCAGTTCGGCGAGCGCGGTGGTGGACCCCCAGGTGTAGTGGCGGATGGGAGTGGTGAGCAGGTCGGCGGTCATGTCGGTGCTCCGGTGTGCGTGGGCCCCGACCCGTCCCCGGGCCTCCTCACCCTCACGAGGAGTCGGGGACGGGTCGGGAGTCTGTGGGAGGGAGTCAGCGGGCCGGTGGCCCGCTGCTGCCGCGCGGCACCAGGACAGGGGTGGAGGCCGGGCCGGTGGGCGGTCGCTGGTGCTCGATGACGTCGAACAGGGTGCGGGCGACAAGGGCTCCGTAGCCGTGGACATCGTGGCTCATCGCGGACAGCGGGGGGTGGGTGAGCCGGCACAGCTGGGAGTCGTCCCAGGCGATCAGCGACAGGTCGGTGGGTACCCGGAGGCCGAGTTCGGCGGCGACGGCGATGCCGGCCACGGCCATGATGTCGTTGTCGTAGATGATCGCGGTGGGGCGGTCGGCGGAGGCCAGCAGCATCCGGGTGGCCCGGGCGCCGGCCCGGCCGGAGAAGTCGGTGGGCAGGCTGCGCGGCGGCTCCAGGCCGAGCTGTTCGGCGACGGCCTCCAGCGCCCGGGTACGAAGGGCGGTGTGGCCGAGTGCCGGGTCGCCGCCGACCCGGGCCAGCCGGCGGTGGCCGAGCATCGCCAGGTAGCGGACAGCGTCCTCGACGGCGGCGCAGTCGTCGGTCCAGACGGCGGCCAGCGCCCCGCCGGCGAGCGTCGGGTGGCCGGCCGCCACGGCGGGCAGGCCGAGCGCGGCTACCGCCGGGACACGGGGGTCGGCCTCCGTCAGGTCGACCAGGACGGCGCCGCCGACGCGGCGGGCGCGCCACCAGGTGCGGTGCACGGCGATCTCCTGCTCGCGATCGCGCACCAGGCGCAGCAGCAGGGTCGCCGAGCGCTCCGCCAGGACGCTCTCGATGCCGGAGATGAACTCCATGTAGAAGGGTTCCAGGCCGAGTTGGTGTGCCGGGCGGGCGAGGACCAGTCCGACGGTCTCGCTGCCGGGGGCGCGCCGGGCCAGGCTGCGGGCGACTCGGTCGGGGACCCAGCCGAGTTCTTCGGCGGCGGCCCGGATCCGCTGCCGGGTGGGCGCGGACACCCCGGGCCTGTCGTTGAGGGCCAGTGATACGGCGCCGGCGGAGACACCCGCGCGGGCGGCGACGTCGCGGATGGTGACGCGTACGCTCATCGCCGTGCCCTCCTGGCGGTGCTCCGGGCCGCGTTCCGGACAGCGTTCCGGGCAGGGTTCCGGGCAGGGTTCCGGGCCGGCGGCACCACGGCGCGGGTGCGGTGCCGCCGGACCGTCGCCCTGGGGAGCCGGTTCACTTGCTGGAGCCGGCGGCGAAGCCGGCGTAGATCAGGCGCTGGAGGGCGAGGAAGACCACCAGCGTGGGCAGGATGACCAGGATGGTGCCGGCGGAGATGATCTCCCAGTTGACGCCGAACGGTCCCTGGAAGCGGAACAGTGAGGTGGAGATGGTGCCCAGGTCGCTGGAGGGCATGTAGAGGAAGGGGATGAAGAAGTCGTTGTAGACGGTCACGCCCTTGACGATCACCACGGTGGCGATGGCGGGCTTGAGCATCGGCAGGATGATCCGCCAGTAGATCGTGAAGCTGTTGGCACCGTCGAGGCGGGCGGCTTCGTCGAGGGAGACCGGGATGGAGCGGATGAACTGCAGGAAGATGTAGATCGAGATGATGTCGGTGCCGAGGTAGAGCAGGATCGGCGCCCAGCGGGTGTTGAACGCGCCCAGGTTGTCGATGATCTGGAAGGTCGCCACTTGGGTGGTGACGCTGGGCACCAGGCTCGCCAGCAGGAAGAGCGCCATGACGAGCTTCTTCAGCCGGAAGTCGAAGCGGTCGATGGCGTAGGCGGTCATCGAGCCGATGACCACCGTGCCGGTCACCGAGACCAGCAGGATGAAGGTGGTGTTGAGGAAGGCGGGCAGCATCTTGCCCTGGGTGAAGGCGATGTGGAAGTTCTCGAAGTTGAGCCAGTTGCCCGGCAGGTCGAGCGGGCCGGTGTCGAGGGCCTCCTGACGGGTCTTCAGCGCGGTGAACATGATCACCACGAGCGGGATCAGCACGACGGCGCCGGCCAGGACCAGGGAGAGGTACTTGGCGCCGCCGGCGGCGGCGGACCGGGCGTGGATCCTCCCCGCGGCACGGGGGTGCCGCGCGGGGGTGACGGGGTCGGTGGTCACGACAGTTCCACCCTCTCCTCCGGCACCAGGCGGCGCTGGATCCAGGTGACGAGCAGGATCAGGACGAGCAGGACGACGGCGCTGGCCGAGGCGAGGCCGTACTTGTCGAACTTGAAGGCCATGTTGATGCTCTGGATGACGAAGGTCTGCGAGCCGTTGGCGCCGCCGGTCATGATGTAGGGGATCTCGAAGACGGCCAGCGAGCCGGAGACGGCGAGGATCGCGCTGAGGCTGATGACGGGCTTGATGCTGGGCGCGATGATGTGGCGGAACTGCTGCCAGCGGTTGGCGCCGTCGAGCGCGGCCGCTTCGTAGAGGTGGGGCGGGATGGACTGGATGGCGCCGAGGAACAGCACCAGGTTCAGGCCGGTGTAGCGCCACACCGACACGCCGGCCAGCGACGTGTTGACCAGGTCCGGGTCACCCATCCAGAGGTGCTCGCCGTGGACACCGAGGAGCGCGAGCAGGGAGTCCAGGGTGCCGTGCGGCCGGAAGAAGTAGAGGAAGACGAAGCCGATCGCGACGCCGTTGATCAGGTACGGGAAGAAGAGGATGCCCTTGAAGAAGTTCCGGAACCTGGTGTCGAAGCTCAGCACGGTGGCGAAGTAGAGCGCCAGGCAGATCTGCACCACCGCGGCGATCAGGTAGACGCCGCTGACCAGGAACACCTTGAACAGCTCGGGGCGGGTGAACAGGTCGGTGTAGTTCTCGAACCCGACGTTGTTCTTCTCCGGGCTGATGCCGTCCCAGTCGGTGAAGCTGTAGCCGATCATGTCGCCGATCGGCAGGTAGGTGAAGGTCACCAGCAGCCCGAGCGGCACCAGCAGGTAGAGCCACGGGGTGAACCACCAGTGCCTGCGGACGCCCTCGCGCCGGGCCACGCGGTCCCGGACACCCTTGCGCCGGGCGGCGCGGCCCCGGTCGGCCGGGGCGGCGGCGAGGGTGGTCCGCGCGGGGGGCTTTCCGGTGCCCCGGTCCCTCTGCAGTGCAGTCATCTTCGTTCCTTCGTAGGTCCTGGCGTCCGGTGAGCGGCACGGCCCGGCCCCGATGTCGGAGCGGACGGGCCCGGGCCGCGCCGCTCGGTCCCGTGGGTCAGCCGACCGTCTTCTGCGACTCGGACCACTTCTTGTTGAGCTCGGCGAAGTAGCTCTTCTGGTCGCCGGCGGCGGCGCCGCGGGCGATGTCGACCAGCTTCTGCCGGTAGTCCGGGGCGTCCAGGTTGATCTCCGCGCCCTTGTCGATCTTCTTGACCGCGGCCAGCTTCTCCTGGTTCTGGCTGATCATCCGCACGCCCTTCTCGATGAAGGGCTTGAGCGCGCTGGGGAGTTCGGTGCCCTTGACGGAGGAGATGCCCTGCTCGTCCTGAGCGGCACCGGACTTGTTGACGAACCAGTCGATCCAGGCCCGGGCCGCTTCCTGGTTCTTGGAGTGCTTGTTGATCGCGTACTTGTAGTCCGGCTGCAGGACGGTGCACGGAGTGCCGGTCGTCGAGGGGAAGGGCATGTAGCCGATGTCGTCCGGGTTCGCACCGGCCTTGGAGGCGGCATCGCGCACCTGCGCGATGGACCAGGAGCCGAGGTACATCGACCCGACCTTGCCGGTGGCCAGCAGGACCTTCGAGTTGTCCCAGTTGGTGGTGGTCGGGTCCTCCTCGGAGAGCTTCTCGTGGACGACCGAGTACAGCAGGCTGTCGATGGTGAAGATGTCGTTGCCGCCGGTCCACGGCAGCGGTGTGGTGGCCATGGCGTCCTTGGCCCCGGGGTCGCAGCTCGGGGAGCTGACCGCGTCGGTCCACTGCCGCAGCGGCCAGCCGTCGTGGTAGTTGGTGTAGTACGGGGTGGCGGCGCCCTTGGCCTTGAGGGCCTTCAACGCGGTGACGAACTCCTCCGGCGTCTTCGGCCACTCGGTGACGCCGGCGTCCGCCCAGACCTTCTTGTTGTAGACGAAGCCGGTCACCGTGCCGTAGTTGGCGATGCCGTAGACCTTGCCGGTCACCGTCGAGTAGTCGGTCCACTGGTACTGCTTCGACAGCTCGGCGGCCTCGCCCAGCGGCGAGAAGAAGTGGGGGAACTGGGCGATCGACAGGTCCGAGGGGATCGGCAGCACGTCACCGTAGTTCTCGGTGTTCATGCGGATCTTGACTTCGCCCTCGTAGTCCTTCATCCCCTCGAACTTCACCTTGACGTTCGGGTAGACCTTCTTGAACTCGGCGGCGTACTTGTCCAGGATGCCCTCGCCGAGCTGGTCCGTGCGGTTCGTCAGGACCGTGATCGAGCCCGACACCTTGGCCGGGTCGGCGTTGACCGTCGGGACCGAGGAAGCGCCGTCGCCGCCGTTGCTGCTACACGCCGTGAGCACCACCGTGGTCGCGGCCGCGACGGCCACCCATCCTCTTCGCATCTCGCTCATCCTTCGTGCTGATCGTCTTGTGACACGGGGGAGGCAACACCCAGCAGGCCTGGCCGGTCTCCCTGGCTGCTGGACGCTTAACGTAGACGTCACTTCGCCGTCATGTCCATAGAGCGGTCAACATTGATATCCACCAGTTCTGTGTCCAATCAAGGTGCTCTTTACTAAAACATTGCCTAACAAGATATCGAATCGCCCTTGCTGCCCGATCGCGACCGGCGGGCGCTGGACAACGTTGTCGCGGTGGATCAGAATCACCGGGATCGCCCCGGCGGCGCCCCGTCCAGCACTGCGGCGCCCCCCTGTCACCCATGCGGAGAAGTTACAATGAGTTACGACATGGCCGCTCCCGCAACGACACCCGGACCTGCTGGGCCGGCCCCGGGCGGCGCCCTCGCGGGACCGCTGATCGCGGCTGTCGACATCGGTGGCACCAAGATCGCGGGCGGCCTGGTCGACACCGACGGCACACTGCTCCACCAGCTCCAGGTGCCCACCCCCGCCGACGGTGACCGGCACGAGCTGATGGCCGCCGTCGACCACGTCCTCGACGACCTCGCCCGACTCCCCGCCTGGCAGCACGTCCGGGCCCTCGGCATCGGCAGCGCCGGCCCCGTCGACATCGCCGCCGGCACCGTCAGCCCGGTCAACCTGCCCGGCTGGCGCGGTTTCCCGCTGCGCTCCGCGGCCGCCGAGCACCCCGCCGTCCGCGGCCTTCCGGTCGTACTCGGCGGCGACGCCGTCGCCATGACCGCGGCCGAACACTGGCGCGGCGCCGCCCGCCCCTTCCGCAACGCACTGTGCCTGGTGGTCTCCACCGGCGTGGGCGCCGGGCTGGTGCTCGACGGCCGCCTGCACACCGGCGCCACCGGCAACGCCGGGCACCTCGGCCACATCAGCATCGACTACCGGGGCCGCCCCTGCCCCTGCGGCTCCCGCGGCTGCCTCGAAGGACTGGCCTCCGGCACCGCCATCGCCCGCACCGCCGCAGAACTCGGCTGGCGGCCAGGCCCGGACGGCGTCGCCACCGCAGGCGCGGTCGCCGTCGCCGCCCGGGCCGGCGACCCGCTCGCCCTGACCGCCTACGACCGCGCCGCCCTGGCACTGGCTGCCGGGATCGCCGCCACCGCCACCCTCGTCGAGATCGAGGCCGCGGTGATCGGCGGCGGCGTGGCCAGGGCCGGCTCCGTCCTCTTCGACCCGCTCACCCGCCACCTCGCCTCGTACGCCACCCTGTCCTTCGCCCGCGGACTGAGCCTGGTGCCCGCGCACCTGGGCACCGACGCCGGCCTGGTCGGCGCCGCCGCCCTCGCCCTCCCGGCCCTGCCCGCCCACCGCTGACGCCCTTGGCCTTCCCGCCGACCCACCGGACGACGGCACCGACCCGCCGGACGACGGCGCCGTCCCGCGCCGGCCCTGCCCTCCGAACCCGGATCCCCACCCGCCCGACCGCCCGGGGATCGGCGGAGAAGGCCCCGCCGCCCGCGAGATGAGCCGCGGGCACGCGGCGGTCCGCCGGCCGGACGACCTGACAGGATGTACCGGGAACGCGTGCACGCGCGTCGCCGGGCCACCAGCCGTCGGAGGGGAACAGCATGCAGCACCGGGTGACGATCCGAGACGTCGCCGCCCGCGCCGGGGTCTCCGCCGGCGCCGTCTCGCTCGCCCTCAACGACCGGCCCGGCGTCTCGCAGGAGACCCGCCGCCGCATCACCGAAGCCGCCCGCGAACTCGGCTGGTCCCCCAATCTCGCCGCCCGTTCACTGGCCCGCGGTCCCCGGGTGCACACCATCGGCATGGCGATCAGCCGCGACGCCGTGGCCGAGGGTCTCGACGCCCTCCACATGGCGCTCATCGGCGGCATCGAGAACGTCCTGTCGGAACGCCCCTGCTCCCTGCTGCTCCACCTCACCGCCAGCAGGGAGATGGAGATCGCCCTCTACAAGCAGTGGTGGCAGTCCGGCCAGGTCAACGGAGCGGTGCTGACCGGGGTGACCGCGGACGACCCCCGGATCGAGCCGACCCACCGTCTGGGCATGCCGGTGGTCGCCGTCACCCACCCCGACCACAGCGGGCCCTTCCCGGCGGTCTGGATGGACGAAGCGGCGGCGATCACGGAGGCCGTGCGCTACCTCGCCGTCCTGGGGCACCGCCGGATCGCGCACATCACGGGCCCGGCCAGGCTCGGCAGCGCGCTGGTCCGCTCGCGGGCGTTCGAGGACGTCGCCGTCGAACTGTCTCTCCAGGACCACCGCCACGTGCCCACCGACCTGTCCGCGCACCAGGGCGCCAGAGCCACCCGGGAACTGCTCGCCTCCGATCGGCGGCCGACCGCGATCGTCTACGACAACGACATCATGGCCGTGGCCGGCCTGGCTGTCGCCGCCGAGTTGGGCCTGCGGGTCCCCGAGGACGTGTCGCTCGTCGCCTGGGACGACTCCGACCTGTGCCAGATCACCAGACCCGGACTGTCCGCCCTCAGCCACGATCCGTTCGCGTTCGGCTCCGAGATCGCGCGGTGCCTGCTCGAACTGCTGGACACCGGACGGGCCGATTCCCGCATTTCCGGTACGCCCGTCCTGGTCCCGCGCGGTACCACCGGCCCGCCGCCGCGTCGGCCGTGAGCCCTGCCCGTGCTCAGGGCCGGGCCGCTCGGACGGGTGGTGCGGCAGTGCTTCCGCGGGGTGTCAGCTGCGGGGCGGTGTCTTCGTAACCGCCGCTCTTCTGCCCCGAGATCAGCGCCAGCAGGGTCCGGGCGGCGTGCGCGCCGTAGGCGTGGATGTCCCGGGTCAACGCGGTCAGCGCGGGCCGTACCACCTGGACGAGTGGGGAGTCGTCCCAGGCGACGATCGACAGGTCCCCGGGCACCTGGAGTCCGATCTCCTGGGCGACCGACAGGCCGGCCACGGCCATGATGTCGTTGTCGTACAGGATCGCGGTGGGCCGGTCGGGGGTGAGCAGCAGACGCCGCGTCGCCCGCGCACCCTCCACGCCGGTGTAGTCGGTGTGGACGACCGGCGCGGCCTCCAGCCCCAACTCCTGGCACACGGTGGTGAAGGCCACGTCACGCAGTGAGGTGTGCACCAGGCCGGTGAGCCCGGCGACCCGGCCGACCCGGTGATGGCCCAGCGCCGCGAGGTACTCCAGCGTCTCGCGGATCGCCGCGGCGTCGTCGGACCACACCGGGGTCAGGCCACCCGAGCCGGACGGGTGACCGATGACGACCGTCGGCAGGCCGAGCTCCTCCAGGGCCGGCACCCGCGCGTCGTCCTCCCGCAGGTCCACCAGAATCGCACCGTCGATCTGCCGCTCGCCCCACCAGCGCCGGTACGCCTCCAGTCCGCGTTCGTGGTCGGAGACCACCTGGAGCGCCAGCGAATAGGAGGCGTCGGACAGGATGTTCTCGATCCCACCGATCAGCTCCATGAAGAACGGCTCGGTCCCCAGCATCCGGGCCGGCCGCGCCAGCGCCAGGCCCACCGCCGACGACTTCGCCCCGCTCAGCGCCCGGGCGGCGCTGTTGCGCACGAACCCGATCTCCTCGGCGACCTCCGCGATCCGGGCCCGGGTCGCCTCCGAGACGCCCGGCTGGCCGTTGAGCGCGTTCGAGACGGAGACCTTCGACACGCCGACGATCTTGGCGATGTCGGCGATCGTCGGCCGTCGCCCGGCCGGACGCTGCTGCGGGGACACCTGATCCACGAGGACCCTTCTGAACGGCTGGGGCAGACCTTGCGCCCCCAAGCTACTACGGGCCGGGCCGGCCGCAGAAGCCGCCCCGGCATGCTCGGGGCAACCGGTTAACCAGCGGTTGACAGCGAGCAGGTGCCAACCATGGCGCCCTCGGAGTGAAGCGGTTAACTCGACGAGCGCCGTGGCCGGACGCGCCGGCGGCCGCCTCGGCGCGACCGCCGCCGACTCCGGTCGCGCCCCCGCGGTCGGAGGTGGCGCGCCGGTGCGGCTCAGCAGGGGGCCTGCCGCACACCCGTGATCGACCGCAACTGGCGAACCGGTAAAGGAACGGCACTTAACTCCACGCTCGCCGTCAACGATCAGCGAGCTCCCGCAGGCTCCATGGCCAGCGCCAGCAGGGACTTCATCGCTCGACTGGGCCCACAAACCTCGCCTAACCGGTTTATGGACAGGTTCAGTAGGAGGGGCTACGGTGGCTCCCACCCGCCTTCGGAACCACCCCCACCGCGAATGGAGCCGCACGATGAAGGACGTCACCCAGCTCGACCAGGGCTGGGCCCTGCACCACGCGGGGAGTCGGCTCCCCGCCGCCGTGCCCGGCTGCGTCCACACCGATCTGCTGGCCGCCGGTCTGATCCCGGACCCGCTCCTGGAGGCCAACGAGACCGACGTCGCCTGGGTCAGCCGCCAGGACTGGACCTACACCCTGGACCTGCCCGACCACGACACCCGGCACGAGCGCACCGACCTGGTCTTCGAAGGGCTCGACACCGCCGCCACCATCACCCTCGGCGGCACGGAACTCGGCTCCACCCGCAACATGCACCGCGGCTACCGCTTCGACGCCACCGGCCTGACCGGCGAGCTGGCGGTGCGCTTCACCAGCGCCTACCGGGAGGCCGAGCGGGTGCGCGCCCTGGTCGGCGACCGCCCCAACGTCTATCCGGAGCCGTTCCAGTACATCCGCAAGATGGCCGCGAGCTTCGGTTGGGACTGGGGCCCGACCCTGCCCGGCGCCGGCATCTGGCGACCGGCCCGGATCGAGCGCTGGTCCACCGCCCGACTGGCCCGGGTGCGCCCGCACACCACCGTCAACGGCACCACCGGCACCGTCGAACTCCACCTCGACCTGGAGCGCACCACCACCGGCGCGGCCCGCGAGCTCACGGCCACCGCCACCATCGGCGACCACACCGCCACGGTCGCCCTCCCGGTCGGCCAGGACACCGCCGTCATCGTCCTGGACGTCCCCGACGCCGCGCTCTGGTGGCCGCGCGGCTACGGCGACCAGGCCCTGTACGACCTCGACCTGACGCTCGCCGACGCACAGGGGCCGCTCGACAGCTGGCACCGCCGCGTCGGCTTCCGCACCATCGAGCTCGACACCTCCGACGACGAACACGGCAGCGGGTTCACCCTGGCGGTCAACGGCGTCCGCCTGTTCGTCCGGGGCGTCAACTGGATCCCCGACGACACCCTGGTCAGCCGGGTCACGCCCGAACGCTACCGGGAGCGCCTCACCCGCGCCGCCGAGGCCAACGTCGACCTCGTGCGGGTCTGGGGCGGCGGCATCTACGAGGACGAGGCCTTCTACGACACCTGCGACGAACTCGGCCTGATGGTCTGGCAGGACTTCCTCTTCGCCTGCGCCGCCTACCCGGAGGAGCAGCCGCTGCGCGGTGAGATCGAGGCCGAGGCCCGCGAGAACGTCGTCCGCCTCATGCCGCACCCCTCACTCGTGCTGTGGAACGGCAACAACGAGAACCTCTGGGGCTTCCGCGACTGGGGCTGGGAGACCGAACTCGCCTCGGCCTCCTGGGGCGAGGGCTACTACCTCGGCGTGCTGCCCCGCATCGTCGCCGAACTCGACCCCACCCGCCCCTACACGGCCGGCAGCCCCTGGTCCGGCAGCTGGGACCACCACCCCAACGACGTCGACCACGGCACCCACCACTCCTGGGAGGTGTGGAACCGCCAGGACTACGCCGAGTACCGGGCCACCGTCCCCCGCTTCGTCGCCGAGTTCGGCTGGCAAGCCCCGCCCGCCCACGCCACCCTGCGCCGCGCCCTGCCCACCGAAGAACTGGCCGCCGACTCCCCCGGCATGCTCCACCACCAGAAGGCCGAGGACGGCAACGGCAAGCTCGACCGCGGCGTCGAGCGTCACTTCGACCTCCCCGCCGACTTCGACCGCTGGCACTACCTCACCCAGGTCGTCCAGGCCCGCGCCGTCGCCGCCGGCATCGAGCACTGGCGCTCCCACTGGCCCCGCTGTGCGGGGACCGTCGTCTGGCAGCTCAACGACTGCTGGCCGGTCTCCTCCTGGGCCGCCATCGACGGCGACGGCCGCCTCAAGCCGCTCTGGTACGAGCTGCGCCGCGTCTTCGCCGACCGACTCATCACCATCCAGCCGACCACCGACGAGGCTGCCCCGACCCTCGCCCTGGCCAACCAGGCAGCCCGGCCCTGGCACACCGTCGTCACCCTGCGCAGGGTCTCCGCCGACGGCACCACCACCACGACAACCGAACTGCCGGTGACCGTCGAAGCCCGCTCAGTGCTGCGCCTGCCGGTACCGAACGCGCTGGCGCCGACGGCCGGCTCGACCAAGGAGTTCCTGGCCGCCGACGCCGACGACCTGCGTGCGGTGCACTTCCCGGTACCGGACAAGCACTTCGACTACGCGCGGCCCGAGTTCGACGTGACCGTGGAGCCGGTGGCCGGCGACGACACGGCCCTCGACATCGTGGTCACCGCCCACACCCTTGTCCGCGACCTGCTGCTGCAGGCGGACCGGCTGGCACCCGACGCGGTCGCCGACCGAGGTCTCCTGACCCTGCTCGCGGGCGAGCGGGCCCGGATCCGGATCACCGGAGCGCCCGGCATCGACGCCGACACCGCCCGCGCCGCCCTGTACTGCGTGGAACCCGCGTGACCAGGTCCACCTGACGCGCCGCTGACGGCTCGCTGGTGCCGGGCTCACACCGCCGGCAGCAGCGAGCCGTCAAGAGCTTCGCCGGCACCACGGTCGACGCCACCACCATGGTCGACGCCACCACCTGGCAGAGCAGTGGCGTCACCTGCCCCTGACCCACACACACCCGGGTGCCGCCGGGCCGCGCCGTTCCCGACGCGGTCGCGGGCCGCCGTACTCGCGGGCCGCGACCGCTCCCCGACCCTGCCGAGGGGCACCGGCCTTGATCGGCCGGCGGGCCGGCGCCGCCGCACACGCCGGGCGGCGGCCGTACGGGGCGGGGGCGCGGGCGGTTCACCGACGGGGGCGGTTTCCGCCGGCGGGGGCGGTTCGTGCCCGTTCGGACACGGGGCGGTTGCGCCCGTGCGCAGGAGTTGGCGCCGCGCGCTGCCCTTTCGCCCGACGGTCTGGACGGGCCCGACGGCCGCGATCGAGCATCTGGTGATCCATCGTCACCTCGCCGCCCCGTCAGCGGCGTTGCCACCGGCTGCCGATCACCGTGGAGGACCGCCGTGCAGCACCGTTCCCGCCCCACCCCCAAGGCGCTCGGCGCGGGCGCCGCCCTGAGCCTGGCGCTGGCGCTCACCCTGAGCGCCGCACCGGCCCTGGCCGCGCCCCCGGGCCCGGGGGCCGAACCCGATCCCGTCCCCGCCCTGGTGGCCGGGGAGGGCACCGCCGCGCCGCAGCTGGTGACCGGACTGGCGGAGGCCGCGCCCGGCGGCGCGGGCGAGGCGGCACGGGCCCATCTCGCGGCCCACCCCGACCGCTACCGGATCGACCCGGCACAGCTGACCGAGCTCGCCGTCGAGCGGACCGCCGCGGACCGGCGCACCGTCAGGTTCCAGCAGTACCACGGCGGCATACCGGTCCTCGGCGGGCAGTACCTGGTCCGCCTGGTGGGCGACGGAACCGGTCAGCGGGTGGAGTCGGCCGGCGGCAAGTACTTCACCGGGCTGACCGCGCCGACCACCGCCGCCGTCCCGGCCGCGACCCTGCGCCGACTGGCACTCGACTCGCTGACCGACCAGCGCGCCCGGACCGCGGCCACCGCCGAGGACCGCGGCCCCGTCGTCCTGCCCGGCGGCGCCGGGCGCCTCGCCCAGCACTTCACCGTGCGCTCCACCGACCCGGTGACCGGGGGCCCGCTGGTCCGCGAGGTCTACGTGGACGCCACCCGCGGCGTGGTCGCCCTCGCCCATGACGCCCGGAGCCCGTACCAGGCGGACGCCGGTACCGGTGCCGCCCGTGGCGCGGCAGCGGCCGCCGCACCCGCCGGGCCGGCCGGCGAGCCCGCCACCGGCAGCGCGCCCGACCTCCTCGGCCGCACCGTGCCGGTCAACATCGCCCGTCAGTCCGACGGCGGTTACCGGCTCGTCGACCTCACCCGGCCCGCCACCATCTCCACCTACGACGGGACCGGCCGCGACTACCGCGAGTTCGGCCGGCTGCCCGCCGACGCCCTCCCGGTCGCCTCCCCCGGCCCCGACTTCCCGGCCGCCACCGGTACCAGCGGCGCCACCGACGCCCACGTCAACGCCGGTACGGTGTACGACTTCTACCGCGACCGGCTCGGCCGGGACGGCCTGGACGGCAAGGGCAGCCCGATCACCTCCGTGGTGAACGTGAGCAACGGCGGCAGGCCCTTCCCGAACGCCTCCTGGGACGGGCAGAAGATGGTCTACGGCAACGGCGACGCCACGCACCGCCAGTTCGCCGTCGCCCTGGACGTGGCCGGCCACGAGATGACCCACGGCGTCATCCAGCACACCGCCGACCTGGAGTACTCCGGGCAGTCCGGGGCGATGAACGAGGCGCTGGCCGACTACTTCGGCAACGCCATCGAGGTCACCGCCCGGGGCATCGCGATGACCGACCCCGGGGCCGCGCTGCTGGGCGAGAGCCTCTGCCTCACCGGTACCCCCGAGGCCTGCGCGGGCCGCCGGCTCGACGACCGCCGCACCACCGTGGACGACTACCTCGGCGCCGGGCTCGAACTCGACAGCGGCGGCGTGCACCTCAACTCCACCATCTTCGGCGGCGCCCTGTGGGACCTGCGCCGCACCCTCGACCCGCTGACCGCCGACCGGCTCGTCTACCGCGCGCTCGCCGAATTCCTCACCCCGCTGGACGACTTCGTCGACGGCCGCAACGCCGTCCTCGCCGCCGGCCGCTCGCTCGGCCTCGGCCGGGCCGAACTCCGCACGGTCGCCGCCGCGTTCGACGCGCACGGGATCCGCGCCGGCTGGCAGAGCCGGGTCCGTACGGACAGCCGCCCGCTGCTGCGCGGCGCCATGGCCCCGACCGGGCCGGCGGCGGGCGGGGGCCACTGGGTGATGGGCAGCACCAGCGGCCCCGTCGGAGGAGCCGTCCCCCTCTACACCGGCTCCACCACCGCACCCTCCACCACCGCACCCTCCACCCCGACCCGGCTCAGCCCGGAGGACGAGCGGATCCACGGCTGGGCCGCCACCGACGGCACCTCCGCCGTCTGGCTGGCGATCGGACTGGACGACACCGGCACCTGGGGCACCGAGGTGCTGACCCGCTCGCTGTCCGGCGGCCCGGTCCGCAGCCTCTTCAAGTCCTCGGCCCAGTCGCCCGTCAGCGTCCAGGTCTCCGGCACGGACATCGCCTTCGTGCTGACCGACGGCGACACCGGCCGCAGCCGGGCGATGCTCTCCCACGACGGCGCCCCGCCGGTGGAACTCCCGCTGCCCGAGGGCCACAACCTGGTGCCGTACACGAGTTCCTCCCTCTCCCTCAAGAACGGCCTGCTCGGCTGGCTCGAAACCTGGACGACCGGCGAGTCGACCGTCCAGGCCCCGACCGTCTACTCGATCGCCGCCGGTCGGACCACCGCCCAGTACCCCGTGAGCACCGCCAACGGCGCCGAGGCACCGTTCCTCGACTCCCCGACGCTCGCCGGCGACCGGCTGCTCTGGACACAGACCGCGCCCGGCCACCCCGGCGGCGGGGCCATCCGCTCCGGCGCGCTGAACGGCTCGGGCATCGGCGAGCTGCTGCCGGCCGGCTCGCCGCTCGCCCCGGCCGACCTGGCGATCACCGCCACCGACCGGGCCGTCACCTTCCAGCAGCGCGGCGACAAGCCGGCCAACGGCTGGTCC
Source organism: Kitasatospora sp. NPDC028961 (assembly GCF_055564815.1). Taxonomy (NCBI): domain Bacteria; kingdom Bacillati; phylum Actinomycetota; class Actinomycetes; order Kitasatosporales; family Streptomycetaceae; genus Kitasatospora; species Kitasatospora sp. NPDC028961. The sequence goes on along the minus strand of NZ_JBVHVO010000020.1, from coordinate 47,763 downwards.
AACGCCGCGCTGCCGAAGCTGTACCAGCTCCCCGTCACCGGCGGCACCCCCGTGCGCGTCTCCTGCAACCGGGGCACCCAGTTCCACCCCGCCGCCGACCAGGGCAACCGGGTCGTCTGGCTCGACGCCACCACCGGCGGCAGTGACCTCGTGACCCGCGACCGGCCCGCCGCCGCCTGCTGACCCGACCCGCCGTCCACGCCACTGCGCCGTTCGCCACCTGTTTCCGGGGCGGACGGCGCAGCGGCGTGTAGACCGGAAATCCTTCGGCGCCGGACGGTGAGAGACCGTCATTCGAGGCGGTGAAGACCGGAAGACCTCCCGTCTCGCCTCGGTTGTCGCCCCGTCACCCGCCGACCGGAGCACCCGGCCCGTGGTGTCCTTCCGTACCCCGACCCCGATGTCCACCTGTCGGAGCGATCACCGTGCCGCGAGACTGGCTCCCGGCCGGAGAACCCGGGCCCAGGTGTCCCCCGGGCTCGGGTGTCCTGCGAGCCGTGCGCGTCGGCCGCGCAGGAGAGACCAGACGGTTCCACCGCTCCCGGTCCACGGACCGGGAGCGGTCCGACAGAAACGACGATCGCAGATGGCCGATCAGCAGCCCGATCCGACGGGTTCGACCGCGGTGAACAGGTTCTTCGCACTCCCGACGCCGTTCTTCGCCGTGGCGTTCGCCCTCTTCGCGTTCGGGTCGGAGAGTCTTCGGAACACCTGGGGCTGGGCCTGCTACGGCACCGCCCTGACCATGACGGTCTCGGGCCTGCTGTCCTGCGCGTGTGCACGGCGCGGTCCCGGCCGGGGCGGACTCGGCTGCGTGGCCGCGGCCGCGATCGTCGGTGTACTCGCCCTCGCCCGGTAGGGCCTGCCGCCGTGAGCGCCCTCGTCGGGGCCTGCGGAGCAACGGACACGGCCTCGGACCGCCCCGAGGATGGCGACCACGGGTGGACGACTTCCTCCGGACCGGCGGAAACATCCGGTCCGCCGCCCGTAGGCTGAGGCCCGCGGCGCCGCCGGGGGCGGAGCGTGCCGCGCACGGAGTCGACCGAGGAGCCGAGCATGGACAGGCGCAGGGTGGTCGTGACCGGGGCGACCTTCCCGGACCAGGTGGTACGGAAGCTGGAGGCCGGCGGGTTCACCGTCGAGTCGCTCCCCGGCGACCTGGACGAGGACAAGGTGGTCCAGGCGCTGCACGGCGCCTGGGGCTACGTACTGGGCGGCTCGGAGGTGATGTCCGCGCGCGCGTGGGACCGGCTGCCGGATCTCGCGGTGGCCTGCTTCATGGGCACCGGCTACGGCTCCTTCATGGAACTGCCCGAGGGCGCTTCGCCGACCCGGTTCTGCTACACCCCGCACGCCAACGCGGTGGCCGTCGCGGAGTTCACCGTCGCTCAGATGCTCGACCTGGTCCGCGGGGTGACCCGCCGGGTGACGGGCGTGCGGGCCGGGCTGTGGAGCGAGGACGCGACGCCCTCGCTGGTCGGCGCCCGACTCGGGGTGGCCGGCATGGGCCACATCGGCCGCGAGGTGGCCCGGATGGCGCACGCCGCGTTCGGCATGGAGGTCCTGTACTGGAACCGCACGCACCGCCCGGAGCTCGACGGGCTGCCCTACACCGCGGTCGCCTCCCTGGACGACCTGTTCGAGGCCGCCGAGGTCGTGACCCTGCACTTCCCCCACCAGCCGGGCGTCAACGACGGCGTCATCGGCGCACGGCAGTTGACGGCGCTGGGCCCCGACGGCTTCCTGATCAACACCGCCCGTGCCGCCCTCGTCGACCCCGACGCCCTGCGCACCGCACTCGCCGCGGACCTGATCGCCGGCGCGGCCTTCGACGGCTACTACACCGAACCGACGCCGCACCCGGCCGAGGACCCGTACGGACTGCTGGAGTTCGTCCCGGACCGGCTCCTGGTCACACCCCACTGCGCCTACCTCAGCTCCCAGGCCGTCCGGCGCATGGCCGACATGGCCGCGGAGAACCTGCTCTCCGTCGCCCAGGGCGACCAACCCCCCTACCCCGTCGCGGCCGGGTAGCGCGCCGCGCCGTGCGGACGGGACGCGGCGGGCAGGTGGCCGGTCCTGGGCGCGGGATGCCTTCGACGGCCCCGGTGATGGTCCACCCTCGCCCGCCCCGGACCGGGCCGCCGGCTCACGGCGACGCCCGGACCGCGGCGGGCTCCTCCCCGGCCCCTAGCGAACGACCTCGTAGCTCAGCGCCGGGAACGGGAAGTCGGCCCAGTGCAGGCTGCCCAGCACGTAGGACAGGTCGCTCGGCTTGCCGGGCAGGCCGGTCCGGCAGTCGGCGGTGAAGTAGACCCTGATGTTCACCTCGGTGAAGTCCACCGCGGAGAGTGCGGGGGACGGCAGCGCGCGGCAGCCGGTGCTACCGGTGTCGACCGGGAACCTGGTACCCGTCAGGTCGGCTCCGGTGGCGAAGTAGGCCACCGGGGCGTGCGGGAGTTCAACGGCGGCGGCGGGCTGGGCGAGAGCTCCGCCCAGCAGCAGGGCGGCCGCGGTGGCGGCGACGGCGGTGAGGCGCTTCAGGTGGACGGTCATCGCGGGACTCCTCCTCGAAAGGTCTTCCTACGGTGCGGTGAAGCTCATTGCATCTTCAACTACACCTGCCACCCGTGCCAAGACCCTCTCGGACCCCCCTCCCCTCCCACACCGGTAGGCGGCCGCGGCGGTGGGCACCTCAGCGTGGGCAGCGAGGCGTAGCAGTGGACCATGTCCTTGGTGGCCGAGACCATGACGTCACCGGTCCGCGGGCCGACGACGCCGTCCTGGTCCAGGCTCGCCCACGGGGGACGGCGGCGGGGCGGGCGGGACGGCCGGCGCGGCAGGCGCCGTCGTACCGGTGCAGGACGCCCGAGCGGGCCCGCCCGCCGTGGTCACCGTGCTCGGCGGGCGGCTCCGGGGAGGCACCGCGGCCGGTCGGGGCCGCCCCGGGGCTGGGTCACTTCCGCCAGAACAGGTGGTGCGTCACGCCGCTGGAGCTGGGCACGACGTCCAGGTGGAAGCGGTCGAGCAGCTCGTCGGGGGACTCCCAGAGCCGCAGGCCGGACCCGAGCTTCAGCGGCGAGACCGCCACGTGCAGGGTGTCGACGAGGTCGGCGTCGAGGAACTCCCGGACGGTGGTGACTCCCCCGCCGAGCCGGACGTCCTTGCCCTGCGCCGCCTCCCGCGCCTGCTCCAGGACCGTGGCCGGGTCGCCGTCGACGAAGTGGAACGTGGTGTCGGAGAGCGTGAACGACGGCCGCGTGTGGTGGGTCATGACGAACACCGGGGTGCGGAACGGCGGCTCGTCACCCCACCAGCCGCGCCACTCGTGGTCCTGCCAGGGCCCGCGCTGGGGCCCGAACTTGTTGCGGCCCATGATCTCGGCCCCGATGTTGCGGGGGTAGTCGCGGGTGAAGTAGTCGTCGAGACCCCGGCTGCCCCCGGGGTCGGTGCGCATCGGCCAGCTCGCCGTCGCACCGGCCCAGGAGAACAGCCGCTCGGGGTGGTCGAAGCCGAACGGGCGCTCGAAGCTCTGGTCCTCGCCGGCCGCGACGCCGTCACTCGAGACGACGAAGTTCTGGACTCTCAGCAGTTGCGTCATGTGTGTTCCTCCAGTGGTTCCTGCCGGACGACGACGGTGCGGCTCCCGGGCGCGGGACAGACACGGCGGCAGTCTTGCAGGCGCCACCGACAATCGGGCCGAACCGCACCGGTCGGCGGCGGGCCCTGTCGCCCGGCTCACCCGAGGACCGGCGGCACCGAGTAGCGCCGAGCCCGGCCGCGGGGCGGCCAGAGGAACGCCCGGTACGGGGCCGCCGGTGTGGCGGCCCCGTACGGGTGTGCGTGGTGGGTCAGCTCCAGTTGCCGGTGACGGGCAGGTCGCCCGGGTTGCCGTAACC
>NZ_JBVHVO010000020.1:0-43766 GCF_055564815.1 Kitasatospora sp. NPDC028961 | reverse complement strand
GGTGTGCCCCACCCCGTCCCAGTCCCCCACGATCGGGACATCACCCGGGTTGCCGAGAACGGCCGAGGTCACGGTGCCGTTGTCGTGCCGGACCACAAAGGTGTTCGTCGAAGGCCGGTACACCGCCATCTGCGCATGCCCGTTGTTGTCCCACAGCCCCGGAACCGGCACATCCCCCGGGTTGCCGAAGTCCAGCGACGTGGCCGAACCATCGTCATGACGCAACGCGAACGTGTTGCTCGACGGCCGGAACACACCGATCTGGTCATGGCCGTAGCCGTCCCAGTCACCGACGATGGGAACGTCACCCGCCTGCCCGAACCCCACCGACGTCGTCACACCCGACTTGCTGCGCAACGCCCACGTCCCGTCACGGAACACCCCGACCACGGACGGCCGGACCGATATCTCGGGAGTGTCGTTGCCGATGTTCTTGTAGCGGATGCCGAAGTACTCACCGGCGGGGTGGCCCGCGATCTCCCCCTTGTAGTCGCCGGTCAGGAAGGCGACTCCGGCTCGGACGTTGAGCGTCTTGTTGACCTCGTCGATGAAGGCGAACTGGCCGGCGGCCTTGTTGACCCAGTGGTCGAAGAGGACGACGTGGCCGGACGCCTTGATGTTGCCGTCGCCCGGGTCGTTGTCGAGCGCGTCACCGGGCTGGAGGTCCGACAGCGCGACACGGGTGGTCACGGCCCGGTTGTCGAGACTGTCCGTGTTCAGGCTGGTGCTCAGGTGCCAGGCCATCGAGACGAACCCCGAGCAGTCCTGCCGGTAGTTCATGGTGCCGCTGACATCGGGAGCCGACGACGACTGGTCGTAGGGCACGTCGCGGGAGAGCCAGTTGTTCGCACGCGCCATCACCTCGGATCGGGTGATCGTGCCGCCGATGGACGACGCGGCCTCGGCGGGCACCGCGCCGAGGGCGAGCGCCCCGGCGGTGACGGAGAGGGCAAGCGCGGCAGTGAGGGTGGTACGGACGGACGCGGTCTTGGCAACGGGCATGACAGAGTTCTCCGGTAAGGGTGTGGAAGGAACGGACGACGCCGGTGGGTGTCAGGGACTCGGTGTGCGGGAGCGTCCGGAGACGGCCGCGGCAGAACTGCGCCGAGCGGGGCGCGGCCCGCCGCCCGACGGTTCCGGCCCAGCCGGGTCGGGGGCGGGGACGGGCGGGGCGCGGCAGACCGCCGGGGTGGGCGTCAGGAAGAGCGACGGAGCGAGGGACCGGACCGCTGTCCTGCAGGAACAGCGGTCGCCCGGGCGGAGTCGGCGCGTCGGCCGGATCCGGTCATCGGGCGGCGTCGTCGGCGCTCTCCGGTGGCGGCTGGGGGGGCAGGTAGCGCCGGCGGAGCCGGGGCGAGGCCCGGTAGGTCCGGGCGATCAGGGTGTAGGCGCGACGGAGGGCGTCGGGCCTGCCGGGGGAGCCCGGGCCGAGCAGGTAGAGCAGGAGGTCGGTCCTGCCGGATTCGGCCCTCGCATTGGCGTGTTGGAGTCCGTCCTCGGACGTGGCGTGGGCCCACAGGGCGTCCACGACCTCGGCCTCGTCGCTCTCCAGCACGGATGTGCCGGACGGCCTGGGAATCAGGCTGGCGTAGACGATCTCCACCGCCGGCTCATCCGCCCCAGCCGAGGCTCGCGAGGGTCCGGTCGGTCGGGGCGGGCGTCGTGGCCGCCCCGGCCTCGGCGGAGACGAGGACGATCGCGGCGAGGGCGACAGTGACGACCGCGGCGGCCTTCGCGATACGGGTGGGGATCATCTCGGGAGTCCTTCTCTCATGGTGGTGCAGCTACTCCTGTACCGTCCGGGCGCCCCGCGGTTGACGCTCTGTCCGGCTGCCGCCCGGGTGTTCCCTGGCGGCGATGAACAGCTTCGCCGCTGGTCGGCGCCACCGGAAGACGGTTCGGCTGTCGCCTGTCGGACAGTCCGGAGTCGGACAGGCAGTCGTGTACATGACAATCATCGGCCCCTCGAGCGGACACGTCGCCGGCCCGGTGCCGAACCGGTAGTGACCTGCGCCGCAGTCGCCGAACAAACGAGGCAAGAGCAGGCAAAACGGTCTGAATCGATCTTGAGGGAAACGCCGAGACCCTGTTTGAATATGTTCGATATCCGAGAGCCCGACAGGGTCTGAACATCAGGGGAAACGATGTTGGAGGTCCTGGGGCTCACAGCCTCGGCGGCTGCGGTGTACCGGGCCATGCTCGACCGCCCCGGCCACAGCCTGGACGAGATCGCCGCACACTGTGCCCTGTCCCCCGTCCAGGTGCACGACCACCTCGACGAACTCAGCCGGCTCACCCTCATCCGCGCCTCCGCCGAACGACCCGGCCAGATGCGCGCGGTGAGCCCCGAGATCGGCCTCGCCGACATCCTCGCCGGCCAGGAGGCCGACCTCGCCGCCCGCCAGGCCCGGCTCGCGGCCTCACGCGCCGCCGTCAACCGGATGGTCGCCGAGCGCGCCGAGCAGCACAGCCACCATGCCGAACGTCTCCTCGGCATGGACGCCATCCACGACCGCCTGGAGCGGATGGGCCACTCGGCCACCACCGAGGTCCTCAGCAGCCAGCCCGGCACCCAGCAGCCCGAGGATCTGAAGGCCAGCCGCCCCGCCGACAGCGAGGCCCTCGACCGCGGCATCACGATCCGCACCCTCTACCAGGACGCCACCCGCAACCAGCCCCACATCGCCACCTACGCCGGCTGGCTGCTCAGCCGGGGCAGCGAGGTCCGCACCGCGCCCACCGTCCCCCAGCGCCTGGTCGTCGTCGACCGCGCCCAGGCCCTCGTCCCCATCGACCCTGCCGACAACCGCAGGGGCGCCCTCTACATCACCGAACCCGGAATCCTCACCGCGCTGCTCGACTACTTCGAACAGGCCTGGAACACGGCCGTACCCCTCGGCGCCACCCTCCCCGAGGACCCCCGCACCAGCCTCACCCCCACCGAACGCGATCTCCTGCGCCTGCTCAGCTCCGGCCTCACCGACGACGCCGCGGGCCAGCGCCTGGGAATCTCCTCCCGCACGGTCGGCCGCCACATGGCCTCGATCATGGAACGGCTCGGCGCCAGCAGCCGTTTCGAGGCCGGCATCAAAGCTGCCCACAAGGGCTGGCTCTGAACACCCGGGCCATCACTGCCCGGCCGGACCGTGGTAGCGACGGTGGACTGTTCGACGCAGGCCTGCGCGGACGTCCAACAGTGCGATGACGGCGGCCCGTTCAGGCTGTGGGCGCGGTGGAGGTCAGCCGAGCAAGAGGTCGGCCGAGCCAGAGGTCAGCCGAGCCAGACGATGTCGAGGACGTACAGGCGCTCGGCCAGGCGGTTGACGGAGTAGACCAGGCTGAGCTGGCCGACGGAGGCGCAGCGCAGGTCCTCGCCTTCGAGGTCGGTGGCGTCCCACTGCGGCCATCCCCAGGGGGTGCAGGAGGCGATGTCGAGCAGGTCGCGGACCGTCAGCTGGGCGTGTCGGGGCAGGTCGACGAAGGTCTTGGCCGCCTGCGGGGACAGGCGGGCCGGCCAGACCCGATCGGTCACGGGTTCGTCCCGGTGAGTTCGGCGAGGTCGATGCCGTCCTCGTCGTCCATTCCGGCGGCGAGGAACGCGTCGACCGCCGGTGCGCTGTCCAGGCGGAACCGCCAGGTGCGGACCACCTCGTGCAACGGCGAGAGGTCGTAGGTCTGGCGGGAGTCCTCCAGCGCCTTCGCCCAGTCCCGCTCGAAGGCCGGCAGCCACCGGGCGGACCGCTCGGGCGGCTCGGCGTGGATGCGGACGAGCAGTTGGGCGGCGGCGCGAGGCGCCGGGGCCGACGGCGGGGCGGGCAGGTGGTCGGGCTGGGCGCTCAAGAGGTCCTCCACTTCGTCGTCGGTCACGGTACGGCAATCGGTGGGCGCGAGGGCGGGGCCGCTACCGGATTCCCTCCTGGTTGGCCGATTCGCGTGCGTCCCGAGCCGTCGGTCCGGCCTGCCCCGGGTCCGGCGGTCCGGGGCGTGCTCGTCCGCCCCGGTGCCCCAGAGGGGGCGCCGTCGCGTCGAGTTGCCCCGCGCCGTACGGGTCGCGAGTCCGCGCCCCTGCCCGGCCGCCCGCGGGCCCGGCGCGGACGCGACAACCCCCGTGCCGCTGCTGCCGCTCACGAATCTCACCCCTCGGACCCGCTGCCGCGCGGACCGCCGCAGGGGCGGCGGACCGCACCGTCGGGGTGTGCGGCGACTCTTCGGCGGCATACGCCCCTCCACCGTGTCGGATGCCTCCGGCAGCGGTCGCCACTCGACCGGTCCGTCGAGCAACCCCCCTCCGGCCAAGGGGAGATGGGGCGCGGACGAGGGTGCCGTTCAAGCACCGCGTCGGGTGCCGGGAACCCTGGTCGGCCTCCGTCCGCCAACACCCGCCCGCCCTCCGCGCGTTCGCTTCCACACCGGGTTCCACCGAGGTCGGGCCACGCACTGTCGGCACCCCGTGCGATGGAACATTGCGCAATCCCCGTACACCCCGCCCGGCTAGCCGTACATTCACTGCACGACTGGTGACGGACTACGCGTAGGAGTGGTTGTGGGAAACGGGAACACTTTCGGTACGGACAGCGGTGTGGGATCGACGATTTCGCTGTTGGAGGGGAGACTGCCCGCAGTGCAGGACCGGCTCGCCCGGGCGGAGCAGGAACTCGCCGCCGCCAGGGCCGAGGAGGAGGCGGTGGCCAAGGCGCTGGCGGGCCTGCGGGGGCTCGCCGGCGTGTCGCTCGGTGACGGGGGCGAGTCGGGCGCCCCCGAGGCGCAGCCGGTTTCGACCGAGGCACCGCAGGAGGCGGCCGCAGCGACGGAGCCGACCCCGGCGGCACCGGCACCGGCTGCGGCGGAGGCGCCCGCTGCCCCGGCCACGCCTGCCGCTCCGGAGGCGTCCACCGCTCCGACGGCGAAGGCACGGAGCAGGAAGCCGGCAGCCGCCAAGAAGGCGGTGGCGGCGAAGAGTGCCGCGTCCGATGCGGAGCAGGCGGCGCCGTCGTCGGTCCCCGGCAAGAAGCGGACCGCGACGAAGGCGGTGGCCAAGGACAGCGGGCCCAAGCCCACGGCGAAGCGGACGCCTGCCAAGAAGGCCACGTCGACTCCGGCGACGGCCCCGGCCAAGAAGGCGGCCCCGGCTCCGGCGACCACCGCCAAGAAGGCCGCACCGGCGGCGGCCCCGGCCAAGAAGGCGGCAACAGCTCCGGCGACCACCGCCGAGGGCAAGACCGCGTCGACGGACCGCCGGCGCCAGGTGGCCGACGCGGACAGCGTGGTGGCGGTGCTCGCGAAGGCCGAGGGCCCGCTGCGCGCCCGCGAGGTCACCGAACTGCTGGGCCTGGAAACGCACGAGGGCAACATCAACACGATCCGCACCAGGCTGGAGCGTCTCGCGAAGGCCGGCCGCGCGCAGCGGCCCGAGCGCGGCCTCTACACGGCCGTCGCCGGGGCGAAGGCCTGACCGCCGGACGGGGGCGTGCACCGGTCGACTCCGGTGCACGCCCCCGTCGATGACGTCCGTCGAGCGGCCGGGCCGCGCCGTCGCGACGGGCCCGCCCCGGCCGGTGGGTTCATGGCATCGGCACGAAGGGTCGAGGCCGGTGCACGCAGGGACCGGTGCGGCGGACCCGAGGGGACGGCCGCGACACCCGCGCAGCGCTCTGTCCTATGATCATCCCTGCTCATCGGGTCCCCGAGACACGGCGGACGAGCCGCGTCGACGAAGAAGGAGCCCGATCGGTGGCGACAGGCAAGCCAGGCAGGAACACCGCGGCCACGGTGACGGCGGTGGCATGCGCCGCCGTCGGAATCGGCGGCGGCGCCTGGGCGCTGGTCGCCCCCCGCACCGAGCGGGCCGAACCCCCGGCCGCGTGTGCCGCACCCCGGCCCACGGACCCGGCCGGCTATGCCGCGCTCTGCGCCGCCCTCAACCGCCCCGACCTGCCGGCCCTGCTGGGCACGCCGCAGGACCGGGTCTCCACGGCCGGTCCGGCACCGTTCGGCCTGGGCAAGGACGCCATGGTGGAGGTCCGGCTGGGGGTGAATGCCGTCGCCCTGACGGACAGCTCCACCACGGTCGAGGACATCGCCGACATGCCGCGGGTCCTCCCCCGGCCCGCCACCGTGCTCGGCCATCCCGCCATGACGTACTACACCGACGCCATGAGCCTCGGCTTCGGCACGGACGGGAAGGCCACCACCGGCGTCGGCTCCCCTGTCCGGAACCTCGTCGTCGCGCAGGACCCCGGCGCCCCGGGCGGCCGGGCCTTCGAGGTCGCCCTCTTCCGCCACGACGGCCGTCCCGTCGACGACGCACTCCTGTACCGGGTCGCCGGGGCCGTCATGCCCACCCTCCCCGGCTGGGTCACGGCGCCCTCGGAACCGTCCGGCCACTGACCGCGCCGCCGGCGACCACGACAGCCGTCGTCCGGCCGGCGGCGGCCGCCCCGCGGCTATGACGACTGTCACGGCCCGTGAATGATCATCCGGGCTGGTCCGTGTTCCGCCCGGTTGCGATGATGGGTGACCTGGACGGGGCGAGGTGCCCCGAGCAGTCGAACGGGGGGTCGGCGATGTCGCCGCATGAGATCGGGTTGTACGCGAGCGCGGCGGTGGTGGTCGGTGCGGGGCTGCGGACCCTGGTCCTGGCCGGCCTCACGGGCGGCTCCGGACACGGCGCTTCGGCGAGCGGCGGCTCCGGGCCGGGTGAGGTGTGGGCGGTGGTCCGTACCGCCCTGGCCCGGCGCCCCGCGGTCACCCTCGCACTGTTCGCGGTGATGGCGGCGATGGCGGTGGTCCAGTACGCGGTGCCCGGCGTCGTCGAGGACCTGATGCGCCGGCCGGGTGCGCTGTCGGACGGTCAGTGGTGGCGGGCCGGGACCGCGCTGCTGGTGCAGTCCTCGGGGATCACGCAGATCGCGTTCAACCTGTCGGCGCTGCTCGTGATCGGCGCCGTCACCGAATCGGTCCTCGGACGGTGGCGGACGCTGGGTGTCTTCCTCGCCTGCGGTGTCCTGGCCCATGTGGTCAGCCTGGCCGGCTGGGCGCCGACCGGGGGCGGCGACTCCGTGGCCATCTGCGGACTGCTGGGCGCACTGGCCGTCACCTGTCTGCTGGGCAGGAGCACGCTGGGCGTGACCGCCAAGGACACCTGGCCCGTGCTGCTCATCCCCGCGGCCGGCACGTTCCTGTGCCTGCTGGAGAACAACCACGGTGCCGGACTGCTGGCGGGCTGCCTGACCGGCCTGGCCCTCGCGCCCCGCAGCAGGGACCTGTCGCCGGCGGACCTCGTGGCGTAGCGGCGCGGGCCGGCCGCCCGTCGCGGAGGCGGCTCGGCCGGCTCGGGGTGGGCGGGCTCCCGACCGAACCGCGGCAGGTCCGCGGGGACGCGGCCCGCTGTTCCCCGGCGTGGGGCGGGGCGGGGCGAAGCCGCCACCCCGGAACCGTCGGTTCGGCGGCCGGCCCCGGTCCGGCTCCGCACCGGACCGGGCGCCACCGCCTCCGTCACCGCCACAGTCACAGTCACAGTCACAGTCACCGCAGGACGGTGTCGAGCCAGTCGAGGATCCGGCCCATGGCGAGACGCTGGGCGCCGGTGTGGCAGTGGGCGCCCGCACCCTCGGCGACGGTGAAGCGGGCGAGGGTCTTGGGGCAGGTGAGGCGGTCGTAGAGCTGCTGGGCCTGGCCGTCGAAGAAGAGGTCCTCCTCGGCGTCGCAGACGAGGGTGGGGCAGGTGATCCGCTCGGCGATGCCGTCGGCGAGCGTGTAGTCGAGGTAGGAGGCGAGAAACGCCCGCGGGGTCGCCACGTCCATGACGTAGGAGCCGTGCGTGATGGCCCAGCGCACGGTCGGGTTGGTCTTCATCAGCGCCTCGATGGAGGCGTCGATCTCGGGGGCGTGCTCGGCGCGCAGCAGGGCCTCGGCCTCGGGGCGCGGCATCGGCAGGTTCTTCACGCTGACTTCGCCGAGGTCGTACACGCCGTCGACGGCGATCACGGCGGCCAGTCGGTGTTCGAAGGCGGCCGCCCTGGGCGCGAGCAGGCCGCCCATGCTGAGGCCGAGCAGGGCGATGCGCTCGGGGTCGACCTCGGGGCGCTCGGCGATCAGCCAGTCGACCACCGGGGTGACAACGCTCTCCCAGTTCGGGCGGAAGGGCAGCCCGTCACGGAAGCGGGCGGCCGGCTGGCCCGGGCCGTCGAAGGTGAGCACGTGGTAGCCGCGCTCCTGGCCGGCCGCTCCCCCGAAGAAGTGCATCTCCTCGGCGGACCCGTCGAAGCCGTTGTGCATGACGATCGTGGGCGCGGGGGCGTCGCCGGGAGCGCGGTAGAAGTAGCCGTGGAGCACGGTGCCCTCGAAGGGGATCTCGACGGGTTCGATGCGGGGCTCGAAGAGGGCGGCCGCCGAGCGGAAGGTGTCCACCGCGCGCTCGTAGGAGGCCGCGATGCGGGGGTCCTTCGGGTTGCCGTGCAGGAAGAACTCGGCGGAGCGGAAGTAGTTGCTCGCCCGCAGGTAGGCGTCCCGGGCGCTGATCCGGTGGCCGCCGGCCAGGGCGGTGGCGGCCTCGGCGGCGGTGCGCTCGGCGGTGGCGGACCACTCCTCGTACCAGCCGTCGTAGTCACCGGCGGTGATCCTCTGGGCCGTGGCGATCACCTCGCCGAAGTCGGAGCCTCCGTAGGCCGCGTGGCCGATGGCCCGGAGGGTCTCGTACCAGAACTGCGGGTCGTTCTCGAAGAGCAGGGGCTTCATGGCGTTCTCCTAATGCAAGATTGGTTGCGTTTATTACGGTAGTGAGCCGAAGCCATAGACGCAAGTTCTCTTGCGTTAGTCTGTGGCTGTGAACGAAGACCAGGTACGGCGCAGGACCGGCGGCCGAAGCGCCCGCGTACGGGAGGCGGTGCTCGGCGCGACGGCCGAGCTGATCGCCGAGCACGGCCACGCACGGATCTCCATCGCCCAGATCGCCGAACGATCCGGCGTCCACCAGACCTCGATCTACCGGCGCTGGCGGTCGACCGACGCGATCGTGCTGGAGCTCGCGGTGGAGCGCCTCTCCGCCACGTCCGTGATCCCCGACACCGGGACACTGCGCGGGGACCTCGTCGCCTACGCCCACGGGGCGGCGGCGTCGATCGAGGGACCGGACGGCCTGGCACTGCTACAGGCGCTCGTCGCCCTGCCCGCCGGGAGTGCCGACCCCGGCCTCGACCCCAGGACCGTGCTCGCACCGCGCGGCAGGGACCTGCAGGACATGCTCGACCGGGCCGTGGCACGCGGGGAGCCGCAGCTGCACATGATGGACGTCCTGGACGGGATCGTCGCCCCGCTCTACCTGCGGGTCCTCTTCCGGATCGGGGGGATCGACGAGGCGTACCTCGACTCCCTGGTCGTCAGGACGCTGGCGGCGGCGGCGACGGACTGACGCGACCGGCGGACGGAGCCGGGGCGCCGCGCCGACCCCGGTCGGCGCGGCGGAGAAGGCCCCCGACGCAGCGGCGGGCCGGGCCGCCACCGCCGGGCGACTGAGCGCCGTTCGGCCCTTCCGGGTGTGTGCGAGGTTCATGACGCACAGACTGGCGCCGGACGGTGTCCACTTCCCAGGTCCGTGCGGGGCGGGGACTGTCCACCCCTGTCCGCGGCTGTCCACCCGGTCCGCCGCACCTCGGGGATCCGCTCGCGTACGCGGGCCCGGCCGTCGTCGTGCTTCTCAGCGCGCTCGAACTCCGCGCACTCCGTCGCCGGGGCGGGCGCGGAGTGCGCGGAGCGACAGCCGGCTGACCGGTGTCGGGGCCGCCCCGGGCGCGGGACGGCCCCGGTCGGCCTCGCCGGGTGGGGTCAGCGGGACCGCAGCGGGCCGGCGAAGGACTTGCGCAGGGAGGACGGGGCGACGACGGGGAGCAGCGAGGCCAGCAGCTTGCCCTTCAGGGTGTCCGGGGTCCTGGTCAGTCGGACGTCCACCCGGGTGCCGTCGCCCTCCGGGGTCAGCCGGAAGACCCAGCCGCCGCCGGGCCCGAAGAGCTTGGAGTCGAGGGTGGTGATGGTGACCTCGTCGCCCCCGGGCTTCCAGTCGTATCGGGCGCGCTCCCACGCGGCGGCGGTGCCCTCGGTCACCTCGGCCCAGCCCTCCCCCGCGCCGTGCACCGCGAAGTGCGCCGCGTCGATGGTGGGCCACGCCTGGGGGCGGGCCGGGCCGAAGTCGGTGAGGACGGCCAGCACGGCGTCCGGGCCGAGCGAGGAGATCAGCTGGAAGTTGACGACGGTCACGAAGTCCTCCGGAGGTGGTGCGGGGCGGGCTGGGCCCGGTCGCACCCACCCTGGTGCGCGGACGCGGGTACGGCATCCGTCAGTTGACCGAGGACAGGGTCCGCGTCATGGCACTAGGTCGACCGCCGGGTACGAAGTACCCGCGCCGGGTGGGGGTTTCGCCGGCCGCGGGAGGCGGGGCGGAGCGGTGACGGGCAGTCGGCGGCTCGCTCGTTCGCCCCGGCCGGGCCGTCGGCGGGGGCCGGGACCGACCGTCATTCGACGGATCCGCGGCGCCGCCCGTGCCGCGAGGGTGGAACCACCGAGACGCCCACCGTCCGCTCGGACGGGTTCGGGGCGCCGCATCGGCCCACTGACCCGCGTACCGGTACCCGTACCCGTACCGAACGGAAGGACTGTCCCATGGCAGCAGGAAAGAGCACCCGGAAGCGCCGGCCGGCGACGGCGGCGGTCTGGGCCGCAGCCGCGAGCGTCGTACTGGGCACGGCCGTGGCCGGCGGCACCGCGAACGCGAGCGCGCCGGTCGCGGTCGGCGTCAGGCCGACGATCGTCCTGGAACACGGCGCGTTCGCCGACGCGTCCAGCTGGAACGGCGTGATCAAGCGGCTCCAGGCGGACGGGTACCCGGTGGTGGCCCCGGCCGTCCCGCTCCGCGGCCCCGCCTCCGACGCGGTCGCGCTGCGCGGCGTGCTCCAGCACATTCCGGGGCCGAAGATCCTGGTGGGCCACTCCTACGGCGGCTCGGTCATCAGCGCGGCCGGCGCGAACGACCCGCAGGTCAGGGCCCTGGTGTACGTGGCGGCGTTCCTGCCCGCACCCGGGGAGACGGCGCTGGAGCTGTCCGGCAGGTTCCCCGGGTCCACCCTCGGGGACGCGCTGGACCCGGTCACCTACCCGCTGGCCGACGGCACGGCCACCACGGACCTGTTCATCCGGGCGGACGCGTTCCGCCACCAGTTCGCCGCCGACGTCCCCGCCGCCCAGGCGGCGCTCATGGCCGCCACCCAGCGCCCGATCGCCCAGAGCGCGCTCCAGGAGCCGGCCACCGTCGCCGCCTGGACGGAGAAGCCGAGCTGGGACGTCGTCACGACCCAGGACCTGAACATCCCCGAGGCCGCCCAGCTCTTCATGGCCCGCCGCGCCCACGCCCGCGTCACCCTCGTCCCGGCCTCGCACTCGGTCGCCGTGTCGCATCCGGGGACCGTGGCGCAGGTGATCGAGGAAGCCGCCCGGACCACCCGCTGAGGCGGCCGGGGCGGCGGCTGCCGGGGCGCGGCGGCCGGCCCGCCCCGGCAGCGGCACCGCACATCTGACGCTCCATCAGCAGGAGTCGGCATCCGAACCGGTGACCGCGGACGCGGAGCGCCGGACCGACACGTACGAGGAGAAGGACATGGCAGTCAGTTACACCGGTGTGGTCACGGTGACCGGCGAGGGGCGCAACGGCGGGCAGGTCACCGCCAGCGACGGCCTGCTCAGCACCGCACTGGCCATCCCGAAGGCGCTGGGCGGCGCGGGCGGCGCCACCAACCCGGAGCAGCTGTTCGCGGCCGGCTGGGGGGCGTGCTTCCTGGGCGCGGTGCGGCGTGCCGCCGCGGAGCGCAAGGTCCGGCTGACCAGCACCGCCATCACGGTCGAGGTTACGCTGACCCACGGCGACGACGGGGAGTTCGGCCTCAGCGCGGTGCTCGACCTCGAACTCGGCGGCGTGGACCAGGCGATGGCCGAGGAGCTGGGAGCCGCCGCGCACCGGCTGTGCCCCTACTCCAAGGCGACTCGGGGCAACATCCCGGTCACCGTCCGCGCGAGCGCGGTGGCCGGCTGACGCGGCCCGAGTCACCCGCGGCGGCGGTGAACACGTTCTGACGCGCACAGCGCACAGAGCGAATCACGCGCACGCACCGAGGGCCCCGCCACGGCGGGGCCCTCGGTCGTGTCGTGTTCCCGACCGGACCGGCCGGGAGTACGGGGGCCGGCACAGGCGCGCGGCCCCGGTCGGGCTCCCGGCCGGTCAGCGGGCCGGGGCGGTGGGGCGGACGCCCCGCTCGGCGAGCCAGTCGAGGACGTAGTCGGCGACGGACCGCCAGCCGCTGTCGATGACCAGGGAGTGGCCCCGGTCGGCGAACTGCTTGAGGTCCGTGGTCGCGGTGGAGTCGCCGTACGCCTTGTAGACGGCGCGGGTCACGCAGTCGGGCACCAGCAGGTCCTCCTGCCCCGACACCAGCAGCAGTGGCCCGCGGGCCGCGTTCCGGGTGTCCGCCGAGGTGCTCGGGTGCCGGGGGCCGCCGCCGCAGCCGAGGTCCGCCAGCAGGCGGCGCGGGGCGGGCACGACGTAGCGGTCGTACAGCCGCTCGCCCTCCGCGCCGCCGACCGTGGTGCCGAGGAGGTCCCGGAAGCGCTCGGGGGTGAGCGGGACGGCGAGGCGCGCGGACGCGCAGGCGCAGTCCGGGCAGCGCATCGCCACGTCGTTGACGGGCGCCGGGGCGAGGGCCACCGCGGCCCGGCCCAGACCGGCGCCGACCAGGTGCTGCGCGACCAGTCCGCCGACCGAGTGCCCGATGATCACCGGCGGGACCTCGAAGGAGCGCACGATCCCGGCGAAGTGGTCGGTGAGGCCGTCCAGGCCGAGGTCGGGCACCCGGTCCGGGTGCTCGCGGGCCTCCCGCGCGGTGGCGGCCTCGCCGGGCCACCCCGGCGCGTGGGCGAGGTAGCCGTGGCCGGTGAAGCGCTCGACCCAGCACTCCCAGGACAGCGCGTGCAGCCACGCGCCATGGATGAACACGACGGGAGTACGGATCACAACGGGCCCTCCGAGCAGGATGTCGGCCTGCACCGGCGTGCGGCGACCGTTCCAGCATCCGTCCGGGCGTCGCCCACGGGATCAGTCGAATGACTGACGCCGTGGGCTACCGACACCACCGGGCGACACCCGCCAACGGGCGACACCACCGGGCCCGCCCGGCGCGGTACCGGTGGGGCGGCGCGGCACCGGAGCGGCGCAGCGGCCGCCCCCACCGAAACGTCCCGGCCCGCACCCCGGGGAGAGGGGTACGGGCCGGGACGGCCTGGGGGCGGGTCAGTGCCGGGTGGCGGGTCAGTGCCGGGTGGCGGGCCCGCAGCGGAAGTCGGCGGCCTCGGCGGTGTCGCCGTGGCCCTGGTAGCGCGGGACCAGCGGGTAGGCGCACAGGTCGCGGGTGACGGTCCGGCCGTCGGCCGTCGGCAGGGTCGCGGGCAGCGTCCGCGGGGCCTCGCCGTGCTCGACCCAGGCGGTCAGTGCGGCGAGGTCGGCGCCCTGGCCGAGGAGTCCGCAGTGCGACACCCCCGGGGCGAGGAAGACGCGGTAGAAGTCGTCGACCTTCTTCGCACCGCCCATCCGCTGCTCGACCCGCTCGCGGTACTGCACCGTGCCGGCGGCGGGGATGAACTGGTCGGCGGATCCGTGCCAGGTGAGGAGCTTGCCGCCGGCCTTCCGGAAGCCGGAGAGATCCGGGTCGTCGGTGCCGATGATCCGGTCGTACTCGGCCTCGGACTGCCGGAACAGCTGGGCGAACCGGCCGGTGGTGAGGGTCGTGAGGTCGAAGGCCGGCTGCTTCTTCAGCCAGGTCGACACCCAGGCGGCCGGTACCGGGAACGGCGTGCCGACCCGCTCGCCGGTGGTCTCGTCGACCTTGCTGCCCGCGAGGCCGGCCAGGTCGGCGCCGATCGGCACGCCCGACCACAGCTTCGTGCCCGAGGCGGTGCGCGGGCCGTCCCAGATCCGGCGCACCACCTCCGCGTCGGCGGCGGTGATCGTCAGCCGCCCGCCGTCGCACTCGACGGTGGTGCCGATCAGCCGGCGCGGGTCGAAGCCGCACGCGTCGGGGTCGGTCAGCAGCCCGTCCGCGGCGCCGTCGAGCCGGTCGCAGGCCTGGACGGCGGCGTCGGTGAACGCCTTGAACTCGCACGCGGTCGGGAAGGTCCCGGCCTCGTTCATCACCACCTGCGGCCACAGCGTGGCCACCTCGAACTCGTCCCAGTTGACGGCGGGCGCGTTGGCGAGGATGCCGTCGTAGTCGGCCGGGTACTTCTGGGCCTCCGCGTAGCCCTGGCGCCCGCCGGTCGAGCAGCCGTTGAAGTAGGAGTAGGACGCGGCCCGGTCGTAGTGGGCGGCGACGACCTCCTTGGCGACCACCGCGGCCTCGTGCTCGGAGCGGGAGGCGAAGTTCTCCAGCAGCGCCCGGTCGGCCCGGCCGTCGGCCTTCAGCGCCCACGTGGTGTCGAGGTAGGTGCCGACGCCCGCGTCGGTGGTGGCGGCGGCGTAGCCGCCCTTGACCGCGCCGGCCAGGCCGGCTCCGTAGTCGCCGGCGGCGTACGCGCTGCCGCCCACCGTCTGCAGCCGGCCGTTCCAGTTCTGCTGCGGCAGCCAGACCCGCACCGTGGCGTGGTCGCCCTGGCCGGGGTGGGTGAGGGTGATCGTCACGTCGCAGAACGCCGGGACGTCCGGGACCTGGGCCGCCGGCTGCGGGAACACCGCGGGTACGTCGAAGGTGCCGGCCGCGTGGGCGACCGCGGCGACCCGCTCCACCGCGGTGCCCGCCGGGGCGTGCACCGCGGGGCTGGTACAGCCGTGCGGGGCGGCGGACTCGGGCGCGGCGGCCGAGGCGCCGGGTGCGTACACCGCGGCGGCGAGGGGCACGGCGGCGGCGAGGGCGGCCAGGAAGCGTCGGTTCATGGAGGTCCCTTCCCAGGGGTGGTGTGGTGTGGTGCCCGACAGGAACGGCGTTGTTCGGTCGGGCGGGGGCGGCGGCCGCCGGTCGGGGGCGGACCACGACTCCCGGCGGATTCGCGGGGACCGGGGTCGGGCCCGCGACCGGGGATCGCCGGTCAACTGTGTGCCCCGGCCGCCCACCGCCACATCAGTCATCCGACTGCCGGTCGGGCAGCGCCGTCGGCGCAGTCGTACCGGCCGGACAGGGCCGCGGTGCACACCTCACGCACCGTCAAACCGGTTCGGCACACGGCCGGACCGACTGCGGGCAGGGCCGGCCACCCGGGCCGCCCCCTCCCGGGGTCCCTCCGGGGTCAGCCTCCGGGGTCTGCTTCCGGGGTCGTGGGAACTCCCGCCCCGGCGCGGGAATCCGCCGGACCGCTGCCACGTTCCCCGGGTACGACACATCCGCCACCTGCCAGCCGGAGGTCCCTGTGAAGCCCCGCGAACACGGCACCGACGAAGCGGCCGAGGCCGGCCGGGCCCGCTTCCGCACGCTGCCCGAACGGATCCGCCCGGACCGGACGTTCACCTCACTGCCGGCCTCACCGGCCGGCCCCGCACGAGGCTCGTTCAGCCAGGACGACTGGCTGGCCCGGAACGTGTGGTGCGGCACCCTGCTCTGAGCCGGGGGCGGTCCGGGCCCTGGGCCTGTCTGACGATTCGGGTCGCACGCGCGGCGGGAACCGTCGGACGAGCCCTACCGCCGAGGCTGCTCCCCCGGCTGGTCCGGGAGGGCGGCCAGGGCGTCCCGCAGGGCCGCGCGGGAGGTCACGCCCAGCTTGGGGAACACCCGGTACAGGTGGGAGCTGACGGTGCGCGGCGAGAGGTGGGTCCGCTCGCCGATCTCCTTGTTGGTCAGGCCGCCGGCGGCGAGGTCGGCGATTCGGCGCTCCTGCCAGGTCAGCGCCGCCAGGTGCGCCGCGGCGGAGTGTGCCGGGGCGCCGCAGAGCCGCAGTTCGGCCCGGGCCCGCTCGGCCCAGCCCCGGGCGCCCAGCCGCCCGAAGGTCTCGACGGCCCCGCCGAGCACCGGGCGGGCGGCCCGCGGCCCCAGGTGCTGGCGCAGCCGGATGCCGTGCGCCAGCCGGATGCGTGCCAGTTCGAACGGAAAGTCACCGGCGGCCGGGTGCTCCTCGGCCCGGCGGTACATCTCGGCCGCCTCGGCGCCGTCCTCGGCCGTCATGGCGAGGGCTCCGAAGGTGATCACGGCCAGCCGGGGCGAGACCTCGGGCAGGCCCGCGTCCCGGGCCGCCAGGGCGTGCCGGCGGGCCTGCTCGGCACGGCCCGTGTGCAGGGCGGCCTCCACCAGGTCGAGCACGGTGCGCGAGGCCTGGTGCGCGCAGGGTTCGAGGACGCCGGGGGCGGTGATGCCGATCGCGCACAGGTAGGCGGCCTCGTAGTCCCCTTCGCTGAGGGCGGCCGTCGTCCCCACCGTGTCCGCGATCTGGGTGAGGAAGCCGATCCGCCGCGGCCGGGCCCACCGGTCGACCACGGCCTGCAGGTCCCGTGCGCGGTCGAGGTCGCCGCGCAGCGCCGCGAGCACGGCCAGGTAGGCCCGGCTCTGCTGGGCGAAAAGGACATGGCCGTGGGCCAGGGTCAGTTCCAGGACCTGCTGTCCGGTCCGCTCGGCTGCCTCCCAGTCACCCGAGGCGGTCTGGTCCAGCATGATCAGGTGCAGCATGGTCATGCCGGTGCCCACCGCCCCGGCCCGCAGTTCGCGCTGCACGCTCCGCCGCAGGTACGTCCGGTAGTGGCTCAGGGCGTCGACGTGGTAGGCGGCCACGCCCAGCCGGGTGATGTCCCACGGGTCCAGGTCCGGGTAGGCGGCGAACGCCGCGGCGACGCGCTCGCCGACCCCGGCGCCGCGGCGCACCACGTCGCACCAGGCGTCCTGGTAGAGGCGCGAGTTCGGGGGGACCAGGCCGCCCAGGGAGTCCAGCAGGCGGTGGGTCCGCTGCCAGGACGCGCTGTCGCCGGCGTACTGGCTGACGGCCAGCAGGAGGTTCACCAGCCGGGTGAGTTCCTCGCTCGGCGCGGGGGCATCACCGACGGTCCGCCCGGCCGCACCCCCGATGGTCCGCCCCGGGACGCCGCCGACCGGCTGCCCGGCGGCGCCGTCGACGATCCGCTCGACGGCCGCCGCCACCTGGCGATGGGCGGACCGCACGTCCCCGTCCTCGTAGAGGACGGCGTACGCGAAGGCCAGGGCGGAGGCCGTCGTTCCGGCCCGGCCGGGCGCGCCGTCCGCGCCGACCAGGCGCTGGGCCTGGTCGAGCAGTCCGGCGTGCCCCGCGACGAACGCCGCGTCGCCGAGCCGGCGGGAGCGGTCCTCCGGGGTCCGGCTCAGCTCCGCGGCCCGGGTCAGCCAGGTCACCGCGGCGGCCGCGCCGCCGCGCCGGGTCGCCGACGCGGCCGCCTGCTCCAGGGCGGCGGCCACCTTGTCGTCCGGATCGACCACGGCGGCGGCCAGGTGGGTGGCCCGGCGCTCGATGTCGTCCCGGTGCACCTCGGCCAGCGCCGCGTGGGCGGCGCGCCGCTCGTTCGGGGTGGCCGCCCGGACCACGGTCGAGCGCACCAGCGGATGCCGGAACACGAACTCGCCGCTGAAGTGGTCCTGGTCCAGCAGGCCGACGGCCGCCGCCTCGTCCACGTCCCGCATGCGGTAGCGCGCACCCGCGGTCGGACCGGCCGGGGCCCCCGCGTTGACGCCGTCCAGGGCGCCGCGCAGCAGCTCCGCGCGGGCGGCCGGTCCCAGCGCCGCGATGCGCGCGCCGAAGACCTGGCGGAACCGGTCGGGAAGCGGGACGACTTCATGGCCGTCCGGCTCCCCGGGGGCGGGCCGTGCGGCGCTCCCGCCCAGGTACGACGGGAGTTCCAGGAGGGCGAGGGGGTTGCCCTGGGCCTGGTCGAGCACCCGGCGGCGGACCCGCGGGTCCACGTGCGGGTGGCGCTCGTCGAGCAGTCGCTCGGCGGCGGGCCCGTCCAGCGGCGGCACCGGCAGCGCGGGCAGCGCGGCCGCGTCGAACCCGGCGGAGCTCTCCGGCCGCAGGGCGACCAGCAGCTTCACGGTGTTGCCGGCGAGGCGGCGGCCGACGAACCCGCAGACCTCGACGCTGGCCGCGTCGAGCCACTGGCCGTCGTCCAGCACCAGCAGGAGGCGTTCCTGCGCGGCCGCGACCGCGACCAGGTCGAGCACCGCGATCCCCAGGGCCATGACGGACGGGGCCCGTTGCTGGCTGCGTCCGAAGACCACGTCGAAGGCGACCCGGTGGACGTCGTCCAGGCGCTCGGCGTACGGGAGCAAGGGGTGGAGCAGCTGGTGCAGACCGGCGAAGGGCAGGTGCGACTCCGCCTCGACGCCGACCGCCCGGACCACCCGGTAGCCGACGCCGCCCGCGTACTGGGCGACGTGCTCCAGCAGGGCGCTCTTGCCGACACCGGTCTCGCCCTTGAGCACCAAGGCCTGGCCCTGCGGCGCGGCCAGGAACGAGGCGAGGACGGCCCGCTCGGCCTCCCGGCCGACCATGGGCGTGGCGAGGGACTCCACCGTGTGCTGCTCCTTCCGCCCGGCGGGCCGGCTGTGGCCCCGCGCCCACTCTCTCCTCCTCCGGTGCCCGGGGGCCAGGCAGTTGACGGGCGGTTGGCAGGCGGTTTCGCCCGCTGCCTCCCGGTGGACGGGTGCGACAACCGACCCGCCCGGATGAGATGATCTCCGTCGAGGGAGCAGGTCGGGGGGTGTGGGGCGATGGAGCAGGCGACCTTCGGCGCGCTGCTGCGGGCGGCACGCGGGCGTGCCCGGTTGACGCTCGACGGGCTCGCCGGCGCGTCCGGCGTCAGCGTGCGGGCGATCGGCGACATGGAGCGCGGCCGCAGCGTCCCCCGGCACGGCACGCTGGACGAGCTGATGGACGCCCTGGCCCTGGACGAGGACGAACGGCGCACGCTGACGGCCGCCGCCCGGCGCACCGCCGACCCGGCCCCGGCGACGACGACGGCAGCGGGGGCAACCGCCGCCACGACTCCGCCGGTCCCCCGCCAACTGCCGCCCGCCCTCCGGACCTTCCGCGGGCGGGACGACGTCCTGGCCCGCGTCCGGCACCTCGGCGGCGGCCCCGGCGACCGGGCCGAGCACCCGCCGGTCGTCGCCGTGGGCGGCATGGCCGGAGTGGGCAAGACCAGCCTGGCCGTCCACTGGGCGCACCGGGTCGCGGACCGGTTCCCCGACGGCCAGCTCTACGTGAACCTGCGCGGCTTCGACCCCTCGGGCACCGGGCTGGACCCCGCCGAGGCGCTCGGTGGCTTCCTCCGCGCGCTCGGGGTGCCGGGAGCGTCGATCCCCGACGGCGCCGAGGAGCGCGCCGCCGTGTTCCGGGAGCTGCTGGCCGACCGCCGGATGATCGTGCTCCTCGACAACGCGCGCGACTCGCAGCAGGTACGGCCGCTGCTGCCGAGGTCTCGGCACTGCCTCACGGTCATCACCTCCCGCAACCACCTGACCGGACTCGCCACCACCGACGAGGTCCGGCTGGTCGACCTCGGCCTGTGGACGGCCGAGGAGAGCCTGGACGCGCTGGCCGCACGGATCGGCCCCGAGCGCGTGGCCGCCGAGCCCGCCGGGGCGGCCGAGCTGGTGGAGCTGTGCGGGCGCCTCCCGCTGGCCGTCGCGATCGTCGCCGCCCAGCTGGCCGCGGAGCCCGCCCTGGCGCTGCGGGTCGCCGCCGGTGAACTGACCGGGGCCCGCTCCCGGTTGGACGCCCTCACCACCGACGACCCGCACTCCGACGTCCGGGCCGTCTTCTCCTGGTCCTACCGGGCGCTCGACCCGGCGGCCGCCCGGTTCTTCCGCCACCTGACCGTGCTGCCGGGCCCGGTGTTCTCCGCCGAGGCGGCGGCCTCCGCCGCGGGCGAGCCGATGGCGACGGCGCGCCGCCTGCTGCGCTCCCTGGTCGCCGCCAGTCTGCTCAGCCGTGACGCGGACGGCTGCTTCGTCCTGCACGACCTGGTCCGGGAGCACGCCGGGGACCTGCTCGACCAGGAGCGCGACGACCGCTACGCCGCCGAGATCCGACTGCTCGACTACCTCCGCCACAACGCCCGGGCCGCCGTCCGGGCGTCGGAGACCCGCCCCATCCACGAGCTGGACCACGCACCGGCGCCCGGGACGGTGCTGCTGCCCTTCGACGGCCGTGGACAGGGCCGGGCCTGGTTCCAGCGGGAGGAGCGCACCATCCTGGCCGCCCTGCGGACGGGCGACGACCCCCGGCTGCTCCACTACCGGATGGGCCTCGCCCACGACTGCATCCCGCACTTCTCCGCCCGGGGGCAGTGGGCCGACGAGATCGCCATGCAGCGGCTGGCGCTGGAGGCGGCCCTCCTGCTCGACGATCCGGAGGGCATCTGCAGCACCGCGGCTTCGCTGGCCCGCGCCCTCGCCGAGACCGGCCGCAGCGAGGAGGCGGACCGGGCGGTCGGCCACGTCGAACGCCGGCTCCACCTACTGCCCCTGCTCGCCCAGGCCAACGCGCATCGCAGTCTCGGCTGGGTCCGCGGCCGGCAGCGGCGGCACGACGAGGCCCTCGGTCACGCCCGCACCGCCCTGGCGATCTACCGGACCCTGGCGGACGACAACCTCATCGCGCGTGAACTCAACGCCGTGGGCTGGTACCTGACCCTGCTGGGCCGGCACCGCGAGGCCATCGCCACCTGCCGCGAGGCGCTGCCGCTGCTCCAGGAGACCGGCAACCGCTTCAGCGAGGCCGCCACCTGGGACAGCATCGGCTACGCGCTCCACCACCTGGGCGAACTGGACGAGGCCGTCCACCACTTCCGGACCTCGCTGGGGCTCTACGAGGAGCTGCTCGACGGGTACAACCAGGCCGAGGTGCTCGACCACCTGGCCGGGACCCAGCAGGCCCTCGGGGACGCGGGCGCGGCCCGGGCCAGCTGGCTCCGGGCCGCGGACCTGCTGAGCGCGCTCGGCAACTCCCGCGCGGACGGGATGCGGGCCCGCGCCCTGACCGGCCGGGAGCCGGCCGGCTCGTCCGCCCACGCGGTCGACTGACGGCCTGTCGGGCGCCCCGGGCCCGGGCCGGCTCCCCACGCGCCGCCGACCGGTGCCCCGTCACCCGCCCGGGAGCGCCCGGGCCGAAGCCCCGTCGGCCGGCGGGGGCACCGGGTGGGGGCGCAGGACCATCAGCGAGTCCTCCCAGGTCGCCACCACGGCGAACGGGAACCGGTCGAGTTCGAGGCAGAGCGCGACGTCGTCGGGGTGGGCTCCCTGCCGTACCCCCTCGGCGAGTTCGGCGGCGGCGCGTGACCCGCCGGCGCGGCGCAGGTACTCGGCGGCGTCCGTCCCGGCACCGGTGGCCCGCCCGGCGATGTACCGGGCGCAGGCCCGGTCCTCCTCGGCGTGCCCGTCCTCGCCGGTGACCACGAAGGTCACGCTGTCGCACGCACGCGCCCGCAGCAGCCGGGCCGTCGCCTCCGCCACCACGAAGCCCGCGCACAGCACCAGTGCCGCGTCCCTGACGGCGAGTACGCCGACCGTCCCCGCGGTGGTCTTCTGCACCACGGTGCGCCCGCCGAGGTCGGCGGAGCGCAGCAGGCCGGGCGAGTTGACGAGGTCGAAACCGGGCGCGGGCGGACCGTCCTTGAGCGCCAGCCACTCCGGGTGGTGGGCCTTGAGCGCCAGGGCATCGTCCAGCGACTCGGCGAGGACGATCTTCTCCGCCCCTCGGGCGAAGGCCCAGGGGGCCACGGTGAAGGCGCGCATGACGTCGACCACGACGGCCACGGACGGGGCTTCGGCCAACTCGGCGATGCCGAGGAAACGAGTGTCCATCCGGTCATGATCACGCAGGGCGGCCCCGGCGCGCCCGGTCAGTGACGCGCCTCACAGCGACGGTGGCCCCGCCGGACAGCCGCCCCCGCGCAGCGCGGGTCACCCACCAGGGCGGCGGCCACCCGGCGGACCACGCCGCGGCGCCGGGTACGGTCGGCGGGGCCCACGACCGCCAGCACCTCGGGGTTGGGCCGCCCACCGGGACGCCCTCGCCCGAACCGGCACCACGGAGCCCGATACCCCGCACGTCTGATCACAGATGCGGTTTTCCTGGCATCTCCCTGCAGATTTCTGCACCATCACGCCGCTATTCCTGGACAAATCGCCCATCGAACTCCCGCACCTGCATCAACTCGACCATGACGGCGGCTTAGCGGGCGGAGTGACCCCCGCGCGAGCGGTCCCGGCCAGGGCGGAGTTGCAGTTATCTGAGCCAAAAGAAGCACTTGCGCTCATGTTCGTTCTCTTGACTGCACTTTTGGTGAGTGGTGTCATGCCTACGCTGCCCACTCGGCCAGTCGCCCGTCGCGTTCGCCGGCGGGTTCGGACCTTCTCCCGTGAAGGACGTCGCATGCCTCGCAACACAACCCGCTGGTGGCAACGATGGGGTGGGGGGCGGCCGTTAGCGGCCGGGCTCGTCGCCGTACTGGTCGGGGCGGTGCTCTCCGTCACCGGTCCGGCCTCGGCCGCCGCGGCCTCGACCGCCGGGAACGCCACCGCGCTCACGCAGTCCGGGAGCACCTACACGGTGAGCACGTCCAGCGGGGCGAAGGCCCGGGTGGCGATCGCCCGGGCGGACATCTTCCGGATCTGGCTCTCCCCCACCGGCGCCTTCACCGACGACCCGGCCGGCTCCGCGCTGGCCGTGAAGACCGACTTCGGCCCGGTGGTGACGAGTCACTCCGACGCCGGCGCCTACTACCGGATCAACACCGACGCGATGACCATCAGGGTCTACAAGTCGCCGCTGCGGTTCGCCCTCTACCGGGCGGACAACACCACGCCGATCTGGCAGGAGGCCCAGCCCACCAGCTGGACGGCCTCCCAGACCACCCAGTACCTCACCCAGGGCGCCGACGAGCAGTTCTACGGGACCGGCCTGCGGCTGGGCGAGTGGGCGCTGCGCGGCAAGACGGTGCCGATCTCGGTGAGCAACACCTGGCGGGAGAACGACAACGCCAGCCCGGCACCGTTCTACATGTCGACCAACGGCTACGGCGTCATGCGCAACACCTGGGCCCCCGGCAGCTACAGCTTCGGCGCACCGGGCTCGTTCACGCACAACGAGAAGCGGTTCGACGCCTGGTACGTCGTCGGGGACTCGCTCAAGGGCGTGCTGAACTCCTACACCGACGTCTCGGGGAAGCCCTTCCTGGCCCCGATGTGGGGCTTCGAACTGGGCAACGCCGACTGCTTCAACGCCTCGAACCCCACCTACCAGGGCGACCACGACCGCGTCCGGCACCAGACGACGCCCGACGTGGTCGGCTACGCGACGGACGCCCGCAACGCCGACATGCCGTCGGGCTGGTTCCTGCCCAACGACGGCTACGGCTGCGGCTACACCGATCTGACCGGCGCCGTCAGCGGGTTGAAGGCCAAGGGGTTCCAGACCGGCCTGTGGACGTCGACCGGTCTGTCCAACATCGGTGACGAGGTCAGGACCGCCGGCAGCCGGGGCGTCAAGACCGACGTCGCGTGGATCGGCGGCGGCTACAAGTACGCGTTCGACGGCGTCCAGCAGGCCGTCAAGGGCATCGAGGACAACTCCGACGCCCGGCGCTACGTGTGGACGGTGGACGGCTGGGCCGGGACCCAGCGCAACGCGGTCGTCTGGACCGGCGACACCTCCGGCACCTGGGACGCGATGCGCTGGCACGTGCCGGCCATCACCGGAGCCGGGCTCTCGGGCCTCAACTACGCGTCCGGCGACGTCGACGGCATCTTCGGCGGCAGCCCGCAGACCTACGTCCGGGACCTCCAGTGGAAGGCGTTCACCCCGGCGTTCATGACCATGTCCGGCTGGGGCCCGACCGCTCCCTCGGCCGGGTACAACGACAAGGAGCCCTGGCGCTTCTCTGAGCCGTACCTGTCCATCAACCGCAAGTACCTCCAGCTCAAGATGCGCATGATGCCGTACCTGTACACGATGAGCCACACCGCCGCCCAGACCGGTGTGCCCTCCACCCGGGCGATGGTGCTGGAGTACCCCGACGATCCGGTCGCCCGGGGCAATCTGACCAGCGGTCAGTTCATGGCCGGTGACTCCCTGCTGGTGGCCCCGGTGGTCACCGACACCACCACCCGCGACGGCATCTACTTGCCGGCCGGCACCTGGACCGACTACTGGACCGGCAAGGCCTACAACGGTCCGGGCTGGCTCAACGGCTACGCGGCGCCGCTGGACACCCTGCCGCTGTTCGTCAAGGGCGGCGGCATCGTCCCGATGTGGCCCCAGATGAACTACACCGGGGAGAAGCCGGTCTCCACCCTGACGTACGACGTCTACCCGCGCGGCACCTCCTCCTTCAGCCTCTACGAGGACGACGGGATCACCCGCGCCTACCAGGGCGGCGCCTCCGCCACCCAACCGGTCAACGTCACCGCGCCGTCCGCCGGCACCGGCACCGTCACCATCGACGTCGGCGCCAGCACCGGGTCCTACACCGGCAAGCCGGCCTCCCGGGGCTACGAGTTCAGCGTGCACGCGGCCTCGGCGCCCAGCGCGGTCTCGGTCGGCGGCACCCGGCTGGCCGCGTACGGCTCGAAGAGCGCCTACGACAGCGCCGCCACCGGCTGGTACTTCGACGCGGCCGACCGCTCGGGCGTGCTGTGGATCAAGGCCGGCGACAGGTCCGGCGCGTTCACCGTGACCGCGTCCGGTGTGACGGTCCCGGCCGGGAGCGCGATCCCGACCTCCGCCACGCCGATCCCGCAGGCCGGCTGGAAGCTCGTCTCCGCCGACAGCCAGGAGACCGCGGCCGAGAACGGCGCGGCCGCCAACGCCTTCGACGGCGACCCCGCGACCCTCTGGCACACCGCCTGGTCCGCCGGGAACGCCCCGCTGCCGCACGAGGTCCGGATCGACCTCGGCGCCCGCTACAACGTCGACGGCATGACCTACCTGCCGCGCCAGGACGGCGGCAGCAACGGCCGGATCGGGTCGTACGAGGTGTACGTCTCCGACAGCGCCGACACCTGGGGGACGCCCGTCGCCACCGGGACCTTCGCCGACTCCGCCGGGGCGAAGACCGTCACCTTCAGCCCGACGACCGGCCGCTACCTGCGGCTGCGGGCCCTCACCGAGGCGGGCGGCCGCGGCCCCTGGACCAGTGCGGCGGAGATCACCGCCACCGGTCGGCCCACCCCGTTGCCGAGCAACGCGGAGCTGGTCAACGCCGCCTCCTCCAGCTGCGTCGACCTACCGGGCAGCGCGAGCACCCCGGGCACCCAGCCCGCCCTCTACGGCTGCCACGGCGGGCCCAACCAGCGGTGGACCTTCCAGCCGAACGGCACCCTCACCGGCCTCGGTGGCAGCTGCCTGGACGGTGGCGCGGCCGTGGCCGCCGTCCAGGCCTGCAACGGGTCGAGCGGCCAGCAGTGGCAGCTCGGCGGCGGCGGCACCGTGACCAACGGCGGCCGCTGCCTCGCCCCCGTCGGCGCGGCCACCGCCTCGGGCACCAAGCTCGAACTCGCCACCTGCAACGGCACCGGCGCCCAGCGCTGGACGCCCACCCCGTAGTCCCCGACGGCCGTTCCCGCTGCCCGGCCCCCACCGGGCAGCGTGGACGGCCGTCCTCCGTCCGGGAGGACGCGGGGGCGACCGGTGCCCGCAGGTAGGCCGGCAGGCGTGGCCTCGCGGTGGTCATCGCCTCCGACACCATGACGTACTCGGGCAGCTCGTTCTCCGGCCGTGAATCCCCGCCCCGATGTCGACGCGTGCGTTCTGCTCGACGCGGCGCGGTCGGCACACCCCCGGTCGGCACACCCCCGTCCCTTGCCCCCTGGGCCCGTCCCGGCCCGGCGGCGGGGTCGCGCGGTGGGCCCGGGGGCCGCCGCACGGCCCCGACCAGGACCAGGGGCCCGGTCGGGGATCGGCCCCCGGTACCGGTTCGGGGAGGGGAGCCGCTGCGACAATGGGACCACCGACGCCCCCGGAACCACAGGTCACCGCAGGTCACCACAGGTCACCACAGGTCACCGCAGGGGACGGCGCACGGACGACGGCTGCGGCGGACCCGCGAGGGCCGGTTCGCCCGGCCACGGAAAGGACCACCACCAGCATGTCGACGCACCACCGGCCCCCGCCGCCCTCACCGGGAACCGACGGCCTGCCCTGGACGGCCAGTGACGCGCTGGTGGCCGTCGCAGCGGCGGTCCTGGACCTCCTCGGTTACTCGATGGGCGGCCCGGACGGAAGCCGGCCGATCGCCCTGACCGCCGTGGTCCTGCTCGTCCTGGGAGCGGTACCGCTGCTCACCAGGCGCCGCTACCCGCTGGCGTCGCTGTCCGGCGTGCTGGCCCTCGGCCTGGCGCTGAACCTGAGCGTCGCGGTGCCGCAGCACTTCAACTGCGCGCTCTGCGTCGCGCTGTTCGCCGTGGCCCGGTCCCGGGGCATCGCGGTGGCGGCGCCGGCCGGCCTCGTGGCAGCCGCGGTGCCGCTCCTCGGGCGGGGCTACCCGTGGCCCCCGCCGGTCTCCGGAGTGGCGGTCAACCTGCTCGCCGCGGCCCTGGTCGTCGCCGCGGCCGAGGTGCTGAAGCGCTGGCAGCACGAGGTGGAGGTCAGGCGCCGGCTGCTGGCCGACCGCGCGGTGGCTCAGGAGCGGCGCCGCATCGCCCGGGAGCTGCACGACATCGTCGCGCACCACATCACCACCATGCAGCTGATGGCCGGCGGTGCCCGCGCCCACCTCGACCGCGACACCGAGGTGGTGCGCGACGCCCTGGTCACCCTGGAGGGCTCCGGCCGGATGGCGCTGCGCGAGATGCGTCACCTGCTCGACGTGCTCCGGGCCGGCGACGAGCCGGACGACGGGGCCCCGTCCGCGCCGCAACCCGGGGTCGGGCACCTCGGCGGGCTCGTCGAGGAGTCCCGCAGGGCGGGTCTGCCCACCGGGTTCACCGTCCGGGGCGAGGAGCGCCCGCTGCCGCCGAGCACCGGCCTGGCGGTGTTCCGGATCGTCCAGGAGGCCCTCACCAACACCCGCAAGCACGCCGGCCGGGCCCGGGCGAGCGTGGAACTGACGTACCACCAGGACCGGATCACCGTCGAGGTGACCGACGACGGCGCCGCCGCACCGGCGGACGCCCTGGTGGGTGCCGGAGCGGGCGCCGGAGCGAGGGGCGGAGCGGGCGCCGCCGGGCCCGGGCCGCAGGCAGGCCGCACCGGGTACGGGCTGATCGGCATGCGCGAACGCGTCGCGCTGCAGGGCGGCAGCCTGGTGGCGGGCAGCGTCGACGGGGGCGGCTTCCGGGTGCTGGCCACCCTGCCGGTCGCGGCGGTCGGCGGCGGACCGGAGGAGCTCGGCTGACGGCCCCGCGGCCCCTGGTCCAAGGGGCCGCGGGGCCGCGGGGCCGTCAGCGGGCCGGGTCAGCGGCAGAGGGCCGCGTCCAGGGCCTCCGCCATGTGCTGCGCGCCGGTGGCGCCCGGGACGGTGGTGACCGTGATGGTCGCGGCCCGCCCGTCGTCGGTCACCCCGCCCCTGGTCCGGTAGCCGGGAGAGGTACCGCCGTGGCCCCAGGCGAGGCCGCCGCAGGAGAGCGGCCTGCTCTGCAGCCCCAGTCCGTAGCGGACCCCCGGGCCCAGCAGTTCGGCGGGCACGGTGGTCCGCATCTCGGCGAGCTGGGCCGGCGGCAGGAGACGGCCGCCGAGCAGCGCGGCGAAGAACGCGTTGAGGTCGGTGTTGGTGGAGACGATCCCCCCGGCCGCCCAGGCCATCGAGGCGTCCATCTCGGTGTAGTCGACCAGCGGCGCGTCCGGCGAGCCGCGGAAGTAGCCGTGCGGGTGGGCCTCGTGGACGGCGGTGTCGCCCGGGGCGGGGAAGTAGGTGTGCCGCAGGCCGACGCGGTCGATGACGCGCTTGGTGATCACCTCGCCGACCGGCCGTCCGGTGACCTTCTGGACGAGGAGCCCGGCGACCAGGTAGTTGGTGTTGCTGTACTCCCAGCCGCCGCCGGCGGGGAAGCGGGCCTTCTGGACGAGGGCGCCGTCGAGCAGCTCGCGGGGCTCGAAGTAGCGGTACTGCACGGTGGTGAAGTCCGCGAGGGCGGGTGCGTCCATGTAGTCGGGCAGGCCGCTGGTGTGCTGGAGCAGCTGACGGACGGTGATGGCGCGCCCGTCGATGCCGTCGCCGCGCAGCAGGCCCGGCAGGTAGGTGTCGACGGATGCGTCGAGGCCGACCTTCCCCTCGGCGACGAGCTGGAGGACGACGACGGCGGTGAAGGTCTTGGTGTTGCTGCCGGCGCGTATCTGGCCGTCGACGGGGACCTTGGCCCCGGTGGCGAGGTCGCCGACGCCCGCGGTGTAGGTGCGGGTACGGCCGTCGCGGCCCTTCACGGCGGCCAGCGCGGCGGGCAGCCCGTCCTCCTTCACCAGGGCGGTCAGACTCGACTGGACGCTGTCGGGCCGCCCGCCCGCGAACGCCGTCGTCGGCGCCAGCGCTCCGGCCGCCACGGCACCCGCGGCCAGGGCGGTCACGACCGCCACCACCCGGTGCCGGCCACGGCGGGTCCGGCTCTGCGGGACGTATTCGCTCACGATGGAACTCCTCTGCTGGGAAATACTGGAGGAACTGATGGGGGGCCGGTCAGGGGCCCAATGGGGCGCGGGTGCCGCGCGCCGTGGCGCGCGGCACCCGCCGGTCATGCCGGTCATGCCGGTACGGTCGCTCCGGTCCGTACGGGGAGGGTCAGCGGCACAGCGCCGCGTCCACCGCGGCTTCCACGTGGTCCCCGGTCTCGTCGCCCGGGATCATGGTCACCGCGAGGCTGACGGCGC
Organism: Kitasatospora sp. NPDC028961; assembly: GCF_055564815.1. NCBI lineage: Bacteria > Bacillati > Actinomycetota > Actinomycetes > Kitasatosporales > Streptomycetaceae > Kitasatospora > Kitasatospora sp. NPDC028961. Next base: position 14,930 of record NZ_JBVHVO010000020.1, on the reverse strand, counting down.
GGCCGTCGTCGGTGGCTCCCCCGGCGGTGAAGTAGCCCGGGATCGTGCCGCCGTGGCCCCAGGCGACGCCACCGCACGACAGCGGCCGGCTCAGCAGGCCCAGCCCGTAGCGGACACCCGGAGCGACCGCGTCGGCGGCCACCGTGGTCCGCATCTGGGCGAGCTGCGCCGGGGGCAGCAGGCGGCCGCCGAGGAGCGCGGTGAAGAAGCGGGTGACGTCGCTCGGGGTGGAGACGGCGGCGCCCGCCGCCCAGCCCCAGGACGGGTCCAGCTCGGTGTACTCACGCAGCGAGCCGTCCGCACCGCGGTCGTAGCCCTTGGGGTGGGCCTCGCGGATGCCCATGTCCCCCGGAACGGGGAAGTAGGTGTGCCGCAGACCGATCCGGTCGACGATGCGCCGCCCGATCTCCTCACCGAGCGGCCGCCCGGTGACCTTCTGGATGATCAGGCCGGCCAGCAGGTAGTTGGTGTTGCTGTAGTCCCAGCTCGTCCCCGGGGCGAAGTGGGCCTTCTGGACCAGCGCCGCGTCGAGGAGTTCGCGCGGCTCGTAGTACCGCGTCGGGTCCCTGAGGATGGCGTCCTTGTCCACGTAGTCGGGCAGGCCGCTGGTGTGCTGGAGCAGCTGGCGGACGGTGATGGCGCGCCCATCGATGCCGTCGCCGCGCAGCAGGCCCGGCAGGTAGGTGTCGACGGACGCGTCGAGGCCGACCTTCCCCTCGGCGACGAGCTGGAGGACGACGACGGCGGTGAAGGTCTTGGTGTTGCTGCCGATCCGTATCTGGCCGTCCACGGGGACCTTGGCCCCGGTGGCGAGGTCCCCGACCCCCGCGGTGTAGTTGCGGGTCCGGCCGTCCCGGCCCTTCACCGCGGCCAGCGCGGCGGGCACCCCGTCCTCCTTCACCAGCGCGTTCAGACTCGACTGGACGCTGTCCGGCCGGCCGCCCGCGAACGCCGTCGTCGGCGCCAGCGCCCCGGCCGCCACCACACCCGCGGCCACCGTGGTCGCCACCCAACGCCGACGGTGGCGGCTCCGGCTCTGCGGGACGTACTCGTTCATGGAAGGACCTCTCTTGATCAATGGCGCCGGTGGTTCCCGGCCTTGATCAAGAAGACCATTCGGGGACCGCGGAGTTCGTCCGCAGCCAGGACGAACCGCCGGTGGGAGCAGGCTCCGGGCGAGCGGTCCCGGCCGGGACCGTACTCCTGGGACCGACGGAAACTGACGTGGCGTCAGCGGGTCCGCGCGGGAGGGACATCGGCCCGGAGCGCTCCCGGGCACGGCACCGGTGGCGAGGCCTCCGGGCCCCGCCACCGGACCTCCACCCGAGCGCGTCGACCCCCGGCGCGGCCGGAAGTCCGGTCGACTCGGCGGACGGTTCGGCGGACGGTGGCAGCACTCCGGGCACGGGCCGCCGCCTGGTGCGGCGCGTGGGTCGGGCGGCGCCGATCGGGGACGGCTCCGCCGCCGACACCGGCCCCCGGCCAGGTACCCGGAGTGGCGCGCCCAGGCCCGCGACTCCTACCTCGCCGCCTTCGAACGCGCCTCCACCGAGACGATCAGGACCCTCGCGGGCAAGCCCGACGTCCGGCTCCTCTCCTTCCGGCACTTCGTCGAGTGGCTGGAGGCCCAGGACCGGTCCGCCCTCCGCAAGCTCCGCTCGCTCGGTGTCGGCCGGGCCCCGGCCGGCGGCTGGGCGTCCCTCCCCGGCCCGGCCGGCTGAGGCCGCGGGGCGGCACACACGGTCCGGCGGAGTCCCGGCGGTGGCCCTCCGTGGAGCACCCGCCACGGAGCCGGTACGAGCGTTCGGACGAACACACGGAACTCCGGGCAACCCCTGGACTCCGCGCATGCGGAGCGGGTAGAAAACGCGCAGGGAGCATTTCGCCGCCGTCCGCGGAGACAGCGCAGACCGCGTCGGGGCGACGCTCACCTACCTGCTTCTGCACTGCGCGGTACCGAGCATCCGCAGGCCGTACGGCTCGACGCCGACCCTCGACTTCGACGCCCGCGGCCGCCGACATCACCATCGCCTCAATGCCACCTGGAGCAGCACGTGCGCAACCGGCAGACACTCACCGGCGGCGGCCCCGCCGCGACGCGGTCCGTCCCCGCCGTCCCCTCGACACTTCGCCCCGGCGCCACCGATTCACCGGCCGCGTACCGGCCCCTGAGCACGCCCATTCCGAGCCTGCTCCTCAAGAGGATCACCGCCGGTGCCCGCCGCGTCGCCGGGCACCCCCGCGAAGCGCACTGAACCCCCGCACGACGCACCGCCCGGGGTTCTCCATCAGCGGGGCGTAGGCCGCGAACAGGCCGCCGTCCCGGCCGGAGCGGGCGCGGCGTCCACGCCGACCGGGCCGGCAGTCGGTACGGGAGGTCGGCCCTCCGGAGTGCCGGAACCCGGCCCGAACACCGCCGCCTGCGGGAACGGCCGTGTTCCAGCACCTTCGGACGTGCTTCAGAGCGCGGGCACCAGTCCGAGCAGCTCGCCCAGCCGGCGGAGCATGGCGGGCGACGTCAGGTGCAGGGTGGCGAGGTCGAGGCCCTCGTCACCAGGACCGTCAGCAGGGCCCGATCACCGATCACCCTCACCCCGCCGCGACCGTCATTCGGCGGTCAGGCCGCGCGGGGCCGGCACCCCGGCCTTGCGCGCGTGCAGCAGGGTGCCACCGAGCGGCAGCGGCGAGTCGTCGACGAGTTCGAGGCCCGCGTCGGCCAGCAGCCGGGCGAAGTGATCGGCGCGGCGTTCGCGGCCGCCGGTGTTGCACATCATGTGGAGGTCCCACGCGGTGGCCAGCGAGGTCGAGCCGTCGGCCGGCAGGACCCGCTCGACGATGAGCAGGTCGGCGTGGGCGGGCATGGCCCGGGACACGTGGCGCAGGATGTCCCGGCAGCGCTCGTCGTTCCAGTCGTGCAGGACCCGGGAGAGCAGGTACACGTCCGCGCCCGGCGGCACGTGCGCGAAGTCACCCGTGACGTACGTGCACCGCTCGCCGCAGCCCGCCGCGTCCAGCCGCCCGCGGGCGGCGACGACGACGTGCGGGCGTTCCAGCAGGACGCCGCGCAGGCGGGGGTTGGCGGCCAGGACGCGTCCGAGCAGCTCGCCCGTCCCGCCGGCGATGTCGACGACGGTGCCGGGAACGGAGGCCCGGCCTGCGGCCAGGATCGCCGGATGTGCGGGGACCGGCTCGAACATCCGGGTGCTCGCGACCATCGAGCGGTCGAACTGCTCGGCGAGTTCGGGGTCGCGGGCGAAGTGGTCGAAGTGGTTCTCGCCGAAGAGGTGGTCGAAGGCGGCCTCGCCGGTCCGCACGGTGTGCTCCAGTTCCGCGAAGGAGTGGTAGAACGGGCCGCCGTACATCAGTGCCAGCGGCCGCATCGACCCCGGGGCGTCCGCCCTCAGGAGCGCCCCGGTGCCGGTGAGCCGGAAGCCGTCCGGGTGCTGCGCGACCACGTCCAGCATCACCAGGTAGCGCAGGAGGGTCGCGAGGCTCTGCGGGTGAGCGCCGATCCGGTCCGCCAGTGCCTCGGCGCCGGCTCCCGTGCGGGTGTCCAGGGCGTCGGGCAGCCCCAGCCGGGCGAACACCGCGAGGGCCTGGGTCGTCCAGGCCCCGGTGAGCAGGTGCAGCAGCGTTTCGGCTTCCCGGTGCGGATCGGCGGGCCCGTCCGGGCGGTCCTGCCCCCGGTCCTCGTCCGGCCCGGCGGGGTACCGGCCCAGGTGTGCGGCCAGGGTGTCCGGGTGGGCGCCCGCCATGTGGAGTTCCAGCCGCCGGTACCCGGTCTGCGACCCGGCCGGGGCGGTGAAGTACAGGACGGTGCCGTCCTCGTGCGGGTTGTAGCCGCCGCCGTCGGGGCTCGCGCCGTGCCGGGCGAGCAGCGCGCACAGGCCGTCCAGCACCAGCGGGTCCGCGGACTCGACCTCGAAGGCGAGGTGCGCCTCGTGCTGGGTGACCCGCTCGTGCGCGGCGAGCGCGGCCAGGTCGGAGCCCGGCGGGACGGTCAGCGCGAACACCTCGACCACCCGGCGCTCACCGAGCGGGCCGCGCAGCGGTGGCCGCAGGATGGCGACGTCCAGGCCCGCGGGGTCGTGGCCGTGCCGCTGTGCCAGCCGCTCGCGGACCACCGTGCTGGGCGTCGACGGTACGTCCACGGCCAGGTCGCAGGCGGCCAGTTGATCGTGCAGGGCGTCCCGGTCGGAGGGGAAGACCAGGACCGCGGCGTGGGCGAAGCGGCAGTGGTCCGCCAGTGCCCGCAGCCGCGAGCCGGGGAGGCCGGGCAGCAGGAGGCGGAGCAGCGTGGTGCTGTCGTGTTCCCGGACGAAGGTGGCCGCCGCGAGGAGGCGGGTGACATCGTCGGTGTCCGGGGGCGTCATCGTGGTCGGCATGGTGCGGTTCCTTGTCCGGGTGTTCGGGAGTCCGACGGACGGCGGGCAGCCGACAGCCTCCGGCCGGCGCGGGGCCGGGCGGAGCGTGGCGGGCGCGGCGGGGCCGGGCACAAACGAGGTCGGGCGGAGCGGAATCGAGCGGAGCGGGGTGGAGCGGGAGGGCTCAGACGCCGGTGTAGCTCTCGGCGAACCAGTCCTGGTGGGAGCGCGAGGTGCGCAGCGATTCGAGGCGCGAGCGCCGCAAGGATTCGTGGAAGAACGATTCGCCTATGGGGGCGGCGGGCTCGCGGTGGAGCAGCCGGATCATCCAGAGCGAGAACTCCTGCGCCCGCCAGATGTGCTCCAGGGCCTGCCGCGAGTACCGGTCCAGCGCCTCGGAGTCGCCGTGCGCGAGGTCGGCGATCAGGGCCTGAGCGAGGAGTTCCGCCTCCAGGACGGCCAGGTTGGCGCCCTTGGCGGCGGACGGGCTGATCAGGCTCGCGGCGTCCCCGGCCAGCAGGAGCGATCCGTGGCGCAGCGGTTCGATGACGTCGGACTCGAAGTCGACGACCCCGCGTTCGAGGATCCGGCCGCGGTGCAGCGGCCCGTGCTCGGCGGCGTACATCCGCGTGTCGAGTTCGTCCCAGATCCGTCCGTCGGACCAGGCTCCGGTCGCGGTGCCGCGCTCGCACTGCAGGTAGTAGCGGGTGACCTCCGGGGTGCGGGCCATGTGCCCGGCGAAGCCGCGGTCGTGGACGGCGTAGCCCACGGCGTCCAGGCTCGGCGGCGCCTCGGCGAGCAGGCCGAGCCAGGAGATCCCGTGGTCCCGGTGGTGGCGTACGGTGCCGGGCGGCAGGGACCGCCGGGCCGCGCCGTGCCGGCCGTCGCAGCCGGCCACGTACCTGGCCTGCCACCGGGCGAGGCGGCCGTCCGCCTCCCGTACGGCCACGGTGGGGCGGGTGGTGCCCGTGTCGTGCACGGCGAGTGCCTCGGTCTCGAAGTGCACCCGCCCGCCCGCCTCCAGGTAGGACGTCAGCAGGTCGGTGACCAGGTACTGCTGGGGGTAGACGGTGTGCGGTTCGCGTCGGCCGAGGCTGCCGTAGTCCAGGCGGAAGCGGCCTTCGGCGGTGCGAAACTCGCAGGCGCCGTGCTGCTTGCCGTCGCGGTGCAGGCCTTCCGCCAGGCCGTGGCGGTCCAGGATCCGCAGGGTGTTGGGGGCGAGGAAGCCCGCGCGCGCCCGGGTCCGTACGCGGGTGCGGTCGGTGCGTTCCAGGACCACGCAGTCGATCCCGCCGCGCTGGAGCAGATTGGCCAGCAGGAGACCGGCGGGACCCGCCCCGAGGATCACGATGTCGGCCGACTGCACTGCCGTTATGTTGCTCTGACTGTTCGTCACAAGAAGTGGATCATAGTCACCGATCCGCGACCGCCATGGCGCCGGTAACCCGAATTGGCCAATAGGATGACAATCTTTACGCCAGCCACAGATATCGGCGCGTGACCGTCATATTCGCCGGCGCGAGGAAATCGTGCGGCAACGACGGCGCCCCGGGGGAGGCACCGCCGTTGCCGCTCCGCCGGAACGGGTGGTCCGGGGCGGTGTCAGTCGCGGTACTCGCAGAGGTAGGCCGTGTCGGCTTCGACCTTGAGCTGGAACTTGCTGTCCGCCGGGACGTCGAAGCGCTCGCCGGTCCGGAAGGTCTCCCAGCCCTCGGCGCCGGGCAGCCTGACGGTCAGCGCCCCGTTGACCACGTGCATGACCTCGCGGACCGCGGTGCCGAACTCGTACTCCCCGGGGGCCATGACGCCGATGGTCGCGGGACCGTCCTCCGTGGTGAAGGCGATCGACTTGACCGTGCCGTCGAAGTACTCGTTGACCTTGAACATGGGGGTCCTCCTGGGAGACGGGCGGAGCCGGGCGGCCGACTCGACGCGCCGGCACCCGATGGGCAAGGCTAGCGAGAGCAGCTGTTTCTCCGAGTAGGCGGGGTGCCCACGCGCCCACGGCCCCCACCCGCGGGTGATCACGCCTCCGTTACTGCTCGTGGCACCGGCGTGCGAGATGGACGGTGATGTCGGCGGCGATCTCGACCGTCCCGGGCAGCACCCGCAGCAGCCGGCCGAACAACAGCTCCCGGTCCCCCGGCGCCAGCATGAGGTACGCCGAGATCGTCGACAGCAGGCCCACGTAGTCGCGCGCGCTCATGCTCAACCGCCGTTCGATCACCGACTGTCGGACGTCGGTGAACCACGCGGACCGCCGCAGCTCCGTACCCGGCCACCGCATGTCCGGCTCCTCGTCCGGGGGCGGTACGTCGTCGCGCTCCAGGAACGGTGCCCGCGCGGCACGCACGGCCTCCTCCACGGACGGGTCGACGAGTTCGGTCGGCCCGCCGAACGACGCGAACACGCCGCCGGGCTCCACCAGCGCGGCCATGTGCGACCACCGGCCCTCCGGCCTCGTCCAGTGCAGCGCCGCCGCGGCGTAGACCAGTCCGTAGCGCTCCCCCGGCCGCACGTCCTCGAACGCGGCCCGCGCCGTCCGGACGCTCGCCGGCACGTGCCTGCGCAGCTCGGCGAGCATGCCCTCGTCGGGCTCGGTCGCGGTGACCGCCACGCCCCGCCGGGCGAACAGGCGGGTCGCCTTGCCCGTACCGGCGCCGACCTCCAGAGCGGTCCGCACCGGCCGGCCCGCGTAGGCCGCCACCAGGTCGAAGAGCTCCTCCGGATACCCCGGGCGGAACCGTTCATAGGCCCCCGCCACTGCCCCGAAACTCAACGCGCGACCAGACATGCCGAGATCCTGGCACGCGCCACCCCATCGGGGCCCGGCATTTCCGCGTGACCGGCCCGACGAACAACTCCGTACCGGAACGAGGAAGGCGTTCGCCCCTGCATGCCGCGTACGTCCTGGGCCGTGCGGCGCGAAGCCGGTCTTCCCCGGCTGCACCCTGACCGACGACTTCACCTGCTCCTGCAACACCGGGTTCATCGACAAGGGCCTGGAGAAGCTGCAGCTCGGGACGGTGCCCGAGGTCGCCCGCAACCAGTTCGGCCTCGGCCTGGAGTGGCACATCGGCAGCGGGTCCTGCGGGCGATGATGGCGAAGACCGCGACCCAGGGCGCCGCCCGGGCACCGATGTCCGGGCTGTCCGGGCGGATCGGCGCCAAGACCGGCACCGTCGAGGCCGGTGCCGGCAAGGGCACCAACAGCTGGTTCATCGCCTACCGCGACGACCTCGCGGTGGCGGCCGAGGTCGAGGGCGGCGGCCGCGGCCGAGGTCCTGAAGGCCGGCGGCAAGGGCTGACACCGTCGGTCGGTCCGGTGCCGGCACCGGACCCGTCGAACTGCCCACCCCCGCGTTCGTCCCGGGCGACGAACCCGGGGGCTTAGCCTTGTCCGAGGGTACCGAGCCGGGGGCGCGGTCAGGCCCCTAACCTGCGGAGATGATCAGGCACATGGCGACGCACTCCGCCGGCGGCCTGGGCCGGGTACTGCGGGACCTCGGCCCCACGCTGCTCGACCTGCTGCACGGCGACGTCGGCCTGGCCCCGGAGATCGGCGGCGTGGGGATCCACGACCCGTACGACGAGCAGCAGTACCCGCCGCGGGCCATCGTGCTCGGGGCCGGCGTCCGGGGCTCCGAGGAGATCGTCCGGCTGCTGCACGAACTGGCAACCCACCGCGTCGCGGCCCTGGTCGTACGGGGCCCCGTCGGGGACGGGCCGGTCGGGAGCGGGCCGGCCAGGAGCGGGCCGGTCGTCGACGGCTCGGTCGCGGACGGCGAGGCACTCGCGCGGGCGGTGTCCGAGACCGGGATACCCCTGCTCGCCCTGACCCGCGGCGCCTCCTGGGCCCAGTTGGCGGCGATGCTGCGCACCCTGCTGGCCGAGGGCGACATCGGGGACAGCGGCGGGCAGACCCTGGGAGGGGTGCCCTCGGGCGACCTGTTCGCCCTGGCGAACGCCGTCGCCACCCTGCTGGACGCGCCGGTCACCATCGAGGACCGCTGCCAGCGCATCCTGGCCTTCTCGGGCCGCCAGGACGAAGCGGACCCCGCCCGGGTGGCCACCATCCTGGCCCGCCAGGTCCCCGACCGGTACGTGCGGCTCATGGAGAGCCGCGGCGTCTTCCGGGAGATCTACCGCAGCGAGGACCCGGTGCGGATCGCACCGGCGGCGGTCGGCGAGGGCGAGACGGCACTGCCGCGCGTGGCGATCGCGGTACGGGCGGGCGACGAGGTGCTCGGCTCGGTGTGGGCCGCGGTCCGCGAACCGCTCACCCCCGCCAGGGAGGCCGCGTTCAAGGACGCCGCGAAGCTCGTCGCCCTGCACATGCTGCGCCACCGCGCCGGGGCCGACGCCGAGAACCGGCTGCGCACCGACCTGGTCACCACCGTGCTGGAGGGCGGGGCCGGCGCGCCCGACGCGCTCGGCCGGCTGGGCCTGGCGAACGAGCCGACCCTCGTCATGGCCCTGGGGCTGGCACACCGCCCGGGTGAGGACCACGCCCACGTCACCGCGGAGCGGCAGCGCCTGGCCGGCGCGCTGGCCATCCACCTCACCGCCGTCCAGCCGCGTTCGGCGGTGGCCCTCCTGGGCGACGTGGCCTACGCGCTGTTCCCGGTGCGGGGCGAGGCGGCCCATCGGCGCGAGCGTGCCGTACAGGTGGCCTCGGACTTCCTGGAGCGGACCGGGAACCGGACGGGCGCGGTCATCGGCATCGGGTCGGTGGCGGAGGAGTCCACCGCCCTGGCGCGGTCCAGGACGAACGCCGACCGCGCGCTGCGGGTGCTGTTCGAGCGGCGGTCGGGCGCGGGGGTCGCGTCGATCACGGACGTCCACACCGACGCGCTGCTGCTGGAGCTGCGCGACCTCGCCGCCACGCACGGCGACGAACTGTCCGCGCCACTGGCCCGGTTGGTGGCCTACGACGCCAAGCACAACGCCCACCTCGTCGAGACGCTGCGGGCGTGGCTGGACGCCTTCGGCGACGTGATCGCCGCCTCGGCGAGCGTGTACGTCCACCCCAACACCTTCCGCTACCGGATCCGCCGGGTGGCCGAGGTGGGGTGCCTGGACCTGCAGGACCCGGCCGCCCGGTTCGCGGCGATGCTGCAACTGCGCCTGATGCCCTCGCAGCGCGGTGGTGCGGACCCCGACTCAGGAGCGGGCGGGGGCCGGACCACCGCCTCCGGCTGACCGCCCGGGTGTCCGGGCGCCGCCGCCTCCGGCGCACCACGGCGTCCGGGCACTTGGGTCCCGCGTACGAACGGGCCGTCCACGTTGTGACGGGACGACGAACGCGCGGCCGCCGGCGCTGCCTAGCGTGGGTGTCACCCCACCCCAGGAGGACCCACCCGTGCCGGCCGACCTCGGAACCCCGCCCCTGCCCGCGCCCCCGCCCGCAGACCTCGCGCCGGAGCTCGACGCGATGCTCGCCGACCTCGAAGAGCTCGTGACCTGCGAGTCGTACTCCGCCGACCACCAGGCCGTGGCCCGCAGCGCCCGGGTCGTCGCCGCCCAGGGGGCCCGCCTGCTCGGCGCCCCCGCCCGGCTGCTGGTGAACGGCGGCGTCACCCACGTCCAGTGGACCTTCGGAACGCCCCGCGTCCTGCTGCTCGGCCACCACGACACCGTCTGGCCGGTCGGCTCGCTCAGGACCCACCCGTGGTCCGTGGCGGACGGCATCGCGCGCGGACCCGGCGTCTTCGACATGAAGGCCGGCCTGGTCCAGATGTTCCACGCCCTCGCCTCCCTCCCCACGCTCGACGGGATCTGCGTGCTCGTCACCGGCGACGAGGAGGTCGGCTCCGCCACCTCGCGCACCCTCGTCGAGGAGGCCGCCCGCCGCTGCTCCGCGACCCTCGTCGCCGAGCCCTCCGCCGACGGCGGAGCGCTGAAGACCGCCCGCAAGGGCGTGTCGATCTACGACCTCACCGTGCACGGCCGCGCCGCGCACTCCGGACTCGAACCGCAGAAGGGCGTCAACGCGGCCGTCGAACTCGCCCACCAGGTCCTCGCGCTGCAGGACATAGCCGACACCGTGGTCGGGCGGACCGGACCCGGCACCACCGTCACCCCGACCCTCCTGTCCGCGGGCACCACGACCAACACCGTCCCGGCCCGGGCCGACCTCAACATCGACGTCCGGGTCCCCAGCACCGCGGCGCAGGAGACGGTCGACCACCTCGTGCACACGCTCCGGCCCCACCTGCCCGGCGCGCGCCTCGACCTCCGGGGCGGCCCCAACCGCCCGCCCCTGGACGCCACCGCCTCCGCCGCGCTGTTCACGCTGGCGGCCGAGCAGGCCGCCGCGCTCGGGCTCCCTCCCCTGCGGCAGGCCGCCGTCGGCGGGGCCTCCGACGGCAACTACACCGCCGGCGTCGGCTGCCCCACCCTCGACGGCCTCGGAGCCGTCGGCGACGGCGCCCACGCCGACCACGAACACGTCCGCACCGCCGAGATGCCGCACCGCGCCCGCCTCCTGGCCCACCTCACCGGAGCCCTGCAATGACCGCGTTCCAGGTACGCGAACTCCACGACCTCAAGGACTTCGAGGACGTGAAGCGCCTCTACGCCGACATCTGGCGCACCGACAGCGGCGGCACACCCGTCCCGGTCGAGGTGATGCGCGCCCTCGCACACGCCGGCAACTACGTGGCCGGCGCCTACCGGGACGGCCACCTGGTCGGGGCGTCGATCGCCTTCCTCGCCACCCCGCCCGGCACCACCCTGCACTCCCACATCACCGGCGCCGCCCCCGGCCGCGGCATCGGCCTGGCGCTGAAGCTCCACCAGCGCCGGTGGGCACTCGACTACGGACTGCGGCGCATCACCTGGACCTACGACCCGCTGATCCGCCGCAACGCCTACTTCAACCTCGTCAAACTCGGCGCCCGGCCCACCGAGTACCTGGAGTCCTTCTACGGCCGCATGGACGACGCCATCAACGGCGGCGACGACTCCGACCGCGTCCTGGCGACCTGGGACCTGAGCGCCCCGCCGGTCACCGCGACCGTCGCCGGCACCTGCCCGCCCGTCACCGCGCCGCCCGGCACCGCTCACGCCGTCCGCGACCGCGACGGCCGGCCCGAGACCGGCCCGATCGACGCCGAGTGCGTCCTCATCGACCTCCCCGAGGACATCGAGGCGCTGCGCCGCACCGACCCCGGCGCGGCCCGGGCCTGGCGACTGGCCGTCCGCCACACCCTGGGCGAGCTGCTCGCCGACGGTGCCCGGGTCACCGGCCTCCACGACCGGCGCTCCTACCTCGTCCGACGCACCGGCGCCACCGCCCCGCGGACGACCCTGACCACGACCGCCACCCCGACCCTCAGGAGCCACCAGTCATGAAGATCTCCGGGATCGAACTCCGCCGGATCCAGCTGCCGCTCGTCTCGCCGTTCCGCACCTCCTTCGGCACCGAGACCGGCCGCGACGTCCTGCTGGTCCGCGTCGAGACCGCCGACGGCGAGGGCTGGGCCGAGTGCGCCGCGATGTCCGAGCCGCGCTACTGCTCCGAGTACGTCGACGGCGTCCAGGACGTCCTGCGCCGGTTCCTCGTCCCCGCGCTGCCCAAGGACGGCATCGACGCCCACACCGTCGGCCGGGTGCTGGAGCCCTTCACCGGCCACCGGATGGCCAAGTCGGCCCTGGAGACCGCCGTCCTGGACGCGCAGCTCCGGGCGTCGGGCGAGTCCTTCGCCCAGTACCTCGGCGCCTCCCGCGACAAGGTCCCCTGCGGGGTCTCGGTCGGCATCATGGACTCGATCCCCGAACTCCTGGACGCCGTCGACGGCTACGTCGCCGAGGGCTACGCCCGGATCAAGCTGAAGATCGAACCCGGCTGGGACGTCGAACCGGTCCGCGCGGTCCGCGAGCGCTTCGGCGACGACCTCCTCCTGCAGGTCGACGCCAACGCCGCCTACACCCTCGTCGACGCCCGGCAGCTCGCCGAACTCGACGCGTTCGACCTGCTCCTGATCGAGCAGCCGCTCGCCAACGACGACCTGGTGCAGCACGCCCGGCTGGCCGAACTGCTGAGGACCCCGATCTGCCTGGACGAGTCCATCGAATCCGCCGCGGACGCCGCGGCCGCCATCTCGCTCGGCTCGTGCTCCGTCATCAACATCAAGCCGGCCCGGGTCGGCGGCTACCTGGAGGCCCGCCGCATCCACGACCTGGCGCGCGCCCACGGCATACCCGTCTGGTGCGGCGGCATGCTGGAGACCGGCATCGGCCGGGCCGCCAACGTCGCCCTCGCCGCCCTCCCCGGCTTCACCCTGCCCGGCGACACCTCCGGCTCCCACCGCTACTTCGCCACCGACATCACCGAGCCGTTCGTCCTCGCCGACGGCCACCTCGCCGTCCCCACCGGCCCCGGCCTCGGCGTCGAACCCCTGCCCGACCTCCTGAAGGAGGTCACCACCTCCACCGAGTGGATCGCCCTGTAACCGAACGCGGGGAGGGTGGCCGGCTCATCGGTCGCGACGACCGATGAGCCGGCCACGACGCCGGTCGGTGCCGCCGTCCTCTCCCGGGCAACTGCGCGCCGCCCACAGCCGTTCCGGGCGAGGCGCCCCTCCCCCGGCTGTCACGCACCGTAGTCTGACGATGGCTCCGTGAACGAACGGAACCGGACCCAGTCAGCCGACGGAGCGGCGCAGCCACGGCCCAGGGGCCGGACAACGCCGCGCCTCCCGATCGAACAGCGAGACCAGCGCCGATGACGTCCTTCCGACTCCCCCGCCCCGCGGCCCTCGCGGCCCTCGCCGCCGCCACGGCACTGGCAGCCGGCACACTGCTGGCACTCGGCGGACCGGCCCAGTCCGCCGACGCCCGTCCGACCCCGCGCAGCGCCGCCGCGCCCTGCACCCCGGACCGGCGCACCGCCGCGCTGGCCGCCGAGCGCGCCCGGGTCCTGGCCGCCGTCGGCGGCTCCACAGTGATCAACAACGAGGCCGAACTGATCGCCCTGGGCGCCAAGGGCTGGATCGCCCTGACCCACGGCTACATGAGCTTCGCCGGCTCGGGCGTGGCGATCGCGCGCACCGACTCCCCGCTCTCCGCCTCGAACGTCCTGATCCCGGTGCCGGGCACCCCGGCGGTCCTGCCGCAGGACATGCCCGACCTGCTGCTCTTCGCCCCGCCACCGGCCGCCGCCGGTCCGAACGACGGGTTCACGCCCAACTACCCCTACACGCTGGCCGGCTGGGCCTACGCGGACTCCTACCACTACGCCCAGCACCCGCTGAAGAAGGGGCCCGCCTGCCTGACCCGCCAGGACTGGTTCATCCACGAACGCGGCATCCACCCGGCGTCGACGCTGCACTTCGTACCCGAGCCGCCCATCGAGGCCTTCCACGGCCAGGCCGACGGCAACACCCCCATCTCGCCGATCGAGCTGCTCAAGTACCCCGGGGCCACCCACAACCGCGTCTGGGACTGCCACCTGTGGCTCGGCCCGAACGGCGAGCTGACCCCGGCCTTCGCCGACCCCCACCAGCGGATCGACGGCATGGACCCGCACTTCGGCAGCTGGTTCTTCCGACCGCCGACGCCCTGACATCCGCGGACCCGGCACCGCCCGGGCCGTGCCCGGCACCGCCCGCGGATCCTCGCGGAACCGGCCCGGTGTCAGGCTCTCGGCCGCCCTCCGGAAGGAGCGCACGTGCGCCCGGCCCGCGCCGGCTGCCGGGGGAAGGCGCCGGCCTCCGGCGCGGGCCGGGCGCGGGGCGGGCCGTGGATCCCGTAGGGTCGGCCAATGGCGAAGTACTTCGACGTTCACCCGCAGACCCCGCAGGCCCGCACCATCGGCACGGTGGCCGAGAGCCTCCGTTCCGGGTCCCTGATCGCGTACCCGACCGACTCCTGTTTCGCCCTCGGCTGCCGCATGGGCAACACCGAGGGCCTCGAACGGATCCGGACGATCCGGCGGCTCGACGACCGCCACCACTTCACCCTGATGTGCGAGAACTTCGCCCAGCTGGGCCAATTCGTCCACATCGACAACGCCGTCTTCCGCGCCATCAAGGCGGCGACGCCGGGCAGCTACACCTTCATCCTCCCCGCCACCAAGGAGGTCCCGCGCCGGCTGATGCACCCGAAGAAGAAGACGGTGGGGGTCAGGATCCCCGACCACGTCGTCACGCAGGCACTCCTCGCCGAACTCGGCGAGCCCCTTCTCTCCAGCACCCTGCTCCTCCCCGGCGAGGACGAGCCCCTGACCCAGGGGTGGGAGATCAAGGAGCGCCTCGACCACGTGTTGGACGCCGTGGTGGACTCCGGCGACTGCGGCACGGAACCGACGACGGTCGTCGACTTCTCCAGCGGCGAGGCGGAGATCGTCCGGCGCGGCGCCGGCGACCCCGCCCGCTTCGAGTGACGCCCCGGCCACGGGCCGACCGGGGAGTCCAGGACCGGTTCGCCGGGGGCTGAAAGCGGGCCGGTGACACCGTCGGCGACGTCGGGGCGGGGGGGGGGGGGGGGGGCCGGTCCCCCCCCCCCCCCCCCCACATCGCACACGTTCCTCCCATCTCTGCACCCTCTGACTATATATCGTGC
>NZ_JBVHVO010000019.1:96365-133608 GCF_055564815.1 Kitasatospora sp. NPDC028961 | reverse complement strand
GAGCCTGAGCCTGAGCCTGAGCCTCAGGAAACCTGACTCTTCGGTCTCTGACCGAATAACCCAGCGTTACCGGTCACAGAAGTTGAGCCAGAACCCGTTCTCGTGAACAGAGCCACCGCCGGGCCGCCGGACGACCGACCGTGGTGATTACCAGGCGGCTGCCCAGCTCCTGCACCTGCGCGAGGCGACCGTGCCGGTGCCGGTCCTCGCCGCGTCCGCCGAGCTGATCGCCGCGCAGCTGGACGACCAGGAGTCAGCCGCCCGCGAGGCCGCCGGCGTCGTCCACGCGCGCCTGCTCGCCGCCATCGAGGGCCCCCGCCTCCGGCCGGTAGCCGGCCCGTTGTCCCACCTCTGTCCCAGCTCACTGCTGCATGCTCTGACTAGGCAGAACAGGGTGGGACAGTCTTGAGACTGTCCCACCCTGGATGCACCGGTTTGAGTTCTAGGGCTTCGACGGGGTGGGGCCGTCAGACGGGGGAAGCAGGCAAGGCGTGATGACCCGCAGGTACATGCGGTCCCCGGTGCCCGAGGTGGCCGCGGTCGCGGTGTACCGGCTGCTGGGGTGGAAGGCGTCGACGAGTGCGTCCGGCTTGCCGTCCACGGCCTCGCGATAGCCTTCCACCGTTAGGCCCTCGCCGGCCAGCATGTCGCGGATCTTCCTGACCGCTTCCGGGTGCCGGTCGCGCGGCACGTGGCTCTTGACGCTGTACATCAGGATGTACCGGTCGTCGGAGGCGCTTTCGCCGTTCTTCCCGGTGCACGGGGTGAAGAGCGCGTCAATGGTCGCGGGATCGGGCTCGATCCCGGCGGTGCGGGCCATGTGCTCGGTGATCTGCTGGGCCCAGGTCTGGGCGTCGGCCTTGGACTTCACGGGTGGCGGGTCACTCCTGTCAGGATGGGCGGACGAGCACCCGCCGAGCACCGCTAGCAGGAGCGCGGCGGCGATGATCCGCGCGGGGGCGCGGGATGCGCTAGCAGTCATGGTGCTCCAGGGTCGGCGGTCAACTGGACTAGCTGTGGGGCCAGTGCGGGATGGTGGGGGCGAGCGTCGGCTGGCGGCCGGCGATGATCCGTCCCTGGTTGCTCAGGGTTTCGCTTGCTCCGCCGGGGCCCATGTCCCAGTAGCCGCCATGTCCGGTGGTGTCGACCTTGATGTGCGGGGCGCCGAAGATCCCGTACTGGGGCCCTCGCCGAAGACGGTGCCGGTAGCCGTCTGGATGAAGTCGTCCTTGGCCGTACCGACCCAGACGTGCTCCGGGTCGATGTTGAGCTCCGATGCCCGGTCCACTCCCATTCCGGGGCTGCCCAGCGCGATGATGTCGTCGGCGTTCACGCCGCCGTCCCGCGCGGCGGCGCCCACGACGTAGGTCCCGTAGCTGTGTGCAGGTTGGCCGCAGTGTCCGCGAGGCGCCGGCGCAGGTCGGCGAGCGGCTTGGACCAGTCGCTCCCCAACTGCCCCAGTCCACCGGCGATCGACCAGCCGGTGAGCTGGCCGGCAACGGTCTCGCTTGTGGTCGTCGCGCTGCGGACCGGCGCTTCCAGTTCCTCCCCCAGTCCCTTCGCGATACCTGCGGACGCCCGCAGGTCCGCCGGCTGGATCGCAACTTTGCCAGTGACGTTGTCAGCCACGTGGGTCCCCTCCCCGAAAATGAATGCCCAGCCCCCACGCCCCGCAGAATGCTAGGCAGGCAGTGTGCGCTCCGCATCCGTACAGATACTCAGATGCTACGGCCACGTCTTGCCGGTACACGCGGTCCTCGACCTCAAGGGCCGCACCGCGGAACTCACCCACCTGATCGCCGAACGGCTCGCCGACGACACCAGGAAGCCGGCGGCGCCGCGCTCGGCCTTGATCCCGGCCCGTGGGGGCACCTGCCCCGCATCGCCGCCAAGCTGAACCTCAGGAGGACTCCACCGACTGGATGCGGATGCCGTCCTACCGGCTCACCGACGCGGGGGTCAGCCGGAGGAAGTCCTCCCCGCAGGCGCGGGGGTCAGCCGCCGCTCCTCCGCGAGGGCGAGCGCCGCCTCCCGTCCTCCCCGCAGACGCGGGGGTCAGCCGCACTACCGGACCCGGGGCCTGAACCGCCAACTGTCCTCCCCGTCGAGAGGGCCATCAACAAGCTGAAGAACTACCGCGCCGGCGCGACCCGTTACGGCAAGCGCGGATACGTCTTCCTCGGCACCGTCACCGCGGCCGCCCTCGTTATCTGGCTCCGCACATGCGTCAGTCAGCCCGTCCGGGACCTTGTCGTCAGCGACCCGGAAGGCCCCTTGCGCGGCCAGCGAGCCAGACGGCGACACGCTGCTTTTCATCGCGGTTTGCATAGGGGCTGTCGTAACGCGTGATCCACTCCAGGTGTCGCAGGACGTTCTCTGAGCGGTCCGGGTGATGCACCACGAGCACGTCGATGCCGGTCTCGCCCGTCGAGGCTTCGAGGTACACGCTGCCGTTCAGAGCCATCATGCCGAAGCCCGGGTGGCCCGAGTGCACGCCCAGGAACGCCGATGCCGCGCCTCGGCCCATGATGTCCCAGCGATCCAGCAGACGGACCCGAGTCCAGAGCACCGGTACAGTGCTGCCACTGTGCAGGTGCTGCAGAGCGGCCCGATGCGAACAGGTGCCCCGCGGAAGCTGTACGAGGAACTCGCGCCGGTGGTCGAGGAGGCCCGAGGAGACCGCCAGGTCGTACCAGTCCGCATTGAGCCGCTCGACCAGCCGTGAGGTGTCGTATCGGTGCGAGAAGCCGCCGGCCACGTCCTCCGCACCGTATCCGCGAACGAACGGCACCGTGCCCGCTGGCACAGCGTTGGGGATCACCTCGAGGCCGGCCCGCCTCAGAGGCCGGTACACCTTGCGGTCACGTTCCTGAATACCCATTGGCCCATGTTCTACCAGGGGCCAACCACCCCTGACCCGCCATTTTCCTCTACCTCCACGTGATCGACCGGACAGCTCCTGAGGAGCTGTCCGGTCGATCATCAGGTGCTTACTCCCGGCTCGTGATTGACCACGGCATTGCCCTGCCCTACTACCGCCTCCATTCCAAAGACCCGCCCGGACGACCTGCCATCACCCGGGCCCGAAGCGGGTCCGGAACCCTGCTCGACTGAACGTGCCTGCCGCCGACAGGCGGACGGCCTCCGAGCCTCGGGCGTGATGTCGTTTCGCGGCTACGGGGTGCCCGCTTGCTCGGTCACCCGCGTCCAGGTGTTCATGATGATGAAGGTCTTGGTGCCCTCCACCTTGCCGGTCCGGCGCACGGCGTTGATCACCTGCTGAAGATGCTTCACGTCCCGGACCCGGAGCCTGAGCAGGGCGTCGGAGGTGCCGGCGATGCTGTGGCTCTCCTCGATCTCCGGGATGCTCTCGGAGATGCCCTGGATCTCGTCGCTGTCGGTCGCGCCGAGCAGTCGGATCTCGATGAACGCCTGAAGCATGCCCGCCCGGCTGTCCTCAATGACCGCGGTGTAACCGCGGATCATACCCGTCCTCTCCATGCGCTCGATGCGACGCGCGCACGGAGCCGCCGAGAGACCCACGGCACGCGCGATTTCCGACACGGGCGCTCGCCCATCCTTGCGGAGGATGGTCAGGATATGACGGTCGATCGCGTCCACGGCCAACTCCCCGAATCATGCGCGCCACGCACAAGTCATGCGCTGAAAGCTCCACTGCCCCTTGCAGATCGAGTGAACCACGCTCGACATATGCGTGATGATGCCCGGCCTATCGCCTGCGGACCGCCCTCCTGTCATCGTCATGGCGTCCGGGTGACCCCCGGCAGGAGGCCCGCGCCGGCCAACCCCTACGGCGCGGACTCCGACCAGATGACAGGTGCGCGGGTATCCCCGGCACCCTGCGGCCGGCCCCACATCCTGGGGCCGGCCGGGTACCGGACCAGGTCCACCAGCAGCGGTCATCGCGCAGGTCGCGCGAGAGCCCGCCGGCACCATCCGCCGGAACAGTTCCCACGGCTCGTCCGGTACCGGCCGTTCAACGATCCCGATCATGGCTCGTAGACCACCGAGTCGGCCGAATGAGGGGGCTGCCAAGGACCGGGCGCACGAGAGGGTGAGGGCCGGACAATCCCAGACGGGCTCAGATCCAGCCGCGCTCCCGCGCCCGGACCCCCGCCTGGAACCGCGTACCGGCGTCCAGTGCGAGCATCAGAGCCGCCACCCGCCGCGTCGCCGTGCGTACGCTGACCCCCAACTGCCGGGCGATCGCCCGGTCCTTGAAACCGGCGTGCAGCAGACGCACGAGCACCAGATCCTCCTCGCTGGGCCCCTCCTCCGCCTCCTCGACCTGATGGGCGAGCAGGGGTTCGGCGCGTTCCCAGTACGCCTCGAACAGCTCGATCAGCCCGTCCAGCAGGCCCGACGGATGCACGAGCACGATGGATTCCTTGCTGCCACCGGTCAGCGGCACCATCGCCACCCTGCGGTCCACGATCCGTGCCTTGAAAGGGAGATGACGCAGCAGCCGCGACCTCTCGCCGAGGGCGGCGAGCCGCAGAACGGTCTCCATCCGGCCGGGCGGAGCGATCGACTCCAGGCAGTACACGCCCCGGATGTCCACGCCGCGCTCTACCCATTCGCGGGTGGTCGTCTTCTCCTGATCGTGGAAGTGCGGCTGACCGACCGCATCCAGGTACGGCGGCTTGTCCAGCGTCCACAGATGGGTGGTGACGGACCGGTTCACCTCGTCGATCCGCCGGGCGATCGTCTCCGGGTCCGAGAGCACCTCCACCAGGGCTTCCGGGTCCGACGCCAACTGGTTGGCCCGGTAGAGGCGATGGAGGCCCGACAGTTCCGCTTCCACTTCGCCGTACATCGTCTCCGCCTCGGACCGACGCCGGTGCAGCAGGGCCGAGAGCGCCGACCGGGGACTTACCGCTTCCCACCGGCTCCGGCCCACCCGCCGTACGAGGCCGAGGTCGGCCAGCCGCTTCAACGCCTGTCCGGTACGCGCCACTCCGGCGCCGGTGCTCTCCGCGAGCTCGGCCACCGTGCGCTGCTGTCCCGACAACACCGCCCGGTACACGTTCTCGTCGAACGGGCCCACACCCACGGCTTCCAGCACAACCAACCCTCCTTGCCACCCGAGAGGACAGCGCCAAAGGCCCGTACCCCGGTGCGGGCCGACCGGTCTTCCCACGCGTGGCGCGTTTGGTCACCACGCCAAAGACGCCATCACATTATCTGGACAGTCGATGTTCGTGCGGCGTTCACTCGTCCCGGACCACCCGTCAGTCACCCCTGGTGCCAGGCCGTTCGGAGATTCCCACCCCCAGCGCACGCCGCAGACGAGCATCCACGCTCGTCTCTCCGGCGTGCGTGGAAATCCATGAGGAGAGTCCGTGTCACTCATGCCGCGACGAACGTCGCGCAACCGGCGAGCCGCCCTCGCCGCCTTGCTCACCACCGCCCTTGCCACGCTCAGCCTCCCCCTCGCCACGACCGCCACCGCCACCCCCGCTCCGATCGCCGAATCCGCGACGGGCACCTACCTGGTCACCCTCGCCGACCAGCCTCTGGTCACCTACGACGGCGGAGTCGGCGACCTCTCCGCCACGAAGCCCGCCGAGGGCGGCAAGATCGATGTCGAATCGCCCACCGCCAAGCGGTACCGCACCCACCTGACGGACCAGCAGACCCGCGTCGCCGAGGAGGTCGGTGCCACCGTCCGGCAGCACTACGCGGTCACCACCAACACCTTCAGCGCCCGGCTCGACGCCCGCCAACTGGTGCGCCTCGCCCGCACCGGGAGCGTCGTGCACATCGCCCCCGACCGGTTCCACAAGGCCGCCGACGACCGGAGTTCCACCGACTTCCTCGGCCTCTCCGGCCGCAACGGGCTGTGGAAGGCCCTCGGCGGGGCGGCCGAAGCCGGCAAGGGCATCGTCATCGGCGACATCGACACGGGCATCTGGCCCGAGAACCCCTCCTTCGACGCCCCGGCCCTGAACTCCCGCAAGCCCGGCAACAAGGACCGCCACCGCCCCTACCGCGTGGGCACGACCACCGTGATGCACAAGGCGGACGGCGGCATCTTCAAGGGCACCTGCCAGACCGGCGACCGCTTCACCGCCGCGGCCTGCAACGAGAAGGTCGTCAGCGCCCGCTACTTCGGCGACGCCTGGTTCGACGCCGTACCGGAGTCCAACCGGGCCGGATACGTCTCCCCGCGCGACAGCCAGGGCCACGGCACCCACACGGCGTCCACCGCGGCCGGCAACGCCGACGTCCTCGCCAAGGCCGACGGCGAGGACCTCGGCACCGTCTCCGGCGTGGCCCCCGCAGCCGCCATCGCCGTCTACAAGGCCCTCTGGCAGAGCAAGGACGGCGCCTCGGACGGCGGTCTGACCAGCGACATCGTCGCCGCCGTCGACCAGGCCGTCGCCGACGGCGTGGACGTCATCAACTACTCGATCGGCGGCACGTTCGAGAGTGCGTACGACGACCCGGTGCAGGTCGCGCTCCGCAACGCCGCCGTGGCCGGAGTCTTCGTCGCCACCGCCGCGGGCAACTCCGGCCCGAAGCCGTCCAGCCTCGACAACACCGCGCCCTGGACCACCACGGTCGCCGCCGGCACCATCGCGTCGCACACCGGCACGGTGGCCCTCGGCAACGGCGCGAGCTACACCGGCATCAGCACGACCGTGCACCGGCAGGTCGGCCCCGCCCCGCTCGCCCGGGGCTCCGCGGTCCGGGTCTCCGACACCGTGGACGTCTACGCGGACTACTGCATGCCGAACTCCCTCGACCCGGCCCGCGCGGCCGGGAAGATCGTCGTCTGCGAACGGGGCGTCAACTCCCGCCCCGAAAAATCCGCCGAGGTCCGGCGGGCCGGCGGCATCGGCGTCGTCCTGGTGAACCCCGGCGACGAGAGCAGGGACGGCGACCTGCACAGCTTGCCGGTCGTCCACCTCAACGCCCCCGACGCGACCACCGTCCGCACCTACGCCGCCACGGACGGAGCCACCGCCACCCTCACCGAGGGAGGCACCTCCGACGCCTACCCGCAGGTGGCCGGCTTCTCATCGCGCGGCCCCTCGTTCGTCGGCAACGGCGACCTGCTCAAGCCCGACATCACCGCGCCCGGCACCACGATCCTCGCGGCCGTGTCCCCGGACGGCAACAACGGCCACGACTTCGACTACTACTCCGGCACCTCCATGGCCACCCCGCACATCGCCGGCCTGGCGGCGCTCTACCTCACGGAGCACCCCACCTGGTCCCCGATGAGCATCAAGTCGGCCATGATGACCACCGCCACACCGACGAAGACCGCGAACGGCAAGAACAGCGACGACGCCTTCACGCAGGGCGCCGGCGAGGTGGACGCACGGGCCATGCTGCGGCCCGGACTCGTCTACGACTCGGGCGAGCGGGACTGGCTCGCCTACCTCGAAGGCTCCGGCATCCACACCGGAACCGGCGTCAAGGCCATCGACCCGAGCGACCTCAACTACCCGTCCATAGCCATCGGCGACCTCTTCGGCAAGCAGACCGTCACCCGCACCGTCACCGCGACCACGCCCGGCACCTATCGTGCCCGCGTGGACCTCCCCGGCATCAAGACCACCGTGAGCCCGTCCGTCCTGCACTTCACCCACCCCGGCCAGAAGCTCACCTTCACCGTCACCCTGGACGTGACCACCGCGCCCGCGGGACGCGCCGACACCGGGTCCCTCACCTGGACCTCCGACCGCATCACCGTCCGCAGCCCGATCGTCGTCACCCCGCAGACCGTCCGCGCCCCCGCCGAGATCAAGGGCTCGGGGTCCAGCGGCTCGACCAAGTTCTCGGTCACCCCGGCCACCAGCACCTTGACGGCCACCGCCTACGGACCGGTCTCCTCACCCGCCACCAAGGGCACCCTGACCACGACGCAGCAGATCTCCTACGACGCCGAGATCCCGTCCGGCGCCAAGGCGTCGCAGATCACGGTCCGCTTCGACGCGGCGGCGGACACCATCACGGGCGTCCTCTGGGGCAGCAAGGTCGGCGGAGTCCTCCAGGACGTCCACGTCGCCGTCCCCGACAGCGACGGAACGGTCACTATCACCGTGCCGCATCCCACGGCCGACACCATCCTCGTGTCCCTGGTCGCGGTCGGGACCAACGACGAAACCGTCACCCCGTACACCTACCAGGCGAACCACATCACCGCGGACAGCCCCGTCACCGGCAAGGTCACGGTCACGCCCGAACGGGCCCGCGCAACCCCCGGCGTACCGACCGACCTGACCGCCGCCTGGTCCGGCATCCCGGCGGACGCCCGGTCCGGCGCCTGGATCGAATACGCCAACGGGGCGGGCTCCTTCCTGTCCCTCAACTGAATCCCGGCACCCACCGGCGGGGGCGGCACGCACACGCGTGCCGCCCCCGCACGGGTGCTCCGCTCGCGCCGGCTGCTCGAACCGATCGGCGAGCCAAGGGCGAACTGTATCCGCGGGGGCTGCTGCTGGAGGGCCGGCACAAGTCGAGCTCGACGAACTCGCCGGCACGGGACTGCGGCCCGCCGTGCTGGTCGCGGACACCGCCTACGGCGCCAACGCCGGCCTTCGCCTCGGCCTGGAAGACCGCCACCTGGCCTGTGCTCGGAGGGCCCGGGGTGAGACGACCGCCCACCAGGAGGACGCGGAACCGCATCAGCCGCCCTACGGCGGCCTGGGACCGCGGCCGCTGCCGCGCTACCCCACCCGCCCGATCCCGTCGCAGGAGCACGTACTGGCCGCCGGGCGCCGTGCCGGGCGGAGCGTGACCTGGCGAAAGGGTTCCAAAGCGGCGACGATCTCGCGCTTCGTCCTGCCA
Source organism: Kitasatospora sp. NPDC028961 (assembly GCF_055564815.1). NCBI lineage: Bacteria > Bacillati > Actinomycetota > Actinomycetes > Kitasatosporales > Streptomycetaceae > Kitasatospora > Kitasatospora sp. NPDC028961. The sequence goes on along the minus strand of NZ_JBVHVO010000019.1, from coordinate 124,785 downwards.
AGGGTCCGCCTCGCCGGACGGCGCCCCAAGCCCGCCGCTGACGGCATGATCCCCCTCACCCGGCTGATCGCCCAACGGTCCGAGAACGAGGCGAAGCCGGTGCAGTACTGGATCTCCGATCTGCCCGCCGACCTCCCCGCCAGGGACCTGGCGTCTGGCCCTTGCGCCGGCCGGGGTGAGGTGCTCGCTCGCCCAGGTCCGGCAGCATCCGCCCGCCGAGCGCGGCCGGGCCTCGACGCGGTAGAAGAGCTGCTGCTCGCCGCCGAGGAGCACCCGGCCACCGCCGATCTGCTCGCCGCCGTCCCTGCCGGCGCCGCCCGCCTCGAGGACCTGGTCCAGCACGGCCCCGCCGCTCCGATGTGGCACCCGCTCGGCGCCGAGCGGCGGAGTGCCGTGCGGCTGGACGGAGTTGTAGAGGACCCTGGGCGCCACCACGGGCCTGCACGGGCGCCAGCGGTGCCTGGGGAGGCGGAGTACTGGCCGCGACGAGCAGGTCCGCTACGGCGCCTCCTCCAGAGCGGGCCCGACTGTTCCGGCCTGCAGCTGGGCCCGCTTGGTCTCCTCCTGTTCGTGCAGCACCGCCAGCTCGCTCTCGGCCGTGATCCGCAAGCGCTCCGTCTCGGCGGACAGCTTCGCCTTCAGCCGCTCCGTCTTCTGCTCCATGGCCGTCTTCGCGACGACCCCTGCCGTGGTGGCCACGGCTCCGATCACACCGCTCGCGATCAACTCGTTGAGCAGCTCCGGTTCAGCCTGGAGCTTGAGCTGCTCCCTCAACGTGAGAGTGGCCTCCATGGGGTCGCCCATGGAGAGCGCCACCAGAGTGCCCTCCCGGATGAGCTCCCTGGCCTCGAGACCACATTCCACGCAGAAGAAGCCCCCGTCCGGCTCCTCCGGGGTCCCGCACTGCCGGCAGTACATCAGGGCGGTGCCGTCGTCCCACGGCCCGCCGCCGTGGCCAAGATGGCTACCTTGGTGGTCGGCACCAGCAGAGCTGTCGGCAGGGCCACCGTTCGAGTCGTCGGACATGGCCCCACCCTAGGTCGCGGATGTGTCCGCGTCAGGAGAAGCCACCGACGGCGTAGCCCTTCACGTGGCCGATGGCTGTCAGGAGGTCGTGCAGGCAGCAGACGGCCCACTCCGCGTCGGTGTACCGCTCAGGGCCGACCTCGATGGCGCCGAAGGCGAAGCCATGCACGGCGGCCACCGCGACCGGTTTTCGAGCTCCGATACCGACCACGACGCCCCCCGGGCCGCCGAAGCGGCGCAGCGGTGGGCTCTCGGCCTGCTGCGGGTTCGGGGCGGATGCTGTGCGTCCGGGTGGGGGTGTGCGCTGCGTGCCTGGTCTGTGAGGGCGGGCGGCTCGGCAGCACGGGGAGCCCTTGCCGGGCTTGGTCGTCCGGGGCGGGGTGGGACGGTGGTGCCGGCTGGGCCTCAGGTCGGGCGGATCCCGCCTGGGCGGGGGATGGTCCCCCGCCTTCGGCGCGGGGCGGAGCAGGTCTTCCGAGGAAAGTCTTCGCAGGTGAGAGGTGTATCGGGGTGCCGCTACAGGGCTTTGGCGCGGAAGTCTGGAGGTGCGTCAGGAAGGCCGGCATCGCGTCGGCCGGGCGCGGCGTGCCCGGTGCTCCTCGGCCTCGGGTGCGGCTTCGAGTGAGGGGCTTCTGCCATGAAGAGCACTGTCTCCGTGCGTACCGCGCTGGTCTTCCTGCTGGCGGTGCTGGCGGCGGGGGTGGCCGGCGGTCTGACGTACGGCACCGGGGCGTCCCTGCCGCAGGCGTTCCTCGCGGGCGGAGCGGCGTTCGCGGTGGCGTTCCCGTTCTTCGACGCGATGGTCTCCAGTTCATGAGCTGCCGGGGTGGGGAGCCTGGATGCGGTGGGTGCGGTGTGATCCGCGTCTGCTGTCAGGGTTCCTGTTCGAACCGATCGAGGGCCGCGGGACGGAAGGGGGGCCTTCGGCGCTGCTGTTCCGCGGCCAGGTAGGCCGCGGCCATCTGGGAGGCGTTCGGGCCCGGGCCGGGTGCGAAGGTGCTGTACCCGCCGTACCCGCCGTAACCGCCGTAGCCCGGGAGGGTGATGACGACGCTGCTGGTCTTCCTCCGCCAGTACGTATACGGCCCGACGGTGATGCCCCACCCGGTCGCGTTGTGAAAGCCCATGTCGAGCTCCATGGTCTGCTGGCGCAAGTGCTGCAGGAACCCGGACTCGTCTCGCCAGCTAAACAGGCGCAGCATGATCCAGGAGAACCCCACGCCGGCGGCTGCCGACCAGGCGACGGGAACGGCGGACCAACCGGCTGGGGCGGACACCGGCAGGCCCGCGCGGCGGGCGAGCCACGCGGCTAGGTGGAGAACGGTGCTGGGTGCCCAGAGCAGGGCCGCTGCGGCAGCGGCGAGCAGGAGCGCGGCCGCCAGGGCGACGAGCACGCCCGCGACAAGGCGGCGCCGCGGTGGCCGGGCACGGTTGAACGGCTCGTCCTCGCTCACCTTGGTCCACAGTCTCTCGGCGCCGACGAGGGTCGCGAAGCCCAGGGGCAGGACGAGCAGGACGGCGCCGACGGCCAACACGGCGGCGCACAGCAGGAACGCGGGGACACGAAGGTGGGCGGGGCCCGGCAGGGCGAAGCCGTCGGCCCACAAGGAGGCCGTCCACAGACCCGCAGCTCCGAAAAGGACCGTCACGAGCCAGACGGTCACATGTACGAGGAGGCGTATCGCGCGCGCACGGAGCGCGGCATGGCGGGCGATCTGTTCGTCCTTGAGCCGCAGTTGCGCGGTGAGTTCGGCGAGCTGCGACTGTATACCTCTGGTCTCGGCGTCCTTGCGCAGCCAGGACGCCTCGATCTCCTTCGCGTGGTCGGCGGCCGTGGTCAGCGCGAGGGCTTGTTCCTGCGTGATCTCCGATCGGCCGGACGCGTTCGCCTGGGCCGTGTCGAGTTGCGCGCGGAGCCGGGCCTGGCGCTCCAGTGCCAGGTCGTACGCTCCGCGGTGTTCGCGCACACCTGTCTCCAGTCGGGCGAGCTCCTCCAGAAGGTGTCGGCGGGCCTGCGGCTCGTCCGTGGCCGGCCCGCCGAGGACGGCGCGCAACTGCTGCACGCGGCGGTGGATGGTGTCCTCGGCATCGGCGTACTCGGCGATGCGGTCAGCGGAATCGGCGAGCTCCCGGCGCAGCCGGTCGGTGAGGAAGTCGGACTCGCCCAGGTTGTGAAGGGCGTGCTCCAGCCGGTCTTCGGCGTTGGGGCTTTCGGCCAGGGCGTTCTGGCGCAGTGCACGCAATTCGGTGAACACGTCCGGGACGAGCGGGTGGAGGGCACGGGCGGAGATCCAGGCCAGGAGATCGATGAAGTCCTCCGGGGCGATGCTCCTGGCCGTCAGGTACCGGCGCACCGTTGTCCAGTGGTAGGAGTGGGGCCCGTCGTCGCGGTGGCCGGGGCGACGGGCCCCGTCCGGGTGGCGTAGCTGGCTGAGCTGGTGCAGCTTCCTCAAGGAGAGGGACCCGAGGTTCTCGGCCGCCTTCTTGAGGGCATCGGCGAACGCCCCCGCTGCGGAGCCGTCGGGTGACTCCTCGGTGTTGCCGCCGGTGTCCTGTCCGGCGGGTGTGTCCTCGTCCATCCGTCCCCTCCACATGGAGCCGCTGCGCGGGGCCGGCGGCCGACATCCGGCAGCGCAGTACCCGGCTGTTCCCGAGGCCGGGCGGGCACCGCGGTGACGACGGTAGTCGCCCTGACCCCGCCCGTGGGCCGTAATGCGGACCTCTGCCCGGGGAGCCAGGATCCATGCGGGTCCGGCCGACGGCCGGCGCCCTACAGGTGCGTGCCGATCCACGGTGACACCACCGCCCGCACCGGCGGGCCCGGGGTGGCTGCCGGTGCCGGCGGTGTGCCCCAGGTCCGATAGATCCGCCAGGCGCCGGCGCCGGTCTCGACGCGGGAGTCCCAGACGCACCGGCCTGCGTGGCCGGCAGGGTGGTAGCGGTGGTGCGCAGACCCGGTGGCCGGGCCCCCTCCAGTGCGCGGTGCACCCGGCGCAGCTTCGCCGTGTCGGCCCGGTGGCCCCGTTCCAGGCAGACCAGGGTGCAGGTCACGGCGTGTGTGCAGTGCAGCCTGAGCACCGGCTTCTCCTCGGTCCGGGGCATGGCAGAGGGCCCACCCCCTGGTGGGCGGGCCCTGGGCGGGCTGCGGACCCGGCGGGTCAGTCGGTGGGGCCGTCACACCTGGTGCAGGTAGGCCTTCATGTCCTCAAGTCGAGATGGCGCTGGGTCAATGAATTGCGGGAGACGCCGGCTCGATGGCGAGGGCGACGACGCAACGAGATTTACGAGCGGGTCCAGGCACACGGTGGCACCCCCGACGTCGAGACCCGACTCCGCAAAAAGATCACTGCGCTCAAGCAGACCATCGCGAACAAGAACAACAAGATCGCCCGGCTTGAAGTGGACGTCCAGGGATTCCTCGCGGAGAACACCAGACTCACCCTGGAGAACCAGGAACTCCGTGACGTGCTCAGCAGTCACTACACCAACGTGACTCCTCTGCGAAGCTTCCTACATCCCAACGGCCAGCCCTAAGGTCATGATTCCTTAGCCAACCCGTCCGGGCATTGGTTGGCGAATTCGAATCAATAAACCGATAGGCAGCCAGGCCAGCTACGCGGAGATGGAATTCGCGATGCGCTCGGCGACAAGAGGGTCGGAAAGGTAACCATCAATGCCGTGGCGGTTACCACGGGGATTCTGAACGTCGCTAATATTCTCGACCCTAAGATTGGGAAATTCAACTCGATCCAACCGGGGAAAAAGTGCAACAATATCCCGGACATCGGCCGCATTGAGCCAATGCTGTACACCGGGGGGCCTGGCGACCGGGCGCGGTAGCCGATCCTTGATGGTAGGGATACCGAGTGGCGAGCCCAGTGTAACCAGCAGTCGCACATCCGCTTGATGGCGGAGTTCCGTTAGCGCCCAGTAAGCAACAACCGAACCGAGTGAATGTCCCACCACTACAAGAGGCCCCTCATCGAAGGCCTCCGCTACGAAGTCATTGATCTTCTTTCGCAAATCTTCCCTCAGGAGATAGATATGCACATCTCGATAGAAGCAGCGGAAGAATTCTTCACTGGCGACGCTGGAGCGCTTGACGAGAGCCCGCGCCGCTGCCAGAACCCAAGGGGCGTCCTGGATTCCTCGTTGCACCGCCCGCTGGCCTATCGGGACTTCGGAAGCAATCTCTGAGTCGGAAATATCCGCCCTGTCGACCAGATCCACAATAAGCTTTGCTTCGAATTCATCGAAGGGTTCTTCTGACCCTCTTGTGCGTGCGGCGCCGCGCGAATTATTAGCAGCTTCATCGAGAATCCTGCCATAAAACGGTAACTTGATTTCAAGCTGCTCGGGAAGCGATACAAATGCATTTGCACAGCCATCCTGAAGCGCCTTCAGCCATTTCCCTTTCAGTTCATTCTCGGTCGATTCTCCTTGGCCTCGCCCGTGCACAAGAACCAGTCTCATCGAATTTCTCCCATGGTCAACAAGAATGGAGGAACCGAACCGATCGGACCCTCATCTCACGGGTCAAGAAGATCCTGAAGCAAGAGCTGTCGGCGGAGCAGCGCCGAAGGGGCGAGCAGAGTGGTCCAGTAGGCTGGTGCCAGATGAGGTTCCACCATTCGAGCCATGGCCTTACCTCGTCCGGGTGTATATCGGAGAATTCCCCAGCCGCGGGCAGTGAGAGGGAATCCCGGAATCACGTCAGCAGAAATGGGAGCTCGATGTTCTGCGAGCAACGCTACATCGAATGGGATTTTGAGATTTCGCTCTCGAAGCGTGTGAATCAGGTTACGAACAGCTTTGCCGTCGCCAAGGCTGTGGAGCGAATGAGCCAAGATTACGGCCAGCGTCGGGTCGAAATGCGTCTCAAGTGATTCGACCATATCCGTATTGTCCGCCCGCGACACAGCTCCTAGGCGTGCGCGAGCCGACATTCGTGCTACCAACTCGACATCCGTCCCGCCGACGGCATCGATGTACGCGAGATGCTGCACGCCCGATTTATCCACCCGCATTTGCAGGGAGCATCTCGGGAAGAATGCTGTAGCTGCCCACAGCGGGCGATTGATCCAGCTCATATCAAGGCGCACAAGAACTGGACCTGAAGTGCGCTCTTGTAGGCTCTCCAGATACCAGCCGCTGTCTCCAACGGGCTTCAGGCTGGTAATGGGTGGGGAAGGCGCCTCAAGGGATGGAGAGAATCCGTCTCCAAACTGAACATAGACGCGCTGATGTGATTTTGAGCGAGATCCATTCGGCCTCCCTGTCCCGATCACAGACAGGGAGCCTGGCTGGCGTCTCCCCTTTTCGGTCGCGCGTAGATTTTCACCAGCCTCTCGGGCGATAGCAGGATCTTCGTCGGGAAAGTCTTGGATTAGTTCTATTTCGGTCATTGCTGGTGAAGACTCCCCCTCCCCATCCGGCGTTGTTGGCGAGTCACCGTTTCTGATCCAGGACATTACGTGAGTCGGCCATATTGAAGTCGGACTCGAGAACGGTGTCTGGATTCTCTCCAGCATTTCCTGAGCGCGCCGCTGGACAGTCGGCTTAAGGTACGTCGCAAGTGAGTGCGAGACGACAGCCCACGCCTCCTTGGCTTCAGGTTCGGGGGTGGGGACTGCCGCTGTTCGATCCCGCCCCTCCAAAGCTTCCAATAGGCAATGGCTATAAATTCCGACACATTCGGGGTCGTCCCGGCCTTCATATGCAGACTTTCCCGGCAGCGTGGCCCAGAATGCGTCCACTGGAATTCCATCATCCGGGAGTTCGGATACCGGTGCCAATATAGGAGCAGCGCCCTGAATTTGCCAGGGCGACTGCCGTCGACAAGCGTCCACAAATATGGCAATATGGGGGATTCCCGAGGCAAACGTGAGCAATAATAAGGTATCAGTTGCGTCGATGATCTCGCCGTGGTCCGCAAAGGCTCCGGGAAGGAGCCATAGGCCACTTCCGCCTCGATTGTCGTCGAATCCGTGGCCGGCGAAATAGATGAATAGCCGATCCACGTCGCGGCGGGTTTTCTGCCTGCGCACCAGCCTGTCGAGCCAGTGTTGAATTTCCTGGCGACTGACTGATCGCTCATCGTCAATGAACGTCTTGACTTCATCGAAGTGCTGGTCGTCCCTTGCCCATCTGGCGAAGCGACGTGCTCCGCGGCAAGCACCTGGGAGTGGTTCCAGCTCGCGGCGGCCGGGGACCTTCGCGACTCCAATGGCAAGCGCGGCCTGCATACCGACCGACCTCCCTGGTCATCCCTGATCAGCGTCTGCCCCGCTTGCTGCCCGGACAACCAGGCGGGACTGGCGTTAAGCCACCCGAGTGACGCACTACGCCAGTGATGGTGGGATAGGAGCCCTGAAGGCATGCGCGAGACAGTAGCGGGAGCTAGTGAAGAGAGCCACGGCTGTGGGATCAAGACCAGGTAACGGGCGACTTGCGCGGAAGCCTCCGGCACCTCCTCTGCCTGCCCAAGTCGGGTCGGGACGCAACTCCGCCACGGTCGCGTGGGCGATCCAGCCCGTGTGCTCACTGGAGGCATCAGGTCTCTCAACATGCTGACTTGACAGGGAAGCCCAGGCCGGACCGTCCACGGTTCGGCCGGTGCGTCGACGGGCCGCCGGCCGGGCCGCCCGCGGCCCGGGCGGCGGATCCGGCGGCGCAGGGCAGGCGGCAGCGCAGTGTGGATGGTCCAGCGCATCCGGGCGCCGGCCAGGGTGCGGTAGCGGAGCGCGCCGCGGCCAACCGCCCTGATCGGTTCGACCGCAACGCTGGACCCGTTGCCGCCCGGTCCGGCCCCCGCGACAGGGCAGGCGGCGCGCGGACCGGCGGGGAGAGTGAGGGGGCCGGGCCGGCGAGGCTGGTGCTACTCGCCGGGGTGTCCGGCCTCCTGGGCGGCCTTGGCGCAGGCGGAGGGGCGACGTGCCAGTACCGGGGCTGAGGATCCCTCTGGCCGGGGAGGGGGATGTCGTGGAGCCACGGGCCGGTGATCGGCGGCGCGCAGTCCTCGCACAGCGGTGGCACCGCCTCCTGCCCGGGGCCGGGCGGGCCCGCCGGACGACGCGGACGAGGACGGCCGCAGGGTGCTGGGGATGCCGGACGTGCGACCCGCGCCCGCTGGAATTGCTCGCTCATTTCCGGATTCCTCTCGAATTTCTCCCGTGGATTCATTCCAGAGGCGCGGGAATGGAAAGTCCCGGCCGTCCTTCGGGCAGCCGGGACTTCGTTTTCGGCGACACACACGGGTGTGGCGGAGCGTTCGGGGCCTCTAGAGCCCCTCCAGGTCCATCCACGCGACGTCGTTGAGCTCGACGTCGAGGCCGCGGGCGCGGTGACCGCCGTCCTTGAAGTAGTGCTCGCGCAGGCCCTCGGCGAGGATCCGCTCCTGCTCGGCCTGGGAGGCTCCGGCGTCGCGGGCGGCGTAGAGCTTCTGGGCCACGGAGCCGGGCATCTTCTGGGTGATGGTGCGGGGGCGGGGGTCGTCGGTGGATCCTGCCGCCGAGCTGTAACCGAACGTGCCGGCGATGTGGAGCATGAAGCCGTTGGTCTCGGCGGCGTTGCGCACGCGCTGCTTGACCCTGGGCTGCCACTTCGCGCGGACCCGCTCCTCGACCTTCTTCGCGGCGGCGTGCTTCGGGGTTCCCTGGCCTTTGAGCCAGCGCTGCACGGTGCGCTGGCTGACGCCGAGCTCGGCCGCGAGAGCCTTGGTGGAGCCCTTGGCGCCCTTGAGCAGGAACCGCATCCGCGCCTGGACGGACTGCGGGATCGGGCGGGTGCGCTCCGCGCGCTCCAGGCCCTCGTCGACCTCCCCCAACGGGCTCATCCTCCTTCGGTGACGGTGACGGTGACGGTGACGGTGACGGTGACGGTGACGGTGACGGTGACGGTGACGCTGGCGGTGGTGGTGACGCCCGGCGGTCGGGGCCGGGCGGCCGCCGTTCAGTGGCTCCAGCCGATGAGGGTCAGGCGGTCGCCGCGGTCTTCGAGTTCCGCCCGTGAGACCGCTTCATCGCGGGCGTGGACCAGCGGCAGCAGCAGGTCGTCGCCGCTGTCGCTGGTCGGGACGTCGTTCCACACTCTTCCCCGCTCGTCCAGCCACAGCGCGGTGTGGTCCCCGCTCGGCGCGGCGAGGGGTGCGAGCAGGCCGGCCAGCTCGGCGGCGCGCAGCCAGGTGCCGGCCTGTTCGGTCAGCTCGGCCCGGATCCCGGGCTTCAGGCGCTCCCAGGCGGCCTTGCCCGTCCTGGTGTGGCGCCAGTACGCGGCGGCGAGCTGCTCGGCGCGCGGGTCATGCTCCGCGTGATCGATGTGCTGGGTGTCCACGTGCTGGGTGTGCTCCATGGGTCCTCCCCTGGGTCGGGCCGCCGGTCGGCGGCCCGTGCCGGCAGTCGTGCGGTATCGGGCCGGGCCCGCGGAGTGCGGGTCCGGGCCGGTGCGGCTACTCGTCGTCGGAGACGGCGCCGCCGGTCTTGATGTGGCGGGCCGGGTTCGCCCCGTCGGCGAGCAGGCCGGCGATCTCGGCCATCGGCCTGCTGCCCTCGAACTTCACCATCCCGGGGCTGGCGCCCAGGCGCAGCGAGGTGGTGAGGGTGTGGTCGGGGCGGGTGAGGATGTCGAGGGCGCCTGGGCCGGGTGAGGCGAAGACGGCGCAGTCGGAGAGGACGGCGATGGCGTGCAGGCCGGTGTCGGCGGCCATCTTGCGGAGTTTGCGGTGGAGGTTGACGGTGGCGGTGTCGATGACGAGGGCGCGCATCAGCGGGTCCCAGGTCGGGCGGTCCAGGGCCGGCCAGCGTTCGCCGGGTTTGTAGCCGTGGCCGCGGGGGCGTTCGCGCATCTTGCCGATGGTGCCCTTCGCGGTCTGTTTGATCGCGGTGAGGACCGCGAGCTCCGCCGGGTCGCCCTGCTGGAGGTTGGCCATGGCGTCGAGGAACGCGACCGGGTCGGTGTCGGCGGGGGTGAGCGGGACGCCGAGGGCGGCCATCGTGTCCAGGTAGGCCTGGCGCAGCCGCTTGTGCCACGGGTCGAGGTAGGGGCCGTGCTCGTGGCGCAGCCAGCCCTCGGTCGGCTGCGGGCGGGCGCCGAGTTCGATGGCGTAGGCGACCTTCGCCGTGGAGTACCAGGCCGGTCCGCTTGGGCGGGAGCCGTCCGCGGTGAACGGGGAGGGGAGCAGCGGGTCCGTCTGGACGCCGGACAGGTCGACCAGCCACGAACCCGGGAGCTTCGCGTCGAACGCCGGGTTCAGCTCATGGACCGGGCCGGACAGCGGCAGCACCAGGCGGCCGGCGGCGGCGAGGAACGCCATGTTCACATCGAGGCCGACCGCGAAGGGCGCCGCCGCTTCCGCGTCGGTCAGCTCACGGAACCAGTCCCACGCCTCCGTCACCAGCTCTTGCCCGGGTCCGCGGTCCTGGGCGAGCGGGTGGATGTCCGGGACCTCGGGCGGGGCCGGGTCGAAGGCGTCCTGCGGCCGGGAGCCTTCCACGGGCCCGGAGATCCAGCCGGCGTCGGTGCGCACCGCCCGGGTCGGGGGGCGCAGCGCGGTGACGAGTTCGAGGCCGGAGACGGCGGTGGAGCCGCGCGGGGTGAGGACGCGCTTCGTGTAGGTGCCGAGCAGGCGGGCGAGATCCGACGCGGTCAGGCCGTCCGGGATCTGCCAGCCGCCGGAGGCCAGCGCGCCCCAGGCGGGGACGCACAGCTGCACGCACTGGCGCTTGCCGTCCTCGGGGGTGCGGTAGACCCGGGCCCACGGGCCCAGGCCGCGCTGCGTGAGGAGCCAGCCGGCCTTCTCGATGGCCTTCACTGTCTTGTGGGTCTTCGGCAGCTGGCCCAGCCGGGGGACGAACTCGGTCTTCTCGTCCCGGCCCATCGGCGGCAGGCCCAGCTCCGTCAGGGCGGCGTCGGTGAGGACGACCAGGGCGTCACCGTCCTTGCCGTGCCGGTGCAACCGGGGCGAGCCGAACCTCTGCTCCAGCGCCCACTGCACGACGGCGGCCAGGGTGCGGGCGGCCGGCGCGGTCGGCGCCTGGGTGCCGTCGGCGAGGTAGGCCACCAGCGCCCGGCCGGACGAAGCGACGTCCAGCACCGCGAGCGGACCGGACGGGAACCGCGCGGCGGCCGCCGCCTCCCAGTCGGCCGGCCCCTCCGCCTTCGCCGCCACCTTAGCCGGGGCCTTGCGGGCCCCCGACGACGAACCGGCGGCCAGACGCGACGGCGCGCCACGGCGCGGCGCAGCGGCCAGGCCGGCCACGGGGGCGGTCGGCCCGGCCACGGGGGCAGCGGTGTTCGGAGCGACGTTCGGATGGCGGGCGAGCGCCTCCAGGGCGGCCTGCGAGGGCCCAGACGACTCCGCCCGGGCGTGCCGCTCCACGGCCGGGGCGGCCGGGGCGTGCTCGGTGCTGGCGGGCTGGGCGGGCGCGGCCGCCGCCTCGGCCGGGCCGGCCGTGGTGGCGGCGGCGGTGCATCAGCCGCCCATGTGCACCGGATGGCCGCCGGAGCGGTAGGGCGTCGGCTGGCCGCACCGCACACACGGCTCCGGCGCCCCGGACACCAGCTCCCCCGCCGCCGTGCGGTCCAGCTCCACCAGCTTGTCGGCGTCAGCCGCGGCGGCCTCCGGCACGGCCGGAGCGGCTGCGGGAACCGGCGGCGCGGCCGGGGAGGGAACGGGCTCGGTCCGGGCCCGCCGCGCGGCCGCCGACTCGGGGGCCGGTGCGGTGGCCGGGGCCTGGACGGTGGCGGGCACGAGACCGGCGGCCTGGGCCCGGCGCAGCCACGCGGTGGGCTCGACCGTGCCGTGGCGCAGCGCCAGCGTCGCGAGGAACCGGATGTACACCTCGCGCTTCGGCGGCCGCGGCTCCGTCGCCCCGGCCTCCCAGCGCACGATCGTCTCCCGCCGGGTCTTCAGCGCCTTCGCCAGGTCCTCCTGGGTGTACTCGGCCGCCTTGCGCAGCCGCTCCCGCTCAGCCGGCGCCGGCAGGTCGTCAGCCGGCTTCGGCCGCTCCAGCAGCGCGTCGATCGCCGCGAACAGGTCGTCGCTCATGAACACCTCCCCTTTCCACCCCCATTATAGCGGAAAGTCACTTCTGGATCGCACTTTCGAATCGCACATTTCTCTTTTGAGGGATGCCGCGCGACAGGGGCCGGCCCGGGGTGCGCGCCCGTCAGACGGTGATCACCGTCTGGGTGCCGCCGACAACGGCCGCGCGACGTCTCTCCGGCAGCAGCCTCAGCGCGTGGGTCGGGCCCGCCACCAGGTCCGCCACCGCGATGCCGTAGTGCGCCGAGAGCCGGTCGAGATCGGCCACCGCCCAGCCGCACCGGCCGGCCAGCTTGCGGCTGACCTGCGCCTGACTGAGCCCCAGTCCGCACGCCAGGTCACCCTGTGACTCACCCGAGCCCCGGAGCAGCGCGGCCACCGTCGCCCGCAGCAGCTCCTCCGCCGACGTGCCCATATGCGCCCTCCGTATCAGACATGCGAGACACGTATAACGACCGGTCAGGGCATCAGGTGACGGCCCCAGCCGGACGGGGGTGGCCGCACCACGCGGACACCATTAACTGATCGCTTCAGAATGCGGTGCGTAGTCGTCTCAAGCAGATGATGGCGCAGGCGAGTTGAAGGAGCGCCTGGTGGCGGTCGACGCGTATCTCGTAGCGGATACGCAGGCGCATGAACTGGTGCAGCCACGCGAAGGCGCGCTCTACCACCCAGCGAGTCTTGCCCAGGCCGGATCCGTGCGGGGTGCCGCGGCGGGCGATCTTCGGGGTGATACGGCGCTTGCGGATCAGGCGGCGGTACTTGTCGAAGTCGTAGCCGCGGTCGGCGAACAGGCGCCTGGGACGGTGGCGGGGACGGCCTCGCCTGCCGCGGATGCGGGGCACGGCGTCCAGCAGCGGCATGAGCTGGGTGACGTCGTGCCGGTTCCCGGCGGTCAGCGAGACGGCGAACGGGGTGCCGTGCCGGTCGACGATCACATGGTGCTTGGAGCCGGGACGTGCACGGTCCACCGGCGAAGGCCCGGTGTGAGCGCCCCCTTTGAGCGCCCTGACGTGCGAGCCGTCGATCGAGCAGTCGTCCATGTCGAGGAGTCCGGCTCGGCGAAGCTCGACCAGGAGGGCTTCGTGAAGGCGGGGCCAGACTCCGGCTTCGGTCCAGTCCCGCAGCCGCCGCCAGCAGGTCACTCCGCTGCAGCCGATCCGCTCGGCAGGCACGTCCGCCCAGGTCACGCCTTTGCGCGGCACGTACACTATGCCGACCAGGGCGACCCGGTCGTCCAATGGCTTCCGGCCGGGAAACCGGCGCCTGCGCGGTGGCCGGGCTGGGAGCAAGGGGGCTATGCGTTCCCACAGGTCGTCGGGTACAAGATCGTCAGCCATTTGGCAGACCCTGCCAAGGTGGGAGTCGTGCGGAACGCCTCAGGGGGGTTTCGGGGTGATGGGCCTCGCGAGAGCGTGTCGGCGTCGTGCGCGATCGTGATTACCGACCGAAGTCGACCTCGAGGAGGTACCGGCTGCTGAGCGGGTGCTGGCTGTTTCCTTGCGTCAGGGTCTGGCGGAGCACGACACGCCGGATGATTGGGGCGGCCTGTTGATTGGATGGTGTGACCTCGCCCTCACAGCCCTTCTTCGAGGTCAAGCAGGCACTGCTCCCGGAGTAGTCGAACGAACTCACGCCGGGGAGCTTCTTGACCCACTGTGTTGCGCTGTCCACTGGGTCGCCGCATTTGTCGAGCTCGTCGCTGTTGCATTCCGCCGTGTACGTCACCCGCGCCCGGTCCTCGGAGACACGGGCCACGGACTCCCGGCGGTAGCCCTCGGGGGACCTGTGCCCTTCGGCCGCGCGCAGGTTTTCCTGGTACGTGGAGTTGAAGGCGTCAGAGGTCATCAGCACGTAGCCGGTCACCGCGACGGCCACCATAACCAGGGCCGCAATCACGCTGAGCACGGTCCGGCGCGTGGACCAGCGGCCGCGGGGGGAGGCGGAGGGGCTGGGCGGGAGGGCCACCGGGGCGGCGACGGGCATGGCCTGGCCAGCGGCGGGAGGTGATGCCATCGAGGTGATAGTCCGGGCCTGCGGCATGGGGGCCAGTGACGACGGGGCCGATGCGGCCGCGTCGGTGTCCCGGGCTGAAGCATCGGGAGTGCCGGGGGCTGGTGCCCAGAGGGTGACGGGCTGCGCCAGTCGCGCTTGCAGCTGGCCCATCGTCAGCCGATCGGCCGGGTCCTTGCGAAGCAGCCCCTCCAACACCGGGGCGAGGGGGCCGGCCTGCACGGCGGGCGCGGGTTCCTCCGTCGCCACCGCGACCAGAACGGCGCTCGGAGTGGTGGCGGCGAACGGCGCGCGGCCTTCCACGGCGGCGTAGAGCGTTGCCCCCAGGGACCACAGGTCGGACTCGGCTGTCGCGGGCAGGCCGCGGACCTGCTCGGGAGCCATGAACGCCGGCGTCCCCATGATCATGCCGGTCGCCGTGAGGGTGGCGTCCCCTTCCAATGCCGCGATCCCGAAGTCCGTCAGCACGGCCCTGCCTTCTTCGAGGAGGATGTTGGCCGGCTTGATGTCCCGATGCGTGATCCCCCTTTGGTGCGCGGCGTTCAGCGCGGCAGCCACTTGCCGGCCGATGTCCGCGACCTCGTGCGGCGGCAGCGGGCCCCGTGCCTCGATGAGGTCGGCCAGGGATCCGCCGGTCACCAACTCCATGACGAGCCATGGCCGTCCGTCCGTGCCGGCTATCCGGTCGTACACGGTGACGATGCCTGGATGCTTCAGCCGGGCTGCGGCGCGGGCCTCCCGGTCGAGCCGTGCGATCCAGTTCGCCCGTTCGGCGTCCCCGAGGTGCCCGGGCAGCCGCAGCTCCTTGACAGCCACGTCCCGCGCCAGCTGCGTGTCGTGGGCCTGCCAGACCGCACCCATGCCGCCCTGGCCCAGGAGGTGTGCCAATTGGTAGCGCGCCGCGATGAGTTGACCGCTGTTGTCGTCCACGGGTGAATACTAGGAGCTCGTCACGTGATCTTGTCGCTGGGCAGGGTGTGACTAATGTGGCGATTTGGCCGTTCGTGATGTGCGCGTACTCGGCAGTAGATCGTGAACGACGGCCCGGGGGCGCTGATGGTCCTCCACCGGCCTTCGGTCCGGGATCGGGTCGCGGCCATGGGTCTCCAGTCGATGCGCGGGGCGGGATGGTGCCGGTGGCGCTGGCGCCAGGATGGCCAGGGGCCCGGCGTCCTGTCTGCCGAACCTCTAGATCGCCTTCTGCGGGGCGAGCGCAAGGGCGCACCCAGCACCAGCAATGGCGTCGGCAGGGGCGACGGGAGGCGTACAGCACCTTCATTTCCGCTGTTGCGGCTCATAGAGACTCTTCTGACGGCCTCGACGTCGCGCTCGGTCCAGCCGCGGGCCAGGTCGGCGCCGTAGTGGAGGGTGCGGATGCCGTCGTGGCCGCTCCAGCGCAGCCACATCGCGCCGCGCACCAGCGGGGAATCCAGGATCGGGCGGCCCAGGTCCCGGTCGCCGGGCGCGGGCCGGCTGCCGCACGGGGCCGGCTCCAGCCGCGCGGGCGCGCGGTCGGCGCCGGTGGCGTCGGTGGTCACGGCCGTTCCTCCTCGACGCGCACGATCCGGTACAGGCCGTCGCCGTAGAGGTGGCCGTCGTGCTTCTTCCTGGTCAGGCGCACCGCGTCCTCCACCGAGGTGGCGTAGGCGTGCGTGACGATCACGGAGCAGCCGGGGTGCGCCGGGCCCACGTGCCTGGCCGTGAGCTGGTAGTTCCACCGCTCCCGGTCGGGGTCGTCGTGTTCGTCCGTCGCATCGAGGCGCAGGGCGTCGGCGGACATCTTCCGGAGCAGGAGGAGGAGGCGGCGGTCGGCGGTGCCGGGCGGGGTGGGACGGCGCGTTTCGCCGGTGCGCGGGTCGAGGTCGGCGCGCCACTGGGTGGCGGCCGGGCGCAGGCTGTTGACGCGGCCTTCGGGCAGCAGGGCGGTGCTGACCTTGAGGCGGCTCAGGGCGTCGTAGAGGGGGTTGAGGTCGCCGGGGGACCACAGGACGACGGTGCGCTCGGCGAGGAGGCCGGTGAGGTCGGCCAGGGCGGGGGCGGGGTCGATGGCGTGGTCGGGGGCGCCGGGGGTGCGGGGGCCGGGCTGGAGCGGCCGTGACCCGCCGTTCGGGGTCGCTGGGCCGCACTGGCTCGGCCAGGCGGTCGGCGAACTGGAGCGACCCGGCCCAGCGCGCTGATCCCGGCCCGGCGGTCGTGAGGATCTAGGGTCAGTGCCGGATCCCTGACAGCAGGTCACCCGAGAGGCGGCGCGAGATGCCGGCAGAGCCCACCCGAGAACACGACGTCCTGGTGGTCGGAGCAGGGGTGCCCGGCCTCGCCTGCGCTCTCGACCTGCGCGAGGCCGGCCTGGACGTGCTGCTGGTGGAGCAGGCCGAGGCGGTCGGGGGGCGGGTGCGCACCGACCGGCGCGCCGGCTTCCTGCTGGACCACGGCTTCCAGGTGTTCAACACCTCGTACCCGCAGGTGAAGCGGCGGCTGCGACTGGCGGAGCTGCGGCTGCGCCCGTTCACCCCGGGTGTGCTGGTGCAGACCCCGCGCGGCCGGCTCAGGTTCACCGATCCCACCCGGCGCCCCCAGGCCGCTGCGGACCTGCTGCCCGGCCGGCTCGGGTCCGCCCGGGACATCGCCGCGCTCGGCCTGCTCAGCGCCCGGGACGGGCTGCTGCCGCCCGCCCTGCTCCGCCGGAGCCGGGACACCTCCACCCGTTCGGCGCTCGCCGCGTCGGGGATCTCGCCCGCGTTGGTGGAGGACTTCCTCCGGCCGTTCCTGTCCGGCGTCTTCCTGGAGGAGGAGCTGGAGACCTCCGCGCGCTACTTCCACCTGGTCTGGCGCAGCATGCTGCGTGGCACCCTCTGCCTGCCGAACGCCGGCATCGGCGCGGTGCCCGCGCAGCTCGCGGCGGGCCTGCCGGCCGGGGTGCTGCGGCTCGGCACGCCGGTGCGGGAGCTGACGGCGGCCGGGGCGGCGCTCGCCGACGGGACCGAACTCCCGGCCCGGGCCGTGGTGGTGGCCACCGGCCCGGGCGCGGCCGCGGCGCTGCTGCCGGGGCTGGCGGTGCCGGCCACCCGTACGGTGACCACGCTGTACCACGCGGCGCCGGTGCCCCCGCTGGCCGAGCCGACCCTGCTGGTGGACTCCGCGCGGCGCGTGCTGAACACGGTGGTGCTCAGCGAGGTCGCGCCGGGGTACGCGACGGACGGCCGGGCACTGGTCTCCACCTCGGTACTGGGGGCGGCGGACCACCGGGAGGCCGAGGTGCGGTCCGCGCTGGCTGGGCTGTACGGGACGGACACCTCCGGCTGGGAGCACCTCGCCTCGTACACCGTGAGGGAGGCGCTGCCGGCGATGCCGGCGTCGTGGCCACTGATCCGCCCGAGCCGGTTCGGCGCGGGGCGCTATGTGTGTGGGGACCACCGGGCGACCGGCTCGCTGCAGGGGGCGATGGCCTCAGGGACGAGGGCGGCGCGTGAGGTCCTCCAGGACCTGGGCCGCTGAGACTGTCGACCCGTGTGACAGACGGCCAGGCAGTCTCCGATACGCCCTCACGTCAGAGACGCACGGCACACCGCCAACGGTCCGCCTCCTTGCGGGTGGGGACGTAGACCTTGCGCAGCGCCCGGACGGCCTTGTCCAGTTCCTCGGCCGGCGACATGAACAGGTCGCTGTCCAGAACTTCCAGGCCCGCCATCCGCCTGTACGACGTGCCACACGCGTCCAGCGGCCGCTCGAATCCCGTGCACCACATCAGACGCCTTGCCTGCTTCGTTGAGCGCCGGCAGCCCGGCCGCGATGGCCACATCGACCGCGGCGTCCAGAACTTCGGCCGCCGTGAACTCCCCGCACGCCGCCAGCTCGCGCACCAGGCCGGCGGCCTTCGCCGGATCGTCACGCCATAGCTCGGCGACCTCGTCACCGGCGCCTGCCAGGTTGATGACCGCGCCCTGCTCCGCGGTCGGCAGCGGAACGGGCCAGGACGCTTCGGGCTCCTCCACGATCTCCTGTGCCCGCGCCAGCGCCGCCCTCGCGGCGCTGGTCCGCCGGGCCTGCTCCCGCTCCCGGGCGACGGCGGCCGGCCACCGGGCCTCGTCCTCGGCCCGGGCCGCCTCCAGCAGCGGGGCGGCCGTGTGGCTGAGGTAGACCACCGGGAGGGGGTCCACCACGACCGCTTCCTGCCCTGGCGGGGCGTCGGCGACCGGCTGGTACAGCGCCTGCGCCGCCGTAGCGCAGGCGCCGACCGTGGTGGTCAGAGCGGCGATCAGCCGGGCGTGGCGGCGTCGACGGGCAGGCACCCGACGGCCAGGTGGTCGGGCAGATGGGCTACGTAGACCAGGTGCCGGCGCCGAAACGGCACGCTCTCGCCCGGCCGACCGGGCAGGGCAGGGTTCCGCGACAATCAGCCGGTCACGAAACCACCGGCACCCCGAAGGACAGGACAGCCGGCAGGACAGCCGGAACCGGCCGGGCGGGCGGGCCGGGACCGCCGGGGCAACCCGGTGCTCCTGGCGGCCATCACGCCGCGCCCCGGCGTTCGGAGGACCTGGCTTGTCCTCAACCGGCTTCGGTAGCCACTGAAGCCTTGTAGCCGTCGAGCTCGGCGAGCAGCGTCTCAACAGCTTCTATCGACGCATGGGGAGAGGCGGCGGCTCGGGCAAGCCGGTCCATCAGCTCCAGCACAGTGGTGTCGTCCATCGTGGAAAGCCAGGCACCGATCACCTGAGGTGGAGTAGGTGCCGCGTAGGTAGCAAGGAGGTCAACAAGGCCGGATCGGGCACTCACTACTGCGATCCTCTGCTTGGCCCGGCGTGCGGCGGACAAGGTCCCCGCCCGGGGGAGTTCACGGCGCAGGTCCTCGTGTCCGACCGTGATGTCCAACTGCGGTGGGAGCGGGGTGACGCTGTGAGAACCGGTGATGAGGATGGGAAGGGCCGTGGTGCGCACCCATTCCTCCAGATCCCCCAGTTCCAGCGCTGCGATGTGCCATTCAGCGGTGTGGGGGCGTTGCAGGGAAACAGAGGGCGTGATGGAGATCCCGATGCGGAGACCCTTCGGGGCGCTCGCGAGGATGTCCCCCGGCCGGAGGGGAAGTCCGTCGCCGGGCTGGGGGTTCGGCTTGAGCGGCAACGCGACCGTGACCTCCGGGTGGGGGTAGTCAGGATGGAGACCGCCGAGGCGCGTCGCCGCGACGGCGGGGGTCCGGTGCTTGGCAAGGTTGGTGTACTCGGTCAGGAGGCGGAGCGGGTGACTGTCCGGGTCACCGTCCTGAAAGGGCTGCAGCCCTGGCGCGCCTCGTCCGCCAAGCCGCCATCACCACGCTCCTGGACGGCACCGAACGCATCACTCGCGCCGTCCTGGAGGACATCGACCTCGACCACCTCGCCGAAGAGCAGTACCGCCCCCGCGCCAGCGCCCGGCGATGACGGGCATGGCCGGCGCACCTCCCATCGCCCCTGGCTGTCTGCGCGTACGACCCATACCGCACGAGAGCACCGCCTCCTACCTCACCCGCCTGGCACACGCCTACCGTCAGAGCCTGCCCCAGCTCCTGGAAGCCCTCACGATCGCCGTCGACGCACAAGGCAAAGGCCTCGCCACCGCGCCCGGCGCCGAACTCCATCCCAACCGCGCCGCCCAGGTACGCATCGCGGCCCTCGCTCGGATCCCGCACGCCCATCTCGCCCGGGCCCTGCACCGATGGGAACTCGTGGCCAGCACCCGACCGGCCCGACCAGGCAGCGGCCACGCCCTGCCCCACATCACCTGGCAGCGCACCCCACGCCATCGCCGACCCCCTGGCGCCGCCTGCCCCGCCTGCGTTCTGCACCACACCCGCGGCACCACCCAAGAGGCCCGTGCCTACACCCCCGACCACCGACGGCTATGCCGGCGCCACCACACCTGGCCCGCCGACGGCGAGCACGGTGTGGTCCTCGACGTCGCCGCGCTCCCCGAACTCCAGCACGCGCAAGCCACCCACCGACGCTTGCTGCGTCACCCCGGCGCAGACCTCGCCTGGAGCTGGGCCCAGACCATCACCACCCGCTGGTACGACCACCAGCAACACGCGGCCCCCAGGTGGCACCGGCGCGCCACCACCCTGGAGCGGACCAACCCCCGTCTCACACCGCGCACCTCATGGGCGCTCCTCGCCCGGGACAGCGTCACCTACCCCGAAACCGTCGCCCTCGCCCGCGCCCTCCACCACCACCGCGTACTCATCACCCCCGACGACCACAACGGCACCCGCCGCCACACCCACCCCGCCATCACCTCATTCCTCCACCACACCGCCACCAGACTCAGGCTCCCCCACCTGGATCCGTCCGACGACGATCCCCTCTGGGTATGGACCCACCACCACACCCAGACAAAGCCCAGCACGGCATCACCGCGCCGCACCGCCTTCCGAACACCACGCATCCACACCGGCGACCCCACCACGAACTGAAGCAGGTCAGGTCACGTCGAAGCTGTGCGACCAACCGCTCCCCCAACGACCGCTCGGCATGGCTGGTGGGGCAGCGGCACCTCACACGCCAAACATCGAACACAGCGCGACAGGCCGGACCGTGGCTTCAGGTCGCCCGTCACGGGGTGCTTCCGCGTGGGGTCGGAAGGTGAGCATGCCCCTCTTCGAACGTGCGGTTCCACAAAGACCGGTAGCCATCCAGCTCGCCGGGGCTGAGGTCACTGGGACCGCTGACACGAACCGCCGTGGTGTCCCAAGGGCGCAGCCCGTCGGTACGCGGCGTCAGCAGAACCCCGAGAGTGGAGACGTTCTCAGGATCGCCGGTGCGTTCAACGGCCTCGTGCTGGCGCAGCCGCACGTAGCCGGAGAAGGCCCGCTGCACCAGATCGCTGAAGCGGGTGGTGCAGCCGAGAATGAGCTGGCGCCTTCCGTCAGGATCCAGCTTCCGCCTGAAGCGCCACTTGTGCTCGTCGTCGGCCATGTTGGGGACATCATCGAGCATGTCGAGGAGCAGTCGGCCCCACTCGGTGCGGGCCGAGACGGGCAAGCGGTCGAGATCGGACAACATGAGGTGGCGCTCCGCCTCCGTCCCGTACTCGGGCAAAGGACTGCGCGCGATGTCCTCCAGAAGGATCCGGGTCATCATGTGAGCGTGGGTGTCGTCCTTGCCGGCCGGGACCTGGGGAAGCAAAGGAGCGGACCACAACCGGCTCCCCTCCCCCACCAGGCTCGTGTCAACGGGACCAGGCGCAGCAGCGGCGTCGGCTGCTGCAAGCTCGTAGTAGCGCACAGGCTCGTCGTCGAGAGCGACCGACGGCTGGCCGGCCGCCCGGAGGAGGTAGTCGAGGACCGCGGTCGTGGAACGCAGCTGGTCGAAGAGGAAGTCCCAGTCGCGGCGGGTCACGGCGATCGCCGGCATACCGGGGTCCTCCCACTGCGCGACCGTGCCCGCGGGTACCTGGTGGTAGTCCAGGACCATGACCGCGATCCACTCGTAGTCCCCTCCACGCACGGTAAGGGCGCGGCCGCGGCCGTTGACGAACTCGGCATCGGCCAGGCGCAGCATGCGCACGGTGCCCTTGGCCTGCCGTACCGCCTTTCCGGTGACCTTGTTGATCCAGGTCCGTTCGGCATCGTCGGCCTTCGGTGCGACGGTACGGCTCTTGACCTGGACCACGGCCGCGCGCCGGCCCGCGATCAGAATCCGATCGCCGAGCTCTCACGCTGGCCGGAGCCCTTCCGGGCGAGGGCGGGCTCGAACACGAAGTCCGGCAGTCCCCAGGTAGCAGCGGCCGCGTGGGTGGCCATCTCGGCCCCAGTGCCCTGCTCGACATCAGCCGGCAACGGCAGAGCATCAGGTATTCGGCGCATGAACGGACCCAGGGCGGTGTCCACGATCAAAGTGAGTTCCGCGCCGCCCTTGACGGGGCGCCAGCTGACCTGCGACTGCGTCTCTTCCACCCCGACCATTAGACGCCCCCCGAGCCCGGAAGCTCACCCACCCCGTTCACGAAATCTCAACAGCCACCCGCGCCACAGCCCACGCCCACCAGCAAGCCACCCACCGACAGGGCTATCACCGAACCCGCCACAAGCAGGACACCCCTCAAAAGAACAGCACTACTCTCACCACACCCGCGAAACCCCCAGCCCAAAGACCTGCCGACCAACTCGCCAACACCATCAACCCGCCGATAGCCCGACCCGACCCACCACGCCCAGACACAAGAACCTCTCAACCAACCCGCAAAACCAAAGCCCCACCACCACCCCGAACCGCACACCCACCGCCACCCCATAGCAGCGCGGCGATGGCGTCGACGGCTTGCCCGGCGGGCCGCTGGGCGGGCTGCGGGGCGTCGATGCGGGCCGCTGGGTCGGGACGGCGGCCGGGCCCGCCCAGGCGGTTGCTGGCGGCGCTGGGGGCGAGGGCGCGCCGGGCGGGCGACGGGTTGCTCACGGGGCGTTCAACGAGTCCGCTCCGGGCCGGATCCGGTTCAGGGGCGGGGAACTCCCCGTCCGAGCGGCTTCCTTGGATGTAGATGGTGAACGGGCCGGGGCCACTTGGGAGGCCCAGTTCGTCGGCGTTCGGTCACCAGTACACGATGCAGACGCAGGGCAGGCCCCACCACTCGTCGGCGTAGCAGCCGCAGTGGTCGATGGTCACGTCGACGCCGACGGCGGGAATGACCGTCCGGCGCCGGTCCCGGTCACCGTTGGGCGCGGGGACGCGGTGCTGGTGTTGCGGACGCTGAGGGGGCAGCGGCCGCCGCAGGACTGCTTCGGCCGTGAACTGAGGGGTACTCATGATCGCTTCCCCGTTTTGGTCTTGACGAGTTCGGGCGGCATCGAACCGCAGCACGGACAGGGATCCGTGATGCACATGCAGTTCGGGATGCATTCGCTAGGCACCGAGCGGGACAGCACCTGCGGCACGACGGCCATGGGCGCGGCACGCCCGGACGGCGAGCCGCTCATTCCGTAGTTCCCCCGGGCGGGTTCGAGGGAGACTTCACCGGTGAAACCCGGCAATTGGGCTTGCCGTGTCATGTCGGTCACCGGTCCTTTCTGGCGAATTTCTCGGATTCGGATGTCGTCCCCGGCGACGGGACGGGGTCGTCGATCCGCCGTCGGAGATTGTGGATCTCGAAGGCACCTTGGTGGGAATCACCTCGCGATGTAGGGCGCGAGCTTGCTGACCAGGAACGGGTACTTCTCGGTCACGTCGACCCGCACGAAGTGCCGGCTGACCACGTCGGTCTGCCGGTCGCGATAGGAGAAGATGACGTTTACCACCCGGCGACTGGTCGCCAGCCGGGAGATGTCCACGTCCACTGCGGTGAGTGCCGCGTTCGCGGCCAGCTGCTCGGCGGCGATGTGGTAGATCGCCGGGTAGCGCACCGACAGGTAGTTGAGCGCCCGGTGTTCGTCGGTCGCCCCGGCGTTGTCCGTCAGCTGGGCGATGTTCAGGAATAGGTCCCGGGCCACGGAATCAAACCGCTCGGCCGCAACGTTCTCGGGCCGGGGGATCGAGCCGATGAGCGCGTCGGCATCGAAGGAGTAGAGCTGGTCGAAGATGCAGATGGGCAGGGTCAGCCCGTTGCACGCCTCCGGCGGCGCGATCGGGCCGAGTGTGCCGATAACCACGTCGACGTCGGAGTCCGTGAGCCCTTCCTCCGGCCTGAGCGACTTGATCAGCAGCTTGAAGTCAGCCGGGTCACGGGGGCGCAGCAGATACGTCTCCACCCCTTCGACGGTGAATACCCAGCAGATCTCCCGTGCCAGGTAGCGGTTGGCGCGGTTGCCGAGGAAGCCTCGGATGGCCTCGCGGTCCGTCAGTCCGGCGGCATCCGACCGTCCCACCACCTGCGTCCATTCCTTCTCTACGCCCAGGCTCGGGAAGCGCGGCTCGATCCGGCCCAGGGCGTAGACGTGCGCGGGCGGTGATTCGGTGCCGGGTTCCGGCGCGGCCGGCAGCGACTGCAGCGCCGCCGTCTGCGGGATCGCCTCGGCGGGTGGCGGTGGCGGTGCGGGCACCGGTGACGTGGGCACCTGGGCCATGGTCACGGGAGGCGGCGGCTGCGCGGCCAGTGCGGCCGACGGGCTGTCGCCTGGCAGGGCTGTCAGGTCCTCCTGGTCCACTCTCGGCTCTTCCATGATTCACCTCCGCGCTCTCCGGCTTGGGTGTCGGCCGGGTTGCTCGATCGATGGGGTCGGGTCCGTCATGGGTCGGGTCTGTTGCCGCGGTCGGGTCCTTTACGAGGGTCGGGTCTGTAGTCAGGGGCTGGGCCTGTCGTGGGGTCGGGTCAGTCACGCCGGCCTGAGACGACGACGCGACGATTCAGGGCCGCCGCCCGCCGCAAGCATCCGCCGCAGGGCCTGATCCCGACGGTGGATGTCGCGTGCTTGACGACGTCGCCCAAGCCGATGTCCTCGTCGGAGACGAATCCCGGCAGGCGGACCCGGATCGGCGCCCGTTCCCCCCGCTGTCTTTTGGGCATCGCTGTCACCCTTCCTTTCACCGTCTCGCTCTCCTCGACCCGTCGGCACCCGGTAGTCGGCCGACTCGGTCGCCCTCGCCGTCACCCGCCACTACTGAGCAACGCGTACGCGCGCCAGGCATCCAGCAAAGGTGGCGCGACACCGCGACGCGGCCACGCGACCGCCCGCAACAGGGCCGAGCGCACCGCGGCCCCGCGTGCATGCGGGACACACGACCACACGAGCGCGGCCGCGCCGGTGACGAGGGGGCTCGCCACGCTCGTCCCGCTCGACCTCGTAATTCCGCCCCCGGGCGTGATGCCAGCGATGTTTTGGCCTGGCGCTCCGAGGCCGCGCCGCCCCATCGACGCCGCCAGATCGCAGCTGAGCAGCGGCACCACGTCACACCCGTACGCGACTACCGGAACGACCCACGCATGGCGCGTGAGCATCGATCCTCCGACCAGGCCCCGGTTCCCGGCCGCGACGAAGACCACCACCTGCCGGTCCCGCGCGAAGTCGAGGGCCTCCCGGAGGCAGCGCTCCCCCGCCGGCGCCAGCCCCACCAGCGCGGCGCTGATGTTCAGCAGCCCGGCGCCCGCGCGCACGCAGTCCACGATCGCCCGGGCCAGCTCCTCCGCCGTCGCCGACGGTCCGCCGTTGCCTGCGGCGCCCCGGGCCCGGCCGCTATCGCCGGTCCCTCCGGCTCCCGACGGCGGGCCGTCGGCGAACACCGGGCGCACCAACAACGTGCACCCCGGGCAGATCCCCGGGGCAGGCGTCCCACGCCGCGCGTGGAGCAGCCCCGCGACAAACGTTCCGTGCGAGAGCGCCGGGGCCTCTTGAGCCGTTGGCGTAAGTGGAGCGGTTGGGACAGGTGACACAGCCGGAGCAACCGTTGCGGGCGCACCCACCACCCGGATCCGCTCCCCCGCCAGTGCGGGATGCCCCACCGCCACCGGACCGTCGATCAGCCCCACCACGACCTCGGGAACGCCCTCGGTCGCGGCGGCTAACCGGCCCAGCGACAGCAGGTCGCCCTCGCGGGCCCTGGTGTCGTCGCCCAGCTGTACTGCCATCGGTCCTCACCGACCCGATCAGAACGAGGTACACACATCACTCATTCGTGTGCGATAGTTCCACGCTAGCACCGATCCAACTTCCTTATTCCACCGAGCAATCCACGAACCCAGCACAGTGTGCGCACGGTAGTCGGCGCCCCGGTAGAAACCCGAAAGTAAGCGCTTCACCACCTTAGGCTGACTACACGCCGTCACCTCGCTCGGTGACAGTGCCGAACCACAGCCGGCCCCAACCCACCGCCGGGGCCTCTGGGACGCCGGCGCCGCCGCCGACTTCCCGGAGTGCGAGTTCGGCATCCAATTCATCCCCGAACAGGCTGGGGAATTCTCCATGCCGTCTTCCCGCACCGGGCTGCCCACCGCCGGCGAAGAGTTCACCCCCGGCACCCTGGGCGGCGACGAAATGGAGCGGGCCGCGGCCGTGCTGCGGGAGTGCGGCCTGATGCGGCTCGGACGCCGCAGCGGTCGCACCGATTGTCCGCGCTGACGCTGGCCGGCTTCGTGCGCGGCCTGCCGCAGGTCAGCCTCGGCACCCGGATCCCCTCCATGACCGGCTCAAACTGGGTGCAGTCGGCGCACTGCCCGGGCGTGATGACCAGCGAGAGCACCCGGCAACGGCCGTCCGCAATCAGGTGGATCTTGGCTGTGAAGCCGCCGCGCGAGCTGCCGAGCGCCTCACCTCCCGCACCACCTTCGCCAGCCGGTCGATCATGCGCCCGAACCCGAGCGGCTTTGACCATCTTCGCGGAGCCTCTTTTGAGGGCGGGCGGCGGAGCGCGCCGGGCGCCGGCGGCGTGGTGGTGTGCACGTACGGACGTCGAGTCGACCGAGATGTCCCAGTCGATCTCGCCGGCCGCGTCCGCCTCCGCCTGCACCCGCCGCAGGAGCATCTCCCACGTTCCGTCCGCCGACCGGCGGCGCTCAACTGTGCGCCAGGGCATTGCCTAGGGTGTGAATGCCGGGCTTGCGGTTGACGCTGCGGCAGCTTCTACGGTCGTGACCAAGGCCGGAACGACCGGCCCGGCGAGACGAAGGTACGGAACGAGGACGATGGACCTGTCCATCGCGGAGGTGGCCCGGGTGTCGGGCGTGACCGCCCGGACGCTGCGGCACTACGACGAGATCGGCCTGCTGCCGCCGGCCCGGATCGCCACCAACGGGCACCGGTACTACGGGGAGACGCAGCTCCTGACGCTGCAACAGATCCTCGTGCTGCGGGCCCTCGGCGTCGGTCTCCCGGAGATCGGCCGAATCCTCTCCGAGCAGGTGGACGAGATGGAGGCCCTGCGCGGCCACCACCACCGTCTCCTTGCCGAACGGGACCGGCTGGACTCCCTGGCCACCACCGTCGCCCGCACCCTCGCCGACCTGGAGCGATCCCGAAAGGACGGACAGCTCATGACCATCAACCGCCCGGAGAACCTCTTCGAGGGCATCCAGCCCGACCAGTACGAGGACGGCCTCCAGGACTTCCCCGAACTCGCCGAGGCGACCGACCGCCGCACCGCGACGATGGACGCCGCCGAGATCGAGGCGGGCCAGCGCGAGCGAACGGCCGGGATGATCCGCCTCGCGGAGCTCCTGGCGGCCGGCACCCCGGCCTCCGCCGACTCTGTCCAGGCCGAGATCGACGCCCAGTACCGCTCGCTCGCCGAGCTGCACCCCGTCACGCCTGAGGAGTTCCGCGCCATGGGCCTCGGCTGCGTGCAGAATCCGTCCTGGCGTGCCGCCTACGAGGCTGTCACTCCCGGCCTGGCCGAGTACCAGCACACCGCGATCGAGTTCTACGCCACCACCCGCCTGGTCTGACCCGGCACCGGCGGTCCTCCTCCTCATCCCACCGGACGGTGGAGGAGCGCACGGCTCAGCCGGCCCCCGACCCTGCCGCGGCGATCAACAAGCTGAAGACCTTCCGCGCGGTCGCGACCAGATTCCACAAGCGCGGCTACGTCTACCTCGGCACCGTCACAGCAGCCGCACTCGTCATCCGGCTCCGCTCATGATCGCCAGGACACTGCCTAAGAGGCTAAACTCGCCGACCTTCGGACGGGCGGTCCGGGCGGGCGGCGCGTGGGTGCCGACGGCCGGGCGGCGGGGAGGCGCGAGGCACTGGACGGGGCCGTGGCTACATTGGAGCGGATCTTGTACACGCCGCCCGGCTTCGGGTCGCCGTATGCCCGAGCGGCCGTCCTTCGCCGGACGCCACCAGGTGTCGTCGGACACGGAAACGTCAGTGCCGTTGGCAGGAGAATGTCAGCGATTTTGGGCGCGGCCCGAGCCTGACGCCAGAGGGGCGGTCGGGGAGTCGCGGGGCGTCGGCGAGCGAGTCGCTGTCAGGACGCGCGGCGGGTGGCCCGCTCGGGCGCCGGCGGTTCCTCGCGGCGCGGGAGATCGAGTGCGGCGGCGCCGGACGTGGCCTCCGGGGCGTGGTCGCGCCACGGAAGCCACGCGGGCGGCCGATGCGCGCGGCGCCGGACGCGACGGCGTCATGCGGTCGGCGTCAGGCGATACGGGCGTCGGGCGGTGCGCCGTCAGATGGCGATCTTGCCCATGCGGAACTCTCGGTCCGCATCGGTGCCGGTCTCCAGCTCGGTGATCCACGCCTCGAAATCGGCGATCTCGTCGAGCGTCGGAGCGGGGCGCGTTGCCTCAACGACTGCAGCGGTCATTGGTGTCACCCCCCTTCTGACGTTCTGATCGGCGCATACCTGGGCGCCGTGGGCTCAGGGCTTCTTGGTGAGCACGATGTCGAGCTCGGTGACCCAAGCCTCGAACTGCGCGAGCTCCTCGTTGGTCGGAGCGGGACGCGTA
>NZ_JBVHVO010000019.1:86182-96270 GCF_055564815.1 Kitasatospora sp. NPDC028961 | reverse complement strand
GCGTAGCCATGTCTTTCACCCCCGTTTCCTGATTCGGTGGCCGTCGCGGAATAGCCGTCGCTCGACGTTCATGACGTCGTCGCGGGTTACGGCTTCTTGGTGAGCACGATGTCGAGCTCGGTGACCCAAGCCTCGAACTGCGCGAGCTCCTCGTTGGTCGGAGCGGGACGCGTAGCCATGTCTTTCACCCCCGTTTCCTGATTCGGTGGCCGTCGCGGAATAGCCGTCGCTCGACGTTCATGACGTCGTCGCGGGTTACGGCTTCTTGCTGAGCGCGATGTCGAGCTCGGTGACCCAAGCCTCGAACTGCGCGAGCTCCTCGTTGGTCGGAGCGGGACGCGTAGCCATGGATTCCACCCCCTTCCTTGATCCACTTAGGCGGTGACGCTAACACGGGGCATGTCCACATCAGCAATGTGATGCGCGTCACGAAGTGTTTGGATGCGGTGATCATCACGCTCGACGGCGTACATGTCATGCGGTTAGAGTCTGGCGAAGATCAATCAGCCGGCGCTGACGGGGAAGTCGGGCCGCCGCTGCCGGGTATCCGGCCGCGACGGTTCGAGGGCGCCGGGACCGCGGTCGTTCGAGCGCTCGTCATGAGTCCGCCACGGCCGGTCCCGCCGTCATGCCCCGCGTGCACCATCAGAGGGGGAATCCGTATGCAGGCAGAGGCGATCGGAGCCGACCTGCGTGCCTTCGCGGCCGTGGACGACGCGGAGGACCCGGGCCCGCTGATCCGCGCGCTGGACGTGGGTAAGGCGTACCCGGGCATGCGCGGCGTCGAGGCCGCCATCGCGGCCGCTCTGCGGCTGGCCGACGCGCGATCGGTGCTGGACGTCGGCTGCGGCCTGGGTTCGGACGCCATCGGAATGGCTGCCGAGGTGCCGCCGGGCGCCCGCGTGACCGGGATCGACGTCAGCCGGACCATGGTCGCCGAGGCGGGTCGCCGGGGCGCCGCGGCCGCTGCCGACGTCTCCTTCGTCTGCGGCAGTGCGCTCGACCTCCCTTTCGGTGACGGCGAGTTCGACCGCTGCCGGGCCCAGACGCTGCTGCAGCACGTGCCCGACGCGCCGCGCGCGATCGCCGAGATTGCCCGGGTGGTACGGCCCGGCGGCCGGGCGGTGGCCTTCGAGTTCGACCTCGGCTCGACCGTGCTCGACCATCCCGACCGGGCGACCACCCGGACGGTCCTCGACTACGTCGCCGACGCGGCCCTGCAGGGCTGGATCGGACGGCAGCTGCCCCGGCTCTACCGGGAGGCGGGCTTCACCGACATCGTGGTCGAGCCGCACCTGGTCTTCAACGACTACTCGTTCTTCCTGTTCACGATGCGACGGCCACTGGCCCAGCTCGTCAAGGACCGGGTGCTGACCGCCCGGCAGGTCGTCGACTGGAAGCGGCGGCTGGAACTCCTGCACGCCGAGGGACACTACCTCGGCGGCACCACCGGGTACCTGGTCTCCGCCACCCGGGCCTGACGCGCGGTCCGCGCCACGGTCGGTCCCCAGTCGGCCGACCGTCATCAAACCGTTCCACCGCACCGAGGAAGTGTTATTCCGTGCCCACCCAGCAAGACGGCGATCCACCCATGACGGCCTCCGTAGCCGCGGAGGCCACCGAAGCCCCCGACGGCACGGAGGCCACCGAAACCCCCGACGGCACGGGAGCCGGGGCCGCCGGCCTCGGAGCGCGGATCGCCCGGCTGCGCGAGCGGGACGAGTGGACCTTCTTCGCCGTCCTGCCGCGCGCGCACCGGGGGCTGGCCGTCGCCTGGTGGGCCCTGATCGTCGTGCGCGGCGCGCTGCCGGCGCTGTTCGCCGTCACCGTCGGCCTGCTGGTGGACGCGATCGACGACCACGCCTCGCCGA
This sequence comes from Kitasatospora sp. NPDC028961, assembly GCF_055564815.1. Classification (NCBI taxonomy): domain Bacteria; kingdom Bacillati; phylum Actinomycetota; class Actinomycetes; order Kitasatosporales; family Streptomycetaceae; genus Kitasatospora; species Kitasatospora sp. NPDC028961. Next base: position 94,399 of record NZ_JBVHVO010000019.1, on the reverse strand, counting down.
CCGGTCCGCTCTGCGCCGCCGGCCTCGTGTTCGTGCTCTTCCGGCTGCTGGTGCCGTTCCACTCCCTGGTCGGCACGGCCCTCGGAGAGCGTCTCTCCTGCCTGCTGCACGACCTGCTGGTGGAGAGCACCACCGCGCCCGACGGGATCGCCCATCTGGAGTCACGGGAGCTGGCCGACAAGCTGGCCGGCGCCCGCGACTTCGACCAGGGCACGGTCGGACCGCCGATGGCGATCTCGGTCGGCCTGATCGCCGGTGGCCTGGTCGAGGCCGCCGTCGGCGTCGGTCAGCTCGTCGTGCTCGCCGCGTACACCTGGTGGGCGCCGCTGCTGGTCGGCGGCGCGTGGATCGCGACGCACTGGCTGCTGCGGGAGAGCAGCTTCTGGGACCGCAACTCCGGCGAGGTGTTGGAGGCTCAGCGGCGCTCCGACTACACGTACAAGCTCGCCGTCGAGGCCGCGGCCGCGAAGGAGCTCCGGATCTTCGGCCTGGGCGGCTGGGTCGTCGACCAGTTCACCGCCAGCCGTCGCCGCCTGGTCGAGCTGCGCTGGGAGAGCACGCGGCTGAAGCAGCGCCCGCTGCGCTGGACGATTCTGCTGCTGGTCGTCGCCAACGGCCTGATGCTCTGGTCGCTCGCCCGGGACGCCGTCTCCGGCGCCATCGGCACCGGCGAGGTGGTCGTCTTCGCGCAGGCCGCGGTCGGGGCGAGCGCACTCGCCTTCGGCGGCCTGAACTGGGCGCTGCCGCCCGCCGCCGGTTCGGTGGCCGCCGTGCTGGCCCTCGGCCCCGCGATGGCGGAGACCGGCGCGCTCGCCACCGGTGACCGCAGCCCGAGGACGGCAGCGGACGCGCAGGCGGCCACGAGCCCGAAGACGACGGCGGGCACGAAGACGACGTCGGGTACGGAGATCCGTTTCCGGGACGTCGGCTTCACCTACCCGACCGACTCCCGGCCGGTGCTCTCCGGGCTCGACCTCACCATCGAGGCCGGCCGTTCGCTGGCCATCGTCGGTCTCAACGGCGCGGGCAAGACCACCCTGGTCAAGCTGCTCTGCGGCCTCTACGAACCGACCCACGGCACCATCGAGGTGGGCGGCACCGGGCTGCACGACCTCGACCTCACCGCGTGGCGCCGCCGGATCACCGCCGTCTTCCAGGACTTCAACCAGTACGAGCTGCCGCTACGCGCCAATGTCGCGCCGCTCGGCGCGTCCGACGAGGTGATCAGGGCCGCGCTGGCCGACGCCGGGGCCGCGGACCTCGCCGACCTCGACACGGTGCTCGCCGCCGGTTACGAGGGCGGCCGGGACCTCTCCGGCGGTCAGTGGCAGCGGGTCGCCGTGGCCCGCGCGCTGTGCGCGGTCCGCCAGGGCGCCGAGGTCGTCGTCCTCGACGAGCCGACCGCGCAGCTCGACGTCCGGGGCGAGGCCGCGATCTTCGACCGCATCCTCGAGGCCACCGAGAACTGCACCACCGTCCTCATCTCCCACCGCTTCTCGACCGTCCGGCACGCCGACCGGATCTGCGTCCTGGAGGACGGCCGGGTGGCCGAGCTCGGCACCCACGACGAGCTGATGGCCGCCAACGGCCGCTACCGGGAGATGTTCGACCTGCAGGCGTCCCGTTTCGACTTCGAGGAGGAATCCGATGGCATCGTCCTCTGACGGGCTGCCCTCGTCCGCCAGGTCGCTGGTGCGGTCGCTGCGTCTCGGCTACCAGGCGAGTCCGCTGCTGATCGTGGTGGCCTGTGCGACCGCGATCGCCGCCGCGGCGCCGGACGCGCTGTTCGCGGTGGGCCTCGCCGCGCTGATCCATGCGGCGATCGGCCAGGACAGCGGCGGGATCACGGCCGCCGCGCTGTTCCTCGGCGCCCTCGCCACCTGTGGCTGGCTGCTGGGTGTGGTCAGTGACCGGGCCAACCGCCGCTTCGCCGACCGGGCCGCCGTGTTCGTCGAGTCGCACGTGGCCCGGCTGCAGTCGACCGTCTCCACGCTGGAGCACCACGAGCGTGCCGAGCACGCCGACCGCATCTCGGTGCTGCGCAACCACGCCGGCGCGCTCAGCTACCTCTACCAGGAGCTGTTCGGGACGATCGGCGCCGTCATCCGCCTGGTCATCACCCTGGCGCTGCTCATGTCGGTCGACCCGCTGTACGGGCTGCTCGGCGTGGCCGCCGTCCCGGGCGTGCTGGTCTCCGGCTGGCGCTCGGGCGTCGACAAGAAGGTCGAGGAGGCCGGTGCCCAGCACGAGCGGCGGGCCCGTCACCTCTTCACCCTGGCCACGTCGGCGGGCGCGGGCAAGGAGATCCGGGTGGCCGGCGTGCAGCGCTGGCTGTACGAGGCCCGGCGGGACGCCTGGAGCCGTCGGTACGAGCCGCTGGCCCGGACCCGCTGGGCGACCACGCTCTGGCAGGTGGCGGCCCAGTCCGTCTTCGTGGCGTCCTTCGTTCTCGTCGTGGCGCTCGCCGCCCAGGACTCCGGCGCGGGCGCGGCGGACACCCTGCTGCTGCTCACCGCCGGCAGCCGGTTGGCCCAGTACGTCGGGCAGACCGTCACCCATATGCAGTTCTACCGGACCATCTGGCTCGACGTGTCACGTCGGCTCACCTGGCTGGAGGACATCGCCGCCGCCGAGGTGCTGGCGGCCGACCAGGGCGTTCCGGCCCGGCTTCGCGACGGCATCCGCCTGGAGCACGTCACCTTCCGCTACCCCGGCGGTGAGCAGGCCGTCCTGGAGGACGTCACCCTGCACCTGCCGGCCGGCAAGGTGATCGCGGTGGTCGGCGAGAACGGCGCCGGCAAGACGACCCTGGTCAAGCTGCTCTGCCGGTTCTACGCCCCGACCTCGGGCACGATCGCGGTGGACGGCGCCGACCTGGGCCGGATCGCCCCCGCCGAGTGGCGCGCGCGCATCAGCGGCGCCTTCCAGGACTTCTTCAAGTTCGAGTACCCGGTGCAGCAGGCCGTCGGCGTGGGTGACGTCGCACGCCTCGACGACCCGGCCGCCGTTCGGGGCGGCATCGTCCGGGCCGGCGCCGAGGACCTGGTCGCCGGCCTGCCCGACGGGCTCGCCACGCAGCTGGGTCCGTCCTGGGAGAACGGTGTCGACCTCTCGCACGGTCAGTGGCAGAAGGTCGCGCTCGCCCGGGGCTTCATGCGGGACGACCCGCTGCTGCTGGTACTCGACGAGCCGACCTCCGCGCTCGACGCCGAGGTGGAGCACGCGCTGTTCGAACGCTACGCGGAGGCCGCCCGCAGCGCCGCCGACGACGAGTCCGGCCGGATCACCGTCCTGGTCTCGCACCGTTTCTCGACCGTCCGGATGGCCGACCTCATCGTGGTCGTCGACGGCTCCCGGGTCGTCGAGTTCGGCTCGCACGCGGAGCTGATGGCACGCGGCGGCCAGTACAGCGAGCTGTACGAGATCCAGGCCTCCTCCTACCGCGAGGGCTCGCGCACCGTCCCCGCGGAGGCGCACTGATGGCCCCGCCCGCCCGTAAGGCGCGGCCGGTGCCCGACGAAGCGACCCTGCGCGCGGTCGTGGACCGGATCGTGCGGGTACCCGACCGGTTCCGCTCGTTCACCTCCACCGCGGCCGACGCCCGGCAGTCCGGCATCGACGAGGGGCTGCTCGCCGCGCTCACCGGTGTCGGACTGCCGTGCCGCGGGCCCGACGGTGCCGGCGTCGTCTGGTACGACCAGCTGGACCTGGCCAACGTCTCGCTCTCGCTGATGCTGCCCTCCGCCCGGTTCATGGCCATGCGCGGGTGGTCGGCGGCCCTGCGCTCGGCGGCGGGCGCGCACGGCGCGACCGGCTACGCGGTGGACGTGCTGCCGGCCTGTCCGCCCAGTGCGGGCGAACACGACTGCCGCCAGGCGGCGTCGGCCGAACTGCGCGCCCAGCCCGGGTTCACCGGGCCGCCGGGCGGCCCCTTCGCGCTCACCCGGCAGGTGCGCGCGCAGCCGGCGCAGGTTCACCCCGAGCTGGCCGGGCTCACCGGCCTGGTGGCGGACGTGCACTTCCACTACCTTCCGGCCGGCCTGCGCGGCGACGTGGGGTTCCTGCGCGACGCCCGGATCGGCGACTGCGGCCTGGTGGCCACCCACCTCGCCGAGGAGGCGGGGCGGCTGGGCCTGACGGCCCGTCGCTCGTTCGGCCTCTTCCTGTCGGCGCCGTACTCGATCGCGCACTCGTGGCTGGACGTGCGGCTGGACGACCGCTGGGTCTCCTTCGACCCGCACCTGCTGAAGCTGCTCACCGGGTGGGGCCTCCTCCCGGCCGAGGAATGGCCGGCCCACCGCTCGATCGGCGAGGGTGCCTGGCGGCTGGCGGACCACGAGTTCGTGCTCGCCACCCACGACGGGGCGGAGACCCCGATCTCGTTCCCCACCCGGGCCCTGACCGGCCCCGCCTGACCGGCCCCGCCTGACCGGCCCCGCTTGACCGATTCCGCCTGACCGATTCCGACCGATCGACCCGGCCGGGTACCCCGGCCCGGGTACCCGACCCTGCTCCAGCTTCGGCCGTTTTGAGACGAAAGGACCGCCATGTCCCCCGATTCCGGGACCGATGGCCTGCCAGGGGCAGGCCGGGTGCCGTCGTTCGCGGCCGTGCACTCCTATGTCCGCGAGGTCGTGGCGGAGGCCGCCGGAGTCGCCGCGGCCGACCTGCACGGCCCCGACGCCCTGCGCGACCTCCGCCTGGACTCGTTGACCCGGATGAACATCACCGTCCGGTTCGACGAGGACCTCGGCGACATCGCGCCCACCCTGACCTTCGAGCACCCGACGGTGGCGGACATCGCCGAGCACCTGCGCCGGACCCGCGGACCCGAACTCCACGCCCTGCTGGGCCCGGAGACCTCCGGCACCGGCGCGCCCCACGCCGAGCCGGCACCCCCGGCCCGGCCGACCCCGGCCACGGCCGCCTCCGACATCGCGGTGATCGCGGTGACCGGGCGCTATCCCGGTGCCCCGGACGTCGAAGCGCTCTGGCGCAACCTGCGGGACGGCGTACGCAGCATCACCGAAGTCCCCCCGGAACGCTGGGACTGGCGGACCCACTTCGACGCGCGCCGGGGCCGGCCCGACCGCTCGTACGGCCGCTGGGGCGGCTTCATCGACGGCGTGGCCGAGTTCGACGCGGAGCTCTTCCACATGCTGCCCGTGGACGCCGTCCACACCGACCCGCAGGAGCGGCTCTTCCTGCAGGCGTGCTGGCACCTGTTCGAACAGGCCGGAATGCTCGGCACCACCACGCACGAGCCGTCCACCGGGGTGTTCGTCGGGACGATGAACCACACGTACGGGAAGATCGGTGCCACCGGCTGGCCGTTCGGCCGGCTCACCGGAGCCAACTCCGCGCCGTGGTCCATCGCCAACCGGGTCTCCTACTTCTTCGATCTCAACGGCCCCAGCTTCGCCGTCGACTCGGCCTGCTCGTCCTCGCTCACCGCGATCCACCTGGCCTGCGAGAGCCTGCGCCGGGGCGAGTGCCGCACCGCCGTCGCGGGCGGCGTCAACCTCCTCCTGCACCCCGCCCACCTCGTCGGGCTCTCCGGCTCGGGCATGCTCTCCTCCGACGAGGCGTGCAAGGTCTTCGACGAGGCCGCGGACGGCTTCGTCCCCGGCGAGGGCGTCGGTGCCGTGCTGCTGAAGCCGCTGGCGGCGGCGGTCGCCGACGGCGACCACATCTGGGGCGTCATCAAGGGCAGCGCGCTGAACACCGCCGGCCGCACCTCGGGCTACACCGTGCCCGACCCCGCCCGGCAGTGCGACCTGGTCGGCGCGGCGGCCGCCCGGGCCGGCGTGGAGCCGCACACCCTGTCCTACGTCGAGGCGCACGGCACCGGCACCGCCCTCGGCGACCCGCTGGAGATCGCCGGACTCGCCCGCGCCCTGGCACCCGGGCGCGACGACGGCGAGCCGTGCCCGGTCGGCTCGATCAAGGCGAACATCGGGCATCTGGAGGGCGCGGCCGGAGTCGCGGGCCTCACCAAGGTGCTGCTGCAGCTCAAGTACGGCCGGATCGCGCCGTGCGTCTCGCTGGACCGGGTCAACCCCAGGATCGACGCCCCCGCGATCCGCTTCCCCCGGGCGGAGGAGCAGTGGCGCACCCCGCCCGGCGTCCCGCGCCGCGCCGGGGTGAGCGCCTTCGGCGCGGGCGGCGCCAACGCCCACCTGATCGTCGAGGAGTACCTGTCCGCGCGCGTGGCGGAAGAACGGACGGAGGCCGAGCACGCGGTGCTGCTCTCCGCCCGGACCGGGGAGCAGTTGGGCACCCTCGCAGCCGCCCTCGCCCGCACGCTGTCCGACCCGGCGGGCGGCACCGACCCGGCGTCCGACCTGGCGCGCCTCGCCTACAGCAGCCAGGTCGGGCGGCGGGAGCTCGGTGAGCGCCTCGCCGTCACCGCCCGCGGCGCCGCGGAGCTCCGGGCGGCACTCGAGGCCTTCGCCGCGGGCCGCCCCGCCGAGGGTCTGCGGACCGGGACCGCCCGCGTGGACGGCTCGCACGGGAACCTGCTGGACGACGAGGACGGACGGGCCTACGTCGAGGCCCTGACGGCGAAGCGGCGGCTGGACAGGCTCGCCGCGCTCTGGACGGAGGGCGCGGCGATCGACTGGAGCCGCCTCTGGCCGGCCCCCCGTCCGGCGCGGGTCGAGCTGCCGCCCTACCCGTTCGAGCGCAAGCGCTTCTGGGTGGACGCCGAACCCGCGGTCCGGGCTGACCACGACGACCGGGACGACCGGGACATCGCTGACGCCCTGGACACCACGGACGCCCCGGTGCCGTCGCAGAGCGCCGCGGCGGCCGTCGACCGTGACCTCCGCCAGGAGTCCTGCGGCTTCCTCCTGGTCGAACCGGACGCGGTCGACACCGACGCCGACCTGATGGACCTCGGCTTCGACTCCATCTCGCTGCTGCAGCTCGCCGGCCAGGTGGGCGAGATCTACGGGATCGAGTTGGACCCGGCCGTGGTGTTCGCCCGGCCGACACTCGCGGCCCTGCGCGAGCACCTGCTCGGGGAGCATGCGGAGGCCGTCGCGGCCCGTCACCGCGACGCGGTCGTGCTGCCGAGCGCAACGTCGATCCGGCCGGCCCAGCCGTCGGCCGGTAGCAGAGTGGAGAATTGATGGACCACCAGGCACACCCTCGGCCGGAGCACGGGACGGCGGTCACGGAGGTGGTCGACCGGATCCTGCGGGTCCCGGACGGCCACCGGGGTTTCACCGTCCCGCAGGCCTCGCTCCAGAAGGTCTACGGCGTCTCCGGGGACCTCCTGGAGCAGCTCCTCGACGCGGGCCTGCCGCACGGCGGCACCGGCGAGGAACGGCGCTACGACGTGCTCGACCTGGAGAACGTCACCGTCGAGCTGGAGCTCAACAGCCCCAACTGGATGCTGATGAAGACGCTCGGGCGGGCCTTCGACGGCGAACTCGGCCGCAGCCGCAACGAGTACCGCTTCCGCACCACCGGCCGCTGCCCCGAGCCGGGCCACCCCGGCGCGTGCGACTTCGCGCCCAGCGTCATGCTCGACGCCGCCTCCGGCTCCGGCGAGGTGACCTGGGAGAGCCCCGTCTCCTTCGTCCGGCGGATCACGCTGCCCGCCGAGGAGCACTGGTTCGACGACACCGTGCTCCCGCTGTTCACGTCGGTCGAGCGGCTGGTCTTCCACCTCCTCCCGCACGACCTGTCGACCGATGTCGGCTTCGCCCGGGAGACCGGCCTCGCCGACTGCCGCCTCGCCGGCCACGTCCTGCTGGACGAGGCCGCCGGCACCGGCGTGCGGATCCGGGGCGCCAGCGGCCTGATCATGTCCGCGCCCTTCCCGCTCCAGCACATGTGGGTCGAGATCGAGGTGGACGGGCGCTGGACGGCTGCCGACCCGTTCTTCCTGCGCACCCTCGCCCGGTGGCGCATCGTCGACTCCCGGCAGTGGCCCGCGCACCGCTCGCCGGGCCGGATCTACTGGGCGATCGACGGCGCGCCCGCCCCGCAGGACATCACGCTGGTCACCCACCGGGGCGAGCGCGCCCTGAGTTCCAGCCGGATCGTCGACTGGCAGGACTGAGCGGAGCGGGGCCGCGGAGCAGTGGAACGGCGGGGGGGGGGGGGGGGCCCCCCCCCCCCCCCCCGGTTCTCCCCCCCCCCCCCCAGAACAGCCCCCCAAAAAAAACACGGGTAAAAAAACCCGCGCCCAACACCCCCAGAGACCCC
>NZ_JBVHVO010000019.1:58272-86172 GCF_055564815.1 Kitasatospora sp. NPDC028961 | reverse complement strand
GCCTCTCGGGGTTGCGGGCGGGGTGGTGGATTGGGGGGGGGGGGGGGGGGGGGGGGGAGGGGGGGGGGGGGGGGGGGTTGGTTCCCCCCCCCCCCCCGCCGTCGTGGTTCGCCGCGCCGCCGGTCAGACCGGCTCGCCGAGGCACCCCGGGGCGAAGACCTCGTCGATCAGCATCGCCGGGGCCCCTCCGATCACCACCCGGTACCGCCGGGCGGCACCGCCCTGCGCCACGGCGGCCGTCGAGGAGACGATCTCGCGGAACGACTCGATCCGGTGCCGGCGCAGCAGCCGCCCGATCGGCTCGTCACCGCCCAGCAGATCCGTCCGCAGCGGCGCCGGCAGCGCCTCCACCACCAGGAGCGTCCTGGCCCTCACGTGCACCAGGCCCGACCGGGCACCGACCAGCTCGGTGGTCCGCGACAGCAGCACCCGGCCGGTCGGGACCGTCAGCAGGCGCGCGACCTCCTCGTCCGCCGGCTCCGGCGCATGGGTCAGCCCGGCGGTCACGATGCGCTCTCCCACCACCTGCTCGACGAGCGGCGTGACCGTGCCGTCGCAGGAGAGGATCAGCCGGCCGATCAGCCCCAGCCGCCCCGGACCCGGCGGGGCCGCAGGGGTGTCGGCCATGGCGGGGGGGCGGTTCACCGGGCCACCTCGCGGTGGATCGGCTTGCCGGTGGCCGAGCGGGGAATCGACGGGACCTCGGTGATCCGCCGGGGCACCTGATGGGGTGCCAGCCGGTCGCGGCACCACCGCACCAGCTCGGGCGCCGGAGCCCGCAGCACCACCTCGGCCACCGGCACCTGTCCGTGCGCGCGGTCCGGGGAGGCCGACACCCGGACGTCCGCCACCGCCGGGTGCTCCGCCAGCACCCGCTCGATCTCGACGGGGGCGACCTTCTTCCCCGCCACGTTGATCAGGGTTCCGATCCGCCCGGCCAGGCGGAGGGCGCCGTCCGCGGCCGGCGGCAGGGCGAGGTCCCCGGTGCGGTACCGGCCCTCCTCGTCGAGATCGAGCGGCACCAGGCCCGCCGGACCGATCCGGCCGAAGGCCAACGAGGTGGTCCGCAGCCGGAGTTCGCCTCGCGGCAGGTCGTCGTCGGCCGATTGCACGACCTCGGCCGCCACCCCCGGCAGCGGCACCCCGACCCAGCCGTCGGCCTCGCCACCGGAGACCGGGGCGAGCGTGACCGCGCCCGCCTCCGAGGAGCCGTAACAGTTGTGCAGACGGAAGGTGAAGCGTTCGGCGATCGCGGCGGCCACCCCCGGCCCCAACGGCGCGCCCGCCGACACCGCGAGCGCCAGGCCGGGCGGCGTGGCCAGGCCCTCGCGGGCCGCGGCGGCCTGCGCCAGCAGCGCGTAGTGGAAGGGCAGCGCGATGAGCGTCCGCGCGCCATGGCCGTGCACCGCCGCCAGCAGCCGGGACGGTACCGACCTGACCGGGCAGAACCGCACGGGCGCACCCAGCACCAGCGGCGCGATGAGCCCGTAGTTGAACCCGTAGGCGTGGAAGAGCGGCGCCGCCACCGCGACCGGGGCGTCCGGCCCGTAGCCCAGGAAGCCGCCCACCCGCCGGGCGTCCGCCAGCACGGCGGCGGAGGTGCGGACCACACCCGTCGGCACACCGGTGGAGCCGGACGTCAGAAAGACCTGGGCGCCCGCCGGCACTCCGTCCGGCAGGTCCGAGCGGCCCTCCCCGGTGAGCCGCAGCGAAGGCTCCTCGGACAGGGCGGTGCCGCCGACGTGGTCGGCCGGCCCGTCCTGGGCGATCGGGCCGACGGCACCGCCGGGAGCCGCGGCATCACGGTGCACCAGCGGCACCCCGGCCAGATCGCAGCCCAGCACCAGGACCGCCGTCGCCGCCGGGTCCGCCGTCCGCGCCACCACGCTCTCCCCGGGAACGTCCCGTCGGGCCAGGGCGGCGGCGACCCGCTCGGCCGAGGCCAGCAGCTCACGGTAGGTCCAGACCCGGCCGTTCGCGACCAGCGCGGTGGCGTCGGGCGGTGCGCCGTTGTCGCGAACGGCTTGGACGATCCTGGTCATGGCCGGGCCTTTCGGAGTACTGCGGGAAGATCGTTCAGTGAAGCGAGCCGGCCGGGACCGGGCGGGCCCAGGAGAAGGGTCGCGGCGACCCCGGCCGCGGCTCCCTGCCGCGCGTCGGCGGCGCTGTCGCCGACGTACACCGCCTCTTCGGGCGCCAGAGCGAGCCGCCGCAGCGCGAGCAGCAGGCCGTCCGCGGCCGGCTTGGGGCGCGGAGCGTCCTCACGGGCCACGGTCAGATCGAGCGGCAGGCCGCACGCGTCGAGCAGCAGCCTGGCGTGCGCACGTGAGCGGCCCGTGCAGATCCCCAGCACCAGCCCTCGCGCGCGCAGCAGCCCGACCACCTCCCGCGCCCCGGCCATCGGCGGCGCGGGAGACGCCCCGCCCGCCAACTCCTCCCGGAACGCGGCATCGTAGGCCCGCGCCGCCTCACCCAGCAGACCCGCCGGCACCAGCACCGCCAGCGTCTCCAGATCCGTCGGCCGCTGCGCCGCGGCCAACCGGGCGCCGCTCGGCTGCTCCAATCCGACGGCCACCACGCTGCGCCGCAGGCACCGCAGGTGCAGCGCCCAGGAGTCGACCAAGGTCCCGTCGAGATCGAACACCACCCCGCGCACGATCCGCCCCGGGGACGCGCCGGTGGCGGGGGGCCGGGCCGGGGCCGGGCCGGTCGGCGGCGCGGGGCTGGTCACTGGGCTCCTGCCAGGCCGGCGATGTCGGCGCTGGGGGTGTTCTCGGCGACCGCGAGGGCGGCGTTGACCAGGCCGGCGGCGAGGGCGGCGCCGGAGGCCATGCCGAGGCGCATCTCCAGGCGGAGCAGCGGGGGCTGGCCGAGGGCGGCCAGGACGTGCCGGTGCGAGGGTTCGGTGGATTCGTGGGCGGCGATCAGGTATCCCGCCGCCGCCGGGCAGAGCCGGACGGCGAGCAGGGCCGCGACCGCGGTGATGGCACCGTCGACGAGGACGACCTGCCGGCGGGCGGCCGCCGCGAGGATGAGGCCGGTGTTGCCGGCGATCTCGTAGCCGCCGAGCGCGGCGAGCACCGTGAGCGGGTCGTCGGGCAGCCGGGCGGTCCGGGTGAGCGCCTGGTCGACGAGGGCGGCCTTGCGTTGGACGGTGGCCTGCGGCACGCCCGAGCCGAGCCCGGTGAGTTCGGCGGCGGGAAGGCCGAGCAGCCGGGCGGCGAGCGCGGTGGCGGCCGTGGTGTTGCCGACACCGATCTCCCCGACCGCGACCAGCCCCGCGTCGCCGAGGCGTTCCGCGGCGAAGCGGGCGCCGGCGGCGACCGCGCGGGCGGCCAGGTCGGCGGTCATGGCGTCCTGGACGGAGATGTCGGCGGTCCCGGGCGCGATCTTGTAGCGCTGGTCGCCGACCGGGTCGACGAGACCGAGGTCGGCGGTCTCGACACGGGCCGGGAGGCGGTCGGCCAGGATGTTGACCGGCGCCTGCCCGCCGTCGATCAGGCGCAGCACCTGGCTGGTGACGCCGGGTCGGAAGCGCGAGGTGCCGTGCGCGGCCACGCCGTGGTCCCCGGCCAGCACGCTGACGACGGTGGCCAGCGGGCCGGGGGAGGCCGTGCGGCGGATGCCCGCGACCCGCTGGACGAGGGTGTCGAGCCGGCCCAGGCTGCCGGCCGGGCGGGCGAGGGCGAGCTGGCGGACCTGAGCGAGCCGGGCGCTGCGGCGGTCGGGGGCGGTGACGGAGTCGCAGAGGCCGGCGATCCGTTCGCGGTCGGTCGCCCCGTCCGTCGAGCGGCCGTCAGCCATCGGCCCGCCCTTCGGTGAGTTCGAGGCAGAGGTCGGAGACCCCCTGGGCGAAGCGCCGGTTGGTGAAGTGCTCGGCGACCCGGGCGCGGGCGGCGGCGCCGCGCCGGGCGGCCTCGTCCGGGTCGGCGAAGGCCTGGCGCAGGGCGTCGGCGAGGACCGCCGGGTCGAGGACCCGGGCACCGGAGGGGCCTTCGACCGGGACGGGGTAGCCGAACTCGGGGCCGGGCACCAGCTCGCGCAGCGAGTCCACGGCGGTGGCGACGACGGGGCGGCCGAACGCCATCATCTCCGCGCAGACGTAGCAGAACGACTCCCAGAGGCTGGGCACCACGGCGACGTCGGCGACGGACATCCAGCCGAGCGCCTCCTGCCGGGGAACGTCGCCGAGGAACGTCACCCGGTCGGCGAGGCCGAGCCGCCCGGCGAGCTCGCGCAGCGGCCGCTCCTCCGGGCCGACGCCGACCAGCGCGAGGTGCGGCCGTACGGCGGTGCCGTCCGGCCGCCGGACGGCACCGAGCAGGTCGAGTGCGGTGAGCAGCTGTGCGTAGCCCTTGACGGGGACGAGCCGCCCGCAGCCGACGAGGAGCGGCTCGGAGCCGATCGCGAGGGCCTCGCGGCGGCGGTGCCACCGCGGGTCCTGTTCGACGGCCCGGATCTCGTCCGGGTCGACGCCGAGGTGGATCACCGAGTGCGGCGCGGTGTTCTCCGGGTAGTAGCCGGTGATCGCGTCGGACAGCGCCCGGCTGATGAAGACGGTGTGGTCGCTGGTCAGGACGGCCTTGCGTTCCAGCCCCACCAGGTGCGCGGCGTCGGCGGCGACCCCGCTGGTGACGCGGTGCTTGTCGCGGTCGTACGGGGTGATCGCGCGGAAGTCCTGGAGCAGGACGTTGACCAGCGGCACGCCGTGCCGGCGCGCGAACATCGCGGCCTCGGGGTGGCAGAAGAGGTCGGGCAGCGCGACCAGGTCGGGTGCCCCGGTCTCCTCGGCGAGCTGCTGCGCGGCGCTGTGGAAGCGCCGGTGGACGCGCAGGCTGTCGTCGGCGAGCCCGCTGCCGGCGTTGTAGACGACGTCGGTGCCGACGCGGTGGACGGTCACCCCGTCGATCCGCTCGCGGAGGTCGTCGGCGGCGCCGGGGCGGGAGGTGACGACGGCGACCTCCCAGCCCTCGGCGACCAGGCCGGCGGCGAGGTTGCGGGCGACGGTGCTGGTGCCGCCGACGGTGGTGGGCGGGTACTCCCGGGAGAAGACGACTGCCCGTCGTGTGCTGGTCACTGCTGTTCGCCTGCCCGTTCGTCGGTCTGCGTGAGGTGTGCGTCGAAGAGGAAGTCCTCGACCTGGGCCGAGGTCTGCTCGACCGGCGGGGTGCCCGCGCGGACGGCCCGGTGCCAGGCGACGACGGCGGCGGCCGAGGCGTCGAGGTCGTAGCGGTGGCGCCAGCCGAGTGCCTCGGCGGCCCTGCGGCCGTCCAGGCGCAGGAGTTCGTCCTCGGTGAGGCGGTTGTCCGGGTCGGCGGCCAGCTCGACCGGGTCGCCGCCGGCCGCGACCCAGGCCGCGTCGAGGGCGCGGGCGAGGTCGAGCACGGTCGCGCCGTCGCCGGGCGGCGCGAAGTTGAGGACCTCGCCGCCGGCGACCGTGCCGTCGCCCAGCCGGTCGGCGAGCAGCAGCAGGCCGTGCACGACGTCGAGGACGTGCTGCCAGGGGCGGACGGCGTCGGGGCGGCGCAGCCGTAGCGGGCGGCCCTCGTCGAGGGCCGCCAGCATGTCGGGCACCAGCCGGTTGGCGGCCAGGTCGCCGCCGCCGATGATGTTCCCGAAGCGGACGGAGGCGCCCCGGGTGGGTGCGCCGGTGTCGCGCAGCAGCGTCGCGTACGCCTCGAAGACCAGCTCCGCGCCGGCCTTGGAGACGCTGTACGGGCAGCCGCCGCCGAGTTCGTCGATCTCCCGGTAGGGCCACGGCCAGTTCCGGTTGCGGTAGCACTTGTCGGAGGTGACGTGGACGAGCACCCCGGGTGCGCACCGGCGAACGGCCTCCAGCACGTTGAGGGAGCCGCCGATGTTGGTGCCGAGGGTGGTGTGCGGGTCGGCGAGGCCGGCGCTCACGAGCGGCTGGGCCGCCAGGTGGAACACCACGTCGAACGGCCGCGAGGCCATGGTGCGGTGCACGGCGTCGAGATCGCGGACGTCGCCGACGACGGTGCGGGCGCCGAGCCCGGCGAGGCCGGCGCTGCGGTCCCTGGTGCGCTCGTCGTCGTCGGCCGCGAAGCCGGTGACGTCGGCGCCGAGCCGCAGCAGGGCGGTGGTGAGCCACGAGCCGACGAAGCCGCTGTGGCCGGTGACGAGCACCTGCCGGCCGCGCCAGCGCGGGGCGGGCCGGTTCAGGCCCGGACCGGGGTCGGCCATGGGAATCCCTCCTGTGCCGCCAGCGCCTCGGCGTCGACGAAGTCCTTGTAGGTGTCGAACGGCAGCCACCGCCCGTCGTGCACGACCGCGTCGACCTCGCCGGCCGCCGCGAGCGCGGGCAGCACGTCCTCCTCCAGGCCGAGTGCCGGGGAGAGCGCGCTGAGCAGGCGCGGTGAGCAGGCGAAGTAGCCGGCCGAGATCAGCGCGGGCTGCAGCGGCTTCTCGACGAACGCGGTGACCGACATGCCGGGGCCGACCACGATCTCGCCGTAGCGGGAGCGGACCCGGGTGGCGGTCATGGTGACGGCGGTGCCGCTCTCCTGGTGGCGCCCGAGCAGTCGGCGCAGGTCGAAATCGGAGAGCACGTCGCCGTAGCCGAGCAGGAACGGCCCGGGCCGCAGGTGCTCGGCCGCCGCCAGCAGGCGTACGCACTTCTCGGCGTACGGGCCGTTGTCGACGAGGGTGAGCCGGGTGCCACCGGCTGCGAAGCGGAGCCAGCCGGCGCCGGTCTCGACGTCCGCCGGGGAGACCGGGAACTCGTCCAGCAGCAGCCGCTCCATCGCCCGTGCCCCGTAGCCGGTGCACAGGACGAAGTCGTCGAGGCCGAACGAGCGGTAGTAGTCGAGTACGTGGAGGATCAGCGCCCGGCCGTCCGGGAGCGGGCGCAGCGGCTTGGGGAGGTCGTCGCCGTCGCTGCGCTGGCGCAGGCCGAGGCCGCCGCAGAGCAGCACGACCGTGGGCCGCTCGGAGAGGTGCCGGTCGTTCACTCGCCCGCCTTGCGGATGACCAGGCCGTGCAGGACGAGGACGTCCAGCTCGGTGGAGAGGAAGCAGCGCACCGCGTCCTCGGGCGACTCCACGATGGGCTCCTCGTTGTCGTTGAACGACGTGTTGAGCAGCACCGGGACCCCGGTGATCCGGTCGAAGGCGGTGATCAGCTCGCACAGTTCGGGGTTGAGGGCGGGCGTCGCGGTCTGCAGCCGCGCCGAGCCGTCGACGTGCGTGATCGCGGGGACGTCCGCCCGCCGGTCCTCCCGCACCCGCGGCACCAGCAGCATGTAGTGGGCGGGGACGGCGGTGTCGAAGTACTCGGACTGCCGGTCCTCCAGCACCACCGGGGCGAACGGCCGGAACGCCTCCCGGTGCTTGACCTTGGCGTTGATGCGGTCCTTCATGCCGGGGTCGCGCGGGTCGGCGAGGATGCTGCGGTTGCCGAGGGCGCGCGGCCCGATCTCGGAGCGGCCCTGGAACCAGCCGACGATGGCGCCGTCCGCGAGCTCGCGGGCGACCGTCGCGTACAGGTCGTCGGGGCGCTCGACCGTCAGCCGCGCGCCCCGCGCGGCGACGGCCGCCTCGATCTCGGCGTCGGTGTGCCGACGGCCCAGGTACGGGGAGAACAGCTCGGGCGAGGGGGCCCACGGGTGCCCGCCGAGCGTGTAGTGCCCGTACAGGGCGGCGCCGATCGCGGTGCCGCTGTCGCCCGCGGCCGGCACGATGTGCAGCCGCTCGAACGGGGTCTCCTGGAGGATCAGGTAGTTGGCGACACTGTTGAGGGCGACCCCGCCGGCCAGGCAGAGGTCCGTGGCGCCGGTCTCGTGGTGCAGCCAGCGGGCCAGCTCGACGACGATCCGCTCGGTGTTGGCCTGGACGGCGTAGGCGAAGTCCGCGCGGACACCGTCGGCGGCCTCCTCGCCGTCGGCGTTCGCGAGCTCCGCGGCGATGAGGGCGCGCACCGCCTCCTGCTGGGCGAGCGACTGGCGGAAAAGCCCGTCGTGCAGCTCGTACAGCCCGGCGAGCGCGTCGACGTAGCGCGGGGTGCCGTACGGGGCGAGGCCCATGGTCTTGCCGGGTGCGCCCATGCCGCCGACGGTGTGGAAGCCGATCTCCTTGGAGACGGCCTCGTACATCCAGCCGATGGAGTTCTCGTACGTGTCGTCGAGCCGGTGCGGCGCGGTCGCGACCCGGCCGGTCAGGCTGCGGACGGGGGTGAGGCCGCGGGCGTCGCCGCGATAGAAGGTGATGGTCTCGCCGTGCTGCTCGCCGTCACGCTCGACGGTGGAGCCGCGACCGTCCATCACCAGGACCGCCGCCTCCTGGAAGGGCGAGGTGTAGAAGGTGCTGGCGGCGTGGGAGAGGTGGTGGCCGATCCAGTGGATCCGGTCGCGGTGGCGCAGGGTGTAGACCGGGTTGATGAAGTCGTTGGCGACGATCAGGTCGACGTCCTGCGGCCCGATGCCGCCCTCGGCGAGGACGTAGTCACCGGCCCGGCACTGCTGCAGGCGCGGTCCGAGGCCGAACGCGATCTTCAACCGGACGAGGCGTTCCTCCTCGACGGCGGAGACGATGCGCCCGTCCTCCACCAGGCAGGCGCCGAAGTCGTGGTGGGACCCTCCGAGTCCGAGTATTCGCACGGGGGTTGTTCTCCTTCTTGCTTGTCGGGCCGCATGGCTCGTCAGACCCGCAGCAGGGTGCAGGCCCAGTGCATGCCGTTCCCGGTGCTGGTGAGGGCGACGATCCCGCCCTGCGGGAGCTCGCCGGCCTCCAGCTTCTTTCCGAGCGCGAGTAGTTGGTCGGCGCAGCCGAAGTGGCCGTGGTCGAGGGCGATGGCCGCGTTGGTGTTCTCCAGCGGCACGCCGTAGTCGCGCGCCGCTTCCGCGAGGCCGTCGGCGGTGCCGTTCATGTGCAGGACGTGCCGGACCTCCTCCACCGGCACGGGCACCCGGCGGCAGGCGGCGGCCAGGACGGCGAGGCTGTTGGTCCTGGTCTGCCGCATGAAGCGGATCTTCGCCCGCAGGTCGTGGCCGAGGAACTCCTCCATCAGCGCCACCGGATTGCCGATGCTGCCCGGGTCCGGGTGCTCGGGGGTGACCGGCCGCGCCGCACCGCCGCCGGGCAGGTACGCCACGTCGGCGAAGGTCCCGTCGGTGATGATCTCGGTCGCCAGCCAGCGGCACCGCTCCTCGTCGCGCCGCAGCACCGCCGCGACCG
Organism: Kitasatospora sp. NPDC028961; assembly: GCF_055564815.1. NCBI lineage: Bacteria > Bacillati > Actinomycetota > Actinomycetes > Kitasatosporales > Streptomycetaceae > Kitasatospora > Kitasatospora sp. NPDC028961. Next base: position 76,981 of record NZ_JBVHVO010000019.1, on the reverse strand, counting down.
CGCCGTCCGAGGTGATCGCGGTGCTGGACTCCATCCGGTTCCAGTACGTCTCGCAGACCCGGTTGACGGTGATCAGCAGGGCGGTCCGGTAGTCGGGGTGGGTGGCGAACTTGCCCGCAGCGGCGTCGAATCCGCTGACGCCGCTGCTGCACGCCTGATTGACCAGCAGCGCCTCCGCGCGGCGGGTGCCCAGCTTGGCCTGGGTCGCGGCGGCCGGGTCCCAGTACAGGTACTCGGGGATGTCCGCCATCGCCAGCACCACCAGGTCGACCTCGTCCGCCGCGATCCCGGCGCGCTCGAGCGCCCGCTGTCCGGCCCGCGCGGCCAGGTCGGTCAGTCCGGTGCCGTCCGGCGCGCGGTGGAACCCGCGGTAGCCCCAGTCCTCCACCCGCTTGAGGTCGGGGGTGTAGCGGGGCGCGTGCTCGGCGACGTCGCAGGGCTCGCCGAGCGCGTAGGCGATGGCGCTGATTCCGTAGGTCACGGCGCCGCGTCCAACCGGCCCATGCTGCGCAGGATGTACGCCCGCCGTGACTTCGACAGGAAGTAGTCGCCGGAGCGGACCGGCGGGTGGTGCGGCGGGTCGTCGGGCGTGGTGCAGGTGGGGATGCAGGCGATCTCGGCCTCCGGGTCCGCCTGGTAGAAGAAGGCGATGGAGATCCGGTCGAGGTGCTCCTGCTCCTTCGCCGGGTTGACCACTCGGTGGACGGTGCTCGCCCAGCGGTCGTTGGTCCACCGGGTCATCAGCCGGCCGAGGTTGACGACGAAGGATCCGGGCAGCGGCGGTACGTCCAGCCACCGGCCGTGCTGGTCGCGTACCTGCAGGCCGCCAGGCGCCTCGTCCTGGTAGAGGACGGTGAGGCTGCCGAAGTCGGTGTGCGGGCTGTTGCGCAGCTTGTCGTGGGTGACGCCGGTGCGGGGCGGGTAGTAGTTGACCATCATCGGCGTCATGTGTCGCTCGAACTTGTCGTCGAACCAGGTCTCCGGCAGGTTCAGCGCGAGGGCGAACAACCGCATCAGTTCCACCGACAGGCCGGTGGCGGCGCGGTAGTACTCCAGGAACGCCTCCTGGAACCCGGGCTGGTCCGGCCAGCGGTTGGGAGCGTCCAGACCGGGGAACCGGTCCTCGCTCCGCTCGCCGAGCAGGCTCGCGCCGAACAGGTGCATCCGGTCGTTGGCGCCGTAGCCGTGCTGGAGCGGGTCGTCGGGGTCGTTGGCGGCGCCGGCGCGCACCTCGGCCGGGCCCCGGAAGAAGGCGCCGGCGGCCTCGTACAGTGCGGTGACGGTCGCCTCGGGCACCCCGTGGCCGACCACGACGAGGAACCCGCTGGTCTCGCACGCCTTGCGGACGGCCTCGGCCACGCCGGCCCGGCGCCGCGCGTTCGGCGGCGCGTCGAGTCCCAGGTCGATGACGGGCACGTAGCCGTGCAGCAGCGTGGGCCCGTGGCCGTCCTCGCCGGGTGCGGTCGGTGACGGCGCGTCCGGTGCCGACGGCGTGGTCGGTGCGGTCGGTGTGGTCGGTCTGCCGGGCATCCGGCCTCCCCCTCCTAGCGGTGGTGACTTCCGGTGACGGATCACCAGGTGACGTGCAGCGACCGCAGCCCGTAGATGAGCATCTCCGCCAGGAAGGGCGGGCCGGCCTGCGGCTCGGCCAGGCGCAGGCCGGGTAGCCGGCGCAGCAGGGCGGCCACGGCCAGCTCGGTCTGGGTCTGGGCGAGAGCGCTCCCGAGGCAGCGGTGGATGCCGTGCCCGAACGCCAGCTGGCCGCGGACCGTGCGGGTCAGGTCGAAGCGGTCGGGCTCCTCGAACACGTCCGGGTCCCGGTTGGCGGTCGCCAGGTGGACCACCACGCCGTCGCCCGCGCGGATCGGCCGCCCGCCCAGCTCGGTGTTGCGCAGCGCGACGCGGGCGACGCCGTGCTGCACCAGGGTCCAGTAGCGCAGCGCCTCGGCGACCGCCGGCCCGGCCCATCGCTCCGGGTCCGCCCGGACCAGGTCGCCCTGCTCCTGGTCGCCGAGCAACGACAGCATGGTCAGCGAGAACAGCCCGGCGGTGGTCTCCAGGCCCGCGACGACGATCAGGTTGGCCAGGCCGACCAGCTCGGGCATGGTCAGGTCGCCGTCGTCGAGGCTCCGGGCGAGCCGACTGAACAGGTCGTCGTCGGTGCCGGTCCGCTTGGCGGTGAAGAGCCGTTCCAGGTACCGGTTCATCTTCCCGGCCGCCAGGACGCGCTGCGTCACCGTGGCGTCGTGCGTCTGCAAATCCCGGGTGCAGTCCAGGAAGAAGTCCCGGTCGGCGAGCGGCGTGCCGAGCATCTGGGAGGCGCTGAGCGCGGGCAGCGGGACGGCGAGGGAGGCGACGAGGTCCTGCGGGCCGCCGGCCGCGGCCATCCGGTCGATCAACTCGTCGGCGGAGGCGGACAGATCGGGCCGCATCGCCTTGATCCGGGAGCCGCTGAACTCCGCCGCGACCAGCTGCCGCAGCCGGGTGTGCTGCGGCGGGTCCATGGAGAGGAAGTGGCCGGGGATCGGCCGCTTGGAGGAGAGCGGGAAGGCCGGGTAGCCGGGCAGGGTGGAGTCCGAGCTGAAGCCGCGGTGATCGGCGAGCACGGTGCGGGCGGTACGGAAGTCGGTGACCAGCCAGGCCTCGCCGCCGTAGCTGAGCGGCACCCATCGGATCGGCTCGCCCTCGGCCGTGCGGTACGCGGTCGGCGGGTCGTGGGGATCGCTCCGGGGTACGGGGAAGGACCAGCCCGTGGTGGTCTCGGTGGTCATGCTCCGGCCGTCCCGTCCGTGAGCAGCCACTCGGCTGCCCGGTCGAGGCCGGTGCGCAGGGCCGTGGCCAGCAACTCGAGGTCCTCGTCCCGGTACACCAGGGCCGGCGCCAGCTGGATCCGGCTCGGCCCGGCCGACACCAGCGCCCCGGCCTCCCGGATCTCCTCGACGACCCGCTTGACGGCGCCCTCGGGCAGGTCGGCGCCGCCGGCGTGGAGCCGCAGCGCCCGGAAGCAGCCGAGGCCGTTGTCGTCGGCGACCAGCGGGTGCGCGGCGAGTTCGGCGAGGAGCCCGTCGAGCCCGGCGGAGACCCGGGTGGCCTGGCCGATCGCGTCGAGGCGGGCCATCTCCTCGATGGTCGCCAGGATCGCGGCGCAGGTGGGGGGAGCCCCGGCCTGTGTCTCGGCGTGGGTGAGGGCGGCGTCGCTGCGGTCGAAGACGTCGCAGACGGCGTGCGAGACGATGACCGCGGCGGCGGCGCAGGTGCCGTTGGTGAGGCCCTTCGAGGCCAGCATCACGTCGGGCCGCTCGGGCCAGTCGTGCGAGGCGAAGTACGAGCCGGTGCGGCCGAAGCCGGTGGCGACCTCGTCGGCCACCAGCAGGAAGCCGTACTCGCGGCGCAGCCGGGGGAGGGCGGCGAGCATGGTGTCGGGCAGCGGAAGGGCGCCGGTGCCGAGCACCGGCTCGACCACGACGGCGGCGATGCTCTCGCCCTCGGTGCGCAGCAGCTCCTCCAGCTCGGCCGGGTCCTCGTGGCTGACGTGCCGGATGAGCCGCTGGTCGACGCTGTAGTAGCTCTGTCCGAGCGACATGCCGGTCAGGCCGTGGCTGCCGTAGGTGAGGCCGTGGTAGCTGCCCTTGAGGCCGACGATCACCCGGCGGCGGAACTGCCGCTTCAGTGCCCAGTACTGACGGGCCAGCTTCATGGTGAGGTCGTTGGCGGCGCTGCCCGAGGTGGAGTGGATCACCCGGCCGAAGTGCTCGGGGCCGCAGAGGTCGAGCAGTGCCCGGGAGGCGGCCACGGCGGGCTCGTGCCCGGTGCGGAAGAGCGAGAAGTACGACGTCTCGATCAGGGCGTCCCGGACGGCGTCGGCGATCCGGGGATTGCCGTAGCCGAGGTTGACGTTCCACAGGCCGCTGGTGGCGCACTGACGCCACTGCCCGTCGGCGAAGAGGACGCGGGTGCCCTCGGCGCGCACCGCCGAGTGGGACGCCCGTCCGAAGGTGCTGGGGCGCTCCAGGAGTTCCCACAGCGGATAGCGCGCAGAATCGGTGCCCACGTGTTTCCCCCGGCGTGGTGATGTGGTCAGAGAGGTCGCCGCCCGTGCTGGTCCGCCGGAATTCGTCGGGGCCGCGCGGATGCGTCGGTCGGGGAATTCACGTGCTCACGGGAGGGAGCGGCACAATGCCGTTGATCATGTACGGTACAAGACATTAAGGGCTCTGAACAGCCCTTTTCTGCGGTGACCTCGGAGAATGCTCGGAATCGGCGGCGCACGGGGCTTGGCGGGCCACCCGGCGGCGGAGTTCGGAGAGCGGCTCCAGGGCGCGCAGCACCTGATCGGCGGGCAGCCCGAAGTCCACCAGGCAGGCGAGTTCGTCCGCACCGGCCCGCCGGTACTCCTCGACCAGGGCCTCGGCCCGCTCGACCGTGCCGAACAGGCCGTACCCCTGGTGCAGGTACCGATTCAGGGCGGGTCGGACGACGGCCCTGGTGCGGGCCGGGCTCCACCCGGCGCTGCCCTTCGGGCCGAACAGCGTCATGGCGCTGACCAGGTACTCCTCCAGCGGCCCGCGGACCTGCGCCTCGACGGCGTCGGCGTCCTCGCCCAGGAAGGTGTGGACCATCAGCACCACGTGGCCCCGCCCGGGGTGCCCGGCGGCGGCGTACTCCCGCCGGTACTCGGCCGTGCGGAGGGCGAGTTCGGCGAGGTCCTGGTTGGCCAGATGGGTCAGCACGCCCACCCCGGCGCGGCCGGCGGCCCGGAAGGTCTCCGGGTTGCCCGCGCTGGTCAGCCACATCGGCAGCGGGCCGCCGACCGGCAGCGGGTAGATCCGCGGGCCCTGCGCCGCGTCGTCGGCGGCGGCCGGCAGGGGCTCGCCCCGCCAGAGCCGGCGCAGGGTGTCGACGGCCTCGACCGCCGCGCGGTCACGCCCCTCGAAGCCCTCGGGGCGCAGCACGAAGTCGGCGGGGTTCCAGCCGGAGGCCAGCGACAGACCCGCCCGCCCGCCGGACAGGCCGTCCACCACCGCCCACTCCTCGGCGATCCGCAGCACGTGGTGCAGCGGCGCGACGACACTGCCCGCGCGGATCGCGATCCGCTCGGTGCACGCGGCGACGGCGGCCCCGGTCACCGCCGGGTTGGGGTAGCGGCCACCGAAGCGGTGGAAGTGCCGCTCGGGTGTCCAGACGGCGGTGAAGCCGTGCCGGTCGGCGAACCGGGCGCCCTCCAGGAGCAGGCGGTAGCGGTCGCCGCCGCCGCCCGGGGCGGCGGCGTCGTCCGCGAAGTAGAACAGGCCGAGGTCCACCGGTCACCGCTCCCGGGAGCCGGCCGCCGCCAGCGCGGTGGCGACGATCGAGCTGATCCCGTCGATGCTGGCGAACCCCGGGTCGCCGAGGGCGTCGTCGTCGAGCTCGAGGCGGAACCGCTCCTCGATGTGCTGGATGAGGTGCAAGGTGCCCAACGAATCCAGGTAACCGGCGTCGAAGAGGTCGACCTGCCGGTTGAAATCCTGGTCGCCGTCGTCGATCCGGCCCTCGGCCCGGACGAAGACCTCCAGCGATTCCGCGATTTCCGTGACGTCCACGACGGTCTCGGCCGGAAGGCCGGCCACTGTGTTCTGCATCGTCTCCACCATTCTGCTCAGCTGGAATTCTCGGTCGGCCGGCTGCGTTCGCGGGCCGCTTCGAGGGCGGCCCGCAGCCGGCGTCCGATGTCGTCGAACCGGTCCGGCCCGGTATTGAGCGCGAGCCGGAAATGCCCCTCGTCGTGGAAGAGTTCCGACGGCATGGCGATCAGACCCCGCGCGGCGAGCAGGTCCACGAACTCCCGGTCGCCCAGCCCGAACGGGCACTCGACGTACAGGAAGGCGGTGGCCTCGGCGTCGACCACGCGGTAGCCGAGGTCGGTCAACAGGGCGCGCAGCCGCAGCTGGTCCCCGCGCAGCTCCCGGCAGTCGGGGGTGAGGTCCGCCAGCTCCAGGACGAGCCGCTGCATCAGCGCGGTGGGCGCGCAGTGGCCCAGCGAGCGCAGGGCCCGTTCGGCGCGCCGGCGCACCTCCTCGCGCTCGCGCAGGCCCGGTCCGAGGGCGAGGTAGCCGGTGCGCTGGCCCTGGAGCGACCAGGCCTTGCCGTACGAGTACACGCTGACCGTGTCCGGGTACACCTGCATCGGGCTGGTGAACGGCGTGCCGCCCCAGCTCTGGTCGCGGTGCACCTCGTCGCTGATCAGCACGGGCGCGCGGCCGAAGCGGGCGGCGGCGCCGCGCAGGGCGTCCGCCAGCGCGGCCAGTTCGCCCCCGTCGTGCAGCACCCCGGTCGGGCAGACCGGCTGGCTGATGATCACCCCGGCGGTGTCGGGCCCGATCGCCGCGGCGAGCGCCCGCGGGTCCAGCCGCTTTCCGGGGCCCGACGGCACCGCCCGGGACCGAAGGCCCAGCCGGTGCAGGTAGAGGAAGTAGTCCATCCAGCAGGGCGTGACCACCAGGACCTCGTCGCCGGGCGCGAACAGGGCGGCCAGGGCGGTGCTCAGCGCGGCGGTCGCGCCGGGGGTGAGCAGGAGGTCGCGGTGGTCCAGCCGAAGGCCGAGCCGGCGCGAGAGCGCGGCGGCCGTTCGGCGCCGGGCGAGCGTGCCGCCGCCGAACGGCGTGTACTGCAGCTCGCTCTGCCCGACCGACCCGGCCAGCGTGCGCAGGAGCTCGAAGCCGCGCGGATCGCGGTGGACCAGCGGGTTGGGGTACGACAGGTCGATGACGCCGTGCGATCGGCGAAGCGCCGCGGTGTGCAGGGCGGCGAACCGCTCCAGCGGAGCGGCGAGCCGGGCCTCCTCGTCGGCGGGCACCGAAGGATCAACGGGGCGCACTGCCGGCCTCCTTCGGCCCGGCGGCGCCGTACTCGGCCTTGACCCGGGCGCGGTCCGCCTTGCCCGAGGAGGTGCGGGGGAGCGTCGGCAGCACCTGGAGCCGGCCGGGCCGCTGGTAGACCGGGAGCTGGGCGGCGATGTGCTCCTCCAGCAGGTCGAGCGAGAAGCCGGCCGGGTCGGTGGGCACCACGGCGGCGACGACCACGGGATCGGCGTCCGTGCTCCCGGCCGGGTCCGCGAAGACGACCGCCTCCGAGAGCAGGCCGGAGGCGAGCAGCCCGGCCTCGATCTCGGTCGGATTGACCCGGAAGCCACGGGACTTGAACTGCTCGTCGCGCCGCCCGTGGTAGCTGAGGAACCCCTCTTCGTCGCGGCGGACGTAGTCGCCCGAGTAGACCACCCGCTCCGCTGCCGCGCCCTGCGGGGCGAACGGAGACGGTCGGAACACCCGTGCGGTCGCCGCCGGGTCGCGCCAGTAGCCCGCGGCGACCGTCGGCCCCCGGTGGACGAGTTCGCCGACCTGTCCGGGTGCGCACGGCCGCCCGTCCTCGTCGAGCACCAGGATCTCGGTGTCCGGGATCGCCCGGCCCATCGATCCCGGTCGGCTGTCGACCAGTTCGGGGGGCAGGTAGGTCGAGCGGAACGCCTCGGTGAGCCCGTACATCAGGTAGACGTCGGTGCCGGGGTGGGCCTTCCTGATCCGGGCCAGGGTGTCGGCGCGCAGCGCGCCGCCGGTGTTGGTGATGTAGCGCAGCTCGGGCAGGTCGAGGCCGAGGAACGGTGACGGCCGGTTGACCAGCGACTCCCAGAGCGGCGGCACCCCGGCGAGGCCGGTGATCCGCTCGGTGGCGAGCTCCCGGCAGACCCTGGGGGCGAAGACCGTGCCGCCGATCACCAGGGTGGCGCCGGCCCAGAACGTCGCCAGCACCTGGTTGAGGCCGGCGTCGAAGCTCCACGGCAGGAGCGAGAGGGTGCGGTCCGCCTCGGTGAGGCGCAGGTACGTCGCGACGATCCGGGCCCCCGCGACGAGGTTGGCGTGGGTGACCATGACGCCCTTGGGACGACCGGTGGAACCGGAGGTGTAGATCAGGGCGGCCAGGTCCGCGCTGATCGGCCCGGTGGCGGGTGCCCCTGCCGCGCCGCCGGTGCCGCCGTGCGGGGTGGCGCTCGCCGCGTCGAGCACGGGCACGCCGTGCTCGCCCACCAGCGGGCGGTGCCGGCGGTCGGTCACCACCACGGTGGCACCGCTGTGCCGGACGATGTGCTCGATCTGCGGCGGCTTCAGCGAGTCGTTGACGACCACCGCGACCGCGCCCAGCCGCAGCGCCCCGAAGAACCATCCGAGGCACTGCGCCGAGTTGGGCAGGAGGATGGCGACCCGGTCGCCCGGCCCGACCGCGTTCGCGGCCAGCGCCTCGGCGGACCCCTCGGCCAGCGCCAGCAGTTCGCGGTAGCTCAGCACGTCGCCGTGCTGACTCACGGCCGGCCTGGCGCCATGGGTCCGCGCGCGGACCGCGAGCAGGTCCGGCAGGGTGAAGATCTCCATCGTCCGACTCCAAGGGCGAGACGGTGGGCGGTGCCCACCGCTATCGGCGGCTGGGGGTTGTCCGGTGGCCCCGGACGACCCCTAGCGCTGGGCGACGACGTAGTCGACGATCTTTCCGATGGTGTTGAAGTTGTCCACGCTCAGCTCCTCGTCGGGAATGGAGACCTCGAACTCGCCCTCCAGCCAGACCAGCACCTCCAGAATTCCGAGCGAGTCGAACTCCGGGTAGTCGCGCAGATCCTTGTCCTCGTTCACACCCTCCTCGCCAAGGCCGGGGAGGGTCTGGCGAAGACGAAGCACCACGGAATCCGTGATCTCCTGACGTGAGGTCATGGTGATTTCTCCAAACTTCGTCGTGACGAATCGGAAATGCAGATTCTGGGGCGGGCCATGCCGGGGGAACGGCCGCCGTGGGGTGGCCCCGTGCCGTGGTCTCCCGGTACCGGGATGGCGGGCGCGGGTGGTGCCGCCCCGCGTGCCGGACGGGGCGCCCCGAAGGCGGTGGGCCGCTGCGGGACGTGTGGGGCCGACCCCGGGGTGAGGCAGCGCCAGTATAAGCATGTCAGGTACACGGCATAGCGCGCTGGCCTGCGGAATGTGACTGGAGTGACAGTTGGTGAGACCTGGGGATCTCGCGCCGCCCACGGCCGGATGACGCCGGATCAGGCGAGGTGAGGAGTTCGAGACGCGGCCCTGAAGGCCCGGCCGCAGCGGCTCGACGCGACCTGGCGCCCCCGGGCCGGTCCGTCGGCCGCACACTATCCCAGCCCCGCTGACCTGGGAAGCCGTGCTGTCGACGGGCCTCCTGCGAAGGTTCCACCCATTGGTCCGATTCGTGGGATTCGCCCTCCCCGCAAAACCGTTGACGATCTTGCCGTCGGCCGCATAGGCTCCGAGCCGGGTCGGCTGTCGAGCGACCGTTCTCGTCGCGGGCGGGAGTCGACCCCGAATGTCGAGCACGGGGGGGCTGACGATGGGCCGAATTGCTGACCCCCATTCACCGCCGGTGAATGGGGCGGACCGCGCCGTGGTGCCGATGACGGCCCGCCGCTGACCCTTCGCCGGCGCCCCGGTTCCCGCGGAGAACGACCGATACCTCTTCTTCGGTCTATGGCTCCCGCCGACTGAGGGGTCCGCGACCCGGCCCGCGGTCCCGACCTCGTCGAGCGGCTGTTCGCCGAACGCGGCTGCCGGGTGCCGGTCAGCGCCGGTCCCGACACCCGCGGGTCGTCCGGGGTCGCGCGCGGGACCCCGTTCCGCGTCCACGGGCCGCCGCGTACGTCGGCGGCCGTCCGGCCCGCGGAGTCACCGGCGAACAAGTCAACTCCTCACACTGGGACGCGAATCGCGTTCCCTCCGGTTGCGACGACCCGCGCTCGGGGCCCGGTGGAGGTGAGGTCGGCGGTCTCCGCCTCCGTGAGCGGCGGGGGTGCGCGCCGACTGCGCCGTGGCCGCCCGTAGCCCGGACGAGCTGGTCGCCACCCGGCCCGACCCGGACGTTTCCCCCCACTGCCGAGGGCGCCACGGTGCGACGGTGACGTCCGGCGGTTCGCCGGGATCACGCGGCACGGTGGGCGGCCTGACACGAATGCCATACCCTCGGTAGCTATGACTACGGCGCGACTCGCGGACATCGCGGCCCAGGTTGTGGGTGCACGCGCTGCTGCTCCTCGTGGCTGCAGAGTGTCGGCGGGCACTGTGCTGCTGGACGCTGGGCTGCCGACGGCGGAGCTGGCCGGCCATGTGCTGGAGCTCGTCGGAGCGCCCGTCCGGTAGCGGGGGCGGGCCGCGATCGGGGACGTCGACCGCGAGTAGCCTCGGCAATCGGTGCCCCGGCTCGCGAGACGAAGGAGTTAAGCAACGTCCTACGCGGTGAACTCCAGAAAGGTCCTGACTTCGCGCGCCTCCGCGTGCTGCCGCAGTTTCGCCCGAAGATCAGCCAGCGCAGTGCTGCCGCGCACGGAGTTCACGCCGCCCATGTGCTCGACTGCCTGGTGGGCCACGCCACGGCCTGCTCGACGTCCTTGAGTTCCAGATACGCCTCGGCAGCCCGGGCCTCGTAGATCGCTGCTCCTCGAGGGAAGGAGTCGCCGTCGTAGTCGTCGTAGATCTCGGCCCTGCCGGCGGTGGCAGCCTGTTGGAAGTGGACCAGTGCGCGGGTGGGGTGGCCGAGGTTGAGCGCGGAGCTACCTAGCAGCTGGTGGATCTCTCCGAGGTTGACCCAGTACATGGACGGCAAGTCCTCGTCGAGGGGGACGGCGCGGCTGTAGGCGTCCAGAGCTGCGTTGGCTTCCCGGTCGGAGGCCCGCAGGTCTCCGGCCTTGGCGTATGCGCGGCAGGCTCGGGCGTGGAGCATGGCGAGCATACGGGCGGAGCCGGTGGCGTGGCCGTGGGCGTGGGCCGCTGCGACGAGAGACACCGCTGCCCGGGGATCGCCGGTCGAGTAGCACTTGATGGCCCAGAAAGCCAAGGTGTTGGCGAGCACCTCCGAAGCGTTGGCGGCAACTGCGTCTTCCGCAGCGTCCGCGAAGTGTTCCTCCGCCCGGTCGGGGTGTCCGCTGTCGTACGCGGTCCAGCCTGCGGCGCGCTGGGCGTCAGCGGCGGCTGCAAGCAGCCGCTGGCCGGTGCTCTCGTTGTAGGTGGTGGTGAGCAGGCCGGGCGGGGTGTTCCAGTGCTCGGGTGGAGCGGTCGGTGCGATGAGGTCGGGCCGGGCGAGGGCGGTCAGGTCGGTGTGGGTGGAGGCGGCCAGTTCGAGGCCGGCCTCGGCGGCGGTGAGCGGGCCGAGCGGGCGGGGCGCCTCGGGTGTGGTGGCGGCGGGGTGGCGTTCGTTGCGGGCGCGCTGGGCGTTCTCGAGGTCCTTGGCGAGGCGGCGTGCGCGGGCGGCGCGGGCGCGGCACACCGCCGCGATCTGCTCGCGGGTGGCTTCGTCGGCGAGGTGGGCGGTGGCCAGGTGGCGTCCGGTCACGGGATCGAAGAGCTCGATCTCGTGCCGATGGTGGGGCATGTGGCGCACGCTCACCCCGGTGCCGGCGCGGCCGGCCATCCAGGGGGCGACGTAGAAGCGGCCCTTGAACTTCACCCCGCGGGTGGTGACCGGGCGGGGCCCGGCCCGGTCGTCCTCCAGGGTGAAGGACCACAGGTCGACCGGTGGGATGTCCCGTACCGGCGTGGGGTCGTCCAGCCATGCCTGGAGCGGGGTGCGGCCGCGCAGCGGGGCCGGGCGGTGTTCGGTGTTCCACCACGCCACCCAAGCGAGCAGGCCTGCGGTGAACTCCTCGAACGACAGCAGGGAGCTCCGGTCGGCCGGCCGGGGCCTGCGTCCTGGGCGCGGCTGGTGGGCGTAGCCGGGCAGAGCGGCCAGGTGCATCCGTTCCACTGACCGGTTCAGCCCCTCGACCGTGCCCTTCAGATGGGGCGTGTAGGGCGGCAGCGGCTCGACGGTGACGTCCAGCGCGCCGAACGCCGCCGTGACCGTACGGGAGAGGAGATCCTTGCCGCGGTCCACCCGGACTTTCGCCGGCAGGCCGCCCACCGGCCCGTACGGATCGGTGCGCAGCACCGCCGAGTGCAGGGCTGCGAGGACCGACTCGCGGGAGGGATAGCCCGGTGGGATGGCCACGCCTGCGATGGCGTCCGTCGCGCAGTCGACGAACCAGGTGATCCACGGCCGGCGTTCCTCTCCGTCCACGAGCTCAAGGACGGGCGCCTGCACATGGTCCGCCTCCCACACCTGATTGCGGTGCCCGCGCGGACGGGTCAGGAACACGTCATGCCGACGCGCGGCCCTCTCCCCCGCCGCCAACCCCGCCCGCTCCCCCGCGCTCAGGTCCCGCTGGATCGCCCGGTGCAGGGTCGGCAGCGACGGGGGTGCGGTGGAAGGTTGCTGTCGGGCGGCCCGGGCGGCCAGTTCGCGGTGGACCGCGGCAACGTTGCCCTTCCACAAGGCCAGCAGGTGGCGGACCTCTGGTGTGATGGTGAAGCGGGTACTGCTCTGGGCACGGGAGCCGGGTTCACGGGCCGCGGCCGGGTCCCGTCCGGCGGCAGCCAGCCAGCGCCACACCGTCCGCTCCGTCACCTCCAGACACTGCGCGACTGTCCGAACCTGTCGGGTCGTCAGGGTCCCTTCCTCCCGCAGGACCAGCGGGCGGCGCAGTGCCGGGCCGCGCAAAGCGGCCAGGGCTACCGCGGGAAGGGCGGCATCTGGCAGCCGGCCGGCAGCGATGATGTCTTCGGGGGCGGGCACGGGCTCTGGTGTACCGATCACGTTCTTGTGCCTTCCTCGGGGTGGGAGTACCACCGCGCGCGGTGGCCCGTTCGGCTTCCCGGCGCCGGGCGGCTGCCGCCGCCGGTTTCGTCGCGAGGGCCGGGGCCGTCACAGCGGGCCGGTGAGGCGGGCACACACCCTCTCCAGCAGCGGACGGTCGACCAGCGCCCGGGCTTGGGCGTAGACCTCCGCCGTCAGATGCGAGGTGACCTTCGCCCAGGTCCGGAAGTTGCCGTGCCCAACGTGCTCCTCCACCCACGCCATATCCGCGGATGCCACCTGCCCCCACAACGAGTGGAACGCCTCCATCGCCGGCCCCACCTCAGCCTGGGCCAGACGCGGCACCAGCTCCCACGTCAACACCCTTGATGAAGCGCCGGCACCCTACGCAGAGCGCGCTCGGCCCCCGCCCCCGCGAAGAGCAGCGCGACATCCGTTTCCGGGTGGTCCCACAACCGCAGGTCCAATACAACTACCGACTCTCGCTACCACCGACACCAACCCGAGAAGTCGCAACCCGGCCGGCGTCGAGATGGGGTCGTCGCGCACGCTACCGCTCGCGCTCGATGGTCACCTCCACCGCCCTGAGCGCCATGCTCAACAGCTCCTGGTTGCTACTGACAGCACGCACGAACGCCGGCTCCAGGTCCTGCTCTCTCCGCAAGACGCCCTCGTCTGTCCACCAGTAGAGGGCATCCTGCGCTTCTGGAAGCGCGAGCGGCGTACGAACACGTGGCTGAGCTGGGACAAAGATCGTCACCGTTGCTTCGGATGGAGCAGCGGCACTGTCCGTGGGGCGGGGATCGTCGCTCTGTTGGGCTTCTTCGCGTGCCAATCTGCACAGCCTGTCGATGACGATGCTGACGCTGCGGATCTGCTCGGGTGTCACCCTCCGAACGCGGCCAGCGAGATGGACGGCCAGGTCGTGGGTGAAGTCCCAGTTCTGCGGACGGGGGCTGCAGAAGAGGTTGTAGACGGTGGTTCGCGAGGGCACAGGCGCCCTCTGCTCCGGTGGCAGGCTCTTCGCCTTCTTGCTCATGTCAGTCGCGATCGATCCCACCGACGGGTACCGGGCGTAGGAGTGGAGCTGGTGAAGGGCTTCGTTGAGCGTCCGGTGCGCCCCTGGCGGCAGGTCCGGCCGGCTCAACTGTCCTGGAACGCCCACCCTGGCTCCTCTCGGCATCGCGTCCGTTCAACGGCGTTCAATGCCGTTCAACGCCGTCCCATCCTAGAACGATCTGACGGTGTGTTGGACTCGTTCGCCATCCTTGGTTCAGCGGGCCGTTGCAATGCCGCTATTGGCGGGAAGATTCTTTGCGTGTCGACACCTGTAAAGGGAGAAGCCAATGCGTAAGAAGCGTCTGAACACCGCTCGCAGCCTCGTGCGCGCCGCCCTCTTCAGCGGAGTCCGCGGCCTCGCCTACGGCCTTGGATCGGTCTTTGTCGGCTTCCTCTTGTGGCTGATCAAGTCCTACATCTAAGGAATCCGAACGGGCGGGCGCCGGTTCATCCCCGGCGCCCGCCTCCTTTATAGAATCAATATCATCAGCCAGATCCACAGGATCCGCATTCTTCTGCTGTCGGTTGGATTACCTCTCATAGCAGGTGGCAGCAGAGCTTCACCGGACAACGACACCGGGTTTCAACGCCACCACGCCACCATCTTTCAGCGGCTTCACGCTCCTACCAGGCCACCAGAACACCAGCCACTGAACGCAGGTGACGCACCACCGCTGCAACCCACCCGCCGCTCATCAGTTCCACTATTTCCAGGTCACCGTACGCAACGAGGGGAAAGAGGCTGCCGCAACTCAGGTGTCCAGTCGGAAATTTCGTACAATTCTGAAGCCGCTTCAGGCAAGCCCACTTTAGAGGAATTCATCAGGGAACTCGTTAACTGATTTCAATCCTCCGATACTTGGAAGATGTGGCCACCGGCCCTACTTGCGGACCCTTGAAACCGGCGCGACTTGCTGGCCGAGATTCCCTCAGGGCCTCGCCGACCACCTGATCGATGTCGACGGCACGACCTCGGCCGAGCTGCCCGATGCCCGCTCACCAGTAGTCGCTCGCCCGATCGAGTGATGGCTCGCCGGAGCGGGTGACGCCCGGGCTATCTGCCACTCGACTGGCGGACAGCCGGGACGTGTGCGAACGGGTAGCGTTCGGCCAGGCCGTTCCGGCCCTGTTCTCGTCTCGCCGCTCGGATGGAGACCGCATGCCCCGGACACCGCGCCCCACGTCTCGCGCGATCGTCGGCAGAACCGCCCGGTGGTTGGCTGCCGCGCTGCTCGTCCCCCTCCTCGCGGCCTGCGGTGGCGGCGGTGGGGATTCGGGATCCGGGGCGGCGTCCTCGGCCACGAAGTCCGGTGGCGACCTCGGGGACTCGCCGTCGGCGGAGGGCTCGGGGAAGCAGCCGGACGACAATCGGACCGGGGCCGGCGGGAACCAGGGCGGGTTCAACGCGGCTGGCCAGGTCTCGGCGAATGCCAGCGGGACGTGGGGTCTCGCCCGGATCGACCTGTCGAGTCCGCGGAAGGACACCTTCACGGCCACAATCAGCCAGGTCACCGACTGTACCGGCGGCAAGCAGTCTGCGCCTGCCAGCCCGGCCAGCCAGGAGATCAGGGTGGTCGACGGCACCACCCCCGAGACGGCCAGCTTCACCCTCACCGGGCCGAGGCCGCCAGCCGGAAGCAAGCGCACGATCTGCGTCACCGTCACCGTCGACGGCACCAGTAATCGGGTCACCGCGGGCGGAACGGTTGACGTCCCTGAGAGCGCCCCCGACGGCGGCAGCACAGATGAACCCAGCAGCGGCCCGACTGATGGTGGTACACCCGACAGCGGTACATCCGACAGTGGAGCGTCCGAGCAACCGGCCCCCTCTCCGAGTCCGCGAGCCCCCGCTGAGCGCTAGCGACGAGCGACCGTTCGGCAGCGACCCGTCCGAGGAGTCGGAACCGCCCGGGCCGGAGCAGCAGCCCGGCCCGCCGCAGCCAGAAGGGCGCTCGTGGCGCAGCTGGATCGGTCTGATCGCCTCGTGGATCGCGCCAACCACCTTCATCACCGCCCTGCTGTTCTTCTTCGGCTACGCCTACACCGACTCCTTCTACAGCTATTTCGGCGTGGACTCCGCCACGATCGGCTTCTCCAGCCAGGACCTCCTGCTCCGCAGCTCGGCCGCGCTCTACCTCCCGGCCGGCGTCCTGCTGTGCGGTGCCCTGCTGGCCGCGGTCGCCTACCATTTGGCCACCCGGACCGTCCACAGCGGCGCGGAGGGGCGCCGGACCGTCCGCCGGGTCTGCTGGGCCGTCGCACTGCTGGCCCTCCCGCTCATGCTGCTTGGGTTCCTTGCCGGCTTCGAGGTCATCGACGCGGGGCCCATTGGCACCCCGCTACTGCTGGGCGGTGCGCTACTGCTGGTGGTGCTGACGAGGCTGCTGGCTGTACGGACGACCGGCTCCGCCTACCCGCTGCCCGGGGAACGGGCGGCGCTCGGCATCAGCGTGGCGCTGATCGTGCTCTGCTCGTTCTGGACCGCAGGCGGCGTCGCCCACCAGAAGGGGCACGGTGATGCCGAGTGGCTTGCCCACAACCTCGCACTGCGCCCAGCGGTCGTCCTCGACACCACCGAGCGCCTCTACCTGCAGTGGGCCGGCGTGGACGAGCGCGCGCTGCCGGACGCCGGAGCGGGGCAGAAGTTCCGCTACCGCTACCGGGGGCTGCGGCTGCTGGCGCAGGCGAACGACCGGATGTTCCTGATCCCACGCGACTGGACGTGGGAAGAGGGCAACGTGCTGATCATTCCGATGGACGCCAACGTCCGGATCGTCTTCCACCCGGGCTGACGCGCGGTCACCCGCGCCCCCGTGCATGAGCGGCCGGTAGACGAGGGCGAAGTACTCGGCGTAGCGGTCGAACTTCCCGGCGATGAACTCGGGTGTCTCGTTGTGGAGGTCGACTTCGACCAGGAGCAGCGGGACGCCGTCGGCGGGGGCGGTGAGGACGGCGTCGGCGAAGACGGTGCGCTCGCTCCCCGGGGCAGGGGGGGGTGCGGGGCTTCGGTGACCCTGTCGGCGATGGTGCCGATCGGCTGGCCGGGGGTGAGGGGGGAGGTGAACGCCAGGATGGTGTCGTTGACGGCCATGGCGTGCGGGGCGCCGGTGGCGCGGCCGACCGAGCGGGCCCGGCAGCCGACCGTGCGTGAGGAGGGCAGGGTGGACTTCGCGGCGTCCAGGCCGAGGTCGGTCAATCCCCCGATCACCTCTCCCGCGCCGGGCGGGC
The DNA here is from genome assembly GCF_055564815.1 of Kitasatospora sp. NPDC028961. Taxonomy (NCBI): domain Bacteria; kingdom Bacillati; phylum Actinomycetota; class Actinomycetes; order Kitasatosporales; family Streptomycetaceae; genus Kitasatospora; species Kitasatospora sp. NPDC028961. Next base: position 60,031 of record NZ_JBVHVO010000019.1, on the reverse strand, counting down.
GGACCGGCTTGCACTTCGGCGGCCGGGCCGGGGTCGGCGCGGGCGTGGCCGCCGGGCCGGGGTCGGCAGGGTCCGGCCGCAGTGGCCGGCCCGAGGTGGTGCCGCGCTTCTCGGTGAGCCGATTGGCTGCCAGGTCGCGCAGGCCGGAGGCCACCGTGCTCCGCTGCTCGTGGTCGGGCTGGGCCGGCCACCAGACCTGCGGAATCGTCCGCAAGGTCTGGCAGGGCGACGGCGGTATCACCGACTACGGGGTGGTGCTGTACAGCCCCGTCTACAACCGCGAGAACGCGATCTACGTGAGCGGCACCGACCAGGTCGTGGAACCGAACCGCAATGTCGGCGCCGCCCACGACCAGACCGCTGCGCAGCGCAAGGCCGAAAGGGAACTCAAGGAGAGCTGGGAAGCGAAGTGACCCTCCCCGCGCCGGTTCGACCCGGGCAGGCCACGGCCGGGACGGGCAGCGGGCGCGGCGGGCCGGAGCCAGGGCGGGCAGGCGGCCACTCCACCACCCCGGTCACCACGGTCAGGCGCAGCCCCCGCCATCCCTGCTCGCGGTACCGGATGGCGGCTGATCAGCCGAGCGGGAGCAGGCGTTCCAGGTAGTACTCGGACTCGGGGTCGGGCTGGATGAGCAGCGACTGGAGCAGATAGCGCCCGGCGGGGATCGTGACCCGGACGAGCTCCGGCGGATCGGCGTGGTCGAGCCCGCGGATGTGCTCACCGTCATAGCCGGCATCGGTCAGCACGTATCCGCCGCCGAGCTCGACCGTGACCACGTCCTCCCAGGCGCCGCAGGCCAGCGCCGTATCGACGCCGGGGAGCAACGAGCGGTCGTCGGCGGCGGACGACCATCGGGCGAAGACCAAGGCGTACGCGATCCAGGTCACCGGCAGCGGCTCGCCGCCGAGGATCACCACGTCGTGGCCCTCGAAGCGCAGGGCCGTCGCGTACTCGCCGCACGCGTCGTACGCCTCCTCCCCCGTCCACCGGGGCACCAGGTGCTCGGGGAGGAGGGCGTAGCGCGCGAAGTCGGTACGGTCGAGCCAGGTCAGCGGAGCGGTCATCCGGTCATGATGCCAGCGCGGCGCAGCGCCAGGCCGTAGAGAACCGGGACCGGACCGGCCGCCGAGCCGGAACGGCAGCGCAGCAGTGCAGCGCCGACGGGCGGCCCGGGCAGAACAGCCGGCGCCTGACCGGACAGCGCGGCACCGGGGCCGCCACGGGGCGCTGCGGACGAACAGCGTGGCGGGCAGGGACGCCGACCTGGCTCGACCCGATCCGCACGGACCGGCAGCAACGCAGCAGCGCAGCGCCGGCGGGCGGAACGACACAGGCGACGCAGCGCCGGGCGGGCTGGCCAGCGCGACAACGAACCGGCCGGCGGAACGGGCGGCGCAGCGGCGGCAGACCCGCAGGACGACAGCGCGCCGGAACGGCAACGGGCCGCAACGGCGGGCAGCAACGGCCCGAACCGAGCCGCGGGCCAGCACCCAGCGGCCGGGCAGGCGGGCCGGCCCGGGCGACGGCGGCGGCCGAGGCCCGGCGAGCGAGCGCGCCCAACAACGGCAGTACACCGTACGGTCGGCCGGTTCCTGGTCGGCCCGGGCAGTGGGGAAGGTCGAGCAGCAGTGGCCAGGTCCGGTGATCGGTCGGGAAGCCATCCCCGCTGGTGGGGGGGGGGGGGGGGGGGGGGGCCACAGGGGGGGGGGGGGGGGGGGGGGGGGGGGAGGGGGGGGGGGGGGGAGAGGGGGGGGTCGT